>JBGSUV010000011.1:0-112572 GCA_041753315.1 Pirellulaceae bacterium | reverse complement strand
GCCGCGTGCCTTTGCGCGGCGGGCCAATTACTCGCCATTAGCGAAAGAGCTCTTCATGACTCCGCACCAAAGACGTCCTTGCCCACTCACCATCCGTCTGGCTCAGGACCTTAAAATCCGCAACATGGCCGAGCGAACCATCGATGCGTACACCTTCCATGCGGCGAGATTCGCCGACTTTATTAAAAAACCATTAGACCGCGTAACCCCGGAAGACGTTAGAGACTTCCAAATACACCTTATTGAAGACAGAAAATTAGCTTACAGCAGCTTCAACCAGGCCGTTTGTGCGCTACGGTTTCTCTACACTCATACCATCCGTGTCCCTTGGCCGGTCACCATGGTGCCGTTCGGGAAACGTCCCAAGACGCTGCCCGTCGTGCTCGGTCGACAAGAAGTCGACGATCTACTGCGATGCACAAAGCACCTCAAACAACGCACCTTTCTGACCACACTCTACGCGACGGGCATGAGATTCTCCGAAGCGGCCAACCTGCACATCAACGACATCGATTCCAAGCGAATGCAGATTCGCATCACACACGGCAAGGGATCCAAACAACGCCAAGTCCCACTTTCGCCAAGATTGTTGGTCGAGTTACGGGAGTACTGGAAACACTTCAAACCCACATCACTGCTCTTTCCAGGCAAATCGCCGGACAAGACTTACTGCGACACAACGATCCAACAAGTCATAAAAGTCTCAGCCAAGCTAGCGAACATCAACAAGAACGTCACACCTCACACTCTGAGACATTCCTACGCGACAGGGTTGCTCGAAGCGGGCGTGGATCTTCTGACGATCAGTCGCCTGTTGGGGCATGCGAGCTTTTCGACCACAATGGTCTATCTGCATTGTCGTCGAGAACATCTGCACAGTGCGCCCAGTCCGTTGGATTGGTTGCCAGTGAAACAACTGCCCACCTATCAACCACCGGTGGAAAACCTGCAACCACAGCCGGAGCTGCCACCAAACTAAGCATTTCGCAGATTCTGCGAAGCCAGTGTGCTGCTTATGCAAAGCAGTACACTGGTCGCGGCGCATGTTTTCAAGTGCAAAGCACGTTAGCCAAGTTGTCTCTGTGCCGCACAAGGGCCTTGGGTGGGCAGACCTATCAGTGCAATGACTGCAGCGAAATCACTGAAGTGTATCATTCGTGTGGCGACCGTCATTGTCCACAGTGCAGCGGGTGCAAACGCTACGACTTCGCCGAGCGTTCTGAGCAGTTGATTCTCGAGGGGGTGATCTACTACCAAGTTGTCTTCACGCTGCCTGGCCAATTGTCCGAGTTGGCATTGGCCAATCGCGAAGCGATGGCCGACTTGCTGTTCGAGTCGGCTGCGGCGAGCCTTCGCAGCACGATTCGCCGAGAACAAGGTTATGATCCGGCTGCAATGATGATCCTGCACACATGGAACCAGCAGCTTCAGCCGCACTGGCACGTTCATGCACTGGTCCCCGGTGGCGGCCCAAGCCTAAGCCACGAGAAGCTAAGACAAGAGCAGTGGAAATCGGCTGTGTCGCCCCTCGGTGCAGCGAACAGTGATGAATATTATCTGGTCGATGCCATCAACTTGCGCGAAGCGTTTCGCAAAGCAGCCATCACGCGGCTGCGGCGATTGTATGCCAGCGGTGAACTCAAGCTGGGTGGGAAGTTTTACAACTTGAAAGACGAATCAGCCTGGATAGAATTCTGTGACGAGTTGGCAGAGTTGGACTGGGTGAGTTTTATTCAGCCGCCGCCGACAAAGAGTTGTACGGCGGAACAAGTCGTCCGGTACTTGACGCGTTATCTGACTGGCGGTCCCATTAGCGACAGTCGGATCATTGCGGCTGATACGCAGCATGTGACGTTCATGGCTCGTGAGGGAAAGCGGGTTGGTGGAGAGCGCGAGCAGGTTCCAGTAACGATTCCGATTCTGGAGTTTGTACGTCGTTGGTGTGAGCATATTCAACCTCAGCAGTTGACTAAAACACGATACTTTGGAGGTTGGTGCAGCCGCAAGCGGACTGAGTATCAAGCGACTTGTCGTCGCTTGCTCGGCCAGGGCACTGGCCATGACATTGACGAGGATGAGTGTGCCAAGGCCGCTGGGCAACATCCGTCGCCCGCAGGGCTAGGCGACGATTCGACAGAGACTGGTACCAAGCATCGATGTCCAGCCTGCGACAGTCACTCACTTCGCTTGGTAGGTCAAACGCCCAAGCCTGCCTGGTCGAGAGTGCTCGCGCATCTCGACGAGCGATGTCCCGAGTGGTACGCGGAGACCGCCTACACTGAGTTCTGCGCGTACTTAGAGAGTGAGTATGGTATCAGTTATGAGGACTGGGACTTGGAAACGCGGATAGAAAGTACAATGGGGCAGAGTCGTTCGAGCCAGCCTTCCGCCAAGCTGCCACAGCAGTTATATCTCCCAGGGATTTGTCCCGAGTGGACCTATCCGTTAGAATTCTATTGAACGACTGAGACATCGTGACACCCGTTTCAGTTGGATTGACTTGTCGAATTCATAGTCCTTGATCAGGGACGTTCGACAAAGCTCAACGCACGTTCTATCCGTGGGGCAGGCCAGCCAACCTTCAACGCAAAGTAGGGCTCCGTCGTGCCTGCCCCCCGCATAGAACGCAATTCGTTGAACGCAATTCGTTCTGTGGCGTCAACCGTCTGCCCAGCACATCCATCAAAAGGTACCCAGATCGCTCCAAGAATGAACGTTGAAACGAAAGAAGCAAGCAGACGAATTCGAATGGACATACTTACCAAAACTTCCAAGTGAGATTGAACCCAAGATCAAGTGACCGAGAAGATAGTCGATATAATTATCATGGATTGGACCGGCAGGGTTCATGAATCGCAACACTCCACGGATCAATTCCACATTTATTCGGTCTTCAGTTCATCACAGAGATCGAGAGCTTTCAACGCCTGCGCCGTGGCGATATAGGTAATGTAATGGTAGTTTCCTCGATAAAGCGAATGCATCCACCAACGTCCGCTCTGCCGTTGCTCGCGCTTGAGCCATGCCAAGCCGCGGGCAATGCGCGGGTCGGTGGCAGGTATGTGGCTTTGACGCATCAGCACGATAGCAAGGGCAGTCATGTATGCATCGCTTTCTGGCATATTGGCGTCAGGCAGGTTGTTAAGCAGATTCACAACAGTTGGGCTCATCTCGAAGTGCCAAGCTTCGATCGACGACATATCACGGGTACTCCAGCCACCGTCGGCATGCTGCTTGGATGTTAGTAGTTGCAGTGCGGCATCTCGCTCTTCCTGCGAAACCAGCTCGGGGAAGTAATGGGCGAGCTGAAGCTTCAACACTCGATCAAAATCGTTATTGGGCGGCGCGGTTTGCAGCCACGATTTAAGCTTGGCAATTCGGCTAAGCAGCACATGGTCATGCAATCCAGACAGCCAATCGGGTGCCGCGGTGATGGCCCGCGCGGCCTGCAGCGAAAGCTCAAAGTCGGTCGTAATATGCGGTATTTCGACTTCACCGTGGCTAACAAATGAACCATTTTCCGATTGATGTTCAAACATGTCCCGCAGCGCACGGTCGGTCGGTTCTGATGTTATTTTGTTAACATGCCGATCCCATTCCGCCAGACCAAGAGCCCTCCAGACGCTGAAGAACGTGTCTGGATAAAATTTGTGCCCGTTCCCTTCGACTGGTGTGATGGGCTTGACCGCGTCCGGAACCGAACTGACGAAATCCGCATGGACTTCCTCGCTTGGCGGTCCAAATTGTCGGGTCCACGCTGTGCGTTCGGCCATGTAGGGGCCCGTGGTGTGGCAGTTGACACACGATTCCTCGCGGACCCAACTCAAGGCACCATCCTCCAGGTACTTGCCTGCGGCTACCAACGAGGCAGGCCCAAATACCGCAATTCGCGGTTCATCTGCTGACGGTAAGCTGATACGAATGTCACCGGATTCATATTGATAGTCAGCCGAGCTAGTTGATTGCGCACATGAACTCTGATTCCCAACGCTCACCACCAAGTATGCGAGCAGCCAAGGTCCAGCGAACAAGTACCGAAACGCTTGGAATATAGACATAACCATAGAGATCGCAATTCGAAGAGAAGATTCTACAATGACACGTTGGGAGCCATCAGTTCAACGATCGGGAGTTTCTCAAAGACCAGATTGGCTTGGCTGCCCTCGTATACTATACCGACATGATCGTGATCAATGCGAGTAAGGCTTGGATATCCAGCTCCTAGCCCTTCATCCAACAGTCGGCGATGCGAGGCTGGCCAACTGTTACCGTCATCGAAACTAACTTGTATCGTATGGTGTGTGCGTGCTGTTTGAGAATGCGGATTGGCAAAAAGCAGTAGATGTTTCGCCGAGCCGCCACTCAGATAATTGAAACTTAACAAGCTTCCGTTGCAGTTCGGCTCTATCAGCGTCGTGCGACTAGTGGCATGTGCCTGCCATGTTTGGCCGAAATCCTTGGTGATCGCAACAGCACGATACCGCTCACGATCGTTGCGGATGTTAAGCATGATACTCCCGTCACTTAATTGGGCTGCCTGGCATTCGTTGCCTCCACTATAGGCTGAATTGCCGACTATCCATTTCTTCCCGTGATCGCGACTAACCATGATTGTGGCAAAGGTGGCTAGTGGTTCTCGGCCAGTGCGGCCCTGAATTGGCATGACCAACGTTCCATCGGAAAGGCATAGTCCGGCTTGCGGAGCCGGCGCAAGTAGCCACCAGGAATCGTCCTTTAAATTGCGAGTCAAATTCTCAGGCGGTGTCCATGTGAGGCCGTCATCCTTTGAACTCACCATCATGAGCTGTGCCGACTTGCCAATTTCAAAGCCCGGTTCAGAGCCATCGTCCACCCATTGGTGTTTTCCTGGTTTGCCATTCATCCACACGGCAAAGCAGAAGATCTCACCCGTTTGCTGGTCGACGATGATTCCTGGATCGCTGCAGCCATTCTGTTCTTGCGGTAGCCCGCCATAAGTGCCCATGTCCATTACAACTCTCGGTGTCTCCCAACTTTGTCCGCCGTCCAAACTGCGGCTAAGTCCGATATCGATGTCTTCCTGTAGGTCTCGAGCCATGCGACGCCGCATGTC
Organism: Pirellulaceae bacterium; assembly: GCA_041753315.1. GTDB lineage: Bacteria > Planctomycetota > Planctomycetia > Pirellulales > Pirellulaceae > Aureliella. The sequence goes on along the minus strand of JBGSUV010000011.1, from coordinate 107,480 downwards.
GTAGACAGCCAGCAACGTACCTTTCGCAGAAGTAGTTAGAGCCGGAATTCGATAGGTATGCACTCCATCGTCGTTGTGCTTTCGCAATGCGATACCAATTCGTTGCTTTACTTTGGTTGTTTCCTGCCTAGGAGTGATGTTGCCAATAGAAGTTGCGATGGAAGTGCAAGTCGCACTGACATGCTGCAGGAGATTAGCGGAGTTCTTCAAACGGCAGGACAGCCAAAAGACATTTCGCCCGTCGAGCAAGGGCCGATTAACCGGCAGCGAAATCTCGCCTGCAGGAGCAGCGATTTCCGCAATCAACACGGACGATGAAAAAGTCTCTTCACTACCTGTTCCAAACAACTGGATCACCTCGATCGCATCCCATGCGATCGTTCCCTCTAGCGAAAAGTCAATCGTTGTTACCTGAGTTGTCTGCCCAGGAACGCAATCGACGTTCACTTGCAACATCGGATTGTATTGATTTCGTATCAACAGTGCGTTACTTGGTCTGACTGCTTGAGCAACTATGTCCGAAGCCTGTTGAGGAGCAGGTTCATCAAGAGGCGCCGAGATTGCTCCAGATACAATTGCCAAAACGAAAGGAACGAGCAGGCGAATTCGAATGGACATACGTATTAAACTTTCAAGTGAGATGGACCGGCGAGTGGCTTTACTGAGTCGTCATCCACTTACCTCACGTCAACATACATGCAAAATCGGTTTATTTGCTTGATCAACATCCAACGACCTGGGCATAAGGAACTACTCTATGGGTTCTTTGGGCTGGACTCGGGTAACCAGCGTCATGTTCTTCTCTGGCGATGTCTTTGGTCAGCTGGCGACGCTTCTATCAGAATATTAGAGATGATTCCAAACCTGACGCGGTTTTTATTGAAGTTAGACAAGAAAAAGAAGTTACGACAGGACTGGCAAAGGAATAAATGCAAGGTGAATTTGGGCTTTGAGCTCGGATTGATTTTACGCTTCGAAAGAGCTTTGGAAAATCATGAAACGAACTCTGTCGCTTAAAAGCTCGCTCGCTAACCCAAGATGTGGCGCAAATTGGTGAAGCAACTGAAAATCGTACCATCAAAGATCTATATTCGACGGCGATTGAAGCCACTTCAGTTCATCGGGCGTGAGCGGTGGGTTCAATGGCGCGGTGTATTTGACGGACAAGTCATAGCGGGCTCGTTGGTAGACGATATCAAAGACTTCCTGAAGCCGCACGGTCGCGTCAGGATCGTCATCCTGCAGCGGGATAGGGATAACCGGAAGTTTGTCGTTCAACGTCCAGGAATAAACATCACACTTCGGCCGACGATTAGCGCGGCTGACGATGGCATAGTAGTCTCCCGGCGGCAACGTTCCGATCGCCGGCAGTCGCAAGCCGCCTCGCAGCAGGTCAAGTTCTACAAGATGCGTGGGACTCGACAGAATCTCTTGACGATTCATCATATACTCATGGCGTCCATCGCCACTGCTGCGTTTGTTGGATGGAGACAACAGTTCAATCAACGTGATCACGCACATGGTTTCTCGGTCGCGAATAACCAGATAGGTTTCCTGTCGTGCGATCGGCATCGGCAACTCACACACAGCCGTTGGGCTACCGCTTTCCGTCGATAATGAGCTGCTTTTCTGCCCGTGATCGACAGTCACGACCGCAATGTCGGCGCGCCGCATCGTTTCGGGTTCGCCGCCGACGGATTCCAGATAGACACGCCGCTCTACTCGGACAAGGTACTTCGGTTCAATTGATGGCCCCAACCTCTCTCGCAGGACCGTGTTGAACGTCGTATGAAAATCTTCCCATTCCTGTGATTCCAGAAACGGGTCCATGCCAGGAAAGGGAGACTGCATCGCAACGACCTCAAAAAGAACACCCTGCACAGCATACCGCGCACATTCATCATACCTGCCGCTTCGCTCGATGAAAACCGGCCATTTATTGTCGGTCGCAACAGACTATCCTCTAACGGGCAGGCGCAACAGAAATAGAGCACCTTTAACGCACGGTTCAATGTCTAGTTTACCCCCGATAGACTCCGCCATTCTGCGACAAAGAGCCAACCCCAGTCCGACTCCTCCAGTTTGATTGGCAGTTGCCGTTACGGATTGGCGGAACGGAAGAAACAACTGCTTTCGGTCGCCGGATGCAATTCCAGGACCGTAGTCTTGCACGCGAATATCTATGGAGCCATCACTTTGGGAAATCAGTAACTCGATCTGCTGACGAAGCGTGGGCCGGGCGTATTTGCATGCGTTGTCCACCAGGTTAAACAAAATCTGCTCGACTGCGGCTACTTGGGTTGCCAAGCGAACGTCATCCGCCAACTCGCAGCTAAAAATCCATTCAAAACCGGCATCCGTCGCGCGTTCGCGTAAACGTGGTTCAACTCGTTCAAACAATTCCTGCACGGTAACCAGTTCACGACTGAGCGATTTTGGATGCCGTTCGAGTCGAGCGAATTGGAGCACATTTTCTACGAGATGGGAAAGCCGATCGGCTTGGGTCTTCAAGGTGTTCGCATATGACTGCCGCTTCTCTTCGGGCACCATATCTTCTGCCAACATTTCGGCGTACATGCGAAAGGTGGTGAGTGGCGTGCGCAGCTCATGAGTTACCGAGGAGACAAAAGCCGCTCTCCGTTCACTGAGTCGTATGACACCCAGTAGCAAACCTGCTGATGCAATCACCGCGAACCCCAAGCCAATCCACGCGATTAACAAAGCCAGACGGATGCCTGAACCCTGGACTGGTGTGGTAGAGGGGAAATTTTGATCATGCGCGAGGCTTGCCAGCGCCGTTTGGCTGTCAATCACCAATTGGACTGGGATCGTGGTGAGAGCCGTCCCGGTCTTCAATTCTGCGTCGGAAGTTAGCGGCTGAAACCGAACATCCGGCAACAGAGCTGAAATTTCCGCTCGTAAAGCGACTTGAATCGCATCCCAATTCAGCCAGCAGACTTGAATCACATTTTGCCTATTTCGTTCAATATGTCTTGCGAGCAGAAGTTCTCCGTCGATCCATAGTGGCTGCATCACGCCCAAGCGAACATCGGCGGATCGATTGTTGCTCAGGTCGTCAAAACCAGGAATTGAGGATTGGTGCGCGGTGCCGTTCAACACTTCCGCTGGACTGAGTTGATATACATAATTGCCATTGTTCGGCAGTATATAATTGCTGCTGTTGATCGAATTTTGAAGAGCCATCTGTTGGGTTGAATCTCTTCGTCGCGAAAATTCATCATTGATTCTTCGGTTACCAATGACGCGTTGCATTTCGACTTTGTTGGCGGCGTTACTGTTTTCGGAGAACTGGTTCTGCTCGTAGTCTTCAGTTTGAATTGCATCTTGAAAATTTTCTACAACCACGTTGTTATAGACCGGTGCGGGAGTGTTTAGCATTTGAGTAACGGATGAGGAGACGAGCGCAACATCGGCGATCCGTTCGTACAGCTTTTCAAAGGGAAAGGTCTGTTTCGCGACGTCTAGTTTTGCTTCCCATTGGCCGAACAGTTGGGGATCTTGGAAAACATCGCGAAAAGCCAAATGCAGTGAAGCGTGTGGTAGCTCTGGTGAGACGATCGTGTTATCTGTATCAATTTGAAAATGAAGATTGACGAATTCGGATGTTTGCCATGGCAGAGCGACATACGGTTCATACATAGTGTGCGGGCGTGCCACCTCTGCCGAGATTAGTGGCAGCATCTTTAAGTCTAGACGGTAGAGAGCACTGCTGATTCTCTCTTGCAGTTCCGCCTCGCGTCTTGCGAGTTCGGTTTCCGCCAAGTCCATTTCCCGTGCTCCGTCGAGACACATTGCTTGCCAACTGAGCCAAGACATCGAAAGCGTGACCACTGCTACTGCCAGGACGAACACGCTCCAAATCTGAAGATTCATTTTTAACATGCTTTTGAGGCCCACATGTAGCCTTTCCCGCGAACGGTCAGCAGCGTTCGCGGGTTAACTTTGTCGTCCCTCAGTTTTTCACGCAAGCGAGCGATATGCATATCAATGGTTCGCGTGTTGATGCCTTGTGGGGAAAGTCGCCAGACGTTTGACAAGATTTCACCGCGCGAGATGGCTCGACCAGAATTCGACACGAGATAGCTCAACAGCTCGGCCTCTTTCTCCGAAAGCTCGATCCGCGTTTGATCGTGGAAACACAGTTCACGGCGCTCGAAATCGAGCGAACCGGCATCAAATGAAACGGCTCCGATCGATCGTGGCCGCTCGGCAGATCGTCGCAAAACGGCTTCGACACGCGCCATCAACTCTTTGACGCTGAACGGCTTGACCACGTAATCGTCCGCGCCCTGTTTCAGTCCGTTGATGCGGTCATCTTCGTTCCCTTTTGCGGTCAGAATGATTACCGGTTGGGTGGGGCGGATCGCACGCAACTGCCGAAGAATCTCCATGCCAGAGATTCCCGGCAGTGCCAAATCTAGCAACAGCAGGTCGTAGTTGGCGTGTAGCGATTTTCGCAAACCCTCGTGACCATCCGCCGCTTCAAGGACCTGAAAGCCATGATAGGCGAGCGAATCGACAATTCCACGGCGAATCGCCAAGTCGTCTTCGATGGTTAGAATCGTCTGCATGGAGAAATTCACCTACCGCGCGTCTATTTCAAAAACCATCTTAGTTCGACAAAGCCACTTTGAATCGAATTCATGGTGATTCCCAGCTATTTGTTATAAGTGGTAACGCAGTCGGGAGAGCGAGGCCACCGCTTTAAACATCTTTCATTGTGATTTGACCAATAAATTATGCAGTCGGGAGGCGGGGAGGCTCCTGCCGAGCTTTTTCGGGCAGCGTTCCAACGTCCACAAGCACGATGTACAAAGCGGTGATTCGTCTGCTCTTCATATTCAACCCCCTTTTATAACCAAAACCCTCCCGAGCACATGGGTTGAAACGCAGGAAGGGGCCAACGAATTTAAGGAGACACCGTATGTCAAGCGGGATTCGATGTCGACTGCTCTCGATTTTTACTCCCGAGTTAGTGCCGCATGAAAAACTCATACTCGATCACCGGTGTGAAGCTCTCGCCGGGTTCAATCTTGGACTCCCATTGGACCAAGGTGCTGTTGTTGATCGCGTCGCCTTGCCCGTTTACCCAGTCAGCCGCACGATAGGCATGGTGAGTAATCGTTCCAACCGGCAACGTGGAGGTTGACTTTCCGCCAAAGCGCAAGCGAACCTCCACGTTGACTGGTTCTCTCTTGTTGTTGGTCAATTGGGATTCTATTTTTCCATTGACCCGCATGTAGTCGTTGTTCCGCCAGCGAAGTGCGTTCGTTTCACGTCTGGTTTCGCTATCTTCAATTTTACCACGGATATCGACCGACACGGTCACCGGAACACGGCAGACTCCGCCAGCTGACGTGTAGGTCAACAGTTCTTGAGCGAGAGCTTGATAGCCATCGACGAACATCGCTGCGCCGGTAGTCCAAGGAATGTTGGTGTCGTTGATCAACTCGATCTGGCGCCAAACCTTGTTTTCGGAAAGAGCTAAGGGGGACGACGATTCTTCCATCGCCTGGTAAGTCTCTGAGTGTGGGACGTCAATCTCCCAAGTGTAAATATCGCGATAGGCGACGTTGGTTCGCAGTATTGGTACTTGCGCTCGTTCCCCCTTCTTCAAACTCATCGGTGTCAGTTCGTAAACGAACAAATCGTTACCTGCTTTCGCGTTCAATTCTGCCGGCAACTCGATGGCTGTACGCACTTCGTCACCGCTTGCAAACTCACCAGGAAACTCGGAAGCTCGCTGCGTGTAAATTGCGTTGGAAAGATAGTTCATATTTTGACCACTATTGCCCATGATATCTGGAGCGGCCTGGCTCAACGCGTTTTGCAGAGTCGATTCGAGTACCATTGGACTTGGAGTGGTACGGAATCGGAAATTGGGAACACCAACGACAACGTGAAACGGGACATCGGTGAAGTCTTCGGCCTCGTTAAGAATTTCGCCTTGCATGATCAATTCTGCCGTTTTGTTACCAGTCGCTATCCCATGCTGATTGGTCTGCTCGGTTCCAGGTTTGGCAAACGGCGCGTCCGTTAGATTCACTCGATAGGTGGGAATCCAGCGTACGTCGGGACGAAAATACATCAAGTTGATTTTGACATCAGTGTTCACGTCAGCAAATTTCATAGCTAGTCGTTTGTGACGTGATTTACGAGTTGCAGTCAAGGTATGAGTACTGGTCATGTCTTCGATCGTCAGGTTGCGGATCGAATCGGTCGCAATCATCACATCGCCGGTTTCGGTTTGCAACAAAAAGTGGGCACCGCTAACACTGCTCAGGGTTGTCGATGGCAGCGTGCCAAGCGAGTGTGCGTCCAGGGTCAATCGAGCGGAAGACTGCCGCGACAATCGTCCAAGTGAACTTTCGGTATCCGACATCGCGTCGGTAAAATCAAGTTCCTCAAGATCGTCGTTGGACAAGACCTTGAGCAATCTTCCGGAGAATTTTTCGTCTCCTTGTTCAAAGGTACATTGCTTACCCAAATTGGCTTTGACGATTTCAATGACAGTTGTGCAATTGACTTGCTTTTCGATATCGGCTTCTGTAGTTTGCCAGCCAGCAATAACGGACTGAAGCGTACCAGATTCCGGCACTGCCCAGAATGATCCCAGGATGGCCGCATCGGGGACTTCGTCGGTAAACACGACCCCCGCTTCGTCCGTCGTGGCGATACCCTCTTTAATTACCAAGCAGTAGCCGTCTTTGAAGACAATCACGCGCTGCGTCTTAAGTTCCAATTCCGACGTGGATAGTTCGTCGGGTACGGCGACTGTTGCAAGCGAACTTGATACCATCAAGACGATCAACGGTATACGCAATTTCTGTGGAATCAGCATGGATTTGCCTCACTCGCTAGTTGGATATGAAAAGGCTAAATTAGTTGGACAGCGCTACTTAGCAAGCTGGGTAGCCACCGTCGCCAGACGGTGGACGCGATAGTAAACTTAGCAAGCTGGGTAGCCACCGTCGCCAGACGGTGGACGCGATCGTAAACGTTTTCCACCGCTTGGCAGCGGGTGGCTACGAAAACTTCAGGACGCCAAAATGCCCAGGCTACCAAGTGGCGCTTTCCGATTAGCATTGCACCTAGGCTGCTCATACATTTTAGAACAACGAGTGCATTCCAAACGTAACGAGCCTGTAACAATCCGCACGCCGTTTAGAGGCTAGTTGATGATCAATACCTGTCCATTGTTCATGTTTTTCAACTTCAACGATGAGCTCGAGAATGACTCGATTTCGTAGTTCATGCCATTGAGACTGAGTTGATAGGGTTCATCGCGTGCATTGGCTCGCTTAAGTGGAACTCGAATGTACTGGTCTTTATCGATCGCGAGCAATGCGCTTCCATGTTCCGCGTCGCGCATGACGATCCCCTTTAATCGAACCAGGAACGGTTCTTCTTTTTCCTTTTCGTCAGCGTCCTTAGAGGAATCTTCGGCCGCAGGAACTGCTGGCGGCTGCAACTGGTTTAGCAGTTCCGTGATCTGAGGACTAAGTTGTGTTGGATCCGCCGCATTGTCTTCGTCGGCCAAAGCGTCTGGTCCGTAGAATAGACCGGCGAGGACCAACATGCTGATTGCCCTCACCAGTCGACGACCGATTGGCAAAGCATGCCCGATCGCTGCGTCAAGTATTCCACTTGCGAACACAGACCGTTCGAAGTTCGCCCTGTGCATTCGATTCCAAGTGCTTACGGTCATTTGAAATTTCCACCGGCACTCATGAGTGCCATAAAAAAAGCGACATAGACATATCCCACCACTCCGCCAGCCGTCATGATGATGGCTGGCTCGATTAGACGGGTCAGTTGTTTAAGACGAGCCTCTATTTGGTTTGCAAATAATTGCGCGACATGTTCGAGAGCTCGAGGAAGTTCACCTGTTTTTTCTCCGATCGCCACCATGCTAGTAAGCAACGGTTCGAATCCAACGAGGGCGACGGCCAGCGGCTCGCCATTGGACAATCGAGTTGTCGCTTCCGTCACTTTTTCAGCTAGAAAGCGATTGCGATGGAGGCTGTTTGCAGTTCTCAGTGCGTCTTGGAGCCGCACACCACTCTGTAACATGAGTGACAATGAGCTAGCAAGTAGCTGGGTCTCAGCCATGCGCATGAGTTGTCCGACAATGGGAAGTTGCAAAAGCAATTTATCAAGTCGAATCCGTCCCGCCGGCATGACGTAGACGCAAACCAACGCGATGAAAGCCCCTACGATTGCAATGCCAAAGCTGGCGCCATACTCCCGTGCGAAGTCGGAGATGTCGATCAACGATTGCGTCATCGGCGGGAGCTTACGTCCCATTGCAAACAGAAACGTCGACAATTTCGGAATTGCCCAGCCAACGAGGTATCCTGCAACTGCAAACGCGGCAACAGCAATGAAACTGGGATAAGCGAGGGACGAGATCAGACCAGACAACCCTTCGCGGCGTTTGGCCATGAAGTCGGCCGCGCGACGTAGCGTGATTGCGAGCTTTCCTGACTCTTCTCCGACTCGGACCAGTTGTGATACAAAGCTCGGAAACGCTTTCGACGCGGCGATGGCGGCGGCAAATGCACTGCCATTCTCTACCGCCGAAGAGAGTTCTTGGCACAACTTTCGCACATTGCCTTGGGGTGAGTGCATGCTGAGTTCATGCAGTGACGGTGCGAGTTCCAGACCGCTTTCCAACATGACGGCAAGCTGTTGCTGCAACAGTTCCAACTCGCGCGAGCGGACTGGTCGAAACTTCCTGTTGTCCCATAGGCGTTTGGCGTAAGCACCCAATTGAGACGACTCTGCTATTTCTTCGATCCCAATTAGACGCAATCCTTGCAACTGAAGCGACTCGCGAACCGCATCAGGAGTTTGCCCCTCCATCGTACCTCGCGAGATGACACCATTGGCCAATTGAGCGACGTAATTGAATCGCGGCACTGAAGTCACCACGTAGCCACGGCGCTCAGCACTTGCTGCACCGTCGTGGCCCCTGAGAGAATTTTCTTTATTCCATCGTCAATTAACAATGCCTGCGAAGCGGTTTTCATGTGAGCGACCAACTTTGCTTCAGTTGCGTTGGCAGAAACCATCTCAGCTAGTTCGTGACCACCTCGCAACATTTCGAACAATGCCAAGCGCCCCACGTAACCCTTCCCGGCGCAGGCCGTGCAGCCTCGCGCGGCATACACGGTCGAACCTACCAAGTGTTGGTCCCCCAAGGCCGCTGCTTGCCCTGCGTCCAACTCGATTTCGGAACGGCATTGTTGACATAGTCGACGGACGAGACGTTGGGCAACGGCGAGTCGAAGCGTTGCGGCAACTAAAAACGGCTCGACACCCATGTCGATCAGTCGCGTTACGGCACCGGCTGCAGTATTGGTGTGGAGTGTGCTCAGAACCAAGTGTCCGGTCAGTGCAGCTTTGATGGCAAGTTCTGCAGTTTCAGCGTCACGAATTTCTCCCAACATGATCACATCTGGATCGTGTCGTAGAATGCTGCGCAGGGCTCTTGCGAAACTGACCTTGGCCGCCGAATCCACTTCAACTTGTGATGTTCCTGGAATTTCGTACTCGATAGGATCTTCGACAGTGATGATGTTCCCACCGCGACTCTCCTGTAGTTGTCTAATAGCCGTGAAAAGTGTCGTTGACTTGCCACTTCCAGTTGGCCCAGTTAGCAGGATCAGGCCGTTAGGCGAGTGAATCGCTTTGATGAAGGTATCGAGTTCATCAGTTCCCATGCCGAGACCAGCGAGCGAGTCTTCTTGAAGTGGGCTGAGCATCCGCAGTGTCATCCGCTCGCCAAAGCGTGTTGGAATGGTTGCCACGCGTACGTCAGTGCGTTGGGCGTCGCGCGTGGCTGCAATCGTGTAACGTCCATCTTGCGGCTCGCGTCTTTCAGCGATGTCGAGCCCAGATAACACTTTGATTCGATTGATCAGGCCAGCATGTACGCTGATGGGAAAGAGTCGATAGTCTTCCAGCATGCCGTCGACGCGAAACCGGACATGCAGTTGTTTTTCCTCGGGAACCAAATGGACGTCCGAGGCTCCACGCAACAAAGCGGCAGTTTGAATTTCGTCGCACAACGCAACCGTTTCGTTGCTGTGCGCTTCGTCGCGCTGACTGGACTGGGGCTTGGAGTAGATTCGGCCAAAGAGTCTGCGTAGCGAGCCTTCCTCAGCCCGAAAAATGTCGAAAGGCACAGTGAACTGAGTTTCGGCAAAGGCTCGCACTGCTTCGACGCGCGGATTGCTTGTCGCGACCACCACTCTTCCATCGACCTGGCAGATAGCAATCATGCGCAAGCGTCTGGCATCTGCTGCGGGCAGCGAAGTCGACCATTTGGGATCTACCCGCACTGCAGTCAAGTCAATCGCCGGGAGGTCGGCAAGTTCAGATGAGGTTTCAATTCCAGTTGTCATAGGAGTTGCTGCTCCATCTGGAAAGTGATTTCCCAGCGGCAGACGCCGTTGGATTCACGACGCAAATGCAGTTTTGCAGGCGCAACGTGGGACAGTTCATTGACGATGTCTTGCAAAGCGGCGCTGACATCAACAAAGGCACCAGTCAATTCAAAGGCGTAATTGACTTCGTTTACCTTGCCAGACAAGCCCTGATCGATGTTTTCGGTTCGTTGGCAGCTCAAACGATGACGCTCAAAAATTTCCAACAAACTCGAAAATGTTTGTGATGATGTCGCCCGCTCAGTCGCAACACGCGATGTTTTTGCGGCAACTTCGTAGCTCTGCTCCGTGGCGACAATCGCTTTCTGCAATCGTTCCAAGTCGGCCGCAAGTTCCGATTGACGGACTTGCAGTGTTTGATTTGCTTGCTGCCTTTGAGCTAACTTGACATCTGCTTCTTGCAAGTTTTTATAAATCGATCGCGCACTCACGACGTAGTAGGCCAACAAGACAAGCAACGCTGGTAGGACTCTGGGTAGCCAAGCAGTCCAGGGAAATTTAGCGAGCATGGTTGCCTCTCCATCGAATATCAGTCAGATTCAAGCCTTGAATCGATCCCGAAACCAAGATCAGCTTGAATGTCACTAACGACTGCGACCCGGCAGACGACATTTCCGGAGGTTTGACACTCCACGATGCAAATTCAACACTCTCTTTTAATTGCACATCCAACGATTTTGCAAAGCTCGCAACTGCATGACCGTTAATCGCGACCCCTGATAGAACTGTTTGACTGTTTTCAACTTCAATTTTTGAGATGTTGTGCTTGTCACTCGCGGTTGTCGATAGCGATTTTAGTAAGAATGAAGCAAACTTGCGGTTCGTTTCATGTTCTGCAGCGCGACGCTGCTGTTCTGCAATCAATTTGGTCTTCGTGTCATTTGCAGCTTGGTCTTTGGTCAGCTCAGCCTGCATTGTACGCATACGTCGTTCGGTTTCATCAACCTGTTTGCGAAGCTGCTGTTCCTGGCTCACTAACTGGCTCTCTGTGGCAACCAGTCGCAAACGCTGTTGGTTGACCGTTCCGAAATGCAAGGCGCACATGAGCATCGCTACGCCGGCAATCAACATACCTTGCCGTCGCTTTTGAGTTGCGGTGAGTTCTGTTTTGGCTACGTGGATGATCGGAATGGTCGCTGGTGCAGCGATGGCCTTGGTTAACCATTCGCGTGCCGTTTCGCCAATTTCATTTTCGGTCAGTTGAACCAGTGGTTTTGTTTCATTCGAGTCAGCCGCCGCCTTTGAGTTCTTCTCAATTGGAGCGATGAGTCTGCTTGACGCAACACCGACAACGGGTCCCGTCCAGCTCGGAACGGACGCTACGACCGATTCAAATTGTGAGGCTTCGGCTTGTGTAATCCAATAGCGTCGTTCATCCTTTTTGTTATCGTGTAGCGAGAGAAAGCCCATTTTGGACTCGAACGGTGATATGCCCGAATCGTATTCAACTTCCAACGCAAGCGTTTGTCCAATCAATTCATCGGTAACGGCATTGACCACATCGAGAGGGAGTTCGACGCAACCTGAATAAAAGTCATCTGCCACGATCCATACTTTAGATCGACGGCGCGAGCCCAATTCGAAAGCCTGTCGCACGGCATCGGAGAGCTCAGTAAACGGCGCTCGCGGCGCGGCTTTTGATTCGATAACCGTGATCGACTGACCAGCCGATAGATCCACGCGCGCGACAAAATCGCTAGTAACAAAGATGACTGTTTGATTTGATTGCGTAAACATGGTTCGTGCGCTCAACGCAACTCCATTTCAACGCGGAGATCAGCGGCGTTGGTCACCGTGAAATAGTGAACATAACTGGATAGTACCAGACTCTCGCCAACATCAAAGAGATCGTCGGCATTGTCATCGGACCATAGTATTGCTCGCGCGGCGGCTCGACCGTGGGTAAAATTCGACTGACTCACTTCAAACGATCCCGAGCTGGCGACGGGTAGCAATAGTTCTTCGACAGCTCCGGATGTCCCGCCGTTTGCGTTGATGGCGTAGAGCAAGACACCGAGTTGTTGAGTGCCGATGGGAGATGGATCGATTCGACTGCCAAGAAATCCATCGATGGCAAAAATGCGAAATGTAACCGTCGAGCTGTAGTCGGTCGGAAGGATGGTGACCTTAAGGTCTGCGTCATAACCATCTTCCGGCAGGACGGAGTCATTGTCGGCGCCCAACGATACGAAGTCATAATCGCCTCCGTCAGGGTCAATTAAGGGCACACGTCCCCAACCATCCAGGAAGTCAACTTGTCCAGCTCCCAAATGAAGATAAGGACCTCGCCATCCACTGTTGAGGCTCACGTCATCAACGGCGTTGCGGTCCGAGTCAAAGGTTTGCACGCTGTAAGCAATCATACCCAAAGGCAAGGTCGAAAAATCGCTCATCGATATCGGTAAACTACCCGTATCAGCCAAGAAACCACTGACCAAAGGCTGACCGTCGGTTGCGCGCGTCGATGAGTTACCTGCGGTTGCGAATCGTAAGTCGTTCAATAGTCGTTGCGTTGCTTCGTAGCGCGCGTGATCTGCGAGCGGATCGAGGGATTGAACAGCCACGGTCGACAACACCGCAAGTATGCCGAGTGCGACGATCAATTCGAGCAGCGTTAACGCGTCGCGGCAGCGCCGCATCCGCGCTCTATTGCAAGGTGAGAGCGACATAGATGTCGTCTCCTATGTCGGTTTCGGTGAGCGAACCTGTTGCGACGGCCAACGGAATGTCGATAACTTTGTTGGGTCCACCTGAGACAATGCGAACATCACGTAGGGAAGAACCTGGGCTTATATCTTGGATCTCAACCAGCTGATTCCAAGCGTCAACTAAGTACGGGTAATTCGGTGATTGTGGGTCGCCGGTAGCATTTGAAAGGTAGGGGCCTCTCCAGCCAACCAGGCTGTTTTTATCGAAGTCTTGCGTGTTGTCGCCAGTAACCGGGTTGTTATAGAGCCAGTCGATGTGGAGCCGATTCGATTCATCCGCAACGGTAATGATACCGTCTAGGGATATCAACTTCGTATCGCGCCAGTACTCAGCCAGTCCCTCACGGATACCGATCAAAGTTCGCTCGGTTGCCACGTGGTTGGCCGACTGGATGGTTCCTGCAAAGAGCGGTACAAGAATACCGGACAAAGCTGCGATAATGGTTAGCACCACGATCAACTCGATCAACGTCAGTGCTTTTCGCAACATGTTTTGCCCCCTTGCGTGGACGATAGTTCCGCACCGCGTCCGTCTTTTCGGTTCAACGGCCGCATTTTGTCGGGGGGCGACAACTGCAGCACGTTTGTTGTATTAGTACGAAAAGGGGCTGACAGTTTACGTTTCCTTGTCAGCCCGCTTTCGTTTTTCGTGTCAATTCAGTCAGTAATACTGGCAGTAGCGAGCCCGACCATCCTTCCGCTCCACTAGAAGAGGGAAGGAAGGGGCAGGGAGATCATCGCTAGTTGTTTGATACTACAGCAAAGTAATCTGATAGACCTGTATTTAGGCTGGAGCCGGTTGGTGTAATGATCGCTCGCAACTTAGCTCGACGAAGTGGATTAACACCGTCGGTGATCTGGAACACGGCGACAAAGCGACCGTATACCAAGTCTGGATTTAAGGTTCCGTTCTCTGGGAAGTAGACTGGTGCATCGATGTTGGTCTTGCCGTTCAGTTCACACAAATTGCCAATTCCAAACAACACATACTTGTCGAGGACTCCTGTTGTCTCAAGTCCCATGGCCTCTTGCGATGCAACCGTAAGCCCCTTTAGGACAGTGGTGTCGGTCAGCGCTGTCGATGTCGCAAGTGCAAAGGTGTTATCGTCCACTGCATGCACACCGACATTGAGAATTCCGGCGGCAGTAAGCGGCACGCGGGTCGGGGCCGTCAATGTCACATCGATGGTGGCAGTCGTGAGTCCAGCGGCCAGGGTGTTGAGGTCAGTTCCGGTTAAGTCCGTCATGAGACTGTCCAAATTGTCTGGATACTCCAAGTACTGCGTTTCATAGCGCTGCAATGAGTTTGCTACCTCAGAGATATTGGCCGTCGAGGTGCTTGCGTTGGTCCGCGCCACCATATCGGTAACCGCCGGAATGAGTACTGCAGCAAGTCCAACTAGGATCATCAGCACGACTATCAGTTCCACGAGAGTGAAACCATCTCGCTTTTTAATGTTCGTTGTGCCAATCATTGTCATCTCTCTCTTGTAAAGTAGCGGGCTGGGCGTGTTAAAACTGATAGATTGGGGCTAAAATCCTCAATCGAGAAACTCTAGCACACCGTTAACGCTTAACTCCAAAAACATTAGAAATTATTCCATCGCTACTCGCTTTTCGTCTGTATACCTCCGAAATCAACTTATTTGGACAGTAATCGCCAAATGCTGGACGGAGCTCTGATGGCTGGTGTGATGCGGGAATCGATAGAATTCCACTATTCGGACACATCGTCCTTGCAAGACTCAGGAGAATTCGAGAAATGCTTTGCAGATGCTTGGTTGCGATTTTGACAGTTGCTGCAGTTTGCCATTCGGTACCAGCACAGGATATTACGTATCGTAAGGATGTTAGACCCCTCTGGGAAACCAAATGCGGTTCCTGCCATGGGCAAGATGCACCTTATTACGGCGACTTTCGCGAAGACAAGGAGCGTTACGTCGGCGAGGAACTCGGCCCGCGGATGGATACTTATGCCGATTTGATCTTCTTTGTTGGCTGGCCAGACACCGGCGCATTCATGCGACGACTGGACGACGGGAAGTCTGTAGACTCGGGAGAACCAGGGAACATGTATCAATACCTGGGTGAGGATGAATCCGAGCGTCAGAAGAACCTGAAAATCATGAAGGCTTGGATCGGCGAATCCGCATGGAAGCTCAAACGCTGGAAAGCCAGTGGCGATAAGCCAGGTATTACGAAAGAAGAACTCGACCTGCTGAAAATTAAGTACTAGTCGGCTGACAAGGACTGACGGTTACACCGTATTACCTGGCATCACAGAGTCTGAACGCTCAATTATCCTTGGAGTCTGGTATACAATAGATTGTCGCAATGGTTTCCAAAGCGACTGAGGACAATCGCTCGACACTAGGGCTGTATGTCAAATCATCGGAGTAATAGTCATTATCAATAGAACAGAAACTGCCATGTGCAATGTCTTCCAAGTCGCCATGCTACACCAGACTTTTTGTATTTTGCTCGCAGGGACGTGCTTGATTTCTGCGTGCTCACAGACACGTTTGAGTGCAAGCCCCGTCGCTCTGTGGGGAACGTGCGTGGCGGAGGATCCGGAAGACGAAACTTCGTCGGACGATGGCAAGCCAGAAAGTCACGCCCGAGCCCTTTCCAAAGCATTTCGCGAATCAGCACAGAAGGCGCTGCCGTCGGTCGTTACTATTCTTAGTCGCTCGCGACGTCCCGACGATCAATCGTCGATTCTCGATATCATCGGAGGGCGCGACGAAGAGTTGTTCGATAATGTCGGTTCGGGAGTGATCATTTCGACCGATGGTCTAATCCTAACCAATCATCACGTCATAGCTGATGCAACGCGCGTTGAAGTGCGTTTGCCGGACGGGCGACAATTCTCCGCCGAGGAGACCAAGTCGGATCCCAACAGTGACGTAGCGATCGTAAAAATTAAGTCATCGGATCCGTTGGTTGCTGCGGAACTCGGCAAGTCCAGCAGCATGTCAGTGGGTGACTGGGTATTGGCGATTGGCAGCCCATTCACTTTGGAAGCCTCGGTGAGTGCAGGCATTATCTCAGGAACGAACCGGCGTCAGCAACTCTCCCAGTTGGTGTCCGGGCAGTTCCTGCAGACTGACGCGGCAATCAACCCCGGTAACTCTGGAGGGCCGTTGATTGACTTGGAGGGCAAAGTCGTTGGTATTAATACAGCGATCTCATCGCGCACGGGAGGTTTCCAGGGTATCGGTTTTGCCATTCCCATCGATCGAGCGGTCTGGATCAAGCAGGAGCTATTGGAATTTGGAAAGGTGCGACGTGGTTTTGCTGGAGTTCGAACCAGTAATGTTCCTTATGACGTCGCTAAAGAGCTAGGGCTGCCCCGTTTAGCGGGAGTATTGATTCATGCCGTTACGCCAAACTATCCTGCCGCGAACGCCGGGCTAAAATCGGGGGACATAATTGTCGAATTTGTCGGCCAACCTATCGAGACGAAAGACGAGTTCCAAGAAATCGTTCAGCAGTCGCAGATCAACGAACCGTTGCCGCTGATTGTGCTTCGCGACGGTCAACGCATTGAATTGACAATTCAGCTGGTCGAACGACCACAGTAGAATTAAACACTTCAAACCACCGGTTGTTAGCAATTTAGGATGTAATTGATGGATCAGATGCGATTCCAACGTGGCTTGATTCTGTTTCTCATTAGCTGGGTGTATTTACCGGTACTGGTCGTCAACGCGCAGTTTAGTGGCGTACGGCAGCAAACTGAAGATATGCTCTTGTTGGCACCTCGTTCGTTGACGCGGCTGTTGCGGGAAGGGGAAGTTGCCATTGCAGAAGGGCGCTTTGCCGACGGTGTATCAGCTCTTGGTGCCGTATTGCTCGACGACAGCGGCGATCTACCTGAAGATCTGCGTGGCCAAGATTTTTTCGTCGAAGTTGGAACGCGTGGATTATTTCAAAAGAGTGCGAAAGGTGAAGCCATTCGCTTGCTGAGCGCACTGCCGCCGGAAGGTCGCCAAACGCTTCAAATTCAATACGGGGTCACAGCGCGTAACGAACTCGATAAGGCAATAGCTGCGGGCGATTTTGATAGTATCAGCGAGGTGGCTCGCAAGTACGTGCACACCGAGGCCGGATACGACGCCCAAGTGCTAATCGCTCAGCACAAGTTGGCAAGCGGTTATCCATTGGCTGCGGCCAGCATCCTCCAAAACTTGCTTGACTTCCCCGCAGCACGCAGCCGGTTTGGCGTGCAGTTGGTGCACGCGACCGCCATGGCGATGTTGCAGGCCGATCAACCGCAATTGGCTGCCGCAACTTTAAAAATGGCCGCCCGCGATTTTCCAAATTCCAGTCTTAATGTCGGTGGTCAACAAATTGAGCTTCGCGCAGACACCGATTGGATGCCAGTGCTTGATGCAGAGCTTGCGAAGAGCAAAAGTGCTACATCAAATTCGAGCGTCGATGCATGGCTCACGACCGGAGGTTCACCGCAGCGCAATGCAATCGCGTCGGCTGGACTCCCCATCTCGTCGGCGCGGTGGGTCAAAGAAATTCACAGCAGCGTTCCGGAGGGCGATGCGTTATTGGAAGTCGAAGAAATCGCCCGCAAAACGGGCAACGTCATTCTTCCCAAATTTGAGCTTCGGATGGTCGACGGAACCATCATCACCAAGACGACCGACGCTCGGGTGATTGGGATCGACTTTGAAACGGGAAATGTCAGTTGGGAACACTACTTTGGCAGCTCCGCGGCTCCGCTTCGCAATTTTACTTCTGGAAGGAATTACGTCGGCGATGAACTCATATCGCATGAACTTCAGAAGCGAGTTTGGGGCAGTACCGCATTCGGGCGAATTGGTTGTGACCAAAACAACTTCTACTACATCAGTTCGGAGGGCGAGCAACCGATCGATCCCAATCGCCTCTTCGGGCCGGCCAGCACCGGACGGGATTCGAATTATTTGGAAGGTGTCAGCATTGCTGCGCAGGGGGCGATTTTGTGGCGTGTCGGTGGCACCACAGGTCAGGACGAACCTCGATTGGCTAACGCGTACTTCCTTGGTCCGCCGCTCTCTTACGAAGGACAACTTTACTGTTTGGTCGAAATCAACGGCGAAACCAAGCTCGTTGTGCTTGACCCCAAAAGTGGAAAACTTCTGTGGAAACAACAGTTAGCACATGCCTCAACGCTTCCCATTCAGTACGACGAGCAGCGACAGAGCCAAGCCCTTTCTCCGACCATCGCGGATGGAATCGTTGTCTGCCCAACTGGATTTGGGGCGTTAGTCGCCGTCGACTTGCTTTCCCGATCGCTTCGTTGGGGCGCAACTTATCGAGCAAACACTTCAAATCCCAATGCGTTTCGGGCAGGCGCTTTTGGCATGAGCCCCAATGAATTCTCGCCACTGTCACGGCGATGGGAAGATGCGGCCATGATCGCAGATGCCGGACGAATTGTGGTTAGTCCTCCGGACTCCGAATTCGTTTTTTGCCGCGACAGCCTAACCGGCGGACCTATTGTCGCATCCCACCCCCGTCGCAACGCGCGGTATGTGGCTGGCCTCTATGACGATACGATCATTCTTGTGGCAGAGACGGGGGCGAGCGCAGTGAGTCTGCGGGACAAACGTCTGAGCTGGGATATGCAGTTTCCGAACGGTGCCACACTGGCCGGAAAAGGACTGTGGCAAGGCGACAAAATCATGTTACCACTCTCAAACCAACAAGTGATTCGTGTTAGCCTGAATGATGGGGCAATCATCGATTTTGCCGAAGTGGATCAGCCGCTCGGAAATCTCTTCGCGTATAGGAATCAGATTCTCTCGGTGACTTCCACCGCCATCGCGGCGTACTACACCCGTGAGTCGCTTAGTCAAGAAATTGAAAAGCGAATCGCTGCAGCTCCCAATGATCCGTGGGTCTTAAACCGACAATCTCAGTTGCTGCATGCGGATGGCAAACTTGATGATGCGATCGAAGTTCTCCAGCGTTCACTGAAGCTGGAAGCAAACAACGCTGACACGCGCTTTCTACTCATCGAATTCTTGCTCGAAGGACTGGAGAAGGATTTTGACAAGTACGTAGTTACGGCCAATGAAATCGGCAGCGTGGTTGAATACGGCCCGCAACGCAGCAAGTATTTGCAGCAATTGGCGATTGGAAACATACGCGCTGGCCAGCAGTTGGATGCGTTTGAGCATCTGATCGAATTGATGAATGACCGAACGGAGCTCTCGCTGTCTGGGTCACACAGTGGCTCAACCCAAATTCGACTTTCCGACCGCCACGTAGCGGATTCTGACGCGTGGATCGCAACATCACTGGCACGCTCCTTCGCCTTGGCGACACCCGAGCAACAAGCAAAGATGAAACAACATATCGAAACTTCGTTGAAGAGTGTTGTTGGTACGATGATTCCATTGCGTCGGCAAAGGCATCATTTCCTTCAGTGGTTGCCCGACGCCGCATCGCACACCCTTTCTCTAGCTGCTGAATTGCAGGGCGGCGATGAACAAACAACCGCCGAACAGTTGCTGCAGCCGTTGCTTTACGGCACGGACGAAAAGATCGCTGCAACCGCTCAACAGCTGCTCACGATTCCTGCACAAGCGGATCTCCGAAAGCTAAATCCAAACGGCCGCGATTATCTCACGGCAGATATGCAAAAACTGCCGATCATGCTCAACGAACTGCTAACCACAGGCTCAATGGAAGACAACAATTTGCTGCCGACGATTGACTGGAACCATGGCCAAGTTGAGAATAGGGCGACAAAAAAATACACATTGTATCAGCTTGGTCGACGCCTTAGCCTGAAGGGGGAACGCTACGGTCGACCGGAATTGATGGTTGCGCTGTCCGATTCAATGCTCACCGTGTTGAACGCTAATGGAGAAAGCGCTGGCACGCTCACTTTCGCGGCAGCGACCAGCGATCTCGCGAACAACCTCTTTAATCGTGTTACGATACGCGGAGGACTGTTGATTCTCGAGACGGCATCGGAAGTCGTGGCTTTCGACATTTATCGTGGGCTGCGCCTCGACCGCGATGCGTTACTCTGGCGTCATTCATTGGTCGGTGCTTCACCAGAATCTACCTTTACGTCTGCGAACGTCAACATTCCTAATGCCGCACTTGGAATCAAATTCTTAAGGCGAACCACTCCTGCAGAAATACCTATTGTTGTCGGTCCGCTGACGCCTGCCTGTCTCGTCATACAAACAGGTACATCTATCCTTGGACTGGATCTGCTTTCAGGCAAACGCATTTGGAACCTTGAGGGATACGACAACAAGGATGTTCGCATCGCCGCAAAAGGGCTGGAAATTGCCATTGTCAATCCGGCGGAAGGTAAAGTTCAAGTGGTCGACTGCCGCGATGGAATGACGATTCGCGAACGCGAGTACCGAGGGCTGTGGAACCATTGGTTCAGTCACAATGATGTCATGGTCGAATACCGCCAGGAACCGGACAGTAGTTCCGTAGAATTGCGATTGTGGAATGCCCTCACCGATGAAACCATCCTGAGTAAGACGGTCGCATCGTACTCGCGGGCAGCCGAGTGCGAGCAACGCTATATCGTGATTGCTCAACCCGAAGGCAAAGTGTTGTTTGTCGACCTAGAAACGTTGGTTACCAACGAATTCGAATGCGCGGTCGATCGAGATCTCGACTCCATTGCCGTCGAGCGTTTTCAAGATCGGTTAGTCGTTATCAGCGAAAGTATTCGTTCACGCAATCGACAGATATTGCGCGCATCGGTCGATGTTCCGATGAATGGATCGATTTACGCAATTGACATCGCCAGTGGCAAAATGCTTTGGGATAAGCCGGGCAAAGTCTACAATATGACGTTTCCTGTGTCCCAGCCACGCAATTCGCCATTTATGGTGACACACCGGTTTTTCGAGGGAAATGGCCCAGGCCTGGCCTCACTAGCTATCGTTGACCTTCGCAACGGTGAGCTTGTGTTTGTCGATTCGCCAATGATCGTCCGCGCGCTTGGTTTCAGTATGGAATTGCAACCAAGTGAACAGAAACTGGCGATCGCCATCGGGGACCGCAATTACGAATTGACATTCACTGACGATGAGAAGGCACCTCAGCCGGTTGTGGCATTCGGCGCCGAATATCGGCGTTCCGCAATTCGCCGACCTAACAACATCTTTCCCCCAGAATGAGAGCGGATACGGCTGGTATCTCTTATCTATTTGTCTTCTTTTTATAACCACCACTGGAATAGAAAAGAAAATCTAGTGGAAGAGTGGCGGTGGGACGATGCGAGACTCACTTATCGCAAATACGTCAACTATATCTGCTCTCCACTTTTCGAGCACTTCGCTAGGCTCTGCAAATATTTTGAGCAACGGCTGACCCTTTTCAATGCGATCACCCAACCGCACAAACATCTCAAGCCCAATGCGATGATTGATCGCATCCCCTTGTCGACTTCTTCCGCCTCCCAGTTCCACTACGGCTCGACCAAGCTTGTCGCAAGCAATTGCAGCGATGTATCCGGATCGAGTCGACTCGACGACAGTACTGTTTGCGAGTGGCAGTATGTCAACAAAGCGCGCACCTTGACTTTCGACCATTTTCTGGAATCGTGACAGCGCGCTACCATCGTCCAAGGCTGCAGCTAGCGATTGTGATGCGGAGTCGATCTGCTTGAAACGACCTGAGGCTACGAGCAAGCGGGAGCAGAGGTTCAATGTCAATTCGCGCACGTCATTTGGGCCATTTCCGCGCAAAACGTCGATCGATTCATTCACCTCACAGGCGTTGCCCACCATGGCTCCCAGCGGTTGGTCCATGTTGCTGACAACTGCTTGGGTTGGCAATCCACAGCGAGTACCGGTTGCTGTAAGGCTATTTGCCAACTCGCGCGCTTGGTCAATGGTGCGCATGAACGCTCCTGAACCACATTTGACATCCAACACCAAAGCATCCAACGAGGCAGCGAGCTTCTTGCTCATAATGCTGGCGGTGATCAGCGGAATCGACGGCACAGTGCCTGTAACGTCTCGCAGCGTATACAAGCGGCGATCGGCGGGTGCAATGTCAAGAGTTGTCCCAGTGATGACGCATCCGATCTCAAGTAACTGTCGCGCAATTTCTGCCTGGGACAAATCGCAGCGGAATCCGTCGAAGGACTCCAGTTTATCAAGCGTACCACCAGTAATTCCCAATCTGCGGCCACTCAGCATGGGCACATCCACATCGAAGCAGGCCAGGAGCGGGGCGAGTATCAACGAAATTTTGTCTCCCAGTCCTCCGGTAGAGTGCTTATCCACGCGCGGCCGGTCGCTGGCTCGATTGAGTACGCCGCCACTGGCAAGCATCGTATCGGTCAACGCAGCCGTTTCGCGCGGCGTCATACCTCGGCATAAAACCGCCATGGACCAAGCGGCGATTTGGTAGTCCGGTACCGAGCCGTCTAACAGGCCGGTGATCATAAAACGGATTTCGGCGTCGGACAATTCGTGCGAATCGCGTTTTTTTTCAATGATGGCTGTGGCGAACAAGAGTAGGAACCTCACAAAATTCAAATTTGGATAATGGTTGCGAGCTGGATGGCAGGTGTCATTTTCCGCGGAGTACCCAGGCTGTCAATGAACTGTGGCGGGCCGGAACTGGGTGCGCTCCGATTGCCAATCAGGCGTTTGAACCGTTAAGCTGTGTTTTGCGTCGTTTGCCTGCCCTACCATCCTCATTCAAGGCGGTCACCATGAATCAATTCCAAATTTCACGTAGAAAATTCGTCACTACCACCGCCGCTGCCGGAGCGTTGCTCGGCGTTAGCTCTAGCGGGACCTTGGCTTTGCCGGTTAATGCTGCCGAATTCGAACATACAACCAAGCCACGGAAACTTCTCAAGACACTCAAGCTTGGCATGGTCAAGGCAAATGGCCTGACCGAGAAATTCAAGTTGGCCAAGGCGGCTGGCTATGATGGGATCGAAATGGATAGTCCTGGCATTGACGTCGAAAAAACCAAGTTAGCGATTGCGGAAGCCGGGTTAGTCGTTGATGGTTCAGTCTGCTCCACCCATTGGAATGACCATCACTCAAGCCCTGATGACAAGGTACGGGCAAAAGCGCTGGCCGATTTGAAAACAGCGATTACCGAAACTCACGCGGTGGGTGGTCATACCGTATTGTTGGTTGTTGGCCACGGCGACGACGGCAATGAGCAGGAAGTCTTGTCGCGTTCCGTTGAAAATATTCGACAAGCTCTTCCGCTATGTGCCAAGCTGGGGATGACGATCGCAATTGAAAATGTCTGGAACAAATTCCTTTACGACCACGATGGCGACAACAAACAGACGGCGGAAAAGTTTGTCAAGTATGTCGATGAATTCAATTCTCCTTGGGTCGGGATGCAATTTGATATTGGCAACCATTGGAAGTATGGCAATCCCGCCGATTGGATTCGCGAACTTGGACATCGGGTTGTAAAGCTCGATATTAAGGGCTTTTCACGCGCCAACAATAACTGGGCCGATATCACCGAAGATGATCTGCCATGGGCCGATGTGCGCCTCGCCTTGGATGAAATTGGTTTTGATGGCTGGGTTGCTGCAGAAGTTGGTGGCGGAGATTTGGAACGTCTGACTTTGGTCGCTCAACAAATTGACAAAGCACTTAATATCGGTTGATCCATTTCCCATGCGTAATTGACGCGCAATGTGTAGCCCCCAGGATTGTTGATGCTGTTCACGCTCTTCGCACTCGCTCTGCTTTTGCTTGCTAGTTTGCCGACGGCACTTGTCATCCGCAATTTGGCATTTTTCGAACGTGCACGGGTTGCAAGCGAATCTGGCCATCACGCACAGAACGTAACTGTATCCGTTTTAATTCCGGCGCGAAACGAGCAGGCGGGCATTGCCGATGCCTTAACATCGGTCACCGCCGGTTCGTGGAAGTCGCTTGAAGTCATTGTGTTGGATGACCATTCGACGGACCGAACCGCCGAGATTGTGCAACAACTGTCACTAAAAGACGCGCGCGTTCGACTGGCCAGCGCTCCCGATCTGCCTGAGGGCTGGAACGGAAAGCAACATGCATGCTGGCAAGCGGCTCACCTTGCTCAAGGAGAGCTGTTGCTTTTCATGGATGCTGATGTGCGTCTTTCAAAGGATGCAATCGAACGCTTCATTGCTGAATTTCAACGACACCATGCAAAATTGTTAAGCGGCTTCCCCAATCAAGAGCAGGGGTCGTTAAGTGAGATGATGCTGATTCCGCTAATGTATGTGGTCTTGTTAGGCTACCTTCCACTCGAGCAGATGCGGGCGAGTTGTGAGCCAGCTTTTGGCGCCGGTTGTGGTCAGTTGTTTTTGGCTGACAGAGATGCCTACTTTGAAAGTGGTGGACATCAAGCGATCGCATCCAGCCGCCACGATGGACTGAAGTTGCCAAGGGCATTCAGGACTGCTGGTCATATGACCGATTTATTGGATGCGAGCGATTTAGCCACAGTTCGAATGTATCGCGGATGGCGCGAGGTTGTCAGAGGCTTGCTGAAAAATGCGACTGAAGGTATCGCCAGCGGCAACCTGATCGTCCTCTTTTCGATTTTGCTGCTGGGTGCATTCACGGCGCCGATATTCTCGTTTGCTCATGCCTTGTTCTATGGATGGCCTGTATTGCCAACACTGTTGCTCGGTCTGGCCACTTGTCTAAGTTTCGTCCCGCGGGCACTGATAGCCACGCGACTGGGACATCCAAAGTTGGGCATAGTGCTCAATCCAATCGCAATTTTAATTTTTGTTGGCTTGCAGTGGATAGCTTTTGTTCGTCAAGCTTTAGGACTTGGTACGGTCCAATGGCGTGGCAGGAGTTAGTAGGCGATGACCATCAAGTACTTTGGATTTGACAACCTGGACTGACCAGTCTCAACCTTTAGATCAAACAAAACAAAGGACCAGCAACAATGCAGGTTGTCTGTGTGCAACTTAACCCCGTGTGGGAAGATAAGCTTGCGAGTCAAGCGCGCGTGCGTGAGCTTTTGGCCGCCGAGTCGATTGCTCCGGGCTCGCTCATTGTCCTGCCAGAGATGTTTGACACGGGCTTCAGCATGAACTTGGAGGTAACTGCCCAGCACTCCGATCGCGCATCCGAGACATTTCTCAAAGAGATGGCGCGAATGACGGCGTCGACGATCATCGGCGGTGTGGTTGGGCCAGTCATCGACGGATTGGCAAGCAACGAAGCGGTAGTCTTTGCCGCGGATGGAACAGAGGTCGCGCGGTACGTGAAGCGCAGGCCTTTTTCGCGCAGTGGCGAAGATCGTTGCCATCGGCGCGGCGATCGAGCTGTGGTGTTCGATTGGAACGGGATCCAAGTATCACCATTTGTCTGTTACGACTTGCGATTCCCCGAGTTGTTTCGGGAAGCGATCGACAGCGGTGCGGAGTTGTTGCTGGTAATTGCATGTTGGCCGGCCATTCGTTCCGAGCACTGGGTGAGATTGTTGCAAGCTCGAGCGATCGAAAACTTGGCGATTGCAATCGGAGTTAATCGTTGTGGCAGCGAGCCGAATTTGCCATTTGATGGACGCAGTTGCGGATTCAACGAGCAAGGACATTTGACGTTCGAAGCAAATGGCGAGGAACAGGTATTTAAGCTTGACGTCGACGTTGACTCGCTGCGGCGTTGGCGCGACTCTTTCCCCGCGCTCCGAGATCGATGAGACTGGAAGGGCGACGCGGGCGAGGGAGGA
This sequence comes from Pirellulaceae bacterium, assembly GCA_041753315.1. Lineage (GTDB taxonomy): Bacteria > Planctomycetota > Planctomycetia > Pirellulales > Pirellulaceae > Aureliella. Next base: position 81,598 of record JBGSUV010000011.1, on the reverse strand, counting down.
CGACGCTCCTGCGGGGCCTTCTCCGGCCGCCGCCTGCCGCTCACAAGCAAGGGGCTTACCAACGCTGAGTCTGCTTGCCGGCATAGATCAATTGTTGGGCTTCGGGACTTAGGCCGTAGGCCAGTCCGGCTTGATTCAATTCTAAAAAGACGTTGAACCGCGAGTAGGGAGCGTCGCCGTAGATCACCGGTGCTGGAGCAAGATGCAGTACGCTGGCTGGCTGCCCATTCCATTTCAGCAAATACAGGCCGCCACCCAACGAGGGCTCTTGTTGTAGCTGATATCTGGTTTGCAGTTCCACCACAAATCGAGACGGTTCGCCGGTTACACCATGCAACGTGACGCGTTGCAATCGTTTGTAGTGATCAAAGTAGTAGGTCAGTGTGCCTGCCAAATCCGTCGGCGCAGTCCCTGTGACCAACGGCACGCGGAGACCATCCAGCTGCATGTCTGCGAGGACGGTTGAAGTTCTTGGGAAACGGTTCATTACCCAAATGGGAGTGATGTCAAACCGCAGCACTTCGGCCAGGCTCAAGATTGGAGTTTGATCGAGTAGATGTTCCGATGTTCCGGGATTCAGATGGTTTTGGTTCCCAGTCAGGTTCCAGTGTGGCGCTCCGTTTGGGTTGGATTCAGTACCATTTGCAGACGTGTTCGTGAGCCAACCGTTGCCTGCGTCTGGACTAAAGACCTGTGAGGCACCTTGCCGAGCCTGCTTGCCAGCCTCGGTTTCGTACAACATGTAGGGGCCACCAGCAGCTCCAACCAGCAAGGCTAGTCCCGTCAGCGGATTCTTGAGTATATTGACCATAATTCATCCCGTTGCTGAGGCGTAGCATCCCATGAATGTGCGGTGATTCGCCGACCTTTCCAACAATTTGTCATCGACTCTTTGGCTTGGCATCACTAGCTTGCTTCGTACCGACTAGCTGATCGTTACAATTGATACATCAGTCGCCTTTCAATCGATAAACTCCGAATCACCACACCACGAACAGCATTCATGACAGAAAGTGTCAACACGATTTCGGTAGAGTTTGCATGGGTGCTTGAATTCGCAAGGCGACTGTTGGAGCTGTCTTCGTCCGAAGCCGACGCAAAGTGCAACAAGCCTTGGCAACGCAACCTCGTGCAACAGCAAAGCGAATTTCGACATCGCTCCCGTCAACGTTTTCCATCCCCCAACCTTTGGTTGTGGACTGACCGAAGCCTCGCTCAATCAAGCGACTGGTGGTCCGCGCAATTTAAAGCAACTCTATTCGCACAAGGTGAGCGGGTCTTAGATGGCTGCTGTGGGGCTGGCGTGGATAGTGTGGCGCTTGCACGACGTGGAGAAGTTATCGCCGTCGATTGCGATCCGACGATGACTGCGCTCACGTCCTCGAACGCGCAAGCTCATTCGTTGCATGTTGAAACGTGTTCGGCCGCAATCGACAGAGAATTGATGAAGTCGCTTTCTCAGGATGCCCGTTGGCTGCACATTGATCCCGACCGACGTCCAGCCAATCGACGAACTACTTTGGCGGACGAATTTTCGCCTTCGTTGAGCGAAATTATTGAAATTTCCCGATGGTTTGCGGGAAGTGTCGTCAAGTTGGCGCCCTCGACTCGCATGTCGCCCGAATTGGAACAGGAAATTGAATCCGACTGTCAACGGATGTGGTTAGGCAATCGTGGCGAATGCCGCCAACAGTTATTGTTGATTGGGTGTCTACCGAACATGCCAAATCGAAAGCGAACGGCCGTATTGGTGGAAGCCCCCACATGCGCTGAACGTGCAGTTGATGCGGCATGCAAGTTCACCAGCCGCGATCATACAAAGGGTCGTACGGTCCAGTTCTCGTCGGACGACCAACCAGACGATTTTGAAGCGTACGAACTTCAGCCGGGGAATTTTGTCGCAGATTTACATGCCGTACTACATGCGGCAGAATTGCAGGTGGCTTGGGCAAACGAGAACGGATGGCGACCGTTGGGTGGAATCCACGGTTACTTCACCAGCGACTCGATGAAAGCGGCTTCGGAATGGGCGCAGTACTTCGAAGTCAAAGAGGTATTGCCATGGGATGATCGGAAAGTACGGAAGTGGCTGCGTAGCTGCGAAGTGGGGACGGTCGAAGTCAAGAATCGAATGGTAAAACTCGATGCCAATGAATTTCAGCGGCGCTACTCGGGATCAGGCAATCGTCCCATCTCGATATTGGTCACTCGTTTAGGTGACCGAGTTCGAGCGATTATCGCTGAAAGAGTGTGAGAATAAAGATTTTTCAACCAGCGATTTCGCGTGGACAGGTTTGCGTGGCTTCCATTGACCAAGTTGACTCGAAAAGCCTCACGCTTTCCAGGTGCGAGGAGAAAAAAGGGGAACTACAGACGCCTGCAGGTACGATGTCTATAATGAACTACAGATCGTGCTAAAACTCATGAGCCTGCCAGAGGCTTCAGGATCAGAATTCGGTTGCGCCATTTGATTGGATTTCTGCGACGGAACGAATGTGTTCCCGCCTCCATATCCAGAATGCGTTGCTTGTTTGCTGCAGGAGCTGCAGAGGACACTTAGTTATGGAACCAATTTCACCCAAAGACCTATTGCTAAGGCACAATCCCGTTGAATTTGATCAATGGGAAACTGAAAGTGAACGGAAAGAACGCGCGGCGCAGACCACTGCCCCGCGGATCACGCTTGAGCGATTCCAGACACTCGAACGCGTCATCCGTGACAACCCTTTGCATGCAGAGCCCTACTTGGAGTTGGCGCGCATCTACCTTCAAGACAGTCGTTGGCTCGACGCTCGACGCGTCCTCGATTCGGCCGTGGCGAGATTTCCCGAAGATGAAGCTGTCAATTATCTGCGAGAGGAGTCGCAACTCGCGCGTGCATTGCAGTTGCACAGCGAGGCCGAGGCGGAACATGCATCCGAACCAACGAGCATCACTCAAGACAATCTCGAGCGATCACGGGTGCAGTTGAATGTTTTACGCAAGCAGGTCTGCCTAAGTCGTCTGCAACGGCATCCGGAACAACTGGCACTTAATCTCCCGCTGGCGACTGCACTCGAAAATCTCGGTCAACGCGATGAAGCCATCAGCGTATTGGAAGCGGGCATTGCCTTGCCGACGCTGCGAGCTGAAGCATCCCTACAGCTAGGATTTACCTTGTCGCGCGCCAGACGAATCCCCGAGGCGCTGGCGGCGTTTCGACGAGCTGCATTGTTTCGCGTTCCCCCGCCAACCCCAGAAATAAAACAGCAAGCGTTGATGGCTGCCGCCGATCTAGCGGAACGTTCCAACATGATAGACTCCGCTCGGCGCTATGTCGCCATGCTGCTAGAACTGAAGCCCGATGATTCATTGCTGAGCGAGCGGCTGAAGGCCTTGCAAAGTCGCTCGCTGTGAGCAGATTACATGGGCACGATCTATCGTAGTGGCCATCGTAATGGCATCGTAGTGGACAAGGTAACGAGTCCCCCGCCGTTGTGAAGTCGAATGCTGCAAGGATAAGCGTAGCGGAAGTCGTCAAGACTTTCGGAAGTGGTTGATTTCACTGGGAAAACCGAAATTCTTGACGAATTCCGCTACGTTGAAGTCCTTATCATTGCGGCATTCGTTGTGGAGTCGCAGGGACTCGTAACCTCGTCCACTACGGGGTAGTTGTCTGTCTTCCGGTCGTCTTACTAGGCAGTGGCGACCTTTGCCGAAACCTGGGTGACCGCCTCATCTTGACTTTTCGCCACAGGCAGTTTGACGACCAGTACCGGACAATGTGCCAGACGCGTTACCCGCTCAGCTACTGAGCCCAAAACTAAACGCGTTATCCCCGTTCGTCCATGCGAACCAATGACCACCAACTCAGCGTCGAGTTCATCTGCCAGGTCGGTAACGACTTGCCCCGGATCTCCCAAGCGAACATCCAGCTTCACTTTGCCAAATTGTGACTCGGAAACTTGTGCGGTCATCGATTCAAGCGCATGTCGGATTCGATCAGCATCATCGACCGTGGCCCACACGACGCCTGGCTCCGTCGGAATCATAAACGGAAGTACGTGCAAGACGTGGATTTGCTGTGGATTGTCGACGATTTCAACTGCCTTGCGCAGCGCCGCGATCCCATGTTCGGAAAAATCGTAAGGGACAACAACCGGTTTTGTGATATTCCAAACCATCGCAATTTCCTTTCAAAAGGTTGTGAAGTGGTTCTTGCTGCATCTTCCGTAGTGGAGCTCCCGTCTACGTAATAGATCTCGCTAAAGACACTTATGTAGAATTCGGAGGATTTGGGGAGGGAGAGCAAAATCCACAACGGACTCAGGATTTTGGCAAAATCCACTACGAATGAGTACACATGGTGTGCCAAAAGGCTTTCGAAATCAACCGTATGAAATTTCGCGAATTACAACCGACCGACGTGCGATTGGGCTCGTTTGCGTGCAAAATTTGGGCGGATTCATAGTCAACGCATTAATGGATGCAATACTGTTTGAACTTCTCAAATCCGTCATCCCAGCGACCGATCGGTTGAGGTTCATAGTGAACGATATCGTGGGCGTTGCGTACCAATTGTCGAGCTTCGTCGATGGAGCCCAATTCACCAGTGCCGATGGCCTGCATCAAGATATTGCCGATGGCGGTTGCTTCGATCGGGCCGGCCACCACGTGGCGTTGGCAGGCATCAGCCGTAAATTGGCACAACATGCGATTTTGAACCCCTCCACCAACCATGTGAATGGTTGAGAGTTCTCGGCCAACGATCTGCTCGAGGTAGCTTAAGACCAGTCGATAACGAAGCACGAGACTTTCCAAGGCGCAGCGGATGATCGCTCCCTCATTTCCTGGCGGTTGTTGACCGGATCGACGGCAAGCTTCTCGAATGGCTTCGGGCATGTTATCGGGTGCGGCAAACGTCGGATCATCCGTGTTGATAATGGACACCATGCTTGGCGCCTGCTCCGCCATTTGAATCAGTCGATCCCAGCTCCACTCATGTCCCTCGCGTTTCCATTGTTCGCGACACTGCTGCACAATCCACAGGCCTGCGATGTTCTTCAAGAGTCGGACGCTGCCTTGTACACCACCTTCGTTGGTAAAGTTGAACATCTGGCAAGCTTCGCCCAGTTCCGGGCGCGACAATTCGACTCCCATTAATGACCAAGTGCCGCAGCTAATGTAGCACCAGTCCGGCTGCGACTGAGCAAATGAATTTGCGGGCACGGCCAAAACGGCAGAACCCGTATCGTGTGTTGCCGGAAGAATGACCTCCACGTCGGAGCTAAGTTGAGTGCGATTGCAGACGCTGGATGTGAGTCGGCCCAGCGAGACACCTGGCTGCAACGGTTCGGAAAAAATAGATGCAGGCAACTCGAAGGCTCGGAGCACAGCGGGACTCCAGTTGCAGGTTTCAGGATTTAGCAACTGTGTCGTCGAGGCATTGGTGAATTCATTGCATTTTTCGCCGCTGAGCTGCCAATGCAAAAAGTCAGGCACCATCAAGAATCGCTCAGCAATATCCAGTAGCGGGGAGTTCTCCAAACGCATGGCCAGTAGCTGATAGGCAGTGTTGATCTCCATGAACTGCAAGCCGGTCTCGGCGAAAATCTCTGCTCGACTCAATCGCTCGAAGGCTTGTTCCATCACTCCGCGAGTTCTAGCGTCCCGGTAGCAGAAGCAGGGGCCCACTTGATCGTCGTTGGTATCCAACAAAACGTAGTCGACTCCCCAAGTATCCGCGCCCACGCTGCGCACCCGTCCACCGTACTTACCAGCGGCGCGGTTGAGTCCTTCGAGCACATGTTCCCATTGCCCGAGAAGATTCCAGACCAAGCGTTTGCCAAGATGGAGCGGCCCGTTGGAGAAACGGTGAAGCTCGTCAAGCACGATTCCTGACTCGGTGACTTGCCCAGCCAACACGCGGCCACTCGAAGCACCGAGGTCGATCGCCAGATGTATTGGTTCCTGACTACTGCTCATAAAAATCTGCTCAGTTCAAAATTGAAGTAGGACGAGTGCTGGGTGTGTTTCGCGGAAGCAAGAATGTCTCTTTTTTTCAAGAGCCACGCAACGCTCATTGCAAAAGTGGGGTTTTTCCAATATTCTTAGGCTTGGACAGACTCAGGATGTGTAACTAGTTTTAACCTGCATCGAATCACAAGTGGCTGCAGCCGTCGGACCTCGTAGCAAACCTGCCTTGCAAACTCAAAGCGGCGAGCAATCGGCGCAGCGGTCGTTCCTTTGCAACTTGACTGGGCGAACGATCATTCTTCTTGCCAGGTTCTTTAGTGGCTACACCGTGCGTTGGGTGGACTGTCAGCCTGAGACTTGTCAACGCGTTTATTTTGCCAATCATACAAGCCACCTGGATGCCGTGGTACTGTGGTCAGCTTTACCGCCCGAAATTCGTTGTTTAACGCGACCCGTGGCTGCCAAGGATTATTGGGGCAGTTCGCGCTGGAAGCGGTTTTTGGCAAAATCGTTTAATGCACTGTTGATTGATCGCAAGGAAATAAAGGTCCACCAGAGTCCGGTCGACTTGATGCTGCGCGAAATTGGAGACACCTATTCGCTGATCGTCTTTCCCGAGGGAAGCCGCGGAGAAGATGGTAAGATGGGTGAATTCAAAAGTGGTATCTACTACTTGGCAAAAAAGCGCCCCGACTTGGAGTTGGTGCCGGTCTATATGGAAAACCTAAACCGGATTTTGCCCCGCGGTGAATTCATGCCGGTTCCACTGCTAAGTAGCATCACCATCGGTCACCCAATCTGGCTCGAAGCGGGCGAACCAAAAGCTGACTTTCTAAATCGTGCCCGAGACGCAGTGAAGGGGCTCAAAGATTCTTAATCTGCGGCAACAGTTACTCGCGAATCGCGGCACGGGCAACTCTTATTTTTCTTCAAGTTGGATGCTTGTGCACCGAGGACGATGTGTTTAGCGGCAAGTCGCTTGCGTGGATGAACGGCGAGTGGATGGAGTTCGCAGGCGTCCGACTCCCGTTGGATGACATGGGCGTCATGCAAGGCGTGGTTGTCGTCGATCGGCTACGTACGATTCGCCACAAGCCGCTTGACCTGCTAACGCATCTTCAACGCTGGCGCTCCGGTTGTCAGAACGTTGGAATTGAACTTCCCAATATCGATTTCGAGCCGCTGGTCGAACAACTCGTTGAGCAAAATCGAACGTATTTCCAGCAAGAGGATTTTTCGGTCGTTATGCTGGCCACGCCCGGACGCAGCTTTACCGAGTCGCGGCAAGCAACTGTGATCCTGCATGCCACTTCTATTCCATGGAGCAAGCTCGCAGTTTGGTATCAGCGTGGCCAGAGGTTATGGACGACCGGACACCATGCAGTTCCCGAATTGTGCTGGCCAACGGCCATCAAGACCCGCGCTCGCCTGCACTATTATCTGGCTGATCAGCAAGCCCAACTGCAATCGGGGGATCCGAACTGCTCCGCCGTGTTGCTGGCACCGGATGGTACAAATGCTGTGACCCTTACCGAAACATCCACGGCAAATCTCCTGATGGTCGAACGCGACGCGACCCGACAGGTAAAGCTCACTTCGCCTCCAAAGAATCTGTTGTTGGATGGTATCAGCCTGCGTCGTACGCTCAGGTTGGCAAAAGAAGCTGGTTACGCGGTTCACCACGAGCCCATATCCATTGAACGAGCGGAACAGGCAGATGAGCTCATTTTGACGGGCTCAACGGGTTGCATCTGGCCGGCAGCAGGGCTGAATAGTCACATTTTCTCTGACGCCGCGCAGCAGCCGGTGTATCAAACGTTATTGGCGGCTTGGCAACGCGAGTTGGACTACGACTTCACCCAATTTGGCAACGCCTTTTGAGTCAATGGCTGCTGCCATTTTGAAGTGGACATTTACCGATTGGGAAGAATTCGAAGTTCGGCTACAATATTCAACATGGTAAATCGCTCTACACTCACGATCCCCAGTTCGACCTCCGAGGTTTGGGCAGACGCTCAAACGGATTCCAGCGGCGTCGTGGAACCGGCGTTTGAGGTCAAACCACTTCGCATCGGGCCCTTGGTGGTCGATCCTCCGATTCTGCAGGCCCCAATGGCGGGGTTCACCAATTTCGCTTACCGGCAAATTGTGCGCGAGTACGGTGGGGCTGGACTGCAAGCCACAGAAATGGTCAATGCTCGCGGCTTCGTCTGGCTTGATGAACATGAAGCCGAACATCCGGATCGACTGTGGGGCGTGCGCGATGAAGCTCGACCACTTGCGGTGCAGATTTGGGATAACGATCCAGCTACGATGGCCAAAGTTGGACGGCGACTGGTGGAAGATTATCAGGTCAGCGTGGTTGATATCAACTTTGGCTGTCCGGTAAAGCAGGTGACGCAGCGGGCACACAGCGGTTCTTACCTGCTCAAAGATCCGCAGCGGATGGCGCAGATCATCAGTCAGCTTGTCGCGGCCTGCGCTCCGACCCCGGTAACTGCCAAGATTCGGCTGGGTTGCACCAGAAAATGCGCCAACCCAGCGATGATTGCCAAAGTGGTCGAAGAGTCCGGGGCTGCGGCACTGACCGTCCATGGCCGGACCGCCGAAGATTACTTTAAGGGAAACGCCGACTGGGACCAAATTGCCAGTATCAAGCAGCATCTTGTGAACATTCCACTCATTGGCAATGGCGATCTCGACAGTCCGGAAAAAGTTGTCTACGCGTTTCGCAACTATGGAGTGGATGGAGCCATGATTGCTCGCGCAGCGTTGGGACGGCCGTGGTTGTTTGCCCAAGCGGCGGCGGCGCTGCGTGGTGAGCCCATTCCGCCGGAACCCACGTTGGCCGAACAGCGTGCGTGCATGCTCCGCCATTACGATTTGGTTGTTGAGCGTTTTGGCGTCGAGAAAGGCACACACTTGATGCGAAAATTCGCATGCTGTTATGCTCAAGGAAAATACGGCGCCCGACTCTTCCGCACCCAGGTAGCTCACGTCGAGACACCCGAGGAATTCTATCAAGCGGTTGAGGAGTCGTTTCCAAGAGATCCATGATGTTGGGAATGCGACGGTATTCGGCAGAGGGAGGGTTTGTTGCCTGCGGATATCTCGTCAAAACTATATTATAATCGGCCCTAATTAGCCGCGGGGTTTTAACCGCGGTTGTCGCATTTAAACCGGACGCTCACACCTGCTGGCCATGAATTCTTTGGAGACGATGATGCGGAAATTGAAATTGGCGTCTGCCATGCTTGCGATCGCTATGTTTTTTGGCAATTCCGGATTTTGCCAAAAACCTGCAGAAGTCAACCCAGTTGAATATGTGCCGGGCCAGACGCTGGCTTCCATTTCACTATGGCCTTCGCGGCTTGCAGCGAGCGACGCGATGGAATTTGCACCGCTGGAAGTACTGACCGCTGCTGGCCTTGAAAACTTTGCTATTGATCCACTCAAGATCACTCGAGTGGACATCATGATTGGGATGCCAGGCTTCACCGGGCCTCAATTTGGTGCTCTGATTCAGTCCTCCGAAGCGATCGACATCGAGGCGTTGAATCCAGAGATGATCGTTGGAGAAGGGATCGTCAATGATAACGGATACCAATACGTTCAACTGCAAGGACCAGAAGAGCTGACCATCCATTCCATTGATGCGAACACGGTAATTTTTGGTACGAAGGTATTTGCCAAGATGATGGTCAAGAATGGCGATCGGAACAGCGATGTTGCGACGGTTTTAGGAGCCGTCAAAACGGAACAAGATGCGCTGGCCATCGTTTCCATCAATTCATTACGACCGTTGCTCGAAGGATTCGCGCAGGGGGCGCCGCTACCTCCGCAAGTCGTCGAGGAATTGTCAACGGTGGTCGAGGCAACTGAGTTTCTGGCACTGCGTGTACAAATCAGCGACGAGGAAAAGTTGCAGCTTGTTGTTTCTGGCAACAATGCTGGCAACATCGAAAAAGTGGAATCAAGTCTCTCGAATTTGATTGCTTTCGCGCATGAACAAATCACAACAGAATTCAAAGCAAACGTGCCGCAAGAATCGCTGACAGGCAAAGCGATGCACGCTTATATCGATCGCATGGGTACCGAGATTACAACCGCTCTGAAGCCGGCGCGTAGTGGAGTTCGTTTGGTCTACGAAATAAGGGACTTTCAGGACATCAGCGTGATTGGCTCGCTAACCGGTATGTTACTACCTGCCATCCAGGCATCTCGCAATGCCGCGTTTCAAGTGCAGGCTGCAAACAACCTGAAACAACTTGGTCTATCGATGCACAACTTTGAATCTGCATTCAAGACTTTGCCTGCTAGCTCAGGATTGGACGATGATGGTGAACCGATGATTAGCTGGCGCGTGGCCGTATTGCCATTCCTCGGGGAGAACCAGTTGTACAACGAGTTTAAACTCGACGAACCCTGGGATAGCGACCACAACATCGCTCTGCTCGAGCGAATGCCAGCCGTCTTTAAACATCCTGATCGTGAGACGGAGGCGGGGTACACCGTGTATCAGGTGGTGGTGGGTGATGACACCATATTCCAGCTTAAGGAACCGACCAAGTTTAGCCAAATCACCGATGGGCTTAGCAACACCGTGATGATCGTCGAAACGGACGCCGAACGCGCCGTTCCATGGACTGCGCCACAAGATTACGAGTTGGATGTGGAGAATCCTGCCGCTGGGTTATTTGTTGAAGGGTTCTGCTACATGTTATTTGGCGACGGACACGTCCAAAAAATTGCAGATTCGGTAGACGTCGAAACGATTAAGGCGATGTTCACGCGATCTGGTGGCGAAGTGGTCAACATTCCAGACTGATCTGACGAACCACTCTCTGCCTACTCGTGCTCGTAAATTTTCGTGCTCGTGCTCGAAAAACTCGATCCTCGAGCACGAGTAGGAGTAGGAGTTCGAGTAGGAGTAGGAGTAGGAGTAGGAGTACAAAAATTTACGAGCACGAGTACGACAATTTTACAACGCAATTTTGACTGCGGTCCTTGCTTTTGAAACGAAATTTATGGTTAAGAAACACCGCTTTGACGAGAAGAAATTTGTTGTTGAACCGGGGAGCGAACTGCAGTTGTCCAAGCGCTCAACCAAGGCCGGCAAGGAACTCAACGACAAAGTCTTCGCCGCCGAAGCGCTGGCTGCAGATGTCTCAGCACTGCAAGAAGCACAACGACGGTTGTATGCGAGCAACTCACATTCCTTATTAGTGATCTTGCAGGGAATGGATGCAGCGGGCAAGGATGGAACCATTCGGCATGTGATGGGCGGTGTGAACCCTCAAGGCTGCCGCGTCTACTCGTTCAAAGCCCCCAGCGGTGCTGAACTGGATCACCATTTCTTATGGCGGTCCGTTCCTTGTCTACCAGCGCGGGGAATGATCAGCCTCTTCAATCGATCTTATTACGAAGAAGTTCTGGTGGTGCGCGTGCATCCCGAGTTTCTAACGCCACAGAAACTGCCCAAGTTGAAAGTGCAGAAGGACAAATCGCTCGATAAGCTTTGGAAACGCCGCTACAAGGAAATCAACGGCTTCGAACAGATTTTAGCCGACAACGGCACACAAATACTGAAGTTCTTTTTGCATGTCTCGCGCGATGAACAGAAGGAACGCTTATTGGAGCGCCTACGAGAGCCAGAGAAGCACTGGAAGTTTAATGCCAACGATTTAGCGGAGCGCCAGCTGTGGCCCAAATACGAAACGGCCTTTCAAGAAGCGTTGAGCAATACGAGCACAAAAGCAGCTCCGTGGTACGTCATACCGGCAGATGACAAATGGTACGCACGGGCCGCGGTCGCCGATATTGTGACGTCAAAACTCGAATCGTTGGAGCTTGAATACCCAACGGTACCGCCCGAAGAACGCGCGACGTATGACGACCTCGCCCGCAAGCTTGAACAGGAGTAATTTGGATCGATGCTTTTCCGCCTGACCTTTTTCACGCTCGCTGTGGCTTGTCTTGCCGCAACTGGCCAGGAATCGCAGTCGCCAGGTGCCGGGGCTGTCGTCCAGCAAGTGCAGTCGCCAACGACGACGACCGACACGCAGTTTCCCAGCATCTATAACAGCGAGCCGTCGTCAGAAAACCTGCTCACGCCGCTTGAAGCGCTCGCCGCCCTCCAACTGCCAGCCGGCTTTTCTGCGACTCTCTTTGCCTCAGAACCGGATGTGCAGAATCCGATTGCGGTTTCGGTCGATGCTTTGGATCGCGTGTGGATCGCAGAAAACTATACCTACGCCGAACGCACGGCACGTTTCGACCTTACGCTCAACGACCGTGTGATTGTGCTGGAAGACGCCAACAATGACGGGGTCGCTGAGAAGCGAACGGTCTTTATCGACTCAATTAAAATGTTGACCGGGATCGTAACGGGCCAAGGGGGTGTGTGGTTGATGTGCCCACCACAACTTCTTTTTGTACCTGATGCCGACGAGGACCTGGTTCCCGATGGACCACCGCAAGTCGTCTTGGATGGTTTTCATGTTGCTCGCGAGAACTACCATAATTTTGCCAACGGTCTCAGTTGGTCACCTGACGGTTGGCTGGTCGGGCGCTGCGGTGCCTCTTGCCCAGGTGAACTGGGGCTACCCGGTAGCGGCGACGAGCAGCGGGTGCCGATGCGCGGCGGAATGTGGCGTTATCATCCGCAGCGACGGGTCGTCGAAGCGCTGACACATGGTACGACGAACCCCTGGGGGCATGACTGGAATGCCGTGGGGGACCTGTTCTTTATCAATACAGTGAACGGACACTTGTGGCATGCCATCCCCGGTGCCCACTTTGTCCGTTCGCACACGATCGACGCTAATCCCTATGTCTATGAGCTATTGGACACACATGCCGATCACTGGCACTTTGATACCGGACAAGGCTGGCAGGCCTCGCGGGATGGCGCCGCGTCGGACTTTGGCGGAGGACATGCTCATATCGGCATGATGATCTACCAGGCGGAGACGTGGCCGATCCAGTATCGGGATAAGCTGTTAACGGTCAATATGCACGGTCGTCGGATCAACGTCGAACGACTGGAAGAAGTTGGAGGCGGTTATGTTGGACGCCACGAAGATGACTTTGTCAGCTCAGATGATCTCTGGTTTCGCGGTATGGATATAGCCGCGTGCAGCGATGGCAACGCGCTGCTCATCGACTGGAGCGATACGGGCGAATGCCATGATCACACGGGTGTGCATCGTACCAGTGGTCGCGTGTTTAAGCTCTGCTACGATCCTGCCCAAGCAAGCCCCAACATAGTGACTTCGCAGAGCCCCGTCGTTTTGGCGGAACTGCAACGCAACGGAAATGAATGGAGCGCGCGGCGAGCTCGCGAGTTACTGCGGTCAAAGCATGTGGCTGGCATCGAATGTTCAGCAGCCGTAGCCGTCCTACAACAAGGACTCATTGTAGGCGAAACCACCGTCGAACGACTGCGTTCGCTGTGGGGGTTAAAACAATTGGATGCACTGGATGAAACAGCGCTCTTATCACTGCTCGATGATCCCGATCCACATTTGCGTAAATGGTCCATCCGGCTGCTACTAGAATCGCTTCCGCTCGACCACAGCGATGGTTCGCGTCCGGTAGAACAAGGTGCGATGAGTCCGAAGGTGTTGTCCCAACTCGTGGCGATGGCAAGCAATGAATCCGCCGCACTGGTGCGATTGGAACTGGCGAGTAACTTGCAACGACTGCCGCATGCGAATAGAGTCGCAGTGGCCCGTGGCTTGATATCACACAAAAACGACGCGCACGACCATAATTTGCCGCTCATGATATGGTACGGGCTAACGCCACTGGGCGATCGCGCAGGGAGCGAGTTGGTCGAATTGTTGAACGTTTGTGAAATGCCAACGATTCAGCGGTTGATCGCGCGTCGCATCGTTGAGCGCCCGTCGGATGACGTTGCGTTGAATGATCAGTTGGTAGCGACGGCAATTGCGAGACCCACCGCCCGAGGCAATATCGTGTTGGGTATGCAACACGGTCTGGCAGGCAGGCGGCAAGTACAGATGCCGAAGCGCTGGCAAGAGCTTTGCGATTTAGTCACAGACGAACAAAATCAGCAGCTACAACCAGCCATTCAGCAGTTGAGCGTCCTATTTGGTGACGGCCGCGAAATAGGAGCGCTGATGGTGCTTGCGATGGATGAGACGCAAACCTTGTCGGCCCGTTCCGCAGCCTTGCATTCGTTGGTCGAAGCGCGTGCACCGGGTCTGCAGGCAACTTGTGTAGCGTTGCTGAAGACGCGATACCTGAATCGAGTTGCAGTCGAGGGCTTGGTGGCTGAGTCAGAGCCGCATGTTGGAGCTGAGATGATCAAGCGATTCCGCTCCTTCGCACCACTCGATCGTCCTCGTGTCCTCTCCATTTTGGCGTCACGAACGAGTTGGGCCAAGAAACTGTTGGAAGCAGTTGCCGCGGGTGACATTCAGCGTGATGAAATCAGCCCAGCCCAGGCTCGACAGATGGCCAACCAGGGCGATCCCGAACTTGCAGCGCTCTTGTTGGAGCACTGGGGGCAAGTTCGCGAGACGCCTGCGGAACGCGTGGAGCTCATGTCGCGTTTGCGCAGGGAACTGACTAAGGAGCGTCTTGAAGCTGGGAACAAAGCAGTTGGCCGATTGCACTTTGAAAAACATTGTGCAAGTTGTCATACACTATTTGGAGTGGGTGGAAAGCTAGGTCCCGATTTGACCGGCGCTCAGCGGTCGAACATCGATTACTTGTTAGAGAATATCGTTGACCCCAGTGCGGTTGTTACCAATGATTTTCGGGCGACGATCGTTGTTTTGATTGATGGACGAGTTTTGACCGGCTTGTTGACCTCACAGACTGAAAGTCTCTTGACGCTAGCAACACCCAACGAGACGTACCGCATCCCGATAGATGAGGTCGAACAGATTCAACGCTCCAGTGTCTCGACCATGCCCGATGGTCTGTTATCGACGTTAACCGCCGACGAAGTCCGCGACTTGTTTGCTTATTTGCAGAGCCAGCAGCAAGTGGAAAAATGAGATAGTTGCTATTGGACATTGCTGCACCTGCGAGAGGCTGGGTCTGTTGCTTGTCAATCGTGATCTCGCCGAGATTAACTCGAAAGGGCGCAACCGGCGTGACACACGTTCAAATAAGCCCAGCGAAATCGCGGAGTGCGATGGCTTCGCGGCTGGCAAACGGTTCACCATACCGCGTACCGATCATTTTTCCCCAGTAAGCTGCTTCGTCCTGCAAGCGTTCGATCAGAGAAGGTGAGATATCTTCTCGCCCAACGGAAAACTGACTGGCGTAGGCTTCAATTGACTTTCGCTTCTTGTCCCATTGATCGCTGATGTCCAACACAAAGGCTGGTTGCGCTACGTGTTTTAAATGAATACAGTAGTAATAGAACACGCGTTGCGGATGGAATGGGTCTCCTAATAGATCCGATTTGGTGAGTTTTGACCAGAATCTCGCAGCTTCGATGAGCTGTGTCGCTGCCGTGTGATCGGGGTGGGCATCCTCCCAGTACGGAGCAAACAACCAGCGGGGACGCACGCGACGCAGGACATTCGCCAGTTCCGCGCGGGCCGCCATGGTTGGTTCCAGAAATCGGTTTTTAAGTCCCAAGTTCTCGCGCCAAGTGATTCCCAGCGACGCGGAAGCGGCAGCCGTCTCCTTGGCTCGGGTCGGTAGATCGCCATACGGAGTTGGCTCTCCATCGGTCAGATCTAACACGCCGACCTTCCAGCCGATTTCAATCATTTTTGCGATGGCACCGCCCATCCCCAACTCAGCGTCATCGGGATGGGGAGCGATAACGAGCATATCGAGCGAGAGATCATTTGTCATTGGAGTTCTCTGTGTGCGATTCGAATGGGTAATCTAGTGGCAGGCGTACGTAAGCGGCTTCGTCGGAGTTGCGCATCAGCAGGCGATCTCCTGAGAGCGCGGGCGTATTCCAGGTAACATCGCCAAGCACATCGACTTTGGCCAGTTCACGAAGTTCTTCGGGAGTTGCGTCGACAATCGCTATTTCGCCTCGTTCCGATGTGATCAACAACTGCGAGCCAACCAGCAGAATTTGACCTTGCTGATAACGGCCCCGCTTCCACATTTGCTTGCCATTTTGGAGGTCGACACATTCAAGAATGCCATCGCTTAGACCGTATGCATAACCGTCGTGGACAACCGCAGATGTGAATTTCGTTCTCAATGCCGACTGGTTCTTCCAAATAACGGTTGGAATCCAACTAGCTTCTTCGCCAGTTTCCGTGAGCGAGTTGACTTCAAGCAACTGGCACCCTTCGCCATAGCCTTTCGACATAAAGACTTTGTTATCTGATACTTGCAGCGGCTGTGACACAGAGGCTGCCCCCGAGCTGCTGCCTGGCCATGGTACGGACCACAACAACTGTTGATCGGAAAGAGAGAAGGCTGACAGCGCCGATTCGGAGATGATGGCGAGTTGCTCGCTGCCGTTGATGTTCAGGATCGTTGGCGATGAGTAGCTGATCTGATCGTTTCCAGCTCGCCACCGTTCTTCCCCAGTTTTGGCGTCGAAAGCGATTAGTGTTTGGACGTTTCCGGATTGCTTGGAACCCCCCAGTGCTGTGATCACCACATCGTTCCAAACAAGTGGAGAAGCGCTTCGTCCCCAGGTTACCTCCGATTCGAACGCCGGCTGTGTCGTCGAGCCTAAGTCGAGCAGCGATTGTTGCCAGCGCATTTCGCCTGTCACTAGTTCCAGGCAGACCAGTTGACTGACCGCAGACGGAGCATAGACCAGTCCGTTGGAAATTGTCGGAGTGCCACGTGGTCCTGTGCCGCCGAGAACGTGCGTATGCAAGCCTTCGAACTCGTGGCTCCAGACGAGTTCACCAGTTGTCACGTCATAGGCAGTGACCCATTCTTGTGCATCCCTTTGTTCCATGGTGACCGCGATATCGCCTTGGACGGCAAAGCCTGACCAACCATCCCCGACAGGAATTTTCCACAAGATCTCAGGAGCCTTGGAGTCCCAGTTGGTGAGAATGGGAGGCGCTGCGATCGTGCCGTCGCGGTTAGGCCCAAGAAACTGCGGGAAATCGGTCTTGCGTGGCTCAAACAATGCTGGCGTTGCGGCAACATTCACAGCGGCCTGTTTTGCCAGCATTCGCTCCGATTCCCAACGCTGGCGGAATATCGGAACCAGTTCTCCGTTAAATCGTTCCACTTTGAAGAACAGGAAAAACAGGGCTAGCAATGCGAGCGGTAGAAATGCGACCGTTCGCCAGGCGATGCGTGGCAGCGTAGAGAACTTGAGTTCGGCGATCAAACAAATCCAAAGCAGCAGCCCGCTTAGGACCGAAACCACATTCGCGGCGGCAAAGTCCAGGTCACGCGCGATCCATTGCATTACGCAGATTAATACAATTGCCACGACGGCCAAGAGACGCCAGCCGAAACGCAACCAACGCCAGTTTCGAGACGGTTTTTGAAGCGTTGCGTTTAAATTGAGGTTAGAGCTATCCATGTTTTCCAAATTGAAATCATCCGGTCGAGAACTAAAGCGAAACTTTGCGCCAACTCTTGGGCGAGTTGTGGCCCGTTTCTTTGGTAGCCAATCGAGTGTATAAACTCTTCATCCCGCGAGCGGAAAATCCGCAATTCTAAGTAGATTGGTAACAGTTAAAAACCGTCTCGCGAAGTTCACATTCATAGTTTAAGGGGTTTCATGTCGCAAGCGAGTAGCGTTCAAGATTTGGCCGCATTGCGGAGCAACATCGAATTGGCTGTGCTGGGCAAATCGGATGTCGTCAAATTGGTGGTAGCGGCCATCATGGCGGGCGAGCACATCTTGTTGGAGGATGTACCAGGAGTCGGAAAGACGTTGATCGCCAAAGCGCTCGCGCGCAGCATCAATGGGAAATTCACCCGATTGCAGTTTACCCCCGATTTACTTCCAAGCGATATCACCGGGAGTAGTATCTATAATTCATCCAACGGCCAGTTCACGTTCAATCCTGGGCCGGTGTTCGCAAACGTGGTGTTGGCCGACGAAGTTAATCGCGCCCCGCCGCGAACGCAGAGCGCGCTACTGGAAGCAATGGGCGAAGGACAAGTCAGCGTGGATGGCGAAACCCACCGACTGCCAGATCCACTTTTGGTCATAGCGACTCAAAATCCGTTTGAGTTTGAAGGGACCTATTTGTTACCTGAAAGTCAATTGGATCGTTTTCTACTGCGCATCACAGTTGGCTACCCCTCGCGCGAACACGAATTGCGACTATTGTCATCACACCGCGTCGGTGAGCCCGTTGATGAACTTAAGCCAGTGATCGAATTGGGACGCATCCGCGAATTGCAGAAGATCGTAAGAAACATCACCTTCGAAACGTCGTTGGCCAATTATTTGTTGGATATCATCCATGCCACTCGCGATAGTGACGCCGTGCAAGTGGGTGTCAGCACGCGTGGTGCGTTAGCCTATTACCGCGCGGCGCAAGCTTTGGCGATGGTGGAAAATCGAGACCATGTGATCCCCGACGACATCAAACGTCTGGCCATTCCCGTATTATCACATAGGATTGTACCTCGTGGGATGCTCCCTGGAGCCGACCGCAGCGCAGCCGAGGACGTAGTTCGACAATTGCTTGGTAGTATTGCCGTGCCTGTATGAGAGTCACTACGCGAGTCTCTGTCACTTCTCGGCTGGAAATCAAACATGGCTACGGCAAACTCACACGAATCTTCTCCTTCTTCAGGAAACGGCTCGTCGGCCCGTGGAACATCAGCCAACGGGACGGCTCCGACTAGCTTCACCGCATCACTGTGGCGGCGATGGCTAGCACGTCGTCAGCGCAATCAAGTGAGGTACCTCTCGCAAGTTAAGTTTCGATTGACACGGGAAGGTGTCCACTTCGTTGCGGTGCTCTTGTTTATCTTTATCGGAGCTGTGATTCGCGAAATCAATCTGTTGATCTTGTTAGCCGGCTCGATGATCGGGTTGTTGGTGCTGCAGTGGCGTTTTAATACGCGGACGTTACTCAAGTTGACGGCTCGTCGCAGGTTGCCTCAATACGCGGTGGCTGGCAAACTGACGTCCATATCTCTGACACTTTCCAACCCCAAACGTTGGCTAGGATCATGGCTGGTCGTGGTGGAAGATCGGTTGCAGAAGCAGAATCCCAACTCACGAAAGCTCGTAGAACGGGGAATGGCAGCGATTGAAGAGATCCGGCCGCGTGGATCGGCAGAGTGCCGATACGAACTGGAGTTCCATGAGCGCGGGAAATATCAAATCGGACCGACGACCATCTCGACTCGTTTTCCAATCGGCTTGGGGCGCGGTTGGAGGACGCTGGATAACGCCCGCACGTTAATCGTTCGCCCACGGCTTGGGGAGTTGACACCCAATATCCGCAGCTTGCATCAACAATTGCGGATTGGCCATGCTGCCGCTTCGCCACAAGCGGGAACCCATGAAGCTGAGTTTTATGGGTTGAGGCCGTGGCAATCGGGCGATTCGAGGCGATGGATACATTGGCGAACTACCGCGCGGTTGGGTGAGGTATCGGTTCGGCAATTCGAACGCCAGCAGCAACGGCAAATCACCATACTACTCGACTTGCACTCGCCCAAATTGAAGCCAGGCGAATCGTGTAGCCTGTGCGAGTTGGCCATCTCGTTTGTGGCCACCATCGCGACACAGTCGGCGAAAGTGGGCTCGGACAGCTTATCCGCCGCTGTGGCCGGCGATACCGTCGTGACAGTTACCAATGTTCAAAGTCCAGTCCTGGTCGACAATCTCTTGGACTCGCTGGCCACGATCGCCCCTGCTGAAAACCCCGATTTGTTAAAAGCAATTCGCAGCCTGACACTTTCGCTGGTGGCCAACCCTTCTTTACTAATTATAAGTACCCGAGCCTCGCAACTTGATTCGCTACGCAACTCGCTAAACGATCCGGTCGGCAGCAAGTTACTTTCGCGGGTGAAGCTAAAGTGGTTGAACGTCTCTGCGGGTCAACTGGAGCCCTATTTCTCATGGACAGCGAACTGATTAAACAGCTGCGACGCAATTTAACGTTGCATTTTGCTGTCATTGCCTGGATGACGGCAATGTTGATTGCGACGGGAAGTGGAGGGTTTTACCTTCCGGTGATCGTCTTCATTTTCAGCCTCGTTGCGTTTATTTTTGTCGATACGCTTGGCTGGTTTGAGCTTGGTCGAGTTGGCAGCTACGTCGGTATGTCGGTCGCAACTCTCGTCGCAGTTGCAAGTTACATCTATAGCGTCGTCGTGATGAACTCGGAAGCTGGGCAATTGCTCGCCGTGGCTGGACTGTTGGTCTATCCCGAATGCATTTTGTTTTTGCAGCGAAAGAGTCTACGAGTCTACGAGCAACTCGCAATCTTCCTATTGCTGGAGATGATTGTCGCTGCTTTGATCAACGACAATTTGTTTTTCGGAATCCTGTTAACTCCGATCATGCTACTTTGGGTCTCATCTCTGTTTCTCTTTTCACGGTACGCGACCTTGGTTCAAATTGATCCTGCGATTGATGAACCAGTACCTCTGTTTGTTGAAGTCATGTATCGCCGCTTTGTAAAACCAATGTTACGCGAGGCACCCAAGCAGAGGGTCGTTACGAGTAGGTTTGTGGCGACGTCTGACGTTCAGGAAACGAAGTTCGCCCGACGCAGTATGCAAACGCTGCCCATTGGAATTGGTGCATTGGTGTTTGCTGCAGTCTTCTTTTACCTGTTACCGCGAACCTCGCCCGGTGTTTTTAGAGCGGGAGTTGGTCTCAAGCCATCAGTTGGAATTCCGACTGAATTGCGGCTCGGACTCTTTGGCCGCTTGCTTCAGAACCCGACGCCCGTCATGCGTGTCAGCTTTACATCAGAGTCGACCGGCGAAGCTTACGAGTTGGAAGAACCACCCTATCTTCGTGCCCGCGTCTTTGATGCATATTATCCCGTGATAGCCCGTGGTGTGAAACGGGAACAACCGATATGGGGTTTAGCCGGTAGCCAGCCTTTCCATCCTCCTCTACAGCCCGCCAGCTCTATTGAATCATTCGTTCGACACGGACGCGCTGATCGCGTCATTGCCGAGTTTGATATTCATCGCGAGTTTGCTACTTTGCTCTATTCCGTTCCGCCACTCTATTCACCAGCAGAAGAGCAACGCATCGATCTAAATTTTGACCGATTTAACATGCTGCTGGATCCGGTGGAGCCAAGCAATCCTGCGATCGGAAAGTCACTTGTCTACAGCATTGGGACAGGTAACTTTGCTAAACGAGAGCAAGTTGCAGTTGTTCCTGCCTATTTGCCTCCCTCGTGGGTCGAACCGATAACGACGATGCTCTCTCAAGAATTGGGTAATTTCCCTGAGGTCAATCAATACCGACAGGAGCTGTTGCGCAAAGCTAAGATTGACGAAAGCAATGTTTTTGAAGCAGCAGAAGAATATGAGAGACACTTTGTTCTGTCCGGGAAATTCCAATACAGCCTCGACCTTCGCCCACCTCAAAATGCGGAAATGGATCCCATTGAAGATTTCATTTTGAACCAACCTAAAGGACATTGCCAATATTTTGCTTCAGCCATGGTCGCACTGCTGCGGCAAAACGAAATACCTTCGCGAATTGTGGTTGGTTATCGTCCGACCGAATTTAATAGCTTGGGTAGCTTCTTCCCCGTGAAGCAGAGTGATGCACATGCTTGGGTCGAAGCTCTTTTCAGTCGCGACCAACTCATGAACACAAAATATGAGCGCTGGCTCGATGCTCGCACGCCTTACTACTGGGTGCGATTTGATCCAACACCGGCCAGTGGCGGTGGTGAAGTAGAGATCGTCGCTCAGCGAAGGCAGGCGATCGACTACGCAGAAAAGTTGTGGAAGGACTACGTCGTCGACGCACAGAAAATTAGCGGTGCAAAGAATATTTACGCTCCTGTTACCAAGGATAACGAACGAGCCTACGAAGGACTGATTCAAAGGTTTAAGAACCTGGTTACCAGCGTTCAACAAGGGGCATTTGGTAGTCAGCGCATTGGTTTTGCTTGGCCGTTGGCAATTGCCATTACTGCTTTAGGCGTTTTGAGTGTCGGCATTTGGCAGGTGTGGGTCAACCTGCCTCGCTGGGCACCCGGACTTGCCCATCGCCTGGGACTCGATCGACGCAGACGCTATGAAGTCAAACAAGCATTTTTCGCGCGATGCCTCAGTCTGCTCGAACAGCGTGGACTTCGTCGCTCGGCCTTTCAAACTCCGCAAGAGTTCACCTCCGCCGTGGCGGTCGAACTTGACCGGGCAGAGAACAAAGTTGGACCTTCGCTCAGTTACTTGACCGAACTCTATTATCGGCTCCGGTTTGGGACTGAGCGATCGCTATCCAAAGAAGAATCGCAGGGAATAGACGAAGCCCTGCGGCAACTCGAGTCGATTAAAAGGGCTGCGAAATGAATTCTTGCCGAGCCGCTCGAGGGAGTGGGAGTTGGTCAGCAGCAGCAGAAGAATGTACTCCACCTTAGAGCAGTACTCCTAGTATTCGTACTCGTGCTCCTTCTCGTGCTCGTGCTCGTGCTCGTGCTCGTGCTCGAAGAAGCCGGCTCTCCTTGAGTTGGACGATCGAGTTGGACGATCAAGATTAAGATTAAGATTAAGATTAGGATCAAGATCAAAGATTAAGAGCCGAGAGGGCTGTTACGACTCCCTCAATAGCAGTTGTGCGGCTTCGAGTGCGAAATAGCTGAGGATCATATCGGCCCCTGCACGTCGAAAGGCGAGCAGGCTCTCAAGTACGCAGGCTTGTCGGTCCAGCCAGCCGTTTTGGGCGGCAGCGGCTAACATCGCGTATTCGCCACTGACTTGATAAACTGCGGTGGGAACAGAAAACTCGGTCTTTATCCGCTGAACGATGTCGAGGTAGGGCAGGCCGGGTTTGACCATGACAATATCAGCCCCTTCCTGCAGGTCCAACGCGACTTCATGCAACGCCTCGTTGGAAGCGGATGGGTCCATTTGGTAGGTCTTCTTGTCTCCACTTCCCAAACTCCCTTTGGATCCCACGGCATCGCGAAATGGACCATAAAACGCCGATGCATATTTGGCTGCGTAGGACATGAGCAACACGTCTTGATGCCCTGCGTCATCCAATGCGGAGCGAATGGAGCCAATGCGACCGTCCATCATATCCGACGGCGCGATGATGCTCGCTCCCGCATCCGCCTGATTGACCGCTTGAGCCGCCAATACGTTGAGCGTTGGATCATTGACGATCATTCCATCTCGCAGCAAACCATCTTGGCCATGTGACGTGTAAGGGTCCAAGGCCACGTCGCAAACAATGCCAATTTGATCGCCAAATCGTTTGCGAATAGCTCGCGTTGCAGTGCAAATTAAGTTGTCAGCATTGAGCGCCTCCGAACCATCCTCGCTTTTCAACTCGGGTGGAGTGACGGGAAACAGCGCTATTGCCGGAATTCCGACAGCGATCGCTTCCTCCACGGCAATTAACAGCAAATCGATACTTCGCCGTTTCACACCTGGAAGACTCACAACCTCCTCTTCTCGACGTTCGCCCGGCAAAATGAACAATGGCCAGATCAGATCCGACGGCGACAACTGGCATTCCCTGACTAAACTCCTAGACCAAGCGAATTGACGCAAACGACGCATGCGGGTTGCTGGAAACGGACCGCGACTGAATTGAAATGCCATCTGTGTGATCTGGTTGCTAGGTTTTGGTGTTTTGACGGTAAGTGCGCGAGAAGATCTCTGCACCTGTTATTCAAGCATGCGATCGAGACCGGTCAGTGCAATCCGCCACTCGGGTTGGCTGCCCTCAACCGTTTCCCACCAAGTCATCAATACTTCGCGCAGGACGGCCGGTTGCTCACCAGGTGCAGCGAGCCTCCAAAGCTCAATAGCGGTTTGGACTGATGACGGGGAATACTCACAGAGCCCAAGTTCTTCGGCAGCCAGCAACGTTGGCGGGATCATTGCTAACCCAGCGATTTTTCTCAGGCGAAATGCATTGATCAAGTCGCTGTAGATTGGGCGTTCAAACTCAAGTTGTGCAAGTAGCCAAGCCAAACGCAATGTCTCGGTGAGCTTCGGATCAGGATTGGTTAACACCGCTTCGATGTGGCAACGATTGGTGGTCAAGTGTGAGAAACCAAGGCCACCCACGCATGGTTCGACGAACAAGACTTCCGCTCGTTCCGCCATAGCGTCCCGATCCGTCCGCTCGCCAATCAAGACCAAGAGCCCCGGTCCGTAAGCTTCCCATTGCTGTTTCAGTGGTTCGCAACGCAGGCGCATGTTGTGGACAAAGTCTGGGAATTCTCGATGGTAAAAAGACTTAAAGGTTGACAAGCTGCTGACCAGTTCGCTGTGCAGCGTTTCCCCACGCGCTTGTGGTGGGACAAGTCGGATCAAGGTCCGTTCGATCAGCTCACGATTTCCTGGCGTGTCAACGGAAAGAGTCAGTAACAGATCCCAAAATCTATCAGGTAGAGCGTTGATTCGATTGGCGGATTCAGCTAGCGTCCGCGCGGCGCTGCGCAGCTCCTCGCTCCCCTTGCGACAATCACCGGGCCAGTGGGTCAAGCACCAGGCGACATGTAAGGCCGAAAGATCAACGTTTGTCTTCCACTCAATTTCCACCGGAGCTAGCTCTTAATACGGGGCTATAGGTTGGTCGCTAGTCTACGAACGCATAAAACAGTGGGCCGCAATCTTGGTAGGTTCCACGATATAGCAGGTAAAGAACTGACCGAATTCACCATACTTGGCACTCGCTTCATCGAAACGCATTTTATAGACGATGTCCTTGAGATAATCAGGCGAGCGAGCCCAAAGTGTGACTCCCCACTCCCAATCGTCCAGGCCGACAGAAACCGTGACCACTTGAGTGACTCGACCGGCGTACGCCATACCACTTTGCGCATGCTCGGCCATCATCGCGTTGCGGGCAGAAAAAGGAGTGGTGTACCAGTTGGCACCCACAACTCGACTCTTATTCATCGGATAAAAACACATGGCTGGCCAAGTTGGCAGTTCTGGCGTCAGGCGTTGCGTGTTCATCATCGGCAGACGTTTTTCATATGCTGCCACCTTGGCCGCAAAGGCAGGTGACTCAGGGTCTTCACCGCCAGCCTTTAAGCGTGTGGCATATTGCTCGGGACTCGGCACATATTCCGATATTTCGGTCATCGACACAAAGGAATAGGTGGCGTCCAGGGCTGGTCCAATGGCCGAACCCATCAATCGCTGGTGGACCCGATCGATTTTGAGCGGATCGGGATCAAAGGCGATGAAGCCAAAATCGGCCTTGTGCCCGCTGACGATGAAACATTGCAGCCGAGTGGGAGCGTCGGCGGCGGCTGGGTTCAGGGCTTCGGTAAGTGACTCGCCAGCCGTCGTGCGTGCTCCGAGCCCTAGCCCCATGCGATGCAAAACGTCATGGTTAATGCGGTAGAACATGTGCATGCAGTGCCACCCCTGAGTGGGCTCAATCGACGGCGGAGGTAGTTCACTGGGACGAGCAGGGGAGCTCATGATTTATCTCAATTGTGTGAAAGGACTTGTTTTTCGACCCGCCTCGTCGAGCCGAGCATGACGAGCTAGAATTTGTGCCTCAAGAGCCTGGGCTCGGACGTAACTGGGGAGATGTTATGGCTTGTCGCTGCCATTCTAGTCATTTTTCGTTACGCCACCATGACTCAAAACACAATCACCTCGCACTCGTTACGTAGACCGCCATGTCAGAGCATCACGAATCTCGCCTTGCCAAGCTCCAAAAGATTGAAGGACTTGGGATCGACCCTTGGGGGCATTATTTTCCCGACCGCATTTGGAGTGGCGATGCTCGTAAACGCGCAGGCGAAATCAAGTACAAGCTCAATTCGGGCGAGTCGCTTGACTTGCCGAACTTCGATGCCGTGAGCACCGAAGGCACGATTGAAGCTATCGACTACCGGGCCTGGAAGCAACAGGCTGGTGAAGGAGAGGAAATTGGGCCAAATGTTCGGGTCGCGGGCCGCATCATTCTCTCGCGAGGTCAGGGCAAGCTCCGGTTCATAACCCTTCGAGACTGGACGGGCGATATTCAGATCTTGATTGGCAAAGCTCAGGTTGGCGATCAAGACTTTGAGTTAAGCAGCCTGTTTGATCTTGGCGATTGGATTGGTATCGACGGTCGACTGGGGCGTACCAACACGGGTGAGTTGACCGTGTTTGCCGCGAAGTTGCATTTTATGGGTAAAACACTCGAGCCGCCGCCTGAAAAGCATGCGGGACTGCAAGACCCGGACTTGAAGCAGCGCCAGCGGTATCTCGATTTGACATACAACGAAGGCGTGATGCACACCTTTTTGGCCCGCACAAAAATTGTGCAATCGATTCGCACCACGTTGGCCAACCGCGGCTACTGCGAAATCGAAGGACCAACCTTGCATACGATAGCAGGGGGCGCAGCCGCTCGACCGTTTAATACTCATCACAACACACTCGACATGCCTTTGGTGTTGCGCATCGCCCTTGAGCTACATCTCAAGCGGTTGCTCGTCGGTGGGATGGAACGCGTCTATGAGATGGGGCGTGTGTATCGCAACGAAGGGATTAGCCCGCGCCACAATCCCGAATTCACGATGATGGAGTGTTATGAGGCGTTTGGTAACTATGAAGTGATGATGGATTTGACGGAACAGATCATCCTGGATGCCCTGAAGGCGACAGGGCAGGGGTACGTGGTGCAGTGGCATGACAAGACGATCGACTTCACACCGCCGTTTGCACGACGCACCTACGATGAACTGTTCAAAGAGTGTACCGGTATCGACCCCGCCGATGCGACCGCCATTGCCAACTACGCCCCGACGATCGGTATTGATATTCAGGGCAAGCATCCTGACGTGATCAAGAGCGAGGTCTTTGAGGAAAAGGTAGAAGACAGCTTAGTCGGTCCGATCTTTGTCATTGATTACCCGTCAAGCATCTGTCCGTTGACCAAACGCAAGACATCCAACCCCGCCGTCGCCGAACGCTTTGAGCTGTTCATCCATGGCATGGAGTTAGCGAATGCGTACACCGAGTTGAATGACCCATTGCTACAGGAGCAATTGTTCAGTCAACAATTGGAAGGGCAGGCCGCCGAGGACTCGATGGCCAACATGGATCACGACTTTGTGCTGGCCTTGCGCAATGGTATGCCACCCGCCGGCGGACTAGGCATTGGAATCGATCGCTTGGTCATGTTGCTTACCAATTCGCGCAGCATACGCGACGTGATTCTGTTCCCGCTTTTAAGAAATATGTAAAAGAACCCGCGTTGGGGCCAAAATCTGCAACGAAAGAAGTTGAGCAATGAGCGATGACCCTGCAGCGATTGTCGGTGTGATCATGGGAAGCCGATCGGATTGGGAAACGATGCAGTCGGCGACAGCCATCCTTGAGCAATTCGACGTTAGCTTTGAGAGTCGCGTTGTATCTGCGCATCGCACTCCTGAATGGATGTTCGAATATGCTCGAAACGCCGAATCTCGAGGGCTGCAAGTGCTGATCGCGGGGGCCGGTGGAGCGGCGCATCTTCCTGGTATGGTGGCTTCCTGTACGATCCTACCCGTGCTGGGTGTCCCGATCCAAAGTAAAGCACTCAACGGACTCGACTCTTTGCTTTCGATCGTACAAATGCCAGGTGGTATTCCGGTTGGAACTTTGGCGATCGGAACTGCAGGAGCAAAAAACGCGGGCCTGCTGGCGTTGCGCATTTTGGCGCTACGCGATGCAGGCTTGCGCGAACGCTTGCGAGGCTGGACCGAGCAGCAGACCCAGACGGTAATGGATGACAATGTGCTCTAGTCTTGTATTTCGATGGGAACAATCTCATGGGTAAGGCATTGGCGATTCCACCGGGAAATTGGGTGGGAGTCTTGGGTGGTGGACAGCTTGGGCGCATGTTCGTGCATGCTGCCCAGCGACTGGGGTATCATATCGCCATTTTTGAACCGGAATCTGGAAGTCCGGCTGCGCAGTCTGCAGATCGCCACTTTATGCCCGAGTCGAACCGCGATTCTGAACTGGCGATGGTGGATGCGATGGCATCACTATGTCAAGTAATCACACTTGAATTTGAGAACATTAGTTCCGATCTGGTGCGTCGAGCCGCCGAACAAACTTTGACCCGCCCGAATGCGGATTTTTTGGAAATGTGTCAAGATCGCCTGCGGGAGAAAGGTTCCTTATCCGAGGCTGGGTTCCCGACCACTCCCTTTCGCGCGGTAACGTCCGAGGCCGATGTGTTGATCGCCGCAGAAGACCTCGGTTGGCCGTTGGTCCTAAAAACGGCACGAAGCGGTTACGACGGTAAAGGGCAAGGAATTGTGACCGATGCCGACCATTTGACCACTTGCTGGTCAAGTTTTGGGGATTTGCATTTGATCGCGGAAAAATGGATCGAATTCGAATCTGAGGTTTCCATGATTGCAGCCCGCAATCCGCGAGGCGACATCGAATGTTATCCATTGATCGAAAACGAGCATGCCAATCATATTCTGGACGTCAGCCGCTGCCCGGTTCGACCGGAATTGCAAAAGTACGATGCGATCGCTCGCGATATCTGTCGCGGCATCGCGGAGCGTTTTGATGTCGTAGGTTTGTTCTGCATCGAGTTCTTTGTAACGAAACAGGGTGAACTAATTGTTAACGAAGTCGCCCCGCGTCCGCACAATTCTGGGCACCTGACGATTGAAGCGTTCACCTGCAGTCAATTTGAGCAACAACTGCGTGCTGTATGCGACCTGCCACTCGTGAAACCGGTGCAGATTCAGCCTGCCGCCATGGCCAATTTGCTCGGAGATGTGTGGTTCATCGCGGAGCAGTTGACTGAGCCGCAGTGGAGCGTCATTTTAGATCAACCCCAAGCGCATCTGCATCTTTACGGAAAGCGCGAGCCGTGGCGGCGGCGGAAGATGGGACATATCACCGTGCTTGGCGAAGATGCGGCGCCCCGCACCGTGAAGATGCGCAATCAACTCAGGAACGAACTCAAGTGATCGGTGGGATGAATTGTATCTGATCCAAAGCGGTCAAATTCCGCTGCAATTTGCCGATCGTTGTTTCCATGGCATAGAACTGAGTCAGCAATCGCGTGCGTTGTTTTTCGAGGCGCACATCAAAAGCTCCAAGTCGATTCGTATTTTGTTCGATCTGTGATTGCAAGGTGTTGGATCGCGTCAGTAGTACGCCGTTGTCGACACCTGCCAAGCGTTCAGCGATGCTTTTGGCTCTCGAGGTGAAGCCAAGCTCTTCTTTGGTGAAGAACTCTTCGACTGCGGTAGGATCCGCATCAATCGTGGACTGGAAACGCTCTTTGTCGAACTGCAATTTACCGTTTTCATCCAGGCGAACGCCCAACTGTTGGAGCGAACGGATTGATCCAGCTCCGCGGATGTCGCTCGCCAAGAAGTTCGAATACCCGATATCAACTCGCAATGCCGAGTTCGAGCCGAACAGAACTCCAACGCTATTGGAGGCCGCATCAAAGGTGGTCAGACTATCTAGCTTTTCGCGCACCTTGTTATACGCCGTCACGAAGGTCTCGATCTGTTTGGTAACAGTCTCGTTGTTTTCCACGATACTCACCGTCACCGGCGAGTCGGAGACTTCGTTGACGACCAGTTCAATGTCTTCAACGATGCCTTTAAAAGTGTTCGTGGCAGAAGAGACCAGGATGCCACTATTGGTACTTGATGCACCAAAGGCGATCAGTGCGTCCTGGGCTTTCGCCGTTTCAGAGAACGAGAGCCCCAAGTCGGACTCGACGGCAACTCTTCCAGCTGCACCCGCGGCTTTGCTATTGAGTACAAGCCGCACGCCGTTTCCCTCACCAAGGCTCAGAAGACTTACCGAGACCGGACTGCCACCATAGCTGTTGAGCGATTCGACGAACTGCGACAGCGTCGTATCTTCCGTCGTTTGAATTCGAACAGTCGTCGTGCCATTGATGCGGGTTACGGTCTGTCCATCGATGGTCTCTACCTTTCCCTTGCCTGCCAACCCCAGTTGAGCGGCAGCGGTGCCGGTACCAATATCCGCCACGGTTAGCTCACCTTCGCCACCAGCGGTATCGATCAACACGATTCCATCGCCTTCATCGTTGATCCTTGCTTCGATACCAATATCCAAAGCGTTGATCCCGTCGATAACATCACCGATCGATTTAGCGCTGACGGATCGTAGGTTCAACAGTCCTTCTTTTCCGGCAGAGTCCTTAAACGATATCGATGTGCTGGAGATTGGTTTGCCACCGTTGAAGTTGCTCAACAAGGTGTTTCGCGTGATGTGTTGCAAGTTGAGTGACTTGGAATCAATTCGACTTGCCGAAACATCCCCCACGATTTGCAACTTGGTGGCCGTGTTCGTGTCGTCCGCATCTGCAATGATCAAATTGTTTGCAGTAGAGCCTGTGGTATCAACGATCTCGATGCCTGTCTTTGTACGATTTAAGGATGCAGAGATACCAAGTCCAGAATCGTTCAGTGCATTTAATACCTCATGCAGAGTTTTGGCGCTCGTGAGATCAATCGTCGCGGTTGCGCCAGAGCGATCGGAGATCGTCAGTTCACCCAGCTCGCCGAGTCCACGCCCACCATTTAAGCTAGACAGCAGAGTGTCTCCGAGCCCAGCGAGCAGGCGGGCACCTTGAACTTTTCCGCCGACGCTTTCCGCGTCCAAGCCGAGTTGTTCGGCCAAGTCGCCGGCAAGGCTGGTTATCTGCAGATTTCCGGCACCGCTCGTCAGATCCTCGATTTCAAGAGACTTGCCATCGGCTGCAATCCTGGCTTCGATCTTGCCCTCGCCGGCGGTATTGATTTGGTTAAGCAATTGCCCGAGGCTTGCACCTTCTTCGTCAAAGTCGAACGTTACTTCAAAATTCGACTCGTCGGCCAATTCGAACTTCAACGCCGGTTCGTTTTTCGTAAAGCTGACGCCTAGTCCATCTTTGAGCGAACGAAGCGAGGTCGTGTTGGTCAAGCTCAGGAGTCCAGTGCCGGAAGCTGTGGCCGAACTGGTCGAGATTGAGGCCAAGCCAAGATCGGCTGCAGTGGTGCCATTGCCAACTTCGGTGACGGATAGATTGGTCGTGGGTGTTGCCGAATGATCGCTTAATACAAAATGATCGCCATCGAGTGACGCGGTTATCTTGAATGAATCGTTGGCGTTGATCGCGTCAACGACGTCTTGTGCAGTTTGCGCATGCCTTAGGTCGATCGTCTGTGTGGTCCCTTCGCGATCGGTGATGCGAATCGAACCGCGGGCGATGCCAGCGCCGCCATTCAATTGATCGAGCCGCACCGATTCATCTAGAAATCCACCGCTGTGTATTACAACTTCGCCACTTGAGAATTTTTGATCTGCCGATGCAAAGACGGAACTTGTTAACTGTTGGTTCTGTGATTGCCGGATGGGAACAAACGAGTAGGAGCCTACTTTGGGGTTGCCGATACTGCGGGCGGTAACACTCGTGTTGCTTGCCGCAACTGTGGTCGCATCGTAGAGACTTTTTTGGCCCAGACGGTCGGTGGATAGTTCCACAGCAATTACCAGAGCTGTCAGTTCGGTGATTGCAACTTGTTCTTGTCGCAGCTGGTCGGTGCGCGCTTTAAGACGATCCCGCGGCTGAGCGTTGATGCTCATTAGCTGATTGACCGTCTCTTCGATGGGGACGCCGGTTACAAGTCCGACGCTCGACTGAATACGTCCCATTTCATTTGCCTTTTCGCTCGCTCAACAAAGCCTGCTTGAGAATAGTTGTAATTTTGGGCCCGAGGACAAATCGCTGTCGTCCTAATCTACTTGTCATCGGCTGTCGCTGGACAAGACTTAAACTTTGCCCAAACGTGCAGGTCGTAACTGTTGTTTCACCTAAAAAAAGCCGCGTCGGCTGGATGAGCTGACGCGGCTTCACGTTGTCTAATACGAGTTTTCAGGTCGATTATCGTAGAAGTCCGAGAACGTTTTGTGGGTTCTGGTTAGCGATACCGAGTACCGATGTACCTGACTGGACCAGAATCTGAGCACGTGTCAAACGGGCCGATTCGGCGGCGAAGTCGGCATCGCGAATCGAGCTTTCAGCTTCTTGCAGGTTGGTCACAGTGTCGTTCAACGATACCAAGTTGCTTTCCAACGTAGTAGCTTGGAAAGCACCCAATCGACCCCGTAGTCCTGTAACTTGTCCGATCGCTTCGTCGACGATCTCAGCTGCCAACGTGGCGTTGTTTGCAAGGGAAGCATCTCCCCCTTCGGCCAACTGATAGAGCTTACCAGAGACTCCGCCAAGACGAGCGGTATTCACGCTGCCCAAGCCGATTCGAGCTTGTTGGTTGGATACAACTTCGGGTCCCAGCTGGAATTGGGCTCCACCACCGGTAATATTGAAGTTGATTTCGCCGGAGAAGCCTTCATCCACGGTTAGATCGAGGTCCAAGGTGGCTGTCTTGATCTTCAGTGCATTGCCTTGCGCACTGGCATCGACGCCGTTGACTTTGGCCACCAAATCGGAGCCTTCGTCACGAGCACGAACACCTAACGCTGAGGTAAAGGTACCGGTTTCAGCTTCGCTAATGATACGCAAATCGACCACAGCCTTGCTACCAAATTGGCTCGATTGAAGAATCAGCTCATCGTCGTCCGCAACGGCTTCCACACCGGTTGCTTCAGAGACCAGGTTGATTTGCGATACCAATTGATCCAGCGTGGTTCCAGCACTAATTTGGAAAGCCTGCGAACCTGTCTTGCCGCCCAACTCGAAAACAACATCGTCGGTGATTCCACCGTCGGTTGCACCCGTAATGTTCGTGGTGGCAATCGAGTCGGATGCTGGTGTGAACGTGGCATCGCCAGCGGTCGCGGAAATTTCTGCAGAATAGCCGGTCAAGCCATCGATGGCAGTCTTGACTGCGCTCAGCGTCGTAGCGGCTGTATTGCTAATACGTACAGTGATGTTGCCATCGTCGTCGACGGCAGCCGTTGGAGTGGTAACTCCGGCCGCTTGAACGACAGTGAGCGTTCCGTTGTTGATTTCACCACTAGGTCCGGTGACGGTCAGCACGTCTTCGGTTGTTGTGTCGGTACCACCAGTTAAAGCAGCGTCTTCAACGTCGTCGCTTTCGTCGGTCGCAAAGTTACCGCCGGTCGTGACGTTGAAATCAAAGTTGTCAAAATCTTCGTCATCGGCCAAAGCGGCAGCGATGTTTGCAAGCGTCTGGGTGGCCGCTGCATCGGAAACGGTGATTGTAAGGTTGTTGCCATCCAATACTGCTTCAGCGATTCGGTTCGTGCCACCTGTGAACGCCGTCGAAGCTATGTCGTCCGACGAGTCGGATTCGAACGTGCCGTCAACACCGAGGTTAAAGTCAAAGTCGGTCGAGAACAAAGCACTGGCCTCAACCGCAGCTTTGATTGCACTCAACTCGCGGTCAGTGTTATCATCAACCGTAATGGTCAACACATTGGACGCAAGGCTAACCGTTGCAGCGGCATCGGTACCTGCAGTTGCACCATCCAGGTCGAATGCTGCAAGATCGTCGGAGCTATCGTTGCGGAACAAGACATTCTCATTACCTTCGGCTATCAAGAATTCAAATTCGTCTTGGAAGTTTGCATCGGCTTCCAACGCGGCCTTGATGTCGGCCAAGCTGAGCGATGTGGCATCATCCACTTCGATTGCAAGTACACTACCTGTCAGGGTGGCTGCTGCATCGGTACCCACGGCATTGGCCGATTCTACGGTAATGGTAACCGCATTGCCCGCCACACCGTCAAAGTCACCGCCCGCCTTTGCGCGAATGGTGAATGCAGCGGTCACACCATTGACGTCTTGCCCGGCACTGGCTGCTTGCGCAGTAGCCGTATTGCCCGATTCGACAACGATACTGAGCGCATTGCCAAGTGAGCCAGCATACGCAGTGCTGGTATCTTTGATTGAAACCGAGAAGTCACCACCATCTGCTGTAGCGAGAACTCCAGACAACGCACTGGCGGTCGCTTCAGTTTCGCCCGCTACCACGGAAACGGTTACTGCATTGCCGTCAGTACCATCAAGTGCCTCACCGTCTTTCGCGGAAACGGTGTAAGCGCCACCGGCGGCGGTGGTAAGTGCCGCCGTAGATGCCTCGCCGTCGGCGGTAGCATTCGTGAGCGTAATCGCACCCGTTCCTTGCTCACCTGCTGGAGGAATTGCAGGAACGGTGATTTGCGCGCGAGTCGCAGCGCTGGAAACATTGACGCTGATCGCAACGGCGCCAGAAGAACCAAGGTTGGCCTGGTTGATCCGAAGATTCGTAATGCTGGTGAAGTTGGTTCCCGAAGTGGTCAGGAAGTCCAAGCTGCCATCGAGTAACTTGCGGCCTTGGAATGTTGTGGTTTGAGCGATTCGGTCGATAGCTGCCAGTGAGCTGTCGACTTGCAACTGATTAGCTGCAATTTCGTCATCGCTCAAAGCCCCTTTGTTGGCGGCTTCAACCACCAAGCCACGTACGTCATTGAGTAGGTTGCTGACTTGGCCAAGCGCGCTATCCGCGGTGGCAATAATTTGGCTGGCGCGTTGTGTGTTCGAGATGGCTTTGTTAATACTGGTGATATCGCTTCGCAACGCTTCGCTAGCAATAAGACCTGCAGGGTCATCCTTACCAGTATTGATTCGCAGACCAGTGCTCAATCGTGTCAGCGAGGTGTTAAGATCGTTGTTCGTCTGATTCAAACGGTTTTGAGCAACAAGCGAACTTACGTTGGTGTTGATTCTTGTCATGTGTGAGATACCCCCAAGGATCGAGTCGGTGAATGTGAA
Source organism: Pirellulaceae bacterium (assembly GCA_041753315.1). Taxonomy (GTDB): domain Bacteria; phylum Planctomycetota; class Planctomycetia; order Pirellulales; family Pirellulaceae; genus Aureliella. Next base: position 46,809 of record JBGSUV010000011.1, on the reverse strand, counting down.
ATACGCTAATCAAGGCCGCGGTCACAGGAGATTAGGAGACAACGATCTGGAGAGTTGTCATCCACCCAGCCTGCTGGCCTTGGCGTCTTCGCGACCCGATTACAAGTTTCTCATTGAATTTGAACTTGGTCGAAATCGCTTGGTTCGAGTCTAAAAGCGGACCTTCCGCTCTCGTACTCTGCGTAAACCTAGCATCGAAATTCGTGCGCGGCATTTTCAGGGGAATATGAATTTCTAAGAAAAGTATGCAATTCACCGTCACTCGATTGCTTACATCCCCATCATTTTACCCAGGCGATACATTCCAACTAAAACACGCAGATTTCCATGTGGTAAACCGCCAATGGCTGGCCTTGTCACGGGTGGAATTCGGCAGTCCGTCTCCGTGTGGACTGATTGCCAATGAAAAACGGAAGCGAGCACCCAAGTACCCGCTTCCGTCTGAATCCTAAATATTTCTTGTTCACCAAGATCGGTTGTTATTGGCGCCGATTTCCAAGCGACCGTGTTTCACCCGGCTGAATGTGTCCAGCTTTCAAGTTCTCACGTTTAATCGCTTCGTAAACCTCTTGGCGGTGAACTGGGATATCGTGCGGAGCTTCAATCCCCAAGCGCACTTTATCGCCTCGAATATCGACAATCGTGATGACTATATCATCACCGATCATGATGCTCTCGTCTCTATGTCGCGACAGCACCAACATGAAATCGCTCCTTCTGCAGATCTAGCGTTCTGTATGATCATTCCATTGAAATTCGCTGATGGATCAAGTGGAGCCTATTAAGGCGTCCACCGATGCGTGATCTATCGTCGCTCAATCGTACTAGCATTCAGCGGCCGCCAATTGTTTCATATTGGCGCGGCCATTCAGCCTAGGTATAGCTAGCACCATTGTGACGTTCAATCCGTTCGTACATTCGCGCGCGAAACGATCCTCCGCATCGTGCCGAATGTTCACCTACCGAGGCACGTTTTCTGCCTTCGCCACTCGTCATCTTCCAGCGTTCTTGAACCAAATATTCGATTTGCCCAAATCGAGCTTGGGCCACTAACTCACCTCATGCTATAACAACGAGCGATATACCAGTCGCTTGAACTCAACCCAGGGGCAAATGTCTGGTAGCTATCTAATTGGACAGCGCCACTTGGCAAGCTGGGTAGCCAACGTCGCCAGACGGTGGACGCGATAGTTAACGTTTTCCACCGCTTGGCAGCGGGTGGCTACGAAAACTTCAGGACGCCGAATTGCCCAGGCTACCAAGTGGCGCTGTCCAACTAAGTTCTAGGACTATTCAGGTCTCTGGGCTGTTCAGTCATGATCAAGGAGGATCAGTCGCTTATGAATCGCATACCAACACGCATTACGGGTGTCGAACTTTTGCGCGAAGCGACGAGTCGTCGTGTAGACGGTTCACGAATTATCACTCAGTACAACGATTTGCAGCCGCAGCGGTCCGAGCAGATCGTCGAGGCTGACTATGGCTTCACCCAAGAATTGAGCTACGCCCGACGTCTGCCACTCCCTCGAACCTTTCGATGTTTGGAAGGCGAGGTCTTTGTTGCCGTTGCCGATATTCGACGTGGCAGCCCGACGTTTATGCATTGGCAAGGATTCTACTTGAGCGAAAGCGATGCGCGCACGCTCAGCATTCCTGCGGGTGTCGCATGTGGTTGGCAGGTGACTGCAGCAGTTGCTAGATTTGAAGTCCGCGCCGACAGTGATTTGAACAGTGACGATTGGCGTTGGCTTCGCTGGAACGACCTTGAACTAGCCATTGCCTGGCCCGAAGTTCCGGAAACGCTGGCGCGGCATGTGCGTCCAGCGCGATCCATGTCGACGCTTCCGGACCGTGCTCTCCCGCTCTACGCTCCCAAGCCACCGAATTCGAACCGCACAAGACACTCGACTGGTGCTCCTCAGGTGAACCAGCCTGCGAAGGTCTCTGCCGCTCATATCGCGTCTGTTTCGAATCGCCCTTCCACAGGCTCTGCACGAAATGCGGACACGAGCCATCAAGCTGGTACTGCCACCGAGCGTCCTTTGGCTCCTCAGGCCATCCTCACGCCGACTCTTAAACCACGCGAAGAACTCATTTTGGTGATAGGAAGTAGCGGACAACTTGGCCGCGATTTGTGCCGCCATCTCGCTGGACTCGGAACAGTGGTTGGAGCCTGCCGTCAGCCCGAGCGCGGGAGTTTATTGCCCATACCAGTTCAAGTTGACGTGAGTCGCCCCGCCAGTATTCGACAGGTAATACGAGCAGTCAAACCAACGTTAATCGTCAATGCATCGGGCTTAACCGACTTGGAAGCAGCGGAGCGCGAGCCTCGACTGGCACAATTGGTCAACGCGACCGCTCCCAGCGTACTTGCTGAAGAGGCGTTGCATATTGGCAGTTCCATCGTTCACTTCTGCTCCGACATGGTTTACGACGGAAGTGGCGATCGGCCTTGGCGCGAGAACGACCCACCTCATCCGATCAATCAATATGGTCGTACCAAGTTGTTAGGGACGGAAGCGATTCGCAACAGCGGGGTTCCGCATCTTATTTTGCGGAGCGGTTGGATGTATAGTCCGCACGGCAACAACTACGTTACGCAACTCGTCGACCTGCTCACCTACCGCAACTCGATTGAACTCGCCAACGACCATTTGGGTACACCGACGAGCACGGATTGGTTAGCAGCGATGACGCTCAGTCTACTCCAAAGAGGGGCGCCAACTATTACCGAATGGTTGCGGGCTGAAGGCGGACTCTTCCATATTGCGCCGTTGGGCTACGCAAGTCGCGTGGAGGTCGGAGATCAAATTGTTGCGGCGTGCCGCGCACTTGCCTTGCCAATTGTATCGAACAAATTTCGCGCCCTACCCCTTCGCTCACTGACGCGCAGCTACGCCGTTCCTGCAAACTGTCAACTCGATTGTTCGAAACTGGCAATTCACTTCGGCTTTCAACTGCCACGTTGGCAACAGCAACTTTGCGAATGTGTAGGGGAGCTTTTGACCCACGCCAGCGTACCGTTGCAACATGTCGCCTAGTGCTGCGTCACCATTTAATAATGGGGGTACGTCGCAGTGGATCTTGCCAGAGATCCCTTTACTGTAGCACCATTAGCAAAGTCCACGACCCTAAGAGCTAAGCGGGAGAAAGCACTCAAGTAAGGTTGACATGGGATCTTTTAATTCTCGTGTGGGGTAGCTCCACAGGGACCGCGACTTCTTCTACAATGCCGATTCGTTTCGAGTGAGTAAGTTCGTGGAATTGCGCGTTGTGCCACTTCCGCACTGCCACAGCATGAGCATTTGTGAACGGGAGTAAAGAAGATGGCGGATTGGCCGATCGGGGTTTTCACCAGTATTGATGCGGGATTGGGTGTCAAGCTAGAGGTAGCCCAAGAACTGGGGATTCCGACAATCCAGCTTCATGCTCCCCATCGCAGTTCGCGGACGCCTGAAAACGCGGAGCGATTTCTTGCCAAATTGGAATCGATGAATATTCACCTCACCGCCGTTTTTGGAGGTTTTGAGGGAGAGAGCTACGCAGATATACCGACGGTTTGCAATACCATTGGACTTGTTCCACCGGCGACACGCGCTGATCGCCTGCAGGAAATGAAGGAGATTAGCGATTTTGCGCGGCTGCTCGGCTGCGATGTAATCGCCCTTCACTTGGGATTTGTGCCCCACGAACCAACGCTTCCGCTGTATCAGGAAGTGGTCGAAGTTACTCGGCAATTGTGCGATCACGCTTGCCAGAACGATCAGGCCGTCCATCTGGAAACTGGGCAAGAAACAGCCGCTGGATTGGTGCAATTTATTACGGACACCAAACGAGACAACTTGTTTATCAATTTTGATCCCGCCAACATGATTCTTTATGGGACGGGCGAACCGATCGAAGCCCTGCGCGAGGTCGGCAAGTTTGTTCGAAGTGTGCATTGCAAAGACGCACTATGGAGTGATGAGCCAGGCAAAACGTGGGGACGCGAAGTTCCACTGGGTAGTGGGCAGGTGAATATCGAAGCGTATTTGGCGACGCTGAAGGAAATTGGCTATCGTGGACCTTTGACGATCGAACGTGAAATCCCTCAAGAGCCAGAGCGGCAGAAGGAAGAGATCGGTCACGCCAACCAATTGTTAACGGAACTCCGTAGCAAATTACTTTGATTTAATTGGCTTGTATCGATATTGCGGATAAACGCGGTTGTTTCAACCGTTGTTGTGCGGGTTTCTGACCTTATGCGGTCAGAGTACGGCATTAAGTAGTTCAAAAGGCTCTTCCGTTTGCGTAAACTAGGGAAAGTTTCCTATTGGTCCTCACGCAGAGCCAGCTTGGATGGTCATTGCAACCTGTCTTCACTTTCTAAGTACCCTGCTGAAAAGCGGACGTGGCGGACCCTTGCGCCAACTCTGTGGTCATAGTCTCGCAATAACGACTGGAGTTTGCTTGGTCTTGGTTGGATTTGTAGTATCCAACGCAAACGCCTGGCAAGATGACACGCAGACGGCCGACCGCGAAACCGTCGACGATCCTGTTCCGAGTATTTTGCGAAACGGGATGCTGCAAACCGATATTCGACTCGAGCTTCGCCCTGATGGCGGTTATGCGTTGACCAATATCACCATCGAGGAGTTGCGTCGGTTAGAGCGGCAATCCAATGCGGCAGCACAGTTACCCGCTGCATCGATTGTCCAGTCGATCGTCAATGTCTCAGCGGTCGAGGAAGGCGCAAGCGTTGAAGGTGCATTTGACGTACGGCTCGGGTCCAGCCAAACTCCAGCCCTCATCGACCTCCGTTTTGGTGCTTGTCGACTTGTTGAACCACCGGCCAGGCCGGAGGGCGACGTGCAAAGTTTGTTTCAGGTGAATCCTGGCACGGGGGGATATCAGTGGCTCTTGCTGGGTGAAGAGAATAGTCAACACCGCCTTGTGCTGAAGGGCAAGACCCCTGTGCGGCAAAAGGCGGATCGCTTTACGTTAGCCATCGACCTCCCATCTGCTCTAACAACCATCAACGTCTTGCTGCCCCACGATGCGATTGACGAGCGCGTACGGAGCGACGATATCTTAGAGCGAACTGTCACGGAGGCTGGTGTTCGACTCAAGATTAATAGTCGAGGTGGTGATTTTACACTCACATGGCGCCAACAAGATGGGATGCAGCGGATTGCCGCGTTGGAGGCCGAAAGCAACACCACGTTTGACATCATTGACCCTGCTCAACCCTGGAGTGTATCGACCAGCGTTACGGTGAGGTCTTATGGCAACGAATCCAAGAATAGCTTTCGCATCAAGTTGCCGCCGGGCGCTCAGTGGAGAACCTATCCCAACCCTGCTTTGGATCGATTTCGCATTACCACCGTCGCCGCGGAGACCGATGCTGGGGAAGTGGAAAATCTTGACGGAGAAAATCAAGCGGCCCGAGCTCCCCAACTGCTTGTCGAGAAGCTTGACCCCTTAACGACGGACTCCATTGAATTTGATTGGGAGTGGTTGCCAGATTCGATCGGAGAGGATGGCAATACGACCGAGTTCAAAATTCCCATTCCGGCGATTTCCGACGTCGATCGACATGAAGGTACCTTTAACTGCATATTTCAATCCTCGTATGCTGCCGTCTTTCAAGAGGGGCCGGGAGTAAGGTTGATCCAGCAGGGTCGTTTGCAGATGCAGCAGAGTTTTAGCAATCGCCATCAGATGCAATTCCAGTTCGATCGACAGGACTTTCAACTTAACATCCGATTGCGCAAAGAGGAGAGTTTGCCCACGATCCGGCCAACCTACAAGGTGCATGTGGACCAACATAAGCTCGTTTTGACCGCCTGGTTTGAATGCTCCTTTGATACCAACGAACCACGTATGGAATTTGGGCTGATTCCTGGTGATTGGATCGTTGAAGAAAACTCCGCGCGGATGCTTCGAGATCCTCAGAACCCCTATTCGCTCGAATCGGAAGTGATCAACTCGCGGCGTGAAGACGACGGCAGTTATATTCTCAGCGGACGTGAACCAGAGTCTACGTTTGCGAATGGGCGCCGCATTGAACAAGTTTGGCGCATCGTAGCGCAACGCAGCTGGAGCCCGGATGATAATAATGCATTGGAGTTTCGAATACCTGAAATTAAGCGGATGCGGGCCAATGGTTCGGCGGAAGTCGATCACGGATCAGGTGTTTTGCTGCTTACAAGTGAAAACAATGTCGTCACGCGTTGGAGAGAGACAGCCAGCACGGGACTCCTCCCCGACTCGTTTTCGAACGAATACGAAAAGTACTTGAGCAAATCGCAAGTTCGTGAACCATTGGCGTACCGTTTTCAAAGTCGCGGCACAACTCCCAACTGGGCTGGCCTCGCCGAATTCCTCCCACAACAAATTGCGTGCGAACATCACGCCGCGATCGAAGTGCTTTCCAATGAGGTGCTCGTTCGCCAAGATTTTGATTTGCGGATTGCCAATGACCCGTTGAGCAACTTTATGGTTTACGTTCGCGAGGACGTTCGCGGTGTCCCCCAAATATCCATCGATGGCAATCCAGTATCGATTCAGGCAGTTGGGAAGCTGACCACTCGTGAACTTGGAAACGGACTGAACGCTCCAGCGGCGGAAGAAAAAGCTGACGTTGTTGCCACAGGTGTCAAAGAGCTGCCTTGGAAACAATATCAAATCGTGGGGGCTCCAAAACTGCTCGGAAACTCCAAACTGTCGATTTGGACAGAGGTTCCGTGGACCATGGGTACTAAAGGTGCAAACGCTGAGCAGGTGCCTTCCGTTGATGTCCAGGTGCCTCTCGTTCAAGTTCAGTTCCCACCGGCAACTCGTAGAATTCGACAGGATTGGTCACTAACGAACGATGTCAAGTTTGACATAACCAGTACCGATAGCACGCCCGCGATTTCAGAGACGCAAGTTGGCAACAAACGCCGACCGCTGCGTGATAACCAGTTGTACGTTGGCTTGAAGTTGCGTCAGAAAGAATCGGTCGCTGAGGCCCACATTCATGTGAGTGGAAGCTGGTTGCAGTCAGTGATTACTGGCAACGAAAGACGAGATCGGTTTGTTGCCCTCGTGCATTCCGATTCCGGCAAGCTGAATATCAAGCTGCCCAATCCAGCCCAGATTGAGAAAGTTGCTGTGAATGGAGTTCCCGTTGAACAATCATCAGCTCCTTATGACTACAACACGAAAAGCCTGTCGATCGCACTGCCAACGACACCGACCAAACAGACGCATGTCATCGAGTTGTTCTACTTCATGGATGAGACATTGAGTTGGGTTTCAACCCTGCACATTCAACCACCGATGATCGAAGATGCTGTCAATCTAGATCGATACTATTGGCAGTTGGTCGTGCCATCAATGCATCACTTGGGCTGGAGTCCCAAAGGAATGACAGCCGAATGGACTTGGAATTGGAACGGAATGTGGTGGCATCGTGAGAGTGGCGAAGATCAAGCAAGCCTCGAACAGTGGCTTGGTTCGTCCGTGCAAACTCGCCAGTCACTTTCCGCCAACAGTTACGTGATGAGTGGCCAGGGAGTTTTCAGACCTCAAACGGTTCGTGTCCTTTCGCGGTTTGCACTGTGGCTACCGATGGGCTTGCTTGCCATAGTACTGTCCGTGTTGACGCTCAGTTTTTCTTTCCTGCGCAGTCCCGTGGTGGCCATCGTTTTAGCTGTAGCAATTGCCAGCCTGGCGATGGTCTGGCCGGACATGGCGGTGTTGTTCGGGCAAACGGCACTCATATCGTTGAGCTTGGTGGTACTCATATTTGTAACACAAGCCGCCATCGATACTCGCGTTCGCAGACGCAGCGTGTTCACCACTCGTCCGACGACCTATGTAGATGGAAGCGAACAGAATTCGGTAGGTCGAGGTACGCGTGCTCCTATTTCGACAGCTATTCGAACTGGTTCGTCCGTCGTTGTATCCGAGGAGAAATAGTTCCTATGCACGGTTGCTGTCACGCTGGCCATGCCCGCATTTGCTGGGTGTTCGCACCTACATTTTGTTTGGCTTTTTGCACGATTTGGTTTGGAACACTCAGAACGATGTTGGCCGCACCTCCTTCCGACTGGGATGTGATGGCAATTTTCATTCCGGCGGATCCCGACCAACAGCGCCAGTTTATACCACGGATCTACGTCCCCATCGAAATCGAAGATCTAGAAGTCAAACTTGCCGAGGAGCAGGCGCGGAGGCGTGAAGCACTATTTGACTCCGTAACGTTGCGCGAAGCGACCTACGTTGCACGGATCGACGGCGACCTTATGATCTCGGAACTTTCCCGATGGAAATTTCGTGGAACCCCAAGTCGCCAAACGATCACGCTCAGTCCCGTGTCCATCGCGATGCGCGATGCGCGCGCGATCGACTCACAACGGCTTGAGCAGCTGTCGACTTATCAACGTTTTACCGCCACTGGCGCAATCGAACTTAGCTTCAACGAAGAATCAGCAGAACGTTGGTTTGGATTTTCCAAATTAGCCACTGCCACCGATGTAGGTCCTAAGTTCGAATTCCAACTACCACTCGCACCCATCGCCAAGTTGTTGGTTTCGATTCCAAAAAACTACGTTCTGGACAGCCCGGATGTAATTGTCGAATCGATAGACGATCATGCCACGGAGTTACCTTCCGATTGGCCCAATCGTCTACAAGGTCCCGCCGTTCTCAATACGGGTCGCACATGGTGGTGTGTAAATGCATCGGGCCGGAGCAACTTCGCATTGGAAATGCACGCCGTCAAGGACTCTAAGGCACTGCTGTTCCAACACACACTCCGAAATTGCGATATCGACTATTCCATCGGTGATTTGCATATGGACGTCGCTTCAAAATTTGTGATAGCGAGTAGTTCGATCGACTCGCCATTGCGGTTTCGCCTTGCAGCCGACTTACGCGTCAAGCGAGTCACCATGGATGGCTCTTCGGCTACGTGGCGTGCAATTGCCAGTGAAACGCAAGAACATACAGTGATTGAGGTTGTCGACTACCTATGGAACGGGCGTGAGACAACTGTTGAAGTAACAGCCTCCGGTAATGTTGACGATCCAGCAACCGTTAGACTTCCTCAGTTGTCGGTAGAAAACTCCTACGCCATCACCGGAACAACGCGCGTGCAAGGTAGCGAAGGTAAGTCGATCAACAATGTCGAAGCGGCCAGTGTCGAATTTGTACCAGCAAAAGCAGCGAGCGACTTATCGAATCAATTGTTGTCGTGGACAGGCAATTGGATGGGAGTGGCTCCAACTGCGACAGCCAGTTACTCCGTGAAAGACAGCAGGTGGCAGTATCGTGGGCTCACTCGCTTCAATGTTCAAGCTGCATGGCTTGCAGCTAGCGCTAGAATTCGTCTGAAATCCGAGAATCTAATTTCGAACGAAGTCCGACTGCAGGTGAGTGAAGATTGGTTCGTGGACAGCCTCAAACTCATTGGGAACTCAGACAACGATGTGCGAGCACAGTTTATCGAACAGGGAATTGGACAAGACCGCCGAACCGAGATTGTTATCAACTGGGAACAATTCAGAGATAACATTGAGCTAGAAGTCGATATCACGGCACACAGTCCACGGGAAACGGATGCTGAGAAACTCCACCTGGGGAATCCGCGGTTGATATCTCTCCCCGACTCGGACCAAGAGGTCATCTACGTGGTCGAGTCCGCCGGCCGCTTTCGAATCCACGCTTCGGCAGAGTTGCTTCGATTCCAATTGACTCCCAAAGATTTGCCAGATTGGCAACAAGCCATGTTGCCTCAGTTGTCCAACGCTTGGATTTTTAGCGACAATTTAGATGAGCCGCCAGCGATTGAACTCGTTGCATCAGGAGGTACGTACGCTACCAGTACCTACACACTGGTATTGGACGACTCGAGACGCAAGGAACTCACCTATCGCATAACCTGTCGACCGATTTCGGGAAATATCGATCGATTGCGGGTGACCTACCCACATGAAACCAATTTGGATGATTTGAAATTTGAGTTGATTCAACCGAACGACGAAAGCGCACTTCCAGTATCTTTTGAGACCATTTCCTCGATTGACGATGGTTCCGACCGAGAACTGGAGATCATTTTGCCGGTCGCCACGGATACTCCGTTCGAAATTCGCGGGGTATCCAAGTCGATTTCGCCATCGGAGCCTATTCGAATTGCTGTGCCGGGCTTTCCGACCGCGGTCAGTTCCGATTCGACGATCATCCTTCCACGGCGGTTGGCCTCTTTTGTTGGCAGTCCACCACTTGACTTGCTCCCTGCGACCTCCTGTTGTTCAGGCGATGAAACCCGTTTTTTTGAAACTGAATTGCAGGACCATTCTCCGGCGACGTACGTTGCTGCTCGACTAGAGGCAAGTAATTGCCAGCTTCTTGAACTTCGCCCCACCGTCGGAGCAAAACACTCTGGATGGTTATGGAGCGAGTTGGTGGAACATCGCTTGTGGGACGATGGTTCTTGCGAACATCGAATTCTCTGGGATTTGGAAGTCGGTGAGTTATCGTTGCTTGAATTCGATCTTCCAGTTGATTGGCGCATCGAGCAAATTTTTATCGATGGTGTGACGATCGACGAGGAATTAGGACTGAAGCTCATCGAAGGGACATTAAACAACGATCAGTCACGTACGCTTAGCCTGGTCGTCCCAACGCATCGACGAAGCAAGATTGTCGTCGAATGCGCCAGTCGCCTGGACGCGCGTATCCAGAGTATCCCTGTAATTGCTCATGTCGATTTCGCAAAGCCTATGATCGGTGATTTGGCAGTTTTTGAATCGAAACAGCGCATCTTTATTGCTCCCAGTATGGTTGCCCTCAGTTCGATCCCCCGCTTCCAGATCTCGCAAAAACTTTCCGACCGTTTGTTGCCAAAACACTGGTGGAGTCTGGTAGCACCGCGCTCAATGTTCGCTATCGAGTCCGCTGAGCCTAGCTTATCCGGTTCGTTGACTGAGCCGACTGTCGCCTTTCGTAGTTCGAGTGGCTTGGCACCGGAGCGTGGCTGGAGTTTAGTGGAATATGATCCCGATTCCGCAAAGGAACCAGCAGCCATCGCTCCGTCGGTGAGTATCTGGCTCATCAACCGTTCCGCACTTGCCGGGCTTACAATGTCAGCTCTTTTAGTAGTCAGCTCGCTGTTTTGGATTTTGCTTGGAAAGGCAGTGCGGCTGTGGTGGTTGGCGATAGCGATATTGTCGATCGCAGTCATCCTCGTTCCTCGTGATTACTTGCCCTATGCACAACTGCTTTTACTTGCATGCGTACTTGCTGCACTCGGTAGATTGGTCCAAGTGGTGGCGAAAGTGCACAGACAGCGCGGCCATGGTGAGTCGCGACAATTCGCTCGAATTTCGACACTTGGTAAACAGTCTCTGCTGCTCTGCCTGCTTGTTGGTCAGGTCGATGGAGTCTTTGGACAAACGACCAGCGCTGGTTCGTTGGAAACAACTCGTTCGATTGACGATCGGAACGAACAGCAAGAGCCTACAAAGATTTTTGGGGTCCTTTTTCCGACGGATGAAAACGCAAACGTTTCTGGAAAATACGCATACGTTCCAACTGAACTTTGGAAGCTGTTAACTGCTCCCGACATCGCGACGACACAGGTTGGGCCGCCTCATATTTTGTCGGCCGAGTATTTATTGCGTGTTCGGCCAGGCAGTTCCAATGCGGAACTCACGGCAGATTTTCAGGTACAAGTCACCGAGACGAATTCGGAACTGCGATTGCCCTTCCGAGCCGGAGAATTGTCTTTGGCAAGTGGACAGGTCAATGGTGAAGAAGTACTCATCGGCCTGCAAAGTCTGCTGCAAAATGCAAACGAAGTCGTATTTCTGTCGAACAAAGTTGGCACTTTTAATGTAAGCCTACAGTTCGTCACTTCGACGACGGTGCGTTCTGATCGAGTGCAATTTCAAGCCACCATACCTCCAATCCCAAATGCGATGATGCGCATCGAAGCAGAAGGGTTGAATGTGGATGTCAACGCTTTAGGTGGCATACAGCGAGTTGCGACTGGTGAGTTACTTGCGAGCCTTGGGCCGGTCGATCGATTGAACGTGGCCTGGACTGAGTTAGCGCGTCGCGATCCGTCAACTCCTTTGGAGCTTGTTTCTGAGACCTGGGTACGTGGGCGTGGAGAACAGGTCGTTGCGGCCTGTCGTCTACGCTACAGCTTAAATCAAGGACTTCCGAAAACTCTGCATGTCTACATCGATTCCGAATGGGAGCCGGTCGGAACCAGTTGGGGAGATGTAGAACTCACCAATGAAACGATGACGTTTGGAAATCGACGTGTTTATACGGTGCGAATGAGAGAAATGGAGCCACGCAGTTCACAGGAAGTCAATGTGGCGGTATTGCTAGTTCCGCGCAGCCTGAAGAGCGAACCAGCGATTGCGTTGCCGTTTATGTCATTGCAAGAAGTCTCCCCGACGGTCACGCGCCGAGTCCTTCTGTGGTCGGCCGAGTCCGCAAGCGTTTGGAAGCCGGATGGTGCCGATTTCTGGCCCGAATCAACTGGAGAGACCGGACAGTGGGGAACGCTAGCTCTCTCCGAAACGAAACGCATTTATCGCGTCCCGGCTGGGACTGGCCCGCTGCAACTTCGTCGCCAAACCGAACGGCAAACAACCACCGTGGACGAAACAACAGCGGTGCACTACACATTGACTGAAGAAGTGATGGACTATTCTGCCACTTGGAATGGCGCAGGTGCCACGCCATCGGTGGTGAGAGTCAAGATTCCACTAACCGCTCAGGTGAGTTCGACACGTATCAACGGACGTGCAGTGCAGTATTGGTTGTCCGAACACGAGGATAGTCAACTGCTGCTGATCCCCCTGGTATCGCAAGACATTGATCAAATCAATTCTCTCGATATTAAAGTAACGCGACCCGTGCAAGCCAACACACCGCTCACGCTTTCGCGTGTTGTGTTGCAGGATGCAAATATTCGCAATTCGAGTTTAAGGTTGTTCCGAGATGCCATGGTCGATCTCAGGCTGGATCACCACGATGATGGGCAGCTTGCGTCTTACCAGCTGGCTGTGACTTCCATCCCTGTGATCGATTCGCTTGAGGTACTTGTCGCTGAGTTTGAATTGGCGCAACGTTACCGCACGACCGCCCTGCCCGTTGCCGTTGAAATGAGTCGTCGCGAAGCAACGGGTGATCCTGCTTTTGTCATGCAACTTCAAAACAATGCGGGTGGTTGGATCGCACAAGTGAAGACGATTTGGCCCGCGGGCGCAGAACTCGATTTCGCCTTTTATGACATCCCATTCGCCGTGCGCGACAGTTTGTTCGCCGATAACCTGGCTCGCAAGTATTTACCAACAGCCGATGCTAGCCGGACAACCTTGTGCATGATCCCCAGGATTTTGCCGTCCGGTGAACGCGAAGCTACGTTTGCCTTTCCGCTGCCAGTTGGAGTTACCGGCCAATCCTTGCCAATTCCGCAAGTTAGGTTGTTAGCCAACGAGCCCTTGGCACCCGTCGTAGGTCTCCCCAAAATGATCGACGGTCAACCAATAGCCTGGCAGACAACTGGACAGAAATACAAAGATGAAACAACGCTGTTTACAAGTGATTCAACAGCCGAGAGCCTGGATTATTTTCTTTTGCCCGAAATGCAAACGCAGATAGCTTGGCAACCACCCGAATCACAAAGTCTACCAGCCCGCATTGAAAACGTTAATCTCGAAATTAGCTCGAACAGCTCGAAGTATGTCGCGGCCAAACTCAACTATTGGGTAACTCCTCGTGGTCAACTGGAATTGGAGTTCCGCCTCCCAGAGAACTGTGAAGTGCTTGGTGTTGAGGTTAGCGGGATCGCGGCTCTATGGAATCGAACTGGGCAATTATTAGAAGTTTCGTTACAGCCCAACTACCTTCCTGTCAACGCTGTGCTGCTGCTACGCTGGGAGTTTCAGGGAGCAGACCACGATGTGTCGATCGAATTGCCACAGCCGTTGATCGACCAAGTTCGCGATGAGATCATTATTTCCGTGTCTCCCGATTCTTTCCAACATCGTAGGATTCGTACTCGTTCGGCCATGGCCGAACTACCTGCCAATGAACTTCTCGATCGTTGGGTCAAACTCATCGTCGCAACACTCCAGTCACAATCAGGACTAAGACCAGAGGAAATCAGAACCTGGTTGGCAAGTTGGGAACCGAAGAAATTTGGATTTACCCCAGAGATGTCCGTCGCACCCGAGTTGCTGGAAGGGATCAAACGAGACTTTGACGACAATCGCGATGGGAGTATCGCGTTGACGGAGTTTTGGTACGGACTGTTGGCCGCACCCGAAAGCAACACACCGATAGCCGACTACAATGCGGCTGAGTGGAATGCCACCCCTCAGCAGCGCACATTTGCAATTACGGGAAATAGAATAACATTTGCACCGACCCCCAGCCATGAACGTTGGATGCCACGCGCGTTGGCGGCAATCTTATTAGCGTTTGTTGCAGTCCTCGTGCTGGCCGTTGCACAGCGTGTGAAGTCCTATTATTTTGAGGTTCTTTCACTGCAGCCCTGGCTCTATTGGTTACAAATTGCAGTACTCGCTTGGCTCTTGCTTCCAGCCTTGTGGCCGAGTTGGGTTGTCGGTGGAATTGCAATGGCCATGGCAATTGGACAGGTTGCCACGCGGCGCAAGTGAGTGAATGCGTACACGAAGCGGCGTCTTGGAGAAATGCACATGACGTGCCTCGGCGAGATTGCCTGCGCCTCGGAACACGACTTCGTGATAACGCCCGTTATTTGTCTGTAGCTTCCACGCAGCTACGATCGTTGAGTTCAACCATCTTCGCCAATAACTTGGCGTCGAACTCGTCCATTAACTTCTGATGCCGCAGACTTGGGTCGGTAGCAAGATTGATGAGTTCTTCGGGATCGTTCTTAAGGTCGTACAATTCGACTCTGCCCGCATTGGCATAGTCACGCATGAATTTCCAATGCTCGGTGCGAATGGCGCGCATGGCAGTTTGTGAACCATGGTGCATGTTGTATTCAAAATAGAGCTCTGAGTTGACGGGTTTCTCAGGCAGATTTCCGGCGAGCAGGCCCCACAAGCTTCGGCCTCGTAGCGGCACGGCGGATAATTCAGGCAACGACACCCCAGCTGCCTCGCAGATCGTTGGGAACCAATCGAGGTTGGTGGTTGGGATACCGATCGATGAACCAGCGGGGATGATTTTTGGAAAACGAATAATCGCGGGAACACGAAGCGACGTATCAAACATGTTCGGTCGCCTCGTCGCCGCAATCTTTGGCCACAGTTTTTCAGGCATTTCTCGGAGCCGCCACGTGGCATTGCCTTTGTACTCCAAGCCGTGGTGTCCCATGTTGTAACCATGATCGCTCGTAAAGATGACGACTGTTTCGTCGGTCAATTTACGGTCATCCAGAGTCTTGAGGACCCGAGCTAAATTGCGATCAATGTCCGCGATACTCGCCAGATATTCTCGCATCTTGGTAGTCACTAACTCTTGATCTAGCCCAGCGTAGCTCGTGACACCAACCGGTTTGTTCTCAAACTGCCTCCAGACTTCTTCGTCGACGGGAAGGTAGGCACTGTGTGGCGCTCGATAGTGTAAGGACAAACACCAAGGTCGAGGATCCGACTGCTGAATGAAGTCGATGGCGAGATCGGTCAATAGATCAACGCATAATCCGTCCCGCTTGCGACTCAGGCCATCAATGGTCAGTTGTGGATCGAGTGTACTGACGCCACCTTCCAAGAAACCAGCAAAGTCATCGTAACCCAATTCTTTAGGATGCTGATGCGGTTGCAATCCAAGATGCCATTTGCCCACCAGTCCGGTTCGATAGCCAACACTCTGCAGTTGTTTCGGCCAAGTGGCTGCTGTCCGATCGATGCCTAAGTGAGATTCCGAAGTTGGATTAATCCAGTCGAAAATCCCAAACTCACTGGCGTAACGTCCTGTTAATGTTGCAACCCGCGACGGACTACATACGGGCGTGACAGTAAATGCGTGGCTGAGCATTACACCTTCTCTTGCCAGACGATCCATGCTTGGCGTGTGTGCATCGCCATTGCCACTACAACCCATCGTCCAAGCACCCTGATCATCCGTGATGATCATCAAGATATTCGGCCGCCGTTCTTCACCCAAGCACATGGTGGTAGCAATCAACAAAGCATAACATGCCGTCAGCAGGATGCTCATATCCTGGAGAAGTCGAGAGTTCGAATGAACACACAACCGCACGCGGACCGCATGGAAGGGAGCACGTAGAAAATTGCGCATGGCAGCCACCAGGCTCATTGTTAGGGGTGGGGTTGTCGGAGGTCCTAGTTGGACAGCGCCACTTGGTAGCCTGGGCGATTTGGCGTCCTAAAGTTTTCGTAGCCACCCTCTGCCAAGCGGTGGAAAACGTTAACTATCGCTTCCACCGTCTGGCGACGGTGGCTACCCAGCTTGCTAAGTGGCGCTGTCCAACTAGGAGTATACACATTCCCTGGCTGATTTTCCCATACTCTTCGACACTTCTCGATGATCGCCGGCATCGAACGGAGATCGTGTTGTTCTCTGCTTTTCGCTAGAAAGTGGCGCTCAGGCCGGTTTACGAGTCGTGGCGATGAGTAGACACACGGTCAACGACGCGTTGACTATAATTGTCCAAGTTTTACAGGCAAGCACTCATCCTGCTGAAGCGCTTTAACTGACTACCTCCCTTCCAATTCCCTCCCGCAAGGATCTCTTTCATGGCGATCTCACCTGCATGTACGATTAGCCAGCGTCCTAAACTCCCTTCCACATCGATCAAAACGATGGAGTTCACTTGGAATGGAGTTCAATCGACGGTGTGCCAAACAGTGGATACCTCAACTCAAAGGCTAATTCGCGTTACGACAGTCAGGAAAAAGCTGTGGCGCAGCTCGGTGAAGCTAGCGATTTCAAGTTTTATTTGGTGCTGCTTAGTGCATGGTTTCCTCGGAGCACAAGGCTTAGATGACTTTTATAAGCTTGGTCCTGATTCGTTCGAACAAGAGGGAGTGCCGCATGGGACGGTTTCCGAAGCTCAGGTCATTGCCTCGACTGCCTATCCTGGGACTCAGCATACCTATTGGGTCTATGTGCCCGCACAATACGATGCGATGAAGCCGGCGAGCCTGATGATTTTTAACGACGGACAGGCTTTTAAGAATGAAGAGGGCAGTCTGCGGGCCAAAAATGTCATGGACAATCTGATCCATCGGCGTGAGATTCCCGTCATGATTGGTGTCTTTATCAACCCGGGACGTACACCGGAGCAACCCGAACCGACGCCACAGGAATGGGGAGATCGAACGACTAACCGACCAACAGAGTACAATTCACTTGACGACCGATACGCGCGGGTAATCATCGATGAACTGCTTCCCGAATTGGCCAAGAAATACAATATCTCGGCCGAAGCAAAAGACCGAGGTATCGGTGGTGTAAGTTCTGGTGCAATCGCTGGATTTACGGTGGCGTGGCAGCGTCCTGATCAATTCCACAAAGTGCTGAGTATTGTGGGAAGCTTCACAAATATTCGCGGGGGACATGCTTACGCTGACATCGTGAGAGAATCGGAGAAGAAGCCGATACGCGTCTTTTTCCAGGACGGTCGCAACGATCTGCGCGGCGAGCGTCGTCGCGGTGGCGAATATGACGAAACGCGCGATTGGTTTTTGCAAAACGTGCGACTTGTCGAGGCGATGACGGAGAAAGGCTACGATGTCAACTTCTGTTGGGGTATCGGCTTGCATGGGTCCAAGCAAGGAGGAGCCATGTTGCCAGAGATGATGCGTTGGTTGTGGCGCGATCATGGCGTGTCGACCGATCCGACAGACATGGTTGAACGGTCGTTTAATGTTCCCGTCAGTGACGAACAAGCCCCAGACTAGCCCTCGCCAGACTCTTCGATTTCGCGATGCACTTCTTCGCGACTTCGCAATTGATAGAACAAAGCTCGTTTCTGATTCGGAAGCGAGTAGTCGAAACCGAGATCGTGCAAAAACTTCTCTGACGAACTGATTGCCATCACTTCCATCACACCTCGTTGACGCGCCAGTTCGACGCAGTGGCGAACCAATTGCCCGCCCAGACCTTGTCCCTGGTGGTCACTGCTGACTGCCAGGCATTGGATCTCGGATAGTTTTTTGGAGTAGATCTCCACTGACGAAAACCCGACGATAACGGCTTCTTCATTCGACGATTCTGGACCTTGGGGAAATGTCTTAAATTCAGCGACAAAGCCGGTGGTCAGTAGAGCCGCCGTTTCAAGCCGCGTTCTGCGCAAAATTTTGTGTTCTTCGACAAAGGGCTTGAGCAAGGCCATGACCCTTGGAAGATCTTCAGCGTGTGCAGGTCTAATGGAATAACCAGCGGGAAGTGGTCGTGGGATGTTGTCTGTCAATTCAAATCAACTTTTCTGTCGTGGTGTAATGAAGAAAGTAATAATCACGAGCTAGAACGCGAACAACGCAAACGAAACAGCAAAATGTTTGACGGATGATTAGAGGACTATGGACAAGCGTGGTCTATTGGTCGACGGGAATTAACGAGCACTATGCGTTGAACGCATAATGCTGAAAGAATTTGGCATACAGCTCCGTGCCTCGCTGCAGTTGATCCACGGCAATCCACTCATCATGACGATGGGCTTGTTCAATGCTACCAGGTCCGAGCACGATCAAATCGGGAAGTTCTTGAAAGCAGCAGCCGTCGGTCGCATAACACGCTGAGCCCGGCTTATCCTGGTCGGTTATCGCCAGCGCGGTCCGAACGAATGCTCGGTCGACCGGCGTCAGCAGTGGACTTAAACAACGAATTGAACTTAACTCCAGTTCCATGTCGCGCGCGGCGCGTTTGATCTCTTCCAACATCGATTCCCATTGAGTGCCCGGCATCGGGCGAAAGAAGATATGGCACGTCGCACGACCGACGGTGATATTGAAGGCTGATGGCTCGTTGTCGATGACGATATTGAGCGACAGCGTTGGGGTGGAAAAATTGCTGTTTTGTAGGCTCGGTTCGGTCTGACAGCGATGGTTCAGTTGTTGCAGATAGCTCAGAAACGGAATGAGCTGCCAATTGGCGTTCAATCCGTCGTTGGTGCTGCTATGTGCCGCAACACCCGAACTCGACACGTCGAAATGGCAACCCCCTTTATGCGAATTGACCACATGCAGTTCCGTTGGTTCCCCGATGATGCCAACGGTACCGCGTTCGACGGCTTCCCGGTAAAAACTAGAGTTTTCAGTCAGGAGTCGGGCACCAGCCATGCCACTTTCTTCGTCGCCGGTGATGAAGAAATAGAGGGGGGCCGACTGCGGAAGCTCGACGAGGGAAGCGATGGCTGCGATCGCTGCGGCGGTGGGGCCCTTCATGTCGCATGCCCCTCGCCCCCACAAGCGCTGTTCAGCCACTTTGGCTGAGAAGGGGCCACCATGTTCGCAGTTCCATCCCTCAACGGAAACCACATCGTTGTGACAAAAATAGGCAATTCCAGCTTCCGCTGACGCCGCAACGCGATCGTCGGCCCGGCGGGCTGCGAGCACGATTTTTTCGGCTCCCGCTAGGTCGCGATGCTCAAGACGATGCACCTCAAAACCTAGTTCTTCGAGTATCAGGTGTTGAACGTTGGCGATTGCGAGATTGGATTGCGTGGTGACCGAGTCGACCGAGATCAACCTTTGCGCAATTTCGACTGGGTCCATGGCGATTTCCTATTCAGTGCTGCACGCGAATCTTCCGGAAGGTACTCCAACCTCACATCCTACCTGATCAAATCAAGACTGTTAATCGATCATGAAACTCGGGGTTTGATTCTGTGGCAGTTTGGTCAAGGTGCTTTTGGGATCGCTTGACGCTTGGTATGCTACCTACCCTGATGTTGCATTTCCCCTAATTCGCCAATTGGGGCTGTGCGCGCGCCCTTCTTGGTATCTGTTTTGCCGTTGTACATGAGTTTTCCGGAACGATTATTGAGCTTTGTCCTTGCTACTGAAGTCATTGACTGATTGAGTCAAGCACTGCTAAAGGGAGAAGATGCAGATGAACATAGATCCACGAACGGTTTTGGCGCTCATTTTGGGAGGTGGTCGCGGAACGCGGCTCTATCCGCTCACAAAAATTCGCGCCAAACCTGCCGTACCGTTGGCGGCAAAATACCGTTTGATCGATATCCCGATCTCCAACTGCATCAACAGCAACATCAAGAAAATATTTGTGTTGACCCAGTTCTTGTCGAATTCGCTCCACCGGCACATTCGACAAACTTATCAATTTGACAGTTTCTCAGGGGGGTTCGTTGAACTCCTGGCGGCCCAACAAACGATGGAGGGCGGCAAGAAAGAGTGGTATCAGGGTACGGCCGACGCTGTCCGCAAGAATCTTCCGCATTTAAACCAAAAGGGAATCAAATACGTCTTGATTCTATCCGGCGATCAACTTTACCGGATGGATTACGGTGCTATGTTGCGGACTCATATTGAACAAAAAGCGGATGTCACCATTTCCGCCATACCCGTCAATCGCAAAGAGGTCCACGCGCTCGGCATCATGCGTTGCGACCAAACCGGACGCGTGACCGGATTTCTTGAAAAACCGCAAACGGAAGATGAAATCAATTTGGTCAGCATGGATCCAGAGTGGATCAGCAGTCAAGGTGTCGACGCCAAAGGCCGCGATTGTTTGGCCAGCATGGGGTTGTACATTTTCAATCGAGACCTGTTGTTCGAAATACTCGAGAAAACTCCTTACGAGGACTTTGGTAAGGAAGTATTTCCGGCAGCGATTCGCAGTCGCAAAGTACAAGTTCACCTGTTCGATGATTATTGGGAAGACATTGGAACGATTCGCGCGTTTTATGAAGCGAACCTGGCTCTGACACGGCGCGACGCTCCGTTCAATCTGGTTTGTCCGCAGAACCCAGTCTACTCCCGCGCACGCTTTTTGCCTCCATCGCTGCTGGATGGAGCGACCATCTCGAGCAGTCTGATTGCCGATGGTTGCCGCATTGGGAAGGGGACAGTGATTGAGAATAGTATCATCGGTCTGCGATGTGTTATCGGTGAGAATGTCACGATTCGCAATAGCATCGTGATGGGAGCCGACTTTTTGGATTCCGATGCGGATCTAAAGAAGTTTGCGCAAGAAGGTACTCCGCGAACGGGCATCGGAAACGGCTCAAAGATCATTGGAGCCATTCTCGATAAGAATTCGCGCGTTGGCGAAAACGTCGTTGTCGAAAACGCGAGTGGTGTGGACGAAAACGATCAGTACGATCCGTGTTTGATCCGCGACGGAATTCCAATTCTGCTCAAAGACGCGATACTTCCCGACCATTTCAAGATGAGTTGATGCAAAGCGATTTATTGTCCCAAGCGATAGTTAAGGACTTGACCTGAACCGATTTCTTCGCAGCGGAGCCAAGCGCCTTGGCGTTCCTCGTCCAATGTGATGTTTAGGTTAATTTCGCGAAGCGTGATGCCAGGACGCGCTTCGAGGATTTGAAATCGTTGATAGGGTTTGCCAACGGGAAAGTACTTACAATCAAAACTGGTCGTGTCTTTGGTATTATTTAGCAGTTCCACTCGCAACTCAACGACCTGCGGGCTCTTTCGCGCCATGTCCCATTTGAATTCGATGTCGCCAGCCCCAAGTGTAATTTGACGATAGACGCTAAAGTTGTGGTTCACTCCTCCGCTCAGTGCCCGGATGTCGAACCGCAGATCATGTTTTCCTGCAGAAGCGTCGGGACGGATACCCAACGGCAATGCAATTGTCTGACGCCCCATGTGCGGCAATTGGATGGGCGAATCCGCAACACTTCCCCCCAATAATGTTTCGCCATGGACTGAAAGCTTTCCAGTCATCGGTTGGTCGAATGTGTTAACGACTGTTACTGGCAAATCTTGGCGGTCACCAATCATGCTTGCCAGATTATCCACTTCCAGTTGGAACTGCTGCCGCCATCTCACTACATTGATGTCAATTCCGTGCACGATGATTGGCCAGCGGTCAACGCCAATTCGTTGTTCTATTGATCCGTTGGCCGTGGTAACTTGCTCCACCGGAACGGTTCGGCCCCACACGTCTGTTGCGGACACTTCGCGCCCTAAGTAGAGTGCTTCCGTCTTTGGGACATCGCTCCACAACAACATGAGTCCTGTGTTTTCCGAAACAAATGCATGGTTGTAACTGCCTGCAGGGAGCTCGACCGAACCGACATATTCTTTTTCACCAATGGCTGACACCAACGTTGTCCAAGGAATTAGTAGTTCGCCAATTGAAAAACCATCACGAAATAGTCCGGTGGAGGGTGCAAATGGATCGCGAACGAATGCCGCACTTATGCCGGTCTGTTTTATCACCACCATTCGCTCGGTAAGGTCGCGAACGCGATCGATCAGCGTATAGTTCTTTTCATCCAATGGATCGAGAGTGACCCACAGATCGCTACCTTCCCCGATCTTTTCGGTTGCGTAACTTGACAATTCGCTGGTTGTGAGTTGCGGCTCAGTGCTGAACTGAAGCGCATTCCAAGGTGCTCCCGCATCAGACTGCGGATGGTCAAGCCAAGACCAACACAATGCCAATTTGAGTTCTTGGCTATAATTCTGCATCCGCGATCGAATATCGGCGACGAGTTCCGAAAGATTGATGTGGTTTTGAAAGCTGCGATCGTCGTCGTTGCCAATCTGAAACCAATCAATTTTTAGCCCCATCCGTGTTAAAACGGGTTCGAGCACAGGTTCCCACGCCTGACCATCGCGAAAGATCACCAGCGCAGGCAACGATTCACTTCCTTCGCCAAACAGTTCACGTTGTGAATCTGGAGGTTGATCGATGCGTCCAACGCATTGAATCCCCAATGTTTGTAACCGTTCGGTCATTTGAACTAATCGATCCGCCATAAGCGTATCGGACATGTCGAACCAAACCGGGAACTTGACCCACCCTGCACCAAATCGCTCGACATAGTAGGGTATCGACTCCGGTGTAGTGTTGTGGTCGATGCTTGCAACGGACCAACCGAAAGGCCCGGCCGCAATGGCTTGCTGCTTTGGCATGACGCCAATCAAAATCTCTCGGTCCAACTGATTGCTTCCGTTCCCGAGCGCCACGCTAACACGGTACAGACCAGGAGTTGCTAATTCCAATTCCCAGATGGCATTTCCGTCAAATATCTCTTCAGAATCACGACCAACAAGGCGCGGTCGAGCGACATCCATGCTGGTCGAAGCTTGAGGGGCGGGCGCACTTACGTAGTGAGGTGGCTTGAGTGGACTTGGAGTTTGACTGGCGACGAATGTTTCTCCCCGTGGTGCGTCCAAATTTTCACCCGCGCGTATCAAACCGACGGACTCTTGTTTAAGCAGTCGATGCAGGTGATCGCGCAACTCGAAACGAACGGTCGAACTATGATGGCGAATTCCCATCGCAGAACACCGAACGGAGAACTTCTGGTTCGGCTGCGCGATGTGCTCTGGGAGATCCATCGTGAGGCTCAGACGTGGCAAGCGATGGATGCTGATCGTATCAAAACGAGCCGAACCGTTGATGAGCAGTTGGTTACGTGGGTCTACGCGCAGATGCACTCGGCCCAAACGCAGTTCCTGACTCGCCGCCGATGTGATCGTTGTGCTGAGATGTTCCCATTCGGTTGTTCCCGAAATACGCTCGGTCGACAGTGTTTCGACCATTTTTTCGCGGCTGTCGAGCAATTGCAATTCGGCCCAAGCTTCGTGTCCATTCAAACCCGCACAGCTCGCTTCAACTTTCAGCACATAACTGAATCTAGGATCAACAGGAAAAATAGGACTGACAATTTCCGCAGCCCCACCATCCATCACGATTTCGAGGCAGTTGTTGAACACGAATCGATCCATGAAGTCGGCTACCTCTTCCGGAATCGACTCGGGTATGTAGTTTGGGTCCCATCGACCGCTTTCCAATGCATGCATGACACGAGCGGCAAACAACTGTTCACGATTCGCTTCGCGTGCCCGATTCTCGTCGCGCGGGACGATTTTTGACTCAATATAGGCCGGATGCTGTCGGTCGCGCCGTCGCCGCCAGCCGTCAGGTTCCTTGTCGAGGTTCTTGTCGTCGCTGCGCTGAAAATTCCACTCAAGTACCTTTTCTGCCTGTAGATCTTGCCCCAGTGCCGTAGTGCAATTTAGAAAAACGAAGACAATGCTCAACATCTGGCTCAACTGCGTTACTAGTTTGCCAGTCGCGTGAATGAAGTGAATCGAGAATCCCCATAGTCGTTTACGGACTGACTGCAATTTGTTGATATGCAGCGTAGGTTGGTCTCGGTCGATCCTCAACTTGGTATTCGGAAAAGAGTTCATAATCGTGCCAGAACTAAAAATTGGAATCGCTCTTTCAAGCTTGCGACAACCATTCAAGAAAGCCTTGCTCACTGCAGCGAAATTGGGCGCCACCGGAGTAGAAATCGACGCACGAAATGAACTAAGGCCACGAGAACTTACCGATACTGGGCGTCGACAACTGCGGAAAATGATGGATGATCTGAATTTACGAGTTGCAGCGGTTCGCTTTCCCACCCGCAGTGGCTACGACGTCCAGGAAGGACTCGAACGCAGAATCGATGCGACAAAGGAGGCAATGGAACTCGCCTACAAGCTCGGTGCTGGAGTAGTCATCAATTCAGTGGGCCGAGTTCCGGGGGTTGATGAATCGGAAGAAGCGCTGGCGGACCGCTCACAGTTAAAGACCAGCCTCAACGATCTCGCCCGACATGGCCAACATGTCGGCGCATTGCTAGCCTGCGAAACGGGAACTGAGCCAGTCGAACGTCTCGTTGAACTCCTCGACCAACTCCCCGAACAGACCATTGGTATCAACTTCAATCCAAGTAACCTAATTGTCAACAACCATTATGAACTGGGGTCACTCAACCGATGCGCGACTCGCGTGCTTTCAGTTACCGCACGTGACGCCGTCCGCGACCTTTCGCGTGGTCGAGGTATTGAAGTCCCGTTGGGACGCGGCATGGCTGAATTTCCAGAAATCCTGGGCCTGTTGGAAGAACTCCCGTACCGAGGATGGTTTATCATCGATCGCCAAGGCGCAGAAAACCCTGAATATGAAATTCGCCAAGCCATATCCTTCCTGCAGGCTTTTTAAGGCCGTCGAACTGCTCCGCTTTTACCTCCATTCTAAGAAACACAGTCTTGAACTCTACCCGTAAGCCGACGAGTGAAGCTGAGAATAAAATTGGCTCCACGTTGTCTTCCCATTCGTTAGAAGCTGAAGTCAGTAAGTCGCTTGGGGCGCAAGAACAGGCGTTGCCAGAACGGCCCGTAAAGAACACCAGCACGGCTCGCGATAAAGTGGCAACTAGGCCATGGGCTCCGTTGACGATACCCGCCTACCGCAGCTTTTGGCTGGCTGGATTGTTCTCCAACACGGGTACTTGGATGCACGAGACCGGCGCACAGTGGCTGATGACAACTCTCGATTCGAGTCCCGCAATGGTCTCGGCCGTTCGAACCGTGATGACCATACCGGTTTTCTGCTTGGCTCTGCCAGCTGGAGTTTGGGCGGACCGATTCAATCGACGGCATTGGCTCCTCGCCAGTCAAAGCGTATTGTTGATTACCGCCGCCACCATGGCTGTCATGGCATGGTTCAATCTATTCAGCCCTGTTTCGCTACTCATTCTAACCGCATGCATGGGGGTTGGCATGATCTTGAATCAACCCGCCTGGCAAGCGCTTACGCCAGAGTTAGTTCCTCCCGCCATGATTCCATCTGCGGTCCAGGTAGGGAGCGTTTCGTTCAATTTAGCACGTTCGTTGGGCCCTGCCGCAGCCGGTCTGCTGATTGCCTACGTTGGCGTGGGAGCGACCTTTCTGTTCAACGCATTGTCTTTCTTGGCTGTAATCGCAGTGTTGATTGCCTGGCGTCCTGTATTGGATGCAGATGATCATCGAGCCAGCCCAGAATTCATGAACGAATTGAAAAAGGGCATGTTTGTCGTCAGCAACTCGACCAATATTCGCAATGTACTGCTGCGAGTTCTGGTGTTTGCAATTTCAGCGAGCATTTTATGGAGCTTACTGACACTGGTGGCCAAAGAAAAACTGCAATACGACGAGCGCGGCTTTGGGGTCTGCTTAGGACTGATCGGGACGGGTGCTATTGTCGGAATCTGGTTCTTACCAATGATTCGCGCCCGATACTCGAGTGAGTTCATTGTACTTTGTGCACAGGTTCTCTATGGCGCTATTTGTGTTCTCATTGGATGCACGAATTCACCTCTCCTCATAATCCCTGGGCTGTTGATCGTCGGCAGCTGTTGGATGACGACGATGACGACTCTCAATGCCACTGCCCAAGTCTATTTGCCACGCAAGTTTCGAGCCCGCGGCATGGCCGCCTACATGATGTTCTTCGCGTTGGGCATGGCTATTGGTTCGGCCACCTGGGGATGGTTGGCCAATTTCCACGGTCTGAATGCAGCTTACATGGCGGCCGGTTTGAGCCTTGTCGCAACAGCCTTAGCCATGCATCCACTGAAGATCGGCTCGCTCACGCCAGAATTGTCGGCATGAATTTGGGTTTAAGAACCACGATCAAACTGCGCCCGAAATATTGACGCCTGATAACTCATTTGCGGTCTGCTTTTTCTTTCGAAGCTTGGTCGACGTGTTTCGCTTCACCTTCCCGAGGAGCGCCGCCCAAAACGCTTTCGCCCCCATCTCCTTCTTCACCCGCTAACGCCTCATCTAAGCCCGACGCATGGCGCTTGGTCAACTCCTTAGCCAAGGCATCATCTGTTTTTGTTTTCGTGTTACCCGCCCCATCGCGACCGCTTCCACCTGTTTCTTTCGACTTTGTCATGATTTTGCCCCGAGAGATTGTCACGCGTTCCTCTAAAAATCAACTCCGAAGTCAGCAGGTGAGCACATTGAGTGCCGACTTATTTCTGTTTTTCGGTGCCCATCTTTCGTCGCGCGAAGCATGCAAATGCACCCTAATTCCCTACATCTTTCCAAATCAAGAGAGTTTTCGCAGTCGCTGCCTCCGACGTGTGCTCGCGGGTTTGCGTATGACTTGGCACAAAAGTGTCATGCATGCATCAAGTGTCTGTCGATTCCGACAATCTGAAGTGTTCTGGGAGGGATCCCGGTCCTGCGGCGCCCTTGGGCGTATCGATCGGTTTAAGGCTGCATGGTTGCAGTTTCAAACCTTGGTTCAGGTAGCCTGCGAAGGCAAGCCAGAAGAGGATCCCACAACATGTTTCAATTTCGCAAGCGCTGGCCGGCGCTCACCGCACTCGCAGCGGTAGTGGCCTATGCATCAAATAATTATCAAATCGGCGGGTTAGAGAATTTGCGCATCGAAGCGCGCCCGACTTCTGAGCGAATGGATCCCAACGCAGCTAACCCATATGCGTTCAATTCGCAATTTCAGGGCGATATTTATGGCAACGCGCCTTTTGCACAGATGGCGGGGGCATTGTCACAAGAAATGGGGCCACAAAGCCCGCCTTGGAGTCATCAACTCAGCTTGGCCGAAAAATTTTCTGTGTGGCAAAGCAATCGCGACGTGGCCAATGCACAGGCGACTGCTGTTAACGCAGACCAAGCGGGCGATTTTCCGTCGCTGCCAATCTCAACTCCCATCTCGGTGCCCGCTGGACTATCCAATTCGACCTACCTCGGTAGCACTGAAGCCGCCAACACTCTTCCTGCAAATCCGGTCCCGAACTCTGTTTTCTCGACCAGCACTCAGCAATCAGCCGCACTTGACGTCGGCATCAAAGGCGTGGAAAACGGCCATGGTCAACCGACTGCGCGGAGATTGCGAGTTGCAAGCTTCAGTCTGCAGGCACTCGGCCCCGCAAAACTCGCCAAGCCGGAACTGGTCGAGTTACTCGTGCGAATACTGCGCCAATATGAAGTGGTTGCATTGCAAGAAATTACCAGCTCGCGCGATGATATTCTGCCGCTATTGGTTGAACGGTTGAATCAGTCGGGGCGCAGTTATGACTATTTGATTGGTCCCCGGGTGGGAAGTGGTAATGGTCGTGAACAGTTTGCGTTTATATTTGATACGACACGCGTGGAGACCGATCGCTACCAACTCTACACTGTCGATGACCCTGAGAATTTGGTCACTTATGATCCTTTGGTCGCGTGGTTCCGTTGTACGGGAGTTCCCAAGGATCGCGCGTTTACTTTCTCAGTTGTCAACATTCGTATCGATCCAGCGCGAGCTTCGAGCGAACGCGAACTGCTGCCAAACTTGATCCAAGCGATCGAGCACGATGGTCGACAGGAGGACGATTGGCTGATCGTCGGCGACTTTTACGGAGGTAATGCCCAGTTGCCGCATCTCAACCGTGAATCGGTTCGTTTTGCCTTCACTGATATACCCACCGATGTGATGGGGCAGTCGATGCGGTCAATGATCCTATTCTCTGCTCGCGGAACAACCGAGTTTACCGGTCGCGCAGGCGTTTTCGATTTCTTGCAGAAATACAACCTTTCGCTCGAACGCGCTCTCGAAGTTAGTGAGCAGATGCCTGTCTGGGTCGAGTTCTCGACTCTCGAGGGAGTTGATCCCGGACGCATTGCCCCAGTGGACCCCAATACGGTGTACTGAAGCAGTCGCGAAGCATGAGGAACATTTAGTCGCGTCTCGCCGAGACGCGATTCGACTGAGTCAGGAGGGATGCGGCTTCGTGAAGTGCTAGTATTATTTTCACACAAACTTTTACGGTTGTTCCGACTGTGTATCGGAAACTCTGAAGTATCTGCCTGTACTGCCGCTGCAGTTATCGATTGAATTGCTTCGTCCGCTTTTGCAACCGATAAGAAAGCTGTTCAGATGGTTGAAATTTCTCTCAACTGGGTGGCACCGTGGCAGGCAAAAGCAATTGTAATAATCGAAAACCGCACTTTGCATTTTCGTTGGATGCTCCAAACTCGTCGCGCCGCGCTGCGGCAACTCGCCAGCGACGGAAATTGGCTATCCGCATTGCGTTCAGGCCAACGCTCACATTGATCAGTTGCGCATGTATGTTGACGGAATTCAGCGGATGTGCGAATCGTAGCGCACAGCCAACTCGTTGGTTTCGCCCGTTTAGCGGTCTTCATACACCGGCGATGGTTCTTCCCTCCTATGAGTCTTCCGAACGTGCGATAACAACTCCTGCCTTATTAGCCAGCGGAGTTAACGGGTTGCCCGAAAGCAGTGGTGGCGAGCCAGTGGGCAGCGAGGTTGTACTTGCCAGCGGCGATGAACTCTCTGACCCTATGTCGTCGCCGTCGGACAGACGGTTGGTTGCACAAGAGGCAGCTGTTGGCCCTCCGGTCACCGATATCACTTCGGCCGAAGTGAACGTTGATATCGCGAACTACGCAGGCACCATGACGTTGGCCGAACTGGAGGCAATAGCGTTTGCCAACAATCCCACTATCCAAGAACTAGTGGCAACAACTCAGAAAGGAGCGGGCTACCGATTCCAAGTCGGCTTACGCGCGAACCCGACCCTCGGATATCAAGCGATGCAACTGGCCGACCAAGGCACGGATCAACATACAGCTTTTGTCGAACAAGAGTTTGTGACTGGCGATAAACTGGCGTTGAACCGCCAGGTACTCAACGAAGCTGTCCGCTCGCAACTCTTTGAACTTGAAACACAAAAGATGCGCGTCGCCACCGATGTGCGTATCAAGTTCTATGAAGCGCTGGCTTCTCAAGAGCGGTTGCGACTGATCCGCGAGTTCCGCAACGTGACCAACAAAGGACTTGAGTTGGCAGAGCTCAGGTTAAAAGCGCAAGAAGGGACGAGAATCGATCTGTTGCAAGCCAAAGTGCAGAAGAATGAGATCGAGTTGGCAATGCGGCAAGCTGAAATTGCTCTCGAGGCCAATTGGCGAGAATTGTCCGCAATCACTGGTAGCGCTTTGCTTCCACAACTCACGTTGGCCGGTGAGCTGCCAAGCAGTGAAGTCTCAAATGACTGGACAGAACTCAGGGCAAGCATGGTCTCGATGAGCCCCGAATATCAAGCCGCTCAAGCCAGAATCAGCCAAGCTCGAGCTAATTTGCGTCGTCAAGGTGTACAAGCCATCCCGAATATTACCGCGCAAATCGCCGCTGGCGTCGACAATGCTACTGATTCAGGAATGATCAACTTGCAAGTTGGCGCTCCGATTCCCGTATTTAACAAGAATCAAGGCAACATAGCCGCAGCCAGAGCCGAATACTGCCGCGCCGTCCTTGATGCGACCCGGATTGAAAAAGCGATGCAAGAACGGCTGGCACGCGTCTCGAATTCGTTCGATGCGGCGCTTCAAGCCGTGACGACATACACCAGTGACATTCTTCCAAGCGCCGAAGAATCTCTTGAACTTGCGGAAGTTGCCTATCGAGCTGGCGAGACAAGTTTCATTCAAGTGCTCATTGCGAGACGGACCTTTTTTGATGCGAATTTGCAGTTGTTGCAAGCGCAGTCACAGTTGGCCCAAGCCCGCTCACAAATTGATGGATTCGTGTTGACAGGCTCTCTCGAGCCGGTCCGTGACGACAGCGGCGATGACAGTCTGCGGGGCTTGACGTTCAGCCAACAATAGTTGGCTTTGATGAAACCGTTCACGGCAATGCGGAACAATTGTCCCCAATTGTTTTGTTCCGTGTGACGGTTGCCTCAAGTCTGGGTACAGAACAATCGTGGACAATTGTTCTGCATTTGAACGGTTACGTTGTGAATCTGGTAGCGTACACGCAGTGCACATGACCTACTCATTGATCATTAGCCCAATTGC
The DNA here is from genome assembly GCA_041753315.1 of Pirellulaceae bacterium. GTDB lineage: Bacteria > Planctomycetota > Planctomycetia > Pirellulales > Pirellulaceae > Aureliella. Next base: position 15,991 of record JBGSUV010000011.1, on the reverse strand, counting down.
CTATAGATTCATCCCTCAACATTTTCCAAACGAGGGACAGCGGCGATGGCGGCAAGCGACGACGAACCAATTCTTAAAAAACTAGTCCTGTTAGACACGATGGCGTTGATCTATCGCGCCCATTTTGCGCTCGTTCGCAGCCCGCGGTTTACCTCTGGGGGCAACTGTACATCTGCAATTTTTGGTGTGGCCAACACGCTGCTCGATATCATTCGTCGGGAAGAACCGACACACTTGGCGGCCGCTTTTGACACCTCCGAGCCGACGGCGCGACACACCGCCTTTCCGCAATACAAAGCCCAGCGCGACGCGATGCCTGAAGACATCGCATCACAACTTCCTTGGATCGATCGACTCTTCGATGCATTCAACATCACCTGCATTCGTATACCTGGATACGAAGCGGATGACATCATCGGGACTTTGGCTCATCAAGCTGCTGACGCTGGGTTCGATACTCTGATGGTTACGCCCGATAAGGACTATGATCAGCTTGTGCGGGAAAACGTGCATGTCTGGAAGCCTGGACGTAAAGGTTCAGAGTTTGAATTGCTAGGCGTTTCTGAAGTTTTAGCCAAATGGGAAGTAAGTCGTGTTGACCAGGTAATCGACGTCCTGGGGTTGATGGGAGACGCAAGTGACAACATCCCAGGTGTGCCAGGAATTGGCCCCAAGACGGCTCAGAAACTGGTTGCCGACTTCGGTTCACTGGAAAACTTGATTGCGTGCAGCGATCAACTTAAAGGAAAGCAGAAGGAACGCATTCAAGAAAATGTTGAGCAAGCGTTGTTGTCCAAACAACTGGTCACCATTCAGCTCGATGTCCCGCACAACCTCGACATCAATTCGTTTCGCTGGAAGTCCTACGACGAACGCAAGCTCAAGGCGCTTTTGAGTGATCTTGAATTCGATACACTCGGGAAGCGATTGTTTGGCAATTCATTTTCCTCGTCAGCCAGTCGTGCGACCGTGGTACGCGAAAAACGTGAAGCTGAAATCCAAGCTTCATTGTTCGACGGTATGTCGGACGAACTAGCACTGGACGACGTTCGGCACAAATATACCACGCTGACTACCGCCGAATCGCGGCAGGAACTCATTGCCAAATTGCTTGCGGTTAGCGAGTTCTGTTTTGACACGGAAACGACTAGCATTCAGCCGCGTCAAGCGCTACCGCTCGGAATTTCCTTCTCGATAAAGAAAAACGAAGCGTATTACGTCGTCTGCCCAGAAGGTCAAGCGCTAGCGATATTGGAGGAGTTTCGGCCGGTTTTTGAAAACGATCGGATTCGCAAAGTTGGTCATAACCTGAAGTACGATTGCGAATTGCTGAAATGGCACGGTTTCGAGGTGAAAGGTGAACTGTTCGACACGATGCTCGCCCACTCGATGAAAGAGCCTGAAATGCGGCATGGACTCGACTATTTGGCTAAACTGTACCTGAACTATACCAAAATCAAAATAACCGAGTTAATCGGTGCACCCGGTCCAACGCAAGCCAACATGCGTGACGTACCAATCGAGAAAATTTCCAAATATGCGTGTGAAGACGCTGACATCACATTACAGTTGGCCAACGCCATCCGACCAGACATTGAATCTCAGGGAGTGAGTCGCGTCTGCTACGAAGTGGAATGTCCATTGATCCAAGTTTTGGTGGATATGGAGCACACAGGGATTCGGCTGGACATCGAAGCGCTCCAGCGTTTCTCGGTTACGCTAACCGCTGAAATCGATGAACTGCGGGAACGAATTTTTACTTTAGCCGGTCACGAATTCAACATCGATTCCCCCAAACAATTGGGAACGGTTTTGTACGATGAACTGCAATTAGAAAACAATCCCAAGAAAACGGCTACCGGCCAGTACTCGACGCGCGAGACTGAACTCGACCGTTTGGCCGGCCGCCATCAGATCATCGCCGACATTTTGGACTATCGCAACGCAGTTAAACTCAAGAGCGTTTACGTTGATCAGTTGCCGCTGAGTGTCAATCCGGCGACCGGCCGCCTGCACACGCACTACGAACAAACGTGGACGGCTACCGGACGGATGCAATCAGACAAACCCAATCTGCAAACCATTCCAATCCGGAAGAAACGTGGGCGCGAAATCCGCGCTGCGTTTGTGCCGCGCGACGACGACTACGCAATCCTCTCCGTCGACTACTCGCAAATCGAACTGCGGGTGATGGCCGACCTAAGCGGCGACGAAGCGATGATTGAAGCTTTTCGACAAGGTACCGACATCCATGCCGTGACGGCGGCCAAAGTATACAAAGTACCGCTCGAGGCCGTAACGCGAGAGATGCGCGACAAGGCAAAAACGGTGAACTTTGGAATCATCTATGGCATCTCTGCCTTCGGCTTGCAGCAACGACTGAATATTCCGCGAGGTGAAGCACAGGAACTGATCAAGAACTACTTCGCGGAGTACCCGGGCGTGCGCGCCTATATTGATCGCACCATTGCCTTCGCCAAAGAACACGGCTATGTACAAACCCAGACCGGACGACGTCGATACCTCCGCGACATCAACTCGCGCAGCCGTACGGTGGTCAGTGCCTCTGAGCGATTGGCGATGAACAGCCCAATTCAAGGCACGGCGGCAGATATTCTGAAACTGGCCATGATCCGCGTCCACCACCTGCTGAAGGAGGGGAGTTTTCGCACTAAGATGTTGCTGACCGTACATGACGAAATTGTTTTCGATATGGCTAAGGAAGAGCAAGAAGTGGTCGTGCCACGGATCGTGACGGCCATGTCAACGGTCTTGCCGATGGCCGTGCCCCTGGTCGTGGAATCGGGGGTGGGAGCCAATTGGTTGGAAGCCCATTAATCTGCTACAGCTTAGTTTTAGGGTAGCGGAACTCGTCAAGAGTTTCGAAATAGTCATCAATCACCGAAAGTCTTGACGACTTCCGCTATGGCAAACCCTAAATTTAATCTGGACAAAGCACTAGCGCAATCAGTCGGCGGACGACGTAAAATAGTTAATACCCATGTCTGCATAGGAAGTCTCTCGTCATTTGCTTTTCGAATCTATCGAAAGTCGGCTGAGGTGAATCGTAGTGGCCATGTTTCGATTCCATGGCGATCAGATCGAGCAAGACTGCACGGGGGCTAGCAATTCTGATAAAAGTGTCTCAGACTATTGGGTTGGAAAACCTTTCTACATAGGGAAGCTGCATGAACCACGGAAACGGGAACCAGCCGAATTCTGGTGCGTTGGTAGATAGCGGAGCGATTGAAAAACTGCGAGCCGCTCGTGAGAACATTCTCGAACAGTTGAGCAAAGTTATCGTTGGGCAACGCGATGTAGTCGACGAATTATTGATTAGCATCTTCAGTCGCGGTCATTGCTTGCTCGAAGGGGTTCCGGGACTGGCCAAAACCTTGATGATCAGCACTTTGGCTCGGACCATGAGCCTCTCGTTCAGCCGAATACAGTTTACGCCTGACTTGATGCCTGCGGACATTACCGGAACAGAAGTGATTGAGGAGCAGCCGGGAGGCGGACTGCAGCGCCGTTTCATGGAAGGCCCGTTATTCGCCAACGTCATTTTGGCGGATGAAATCAATCGAACTCCGCCCAAGACGCAAGCCGCACTGCTCGAAGCCATGCAGGAGCGACAGGTGACCGTTGGACGCGTCAGGCATCAACTGAGCGATCCATTTTTTGTCTTGGCCACCCAAAATCCGATCGAGCAAGAAGGAACTTATCCACTGCCGGAAGCGCAGCAAGATCGCTTCATGTTCAAGGTCCTCGTCGACTACCCCACGTTTGACGAGGAATTGGAAGTAGCGAGGCGCACGACATCGCGTGTTACGACCACTCTCGATCCCGTACTGAGCGGCGCCGAAATCCTGGAATTGCAGGACATGGTGCGCAGCGTACCCGTCGCTGACCACGTCATTCGTTACGCATTGGCCATCGTGCGACAAACTCGCATCGGATCGATCGGCGTACCCGCTTTTGTGAATGAACAAATCGGCTGGGGTGCTGGACCGCGGGCCGTTCAGTTCCTTGTACTCGGTGGCAAAGCTCGTGCGCTACTCAATGGCCGAACGCATGTAACGGTCGAAGACATTCAGCAATTGTGCAAGCCTGTGTTGCGACACCGCATGGTTGTGACGTTTGCAGCAGAAAGCGATGGAATTACGACCGATGATGTCATCGATCAATTGATTTCTGAAACACCAACCGCCGAGGATGAATTGACCCGCGATGCCCGCTTCCAAAAGATTTTTGCCTCCTGAGGCGGTCAAGCGGGTTGCGAGGCTGGAACTGCGGGCCCGTCATATCGTCGAAGGATTTCTATCAGGTTCACACCGTAGTCCCTATTTCGGACAATCGGTCGAGTTTGTACAGCACCGTCAGTATGTACCTGGCGATGATGTGCGACACGTCGATTGGAAGGTCTGGGCGCGCCAAGATCGACTCGTAATTAAACAGTATGAAGAAGATACAAACTTGCGCTGTTCGCTGCTCATCGATAGCTCGGAGAGCATGAGTTATACCGGTCGGTCAGTATCCAAGTTCGAGTACGCTTCGACGTTGGCCGCCTGTCTGGCCCTGTTGGTTTTGAAGCAACAAGACGCGGTAGGCAGCGTCATGTTTGACAATAAGATTCGCGCTCGCGTGCCCCTACGAACCAGCCAACGCCACCTGACAGATATTCTCGCTTCGCTCGAAAACACGAAACCAGCGGAAAAGACGGAGCTCGTCAACGTGTTTCGCGACGTCGTTCAGACATTTCCAAGACGAGGCTTGATGGTTTTAATCAGCGACTTGCTGGGAGCGGAACAAAGTTGTCTCAAGGGGATTGAAACATTGCGGCGCGCCGGCCATGACGTCATGGTACTACACGTCCTGGATGACGATGAACTTGATTTTCCGTTTGCTGACCCAACGCGCTTTGAAGGACTGGAGACGTCCGACCACTTGACCTGCAACCCACGCGCGCTGCGCGACGGCTATATGCAGGCACTCGAAGGCTTTTTGGACCGCGTTCGCCGTGCCTGTGCAGCCTCCAAAAGCGACTATTTATTGGTGCGAACCAGTGATGCTCCCGACGCAGTTTTGGCCAAAATCCTTAACGACCGTATGCACACGGTTCGCCGATAATTTTAACGTAAACTTTTATCAATACGACTTATGCAATTCTTATTCCAGCCACTGACTTGGGGTTTCTTGTTGGTCGGTGTACCAATATTGATACACCTGATCAATATGCTCCGGCACCGCAAGCAAAAGTGGGCTGCGATGGAATTTCTGCTGGAGAGTTACCGACGCAACCGCCGTTGGGTCATGCTCAAACAGTGGATACTACTTGCCGCCCGTATGCTCGTGATGCTGCTGTTGGTCGCGATGCTGGCAAAATGGGTGAGCAACTCGCAGTGGTTGAGTTGGTTTGGGAGCCAAACAACACATCACTACGTCTTGTTAGACGATAGTTATTCGATGGCCGAACGCGATGCGAAGCAATCGGCCTATAACCATGGACTTCAAGCGCTCAGTGGGCTGGTCCGCTCGATTGCCGGACAACCAGGTCAACACCAAATCACGTTGGTGCGCTGGAGTCGCGCTGCGTTGGCCAATCGTAATCGTAACAGCGAAGACGCCAAACTCCGCATCGATGCCGCCGCTGACCTGATCGCACAGACCGTGCCCCGCGACCCAACACGTCTGCTTGACCGGCTCAACGCCACTGAACCCACTGCCTTGCAATTGTCACCGGATACGCCACTGGAATTGATTACACCCTCGATCCTTAATAACACCGACGAGAACGCAAAGATCTATTTAATTACCGATCTGCGCAGAAACGAGTTTGGCGAACCTGAAAAGCTACGCAACAAGTTGCTGACTCTAACGCAGAACGACGCGACAATTCAGCTGATCGATTGCGGACAAGACTCAGGCAACAACCTTTCCATCACTTCGTTGGAACCTGAGCAGGAGGTATGGGCAGCGGGCGTACCACTCATGGTTCGTGTCCAAATCCGAAATCAGTCGGCGCAGCCTGCAAAAAACCTTGTTGTCAAGATCCGCACCATTTCCTATCCAAGCGGCGCCGTGACACCCCAGCTTGAACAAGCCTATTCTGGCCAACCAATCGATCTGCCACCCATTGTTGTTGAACAAATCGGTGCGGGCGAAGCGGTTACGCGGCAGGTACAAGTGATCTTCAGTAGCCCAGGAGACCATGTCGTCGAAGCAACATTGCCCGAAGATGTTCTAAACGTTGACAACCGGCGTTGGTGCGTGATCGGGATCCAGCAGTCGCAACGAGTCTTGTTGGTCGACGGTGACGTGCAACAATCCAACGCGTTTTACTTCGAAACCGTGGTCAACCCCGATTCGCGATTAAAAACGGGGATGGCGATTGAAAAAGGTGATGCTGGACTGTTGCGCGACATGCCACAGGAAGCACTCAACGCATACGACGTGGTCGCTTTGCTCGATGTCCCGCGGATCGATGACCAAGCAGTAGCCAAGCTCGAGAAATTCTGCCGCGACGGAGGTGGACTATTTTTTGTTTGTGGTCGCAATACAAATATCAACTTTGTCAACGAGTCACTCTACCGTGATGGAGAGGGGATTTTTCCTGTCGAATTGTCGTCGATTACGGAAGTGAATTCAACAGTGGGGGCGGCAGAGCCACAAGTGGCTGCAACGGAACATCCCATCCTGGCTCCCATGCTTCAACTTTCCTCATCCCCGTTTTTCTTGCTACAAATTCGCAATCTGCTCTCCCCTACGATCGACTCAGTTGCTCGACCAAGGATTGCAGTGGTGGCCACTGGTCCAGGAGGAACCCCGCTGTTGTTGGAACATGGCTTTGGCGAAGGACGCGCGCTGGCGATGTTAACCGGCCTAACTCCCGACTGGAGCAATTGGGCACAGGATCCGACGTTTGTCGTGCTTGCTCTTCGCTCTTTAGGCTATCTCGGCAGCTTCCGCCATGAACCTGCCAGCGCACCGGTGAGCAGTTCGATTGAGGTTGCAACTGCGGGTGAAACGATGTTGCCCGACGCGGAAATCGTTTTCCCGGCGAGAGATCAAGGTATGCGACTCCGTTTGCAGCGGCCGTTGGACATTAGCGATAATGGAAATGTATCGAAACTGTCTCTGGGAATCGACCTTGAGTCGATGGATCGCGACTTGATTGATGCCATGCTCCGTCCGGGCATCTTTGAATCGTGGATGGTGACTGGTGAAGGAGAAAACCGTGTGACCAATTTTGCTCACAATGTATCAGCCGTCGAAGGCGACCTTTCACGAATTGCTCCCAACGAGCTCGAACGCAAATTGCAAGGTATCAAGTTGGATATCAAAACTGCAGATGCGATCAGCGGCGCGGGTCTAAATACACAAGATGCGGCGCATAGTACGCTACTTATGGCCGTGTTGACGATCCTGTTGCTCGTCGAACAGCTGCTCGCATACTCTGCCAGCTATCATGCTCCGCGTTTCGTAGGAGCAACCCGCTGATGTCACTTTTTGCAGAAACTCGAGTGATCTACCAATGGGCGCGAGTCGAACAGCTTGACCAATGGTGGCACTGGTTAATTGTTGCGCTGACGATTGCACTGATTGGCGTTTTTGTCACGTTTTGGTATCGACGCGACTCGATCGAACATAGGCGACCGGTCGGCTGGGCACTCATGTTGCTTCGACTTGCAGCATTCACCGGGCTCTTGCTCTATTTTTTTCAATTTGACCGCCGAACAGAACAACGCGTTGTACGCGACTCACGCGTTGCCGTGCTCGTAGATACTTCGTTAAGTATGTCGCTTCCGGGCACGCCAACCGAATCGGGTGTTGCCAGCCGGATGACACGGGCCGAGGAAGCCGCGTTGTTGATTGGACAATCCCCACTGCTGGAACAGCTCGCACAAAAACATCAGGTGAGTGTCTATCGATTTGACTCGTCGCCGCGGCCAATAGCCGTGGCAGCCATTGAAAAATCACTGCCTGGAGCAACGCCCGAAGAAGTGGCCAACGTGGAAGACGAACAGAGCTTGTCGCGAGCCCGACTGATCATGCTAATCTCCTGTACTGTGGGGCTAGTGGCTGTGGTTCTGCTAGCGATCTCGCTCACAGCGCAACTTGGCGGTGCACGCGATTGGCGACCAGGAGCTTGGTCACTCTTGTCTGGCTCGATCCTTGCCATCGCAGCCATTGGCCTCTCTTCCTTGGCGATCGTTCCCACCACGCGATACCCATTGGCAGCGCTCTTTGGTAGCGATCTACCTCCGTTGTCACAAATCTCTGGGCAGTTTGACGATGCTGCCGATGAAGCCACTGAAGGTTCATCGGTGCAATCCGTTCCAGAGGATTGGGCTAGCACATTGCAACCCGCCGGCATCGAAACTCGAATCGGTGATGCAATCAAAGCGGTACTTGATCGCGAGCTAGGAAATCCACTGGCTGGCGTCATCCTGTTGACCGACGGCCGCAGCAACGCCGGCTTGGAACCCACGTCGATTGTTGCCAATGCACAAAACGCGAGGGTTCCTTTGTATGTCATCGGTATGGGCTCTGAACGCAGTCCACCCAATGTCGAACTCGTCGAAATCGACTTGCCCAGGCGTCTCTACCCTGGAGACCGCTTTCCGCTAACCGCCCTCGTCGGCTCTTCTGGCTACGCGGGTCGCATCGTAACTGTTCAAGTGCTCTCGGGCTCGAAGGATGCGAGTCTTGATTCGTTGTCGATCGAGACTGAAGAGCAGATCGAGATTCCAGCTGATGGAACGCTTGCGACCGCCCGTTTCGAATTGGAACCCAAATCGGTTGGCCAGTGGCAGTATGCGGCAAAGGTCATTCCATTGGCAGACGATGCGGACCCAAATGACAATTCCATGACGACCACCGTCGAAGTGATCGAACGAAAAAATCGCGTCCTGGTCTTCGCCGGCGGCCCGACTCGTGAATATCAGTTTGCACGAAACTTGCTCTATCGCGACAAAGATGTTGATTCGCACGTGCTGTTGCAAACGGGTGGTCCGTTGACCAGTCAAGAAGCGCAAAAGCTCTTGAGCGAATTCCCAGCAGATCGAACGGCACTTAGTGAATACGATGCAATTCTCGCCTTTGATGCTGATTGGACAAAGGTGCCCGATGAATCGGTCAAGGCAGTGGAACAGTGGGTCGCCCAACAAGCTGGCGGATTACTACTTGTTGCAGGCAGTGTCGAGATGCCGAAATGGATTTCTCGCTCCGCGCAAGGCGTTCGTTCACAGTATTTGCGATCGCTTGCACCCGTCGTTTTGGATCAACGCGGAAGTACGCTTCTTGCCGCAGGCAGAGCGGAATCGGAAAAGGCTTGGCAACTACAGTTGACGCCTGAGGGAAGGCAAACCGACTTTCTTTGGCTTAACGATGATCCTGAATCGAGCCAGGTACTTTGGCAAACGTTCGAAGGGGTGCATACGTTTTATTCGGCTTACGAGTTAAAACCTGGTGCAAAAGCGCTGGCGCTGTTCACCGATCCTACCGCCGCCATCAACGGACAACAACCAATTTATATTGCGAGCCAGTTTTATGGTTCCGGTCGAGTTGTCTTTCAAGGTGGTGGCGAGCTTTGGCGGTTGCGAAGTTTAGGGGATCAGTATTTTGATCGATACTATACAAAACTTGTAAGATGGATTTCGCAAGGGCGGCTATTACTGGATTCCGACCGTGGAGTGTTGCTCGTCGACCGTGAAGAAGCGCTATTGGGTGAACAAGTGACGGTACGTGCAGTATTGAAAAACGATCGCTACGAACCTCTGGTGCAAAGCGAAGTCATGGCGAGATTGCTTGACCCACAAGGCCGCAACCTACCGCTGGTGCTGCGTCCACTGGCGGATGGCTCCCAGCCGGGAGTCTACACGGGCCAGTTTCCAATCCTGGTCGCAGGGCAATATCGCGTGCAACTTCAACTCGGCGGGATCGCGTCAGAAGAGGTCCTCACCACAGAGATTCAAGCGAAGATTCCTGCCATGGAAATGCAGCATGGAGAACGCGATGACATCCTTCTTTCGCAGTTGGCCATCGAGACCGGTGGCACATATTGGAAAGGGATCGAAGCTGCAATGCAATCGAGTGATGATCGCAAGAACGTCATCGACTCCATTGAATCCCAAGACCAAGTTGCCTACCTGCCTGGAGCCCCCGACCGTGTTTTTCAGTTGCGATGGCTCGGCTGGCTGATGTCACTGATCGCTGGTTGTTTGTCATTAGAATGGTTGTCACGGCGACTTCATCGCTTGGCATAATTAACTCTGTTTTGAAATACGATGGTTCATAAGCCACAGTTACCCGGACCCGTTGAGCACAAGTTGCAGGCGATACGAAGCACGCTTCGCAGCTATGTCGCTGCGCAGACAACACTGCTAGTTGTAGGCTGGCTGCTCATCGTCTTTTGGGCAGGCGCGCTGGTAGACTACCTGCCGGTCAAAGCCGGCTCCAGCGAAACGCCAGCTTGGCTGCGCGCCGGAATGCTGGCTGCCATGGGTTTAGGCGGAATGTGGATACTCGTTCGCTGGACACTACCCCGTCTACTAACTCGCTTGCAGGATCGTTCGCTTGCTCTGCTGATCGAACGTCACTATCCCGAGATGAACAACGAACTGGTAACGACTGTCGAGTTGACGAGCAAACAACAAACGGAAGTATCGAATCCTGAATTGCATGAAGCGATGCTTGAGCGAGTGCGCGGCTCAGTCTCCCAGCGAATACAAAAGGTTGAACCTGTAACCCTCTTCAACTGGCAGCCCATCTGGGCCAGCGGCACTGCGGTCGTCTTCGGACTGTTGATCACCATCATTACCGCCATTTCCATGCCTCTATGGCTCGGACTCTGGGCTCAGCGATTGTTTACGCTTTCTAACGTTCCCTGGCCGCGGGTTGCCGAACTTCGAGCGGATGGAGTACAGTTGCAGTTTCCCACGTTTAGTGGACAACTCTCGGCTGACCGCGTCATGTTGCCGTTTGGTGATTCAGGGATCGTACATATCCCGGCGGGTGCAGCGGCGCTGCTGCAAATCTCTGCGAACGCCCAGGCAAAGCAAGTTCCGGAAGTCTGCACGTTGTTCTATCGATCGGCGGATGGTGCTCGTGGTCGCGCCAATTTGCGACGCGTCGGTAGTCCACGCGACGGTTGGCAACAATTTACGTTAGATGGCTCACCGCTAGATGGAATTTCTGAAGACATCGAATTGGATGTCATTGGTCTCGACGCGAGACTGCGCGATTTGCAATTGCGAGTGGTAGAGCCTGCAGTAGTAACGGAGCTCAAACTTGCCCTGCGATATCCTCGTTACTTGCGAGACAGTCTATCTAGCCGACCTGCCGAAGAGATCGTAGCCTACCGCTCCGGCCTGCGCGTTCCTCAAGGCACTGAATTGACGTTGATCGGGCAAGGCAACTGCGAACTCAGCAAAGTCGACTTCACCCAACGCAACTCAGCCACTGGTAGCTCCCAATCCTCAGACACGAACAGTTCCGAGCCTGCACCAATCCAAACGGTGTCACCGGAGCAAGATCAGTTTCGCATTGAACTCGGCGAAATCCGACATAGCCAACTCATCGAAATCCGGTTGATTGACAAGTTCGGATTGTCGTCGGATCAAATCCTGAGATATGTGATTACCGTACTTGAAGACCTACCGCCGGAAGTCGAGTCGACGTTGGCGGGAATTGGTACAGCCATCACACCCAATGCCATTTTGCCGATTCGTGGGACAGCGACAGATGACAACGGCATTGCACAAGTGGCGGTCGAATTAGCGATCAATGAATCGGAGCCGATCTCCCTGCCGCTGGTTGTCGCAAACGATGGTGAACTTCAGACGGACATCGACCTCGAAAAAGCCGCCGCAGAACAGGGGTTTTCTTTAGCGCCCGATTCAACCTTGGGTTTAGTAGTTTCCGCTCGTGATTACTTTGATCTTGATGAACAACAACATGTTGGACGCGGGCAGCCGCTGCAGTTGGCTGTCGTCACCGCTGATCAACTACTGGTCTTGCTTGATCGACAAGAGCTGGAATTGCGACAACGCCTCGAACTGATAATCGAAGAACTGAAGCAAGTTGACGAAGTGCTTGAACAGCTCGGAAGTAGTTTTGAGCAGCCGACCATCGCTGTTCAAGAAGAACCAGACGCAGACAAGTCGGAAGAACTACGCGCGCAGCGCCGTCGCATGGCGGTCCTGCGTGCCCAACAAAGTCAATTACAATGTGATAAGTCGGAGCAGGAATTGAGTGGCGTGGCAAATCGGGTTGAAAACCTTCGCCTGCAGCTTCTAAATAATCGAATTGATAGCTACGACCGTCAAAATCGCTTAAGGGAGAAAGTCCACGATCCTTTGGTAAATCTGCTTGCTAATGAGTATCAGACACTCAACCGCAAGCTCGCAGAACTGCAAACGGCCACCCTATCAGACCAAGGGTTCGAGCAGACGCAAGCCTCTTTAGCGGCTCTCAATCATGTGCTCGATGCGCTCGAATCAATTAAATCCAATATGCTTGATATAGAATCCTTTAACGAAATCGTTGACTTGGTGCGCACACTGTTGGAAGATCAAGAGAGTCTGCTCAACGAAACTGAAGAACAACAAAAGGCTCGAATACTTGATTTACTCAAGTGACCTGCCAATTTGCGGGTGATGAATAACCATGACAAATGCATTTGCTATGCAATTAACTCGCACCAACGTCGTAGTTTTTTTAGGGCTGTTGATCGGCCTATTCTACGGCAAAGGTGGCCCGCTCCGGGCGCAGGATGCACCAAGCAGTCCCGCCCAATCGGCAACTGAACCACTTGCAGAAAGCCAAAAGGAAGTGGCCGGTCGTTTTTCACGATTGGAAGCCCTTCTATTACGTTCGGCAGAATTGGAAACAGCAGAAAACCCCACACGCGCGGCGCTGCTTCAGCAAGCGGTGCAACTGAGCAAACAAGTCCAACTCAGCGATCTGCTTGCGCAGGCGGCTACTAACCTTGAGCAGAAGCAGTTTACCGAAGCCATTGAATTGCAAAAGAACAGTCGCGAAAATCTAAAGCGACTACTCGAACTGCTGCAGAGCGAAAATCGTGAAGAACGAGTGCGTGAGAAACGTGACCAAGTTCGACGTTGGATCGAAGAGACCGATCGACTGCTCCGACTACAAAGCTCATTGCGAGGACGCACCGAAGGTGGTCAAGATCAGCAACAAGCTGCCAGCGATCAGGACAAACTTGCACAGAAAGCGGAAGAGATCGGTCGCGACTTAGAAGGTGACCGCCCAACGCAAACACCAGACGATAGCTCCCCGCCCTCTGATACAGGGCAACCCCGCGAAAATGCCCCCCCGGAGCCACCTAACGGAAATAGCGAATCGACTGAAATTGTACCGGAGGACGAAACTCAACCGTCGGACTCATCAGAGCAGCTTCCTAGTGAGCAGGGGAATCAGGGTGAGCAGGGGAAACAGGGCGAGCAGGGGAAACAGGGTGAGCAGGGTACGGAGCCAACTGAGTCGCAGTCCGATCCAGCAAAGCTAACTGACTCGCCCGCGACACCACCTCAATCCGGCGAATCCCAGCCAAGCGACTCACCACCGAGTCAATCACCACCGAGTCAATCACCACCGGGACAGTCACCACCGGGACAGTCTGGTGAATCGCAACCAGGGAACGAGAATTCTACTCCACCTGAGCCCACTGACCCTACGGAGCGCGCCAGGCAACGCATTGAGCAAGCCAAAGAGCGCATGAAGGAAGCTCAGCAACAACTCGAAGATGCCAAACGCGATGAAGCGGTTGAAAAGCAACTTGAAGCGGAAGACAAACTACGTGAAGCCATCGAAGAACTGGAAGAAATCCTGCGGCAATTGCGCGAAGAGGAGATCGAACGCTCGTTGGCATCGCTCGAGACTCGACTTCGCCGCATGTTAGACATGCAGTCCAAAGTGTTGGAAGAAACCTCACGGCTGAATGAAATTTCTGGTGGCGATGCGACTCGCCAAGTCGAAATTCGGGCGAGTGCGTTATCGCGCGATCAGCGCAAGATTTTGGACGAAGGGCAACGCGCACACCTCCTGTTGCGCGAAGAAGGGTCGAGCGCCGCGTTTCCGGAGGCGATTGAACAGGTCAATATCGATATTGCCAAAGTAGCTGATCGCTTGGAAGTCGCTGATGTTGGACGTTTAACAATTGTCATCGAAGAAGAAATTGTCAGCTCGCTCGAAGAGATGGTGCAAGCGCTGGTGCAGGTACAGAAAGATAATGAGAAGAAAAAACAGGATGCTCAGCAAGGCCAACAGCAGCAACAGGGCGAACAAGGTGAACAGCCCTTGGTGAATAAACTGGCAGAGCTGCGACTGATCCGGACGCTTCAAGTTCGGATCAATAAACGCACTTCCGCCCTTTCTGAAATGCTCGCCGATCCAACGGATCCGGTTGGACAGGCAGGTGAAGGTGAACTTTTACAAGAACTCCAAGGACTCGGCGAACGCCAAAGCAGCATTCAACGAGTCACGCGTGATATCGTGGTTGGCAAAGGAGAATAGCCTTAGTCGTCTTCATCGTCAGGTGGCGGAATGAACTTCGGCGCACTCGGTTCGACACGTTTGACTTCGTCGTCGGAACTATACTTCGGCAGCGACTTGTTCGGAGTCGTATCGACTTTGTCCCATTCCCGAAATTCACGTTGAAAATCATCGACCTTCTTCCGCAGTTCGCGGTAGGTACGTCCAAAGTTTCGAGCCACGTCGGGTAGTCGACTGCCAAAAAGCATAAGCGCGATGACTCCAAAGAGGAGCATCTCCGTATAGCCAAAGCTTGAAAACATTCGAGGAAACCTTTCTGCCAAGCTAGAACAATAGACACATCGATATTGATTGATATTGACTATTGATTGCCAAAGCACCAGTTACGAAGCAGGTTGGCTACTCTTTGTTCTTTACATCGTCGTCTTCTTCCAGGTTTTGACCCACTGGATCTTTCATACCCGCCTTAAATTCGTTGGCGCTGCGGCCGAGATTTCTCATTAGGCTGGGGAGTCGTGAACTACCAAAAACGACCAGAATGATGACCATGAACACCAGTAATTCTTGCATTCCGAGACCGAACATCGCTACCTACATTTCTGTCAGGAAGTGGCGTGACTATTAGAAAAACGAAACGCTTCGGGTTTTGTCGACCTTTAGGTTCGTACAGTCACGTGCTCAGGCCGGCGAAAGCGGGTCAGTCCCTCTCACCATGAGAGTACTGCCGGAACCATTGCCAGAGCGTCTTGCTACTCAGTCTATTTTAAAGTGACGCGACTCATGTGTCAAACCCGCAAAGATGTCCCTATGCAAATGGACTGGACGACCTATCGGGCACATAGGACGATTGGCTGATTGAATTTTTGGGCAGATCGTTCTTGAGTGTCGTGCCGACTGACCAGCTACAGAAATTGGTCCCTCGCCTTAGCCATTACAAACTACCTATCTAGTTGCGAGTTCGGCCGTCGCGCTCCGAGCCGCCCTGCCGTCCACTGGCTACCCCGGGCTACGCGGGGACACACACACCAGCGCGGCTACGCGGGGACACACACCAGTATCTTCGGCACCCCTGGAGACACCCCAGCATTGCCCCTGGCACCCTTGGGGACACACCCCAGCATTGCCCCAGCACTTGGGGACACACCTGACACAGCCCAACAACCAAGTCACTCGGGGACACACATTAGAAACTCAGGCACACCGGACACACTCACTGTTCATTTCCTCTCCAACCTGGACCGCCTCACTCGCTTATCGCTCTTTCCAGAGTAGTCCTGCTGTGGATTCGATTGACCGTTGTGATTTGCAAAAGCTCTCTGCCACAGAGAATTTATCGGTAATTACCAATCCTCTAAAAACTTTGGAAAAAAATTCTGCGCGCGAGTAAGGAATCGCAATTTCCTCCGTC
The DNA here is from genome assembly GCA_041753315.1 of Pirellulaceae bacterium. Taxonomy (GTDB): domain Bacteria; phylum Planctomycetota; class Planctomycetia; order Pirellulales; family Pirellulaceae; genus Aureliella. The sequence continues at coordinate 66 of JBGSUV010000011.1, read as the reverse complement.
AGTAGTAAGTAGGGAAATGATTTTTTCGGTTTCTGATGATGAGGAGTTTATGAGCTATGGGACGTA
>JBGSUV010000010.1:0-3335 GCA_041753315.1 Pirellulaceae bacterium | reverse complement strand
GGTGCGTGCCAATAGACTCCACCGGCAGTCGCAAGCCAACCTTGCTGACGCCCAGGAGAATTTACGCTTGGCGATTGCAGCGGTCGACAGCTTTGGCACCCGAGTGAGTGAAGACTTGAGGCTGAACAAAGAGGACCTGCGTCCATTGCGCAAAGGACTGCTTTCGACAGCCGTCGATTTTCATGAACAGTTGCTGGAACGTCGGGGCACTTCAGGACTGGCAAGGCTGGATCTGGCACAAGCCTATCGTCGACTGGCTGAGCTCTCCAAAGAAATTGATACCCCCGGTCAGGCTGTCGACTATTACCACTTGGCGATCGGGGAATTTGAGAAATTGTCCGAGGGGCAACAAAACGATCTAAGCGTCCAGCTTGATGTCGCGAACTGTTGTCAAAATCTAGCACATCTACTTCTGCACAACGGCGAGTTGACTTTAGCCCGTGAATCTGCAAAGCGGGCTGCATCCATTTACTCACAAATGCCTACCGGTGTCGCATGCTCAAGTGAATCGCGCATTGCTCTAACAAAGACGCGAATGTTGCAGTCCGCGATAGAATACGCGTTCAATAATATCGATCAAGCGAATGCTTTTGTCCTTGAAGCGATCGGCGGCTGGCATGAGATTCTCGAGGATGAACCCAATGCCCCTGAGTGGCTTGCACAGCTTGCCTATTCGCATAAGCGGTACAGCATGCACTTGCTTTCGATGAGTTATTCCAAGTGGCGTGAGGCTGAGAATGAGTTGAAAACAGCCAACGAGTTGGCACGACGTGCGATTGAATTTCCGAATACAAGTGATTACTGTCGGCAGGTGTTGGCTGAATCACTTCTTGACCTTGGCAATATTGCGAAGATAACCAATCGTTACGATGTGGCCATAGAGCGGCTTACTGAAGCTGCAAGCATGTTCGAAGCCAGCCGCGCAAGTGAACCTTCTGTTTGGCATCATGCCCATTCGCTTGCCAGATGCTATTTGCAAATTGCTAGTGTGTATGATCTTCAAAAATCGAAAGAAGAGGTTGGGCAGTATCTGATTCGAGCGCGAGAACTCTTGGGTCCACTTGTTGATGCTGACATTGACAACGCCGCGGCAGCGGTGACATTGGCTGAAGTACTAAGTAGTCTCGGGGAGATGTCAGTTGACGAAGGGGCCCCCGAAGCAGGGCTTGAGCTGTTTAATGAAGCCATTCGTCTCAATGACGTGCGCCTAGTTCGTGATCCCGAATCGCGCGTCAGGACAGAGGCGGCGCCCTTTATGTGGCGAGAACGTGGGCAGGTATTGGAACAACTTGGGCGTTTCGACGAAGCGCTTCGCGACTACGATCTGGCAATTCAAAATGCCAATCCCGGATTTCGCGAGAGGCTGCGCATGGAACGATCGGGACTCTTGATCAAAACGGGAGAGTACCGTCGCGTGCTGCAAGAGAATCGTGAGATCTTGTCAGTACTGCAACAATCCAAAGACTCCCACACCCTTCCGTATCAATACGTTCGGTGCGCTAAGTTGTACGCATCGTGTGGTGCACGAATCTTGGCAGACTCGGCAATCGACCCAAGCGAACAGGCATCGATCAGCAAAGAATGTTTCTCGGAAGCAATTGAATTGCTCCAAAAAGTACGCGAGAGCGGGATCGACGACTTCGAGTCGCTGCAGGCTGAAGAGGAATTTGAACCGCTGCGCAATCGCGACGACTTCGAGCAACTTTTCCGATAGGCTTTTCGACAAAGGTCGTTCACCTTAGGTGTTGCTAAATAATAATTACTGGATTGTAAATCAGCCGCAGTGCGTTAGCACCCGGTTTTATGGGAACCGGACGCTAACGCGTTCCGGCTGATTCGAACACTAATTGTTTTGCAACGCCTTGGGGTTATTGCAATCTACATCGCTCGTTGCGTGGGTTGCAATAGTTGAGAGATTCGTTCACGCTCCGCAGAGTTTGGAAGAAAACACCAGGCCTTAAGCTGCAACAAAGACCGCTGTTGCCAACACGATGACCAAAATGAAGCTCAATGAAACAATTGATGAAATTTTCGCTCAGGCTTTGGAATTTCCAGATCCCATCGCACGCGATCGCTATCTTGATAGTGTCTGTCTGGGAAATGAGACCATCCTGGTCGAAGTCCGACGCATGTTGTCCTTACTTCCGCTGGTGGGCAGTTTTATTGAGTCGCCACCCAATCTCTCCACGTTCATCGAAAAATCCGAGATTTTTGCACCAGCGATCGATCTGACGGGCCAATCGATTGGTCCCTTCCGAGTCATCTCGCTCATCGCCCGCGGAGGTATGGGAAGAGTCTATCTAGCAGAACAAGAAACGCCGATTCGCCGTCGCGTGGCCATCAAGGTTATTCGCAGTGAGTTAGCCAACGACGAAATCTTAACTCGCTTTGAACTCGAACGCGATGTGCTCGGCTTGATGGATCATCCCAACATCGCCCGTGTGTTGGATGCTGGGACGACCAGCAGTGGCGAATCGTTCTTTGCTATGGAATGGGTCGACGGCGATTCCATTACCGAATTCTGCCAACGCGAAGGCTTGACGATTCGCCAGCGAGTAGAGCTGCTGCTCACGATCTGCCAAGCCGTCCATCATGCCCACCAGAAAGGTATCATCCATCGCGACCTCAAGCCATCCAACATTCTGGTAACCCTTCGCGATGGAAAGCATGTTCCCAAAATCATCGACTTTGGCATTGCCAGAGCCACTGCCGATGCGCTTTTGAACCACGGTCACATGACTGAAGCGGGGCAGATCATGGGGACGCTGGATTACATGGCCCCGGAACAGGCGGATCAGTGCAATCTGGATATCGACACACGAGCCGATGTCTATTCGTTGGGGGCACTGGCTTATGAGCTGCTAACCCACTGCCCCCCTTTGGCTTCGAAGATTCCGACGCCAAGCAGTTTGAGCGAGCGATTGAAGATCATTAAGGAATGTGTCCCCGAAAAACCAAGCCAGCGTCTAAGCAGTTCTGTCGAGCCGGGTAACTCGCAGGCAGTGCAAACAAAAGTACGCGCAAACATAACGCTCATCGATCAAGATCTCGACTGGATCGTCTTGAAGTGTTTGGAGAAAGATCGTGCGCGTCGCTACGAAACGGTAGTGGCTTTAGCGCAGGACCTTGAGCGACATTTGAACGGGCAACCCGTTCTCGCTTGTCCGCCCACGCTGCGCTATCGGTTGAGCAAGTTTGCGAAAAAGTATCGTACCGCGCTGGCGTTAGGCACAACTTTCAGCTTGCTGCTGTTGTGTGCGAGCGTGGTGAGTATCGTTCAAGCGGTGCGTGCCAATAGACTCCACCGGCAGTCGCAAGCCAACCTTGCTGACGCC
>JBGSUV010000009.1:0-41912 GCA_041753315.1 Pirellulaceae bacterium | reverse complement strand
ACCGCTACAAGGACGCCTCGGGCCGTGAGAAGCCGATTCCCGATACCTTCGACCAACGCTCCCAGAACCCGTCGGACCACTTTCCGGTGATGCTGACGCTGGACATGGATTGCATGCGCAAGGTGTGGAAGCGCTAGTTAACGGCGGTCAGTTCTGGTTTTGCCGCCAGTTATCGATCTGCCGTTCGATGCGCTCGAACTGATTGGACAGGATCTCTACCTGTTCCTGCCAATACTTTTCGGTGCCGAAGTGCGGGAACGCCAGCTTGAACGCGCCATCTTCACGACGGCGAGCGATCCACGCGCTGAAATAGATAATACGTAACGCGCGCAGCGGCTCCATCAAGATGAGCGACGCCGGATCGAACGGGCGAATCTCTTCGTAAGCCTCCAGCAGAATCTGCTGGTTCTTCATGGCGTACTCGTCGTCGCCGCCGATGAGCATCCAGCAATCTTGCACGGCCGGCGCATAGAGCATGTCGTCGAAGTCGATAAAGAAGGGCTCGTCGCCGTTCCACAAAATATTCCCGGCGTGGCAATCGCCGTGCACGAGCACCGAGGGAAAGCGGGAGGTGAAGAGTGGCGAAATCTTTTCCACGATCGACTTCACGAGGTAGTCGTAGCGGCCGGCCAGGCCAGGCGAAAGGAGGTCTTCATCGCGAATGTACTTGAGCGAGTCGAGGCCGTAGGTCTGCGGCGACAGAGTCATGCGCGGTACCTTACCGAGCTGCGCCCCCACCTGGTGCAAGCGCGCCAGGTAACGGCCCAGGCGCTTTAGCTGTTCGGGATTCAGCTCGGGCTCGAGGCGTCCCGGCTTTTTAGGAAACAGCGTGAAGAGAATGCCTTCCTTCTCGAAAAGCGTTTCGCCGCTTTTGTCTTTGAGCGCGGCAACCACGGGAATTTCGGCCTCCACCGCCTGGCGGAGAAACTCGTGCTCACTCTCAATCATGGCGCGGGTCCAGCGACCGGGGCGGTAGAACTTGGCGATGACGTGGCTACCGTCTTCCATCGACACGTCGTAAACGCGGTTTTCCATCGCGTTCAGCGCCTGGAAACGGCCCGTGGCCCGGCCCCCAAGCAGCTCGGCGGCTTCAAAAATCTTTTCGGGAAGTAAGTGGGAAAAGTTAGCGACTAAGGACATTCACGCAACAGATTACCTTTACGGCGCTCCGGACGAAAGCCGTTTTCATTTGGAGTTTCGGCTACTTTCCTACTTTTCTCCCCTTTTGGCGTCAAAATCGGGTATCTATTCGGACCTTTATGAATCCGGCCATTCGAATCCGAAGCACGAGCCACTTTCTACCTACGTCCGCCGCCGAAATGGCCGCGCGCGGGTGGGACTATGTCGACGTGGTCTTCGTAACGGGTGACGCCTACGTCGACCATCCTTCCTTCGCCATGGCCATCATCGGTCGCGTGCTGGAAGCGGAAGGATACCGGGTTGCCATCTTGAGCCAGCCTGACTGGCGCAACTGCGAGCCGTGGCGGCAGTTCGGTAAGCCGCGCCTGTTCTTCGGCGTGAGCGCCGGCAACATGGACTCGCTCATCAACCACTACACCGCGAACAAAAAGGTGCGTAACGACGACGCGTACTCGCCGGGTGGAAAAATTGGCCTGCGTCCGGATCGCGCGACCCTCGCTTACTGCCAGCGTGCGCGCGAAGCGTTTTCCGGCGTGCCCATCATCGCTGGTGGCGTCGAAGCGTCGTTGCGGCGTTTGGCGCATTACGATTACTGGAGCGACACGGTTAAGCGTTCCATTTTGCTCGACGCCAAGGCCGACCTCATCGTTTACGGCATGGGCGAGCGGCCCGTGCGCGAGATTGCCAAGCGCTTGAGCGTGGGCGCCTCGGTGAAAGACTGTCGTGACATCCGCGGCGTTGCTTACGCGCTGGGCGCGAAGGAAGAGATTCCCACGGAGATTCCCGAAAGCTTGCGGCCGCTCAGTGCGTCCGCGCGCGACCACGCCAGCTACGCGCCCGAAGTGCTGCCGAGTTTTGAAGCCGTGAAGGCGGATAAGGATGCGTTCCTGGAAGCCACGCGGCTCATCCACACGCACACCAATCCGTTCAACGCTAAAGTCTTGGTGCAGACCGACGGCGATCGTAAGGTGATCATCAACCCTCCCGACCTGCCGTTGTCGCAGGCGGAAATGGATCGCGTTTACGATCTGCCCTACTCGCGGCAGCCGCATCCTTCCTACAAAGAAAAGATTCCCGCCTTCGAAATGATTAAAGACTCGGTCACGATCATGCGTGGCTGTTTCGGTGGCTGCACCTTCTGTTCGATCACCGCCCATCAAGGTCGAGCCATCCAGTCGCGGAGCAAGCAAAGTATCATTGGCGAAATCGAACGCTTGGCACAAGACAAGAACTTCAAAGGCACGGTCAGCGACATTGGTGGGCCAACTGCCAACATGTATCAGATGAAATGCACCAAGCCTGAAGTTGAGGCGATGTGCCGACGACAGTCGTGCGTTCATCCTAAGATCTGTAAATTGCTCGGCGTCGATCACCAGCCCGTGATCGAACTGATGCGAGAAGCCCGCGAAGTTGATGGCGTGAAAAAAGTTCTAGTTGCCAGTGGTATCCGCATGGATTTGGCAAGGCAGAGCCCCGAGTACATTCGCGAATTGACGCGGCATCACATCGGCGGACATTTAAAAGTTGCCCCGGAACATGTCGACCCCGATGTACTTTTCAAAATGCGCAAGCCTTCCAACGATGACTTTGAATACTTCTCCGAAGTGTTCAAGGAGGAGTCGAAGGCGGCCGGGAAAAAGCAGTACTTGGTGCCATACTTCATCGCTAGCCACCCAGGTAGCGATACCGAAGCCATGATCAACTTGGCAGTGTTTCTCAAGCAAAATGGTTACAAGCCAGACCAAGTGCAAGACTTCATCCCCGCCCCGCTGGATATCGCGACTTGCATGTATTACACCGGCCTAGACCCCTTCACGAAAAAGCCGGTTACCATCGCGACCAAGATGCGCGATCGTAAGACGCAGCGGGCGCTAATGCAGTTCTTCAAGCCCGAAAACTACTTCGAGGTCCGCGAAGCGCTGAGATCGGTCAATCGTACGGACTTGATCGGCGATGGTTGTGATGCTTTGATACCAGCGACTCCACCCAAGGAAGCGTTAATGCGACGCCGCAAAGATGCCAACACGAGGTTTCGCGGGGAATACGTGCATACGATTCCAAACGGTTCCGATAGTGCGAAAACGGGCAGCAAGAAGCAGCGTCGCGATCGTCAAACCAAAGGCTATCGACCCGGCCGCAAAGGTGCTCAATAGGGGAGAACCGTAGCTATCTTCAAAACGGCTGATGTTTGTAAAACTTGTGTTTAGGGATTTGGCAATGAGAGCGCAACGCTTTGTTATTGAGTCAGCCTTGTTCTACTTGGCAATGTTCGTCGCTACGATCCATTGCTCGATTCTCACCCACGATTGTCAGGCGGAGGATTGGCCACAATGGCGTGGCGCCGGTCGAGAAGGCATTTGGACTGAAACGGGGCTGGTCGAAGAACTCCCCGAAGGACAGTTGCCAATTACCTGGTCGGTCGAGATCGGCGCGGGGTATACCGGGCCAACCGTCGCCGACGGACGCGTCTATGTGATGGACCGCCAAGCGAACGAAAAACAGATCGAACGCATCCTCTGTTTCGACTCGCAGAACGGAAACCTGATTTGGAAACACGAGTATGAAGCGCGTTATGAAATTGGATACGCGGCTGGACCGCGTGCCAGCGTAACCATTGACGATGACAAGGCATATGCCGTCGGGGCGATGGGCCACTTTCACTGTCTCGACGCCGACTCAGGCAAAATCCACTGGCAACACGACCTCGAACAAGAATATGCGATTGAAATGCCCATTTGGGGTATCGCCGCCTCACCGTTGATCTACGGAGAGCTGGTTATCCAACAGGTCGGTGGCTCCGACGGAGCATGCATCGTAGCGTTTGATAAACAAAGCGGAAAAGAAGTTTGGCGAGCGCTCAACGAAAAAGCCAGCTACTCATCCCCGATCATTCTGCAACAAGCCGACCAAGATGTACTCGTATGCTGGACCGCGGATAGTCTGTCAGGGCTCGATCCGTTGACCGGCAAACTGTATTGGGGACATCCAATGCCTCCATCGCGAATGCCGATTGGCATCGGTACGCCAGTGGTCTCGGACAACCTAATCTTTGTCTCCAGCTTCTACGACGGCTCGATGATGGTCCGTTTCGACAAAGAGTCACTCAGCAGTGAAGTGTTATGGCGAGCAGTAGGGCCAGATGAACAAAAAACCAAGTCAATCCATGCGATGATCGGCACCTGCATTGTAGAAGGTGGCTACGTCTACGGAGTCGACAGCTATGGTGAATTTCGCTGCTTGGATGCAATGACCGGAGAACGAATCTGGGTCGACCAAAACGCTGTCCCTAAAGCCCGCTGGGCAACGGTTCACATGGTACGTGGAACCGATCGCATCTGGATGTTTAACGAACGTGGCGAACTGCTGATGGCACAGCTCAGTCCCCAGGGACTGACGATCAGCGACCGCTGTCAAGTAATTGAACCTACAACCGTGCAGCTCAATCAGCGCGGTGGCGTCTGCTGGTCGCATCCTGCTTTTGCCGAACAAAGCATCTTTGCGAGAAATGACAATAAACTCGTTAAAGCCTCTTTGAAGCGGTAAACAAGAGCCTCATGCCATTCCAGCCACTTTGCAAACTATCGGAACTTCCAGCAGGGAAGGGGAGGGAGTTCTTGGTGGAGGGACGCATCATCGCGGTCTTCCTTGACAACCATGCGGTACGCGCCATCGATGGAATTTGCGCTCACCAAGGTGGACCAATTAGCCAAGGCTATTTAGACGTCAACTGCATTACCTGCCCATGGCATGGCTGGCAATATGACCTGAACACTGGACAAAACCTGATCACCGGCAAAAAAATGCTCGACTGCTTTCCAATTGAAGTTCGCGACGACGAGGTCTGGATCGACGTGACGACTGGCACTGAAAGTAATTGAAATCATGCCGCAAACAACACGCTTTCGTTGCTTGATGATTGAACAGGGGGATGCTCCAGTCAACGATCGCACGTTAAAAGAACTGACGTTAGACGACTTGCCCGATGGAGAAGTCACCGTTCGCGTAAACTATTCGTCGCTGAATTACAAAGATGCTTTGGCAACACAGGGGCAGCGCGGGATCGTCAAACGCTTGCCTCACATTCCAGGAATCGATGCGGCGGGCAAAGTTCAAACCAGCGATTCCCCATTGTTCACAGCGGGAGATTCGGTGATCGTTTCGGGATACGACCTAGGTCAAGGTCACTGGGGGGGCTGGTCGGAGCTCATCCGGGTTCCCGCCAAGTGGGTTGTCCCTTTGCCGTCAGGGTTGACGCTACGCGATGCCATGGTGTTGGGAACAGCTGGCTTTACCGCGGCGCAGTGCGTGCACGCTCTCCAACGAAATGAAGTATTGCCTGACATGGGCGAGATCGTTGTGACCGGAGCGACCGGTGGCGTTGGTAGCCTTTCGGTGCAACTACTTGCAAAACTAGGTTACACCGTAGTGGCCGTGACTGGTAAAGCGACTGAGCACCAGCGACTTTTGGAGATGGGAGCCGCGCGGGTCATTGGACGCGAAGAACTTGTCGACAACTCATCGCGCCCACTGCTTTCGGCAAGCTGGGGTGGCGGAGTAGATACCGTGGGTGGCCAACTTCTGAACTCTTTGTTGCGTCAAACGAAGTATGGTGGTTGTGTGGCTGCTTGTGGGTTGGTGGCTGGTGCTGAACTGAACATGACCGTCTACCCTTTTTTGCTGAGAGGCGTTGGCTTGGCTGGAGTCGCTTCCGCCGACTGTCCCATGCCACGACGACTGGAAATCTGGCGACTGTTGTCCAACGAGTGGAGGCTCGAGGTGCCTGCCACGTGGACACGCGAAGTCGACTTGCAGAATCTGAACCGAGAAGTCGATCGCATGTTAGCTGGAGAGAGTTTGGGGAGAGTGATCGTGAAGCTATGAGCGGGAAGCTTTAAATTAGCTTGCGGTTTCATCTTCGCGGGCAGGTGTAGCAAGTAATTGGACGATGCGAGCCACACTCAGTTTGAGAGAGCATGCGGCCATCTTAAAATTCATATGCCCAGAAACTTCGGGCTGAATTTCAACAAACAACTCCATCGCTTTGCGAAGTTTGCTGAGCTTCTTTTTGGCAAGCTTTAAATAGGTCGCACTATCGTTTGCATCGAGCGACGGTCCAAGGGCAAGCATAAAGTCGTACAGATCGCGATGTACGGAAGCCAATTCTTCGTCATCAGTCGCTTCATCACAATGTTTCAAGAACGCGCGCACCATCCAGACATGGGAAATCTGGTCATCGACCGCGCGCATCCGCTGTTCGGAATCCAATTCGGTTTCGTGCATGAGAAGCTCTGTCCCGTTCTACAAATAGTCATTCGGAATGGAGGAATTCTGCTTTCGACGTCACGCGGCGTCAATTTACAACCGCTTGACTGCCTACCGCAGTGGGCGTAACGCAGACCTACCGCTATAGTAAAAACGAGTTATCGCGAACCGTAAACCTCCCCACCTCTTCTGCTAGTTGACTTCTATGCCTGATTTGATTGCGCAAGGCACACGACCACAGGACCGTTGGCGACGAGCGCTGCCCGACAATGGAGCAGAAATTGTGCTGGGTAGAACGTCCGAACCGTGGGCTGCCAGTTGGGATGACCGAGTCTCGCGACAGCACGCTACGATGCGTTGGAACGGAGGTCGGCTGGAAGTTGCCAAGTTACCTTCGGCGCGCAATGCCATTTTTTATCGAGGAAAACAGCATGAGAAGTTCGCTGCCGCGGTTGGCGAACATTTTGTCATTGGGCAAACGACGTTTACGCTGCTCGATCAACGCGTCCACTTTTCCCAAGCCGACGCGCCAGTGTTTGCCGAACAGACGTTCTCGGCTCATCTTCTGCGCCAAAATAAATATCGCGATGCTGACCGACGAATTGAAGCCTTAGGCAAACTTCCAGACATCATTGCCGGAGCAGCTGGCGATGAAGAGCTGTGTATGCGCATCGTCAACCTGTTGCTACAAGGCGTGCCGCAGGCGGCCTTTGTGGCGATCCTCAAACTTCATTCCGATGCGCAGCCGGCGATTGCCGAAGCACCATTTAGCTTGTCCCGCAGTCGCTCACAGCAGATCGACAGCGAACTGGAAGTCATGCATTGGGATTGCCGTGCGCTCACCGGTCAGAATTTTATGCCCAGTGCTGGCTTGGTCCGCACAGCGACTGAGACGGGCGAAAGTGTACTTCATGTGTGGAATCGTTCCGTCAACAGCAATCCCTCGTTTACTCAAAGCGAAAACGTCGACTGGGCATTTTGCACACCCGTTGTCTCGGACGCCTGTCCAGGCTGGGCAATTTATGTTGCTGGCGATTTTGCGAACACTCCGGCCCCGATAGCCGGTGGTGGTCCTGAGACTGAAGCGCTCCAAGATGATTTGAAGTTCACCGAATTGACGGCCACGACGCTGGGAGCATTGCGTCAAGTACGAGCGTTGCAACGTCAGCAAGACAGCCTGCGCAATTTCTTTGCCCCCGTTGTGCTCGAGGCGCTCGCGGGTCGAGATCCCGATCAAGTCCTTTCGCCGCGCGAGACCGAGGTTTCCGTTCTCTTTTGCGATTTGCGTGGCTTCTCGAAGAAGAGCGAAGATGCTGGCGATCGCTTGATCGAGCTACTCCAACGCGTAAGCGATGCGCTGGGGGTAATGACGCATCATATCCTCGCCAATGGTGGAGTCGTCGGCGACTTCCACGGCGACGCCGCCATGGGCTTCTGGGGATGGCCACTGGCCAGCACTCACTCCATCGAACAGGTTTGTCATGCCGCTCTGGCGATTCGCAACGAATTTGACCAAGCCTCTGCGCAGCCCGATCATCCGTTGGTCGGCTTCCTTGCCGGTCTAGGAATTGCATCAGGTCCTGCAGTGGCAGGACGCATCGGCACTCGCGATCAAGTCAAAGTCACGGTGTTTGGTCCCGTCGTTAACCTCGCTTCTCGCTTGGAGGGGATGACCAAGATGCTGCAGACATCAATCCTCGTTGATGAAGCAACGGCCGATTGGGTGCGCAACAATGTAAGCGGGGATGTCCTGCGCATTCGACGCGTGGCCAAAGTGCTCCCCTTCGGAATGAATACTCCGTTGGTCGTCAGCGAATTGCTTCCGCCGGCTGGTCCCAATAGTCTACTTAATGACGAACATATTGCCGCTTATGAAGCTGCGCTTGATCATTTTCAAGAAGGCGATTGGGCGGAAGCCTTCCGTTTACTTCACCGCGTCCCAGCGGAGGATCAAGTCAAAGACTTTCTGACGGTGACCATTGCTCAACATCGCCGCGTCGCGCCACCTGACTGGAGCGGTGTCATCGAGTTGCCGAGCAAGTAGACCTGCTTAAACCACTCTATTCCGATCGATTCTTGGAACCTCGATTTTTGGCAGGTCGTGAAAGCGAGAGACCTTCACGAACGTCGTAACGCAGAAACAACGTATTGCTCCCACCGCAACGTCGAATGATACTCCGAAAGACAACCAGCTCCTCCGGCCACGGAAAAGCATAAATCAGATCAAAATCTCGCAGTTCCATGCCCAACTCTTCGTAAGCGGAAGCGGTATCCGCTACCGTCCTATGAAATTCATCCCCTGCTTCCAGTCGTGGTTCAAAGTCCGTCGGGATGAATGACCCCGTCGCAAAAGTTGCCGAAGAGCTATGTTTGACGGCTAGTTGTCGGGAGTATTCGACGAGTTGTGGTTCGACTTCAATGCCATAGGCTTCGTAACCCAAACGACTGGCCATGATCGCCACCACCCCGAGACCTGAACCCCATTCAAGAAACGTGGTAGCCCGTGATCGCAGTTTAAGAAGTGAGTTGAGGATGGCAACGTAATCAGCACTCACATACCCTTGGAACGCAGCACTGTTCTCGTTCTCGACCCAAATCGATTCCGCTTCGTTCCAAAGCTCTTCGAAATCGATAAATTCTTGTGGAAGCTGAATCAATCGTCCGACTCTGATTTATGGGTGGCTCAAGTTCGCCTTCTTCCGCGCGAAGACTCGGCGGTAAATTGGCTTGCGGTACGCAAATTGAAGCCACAGCGATGGGTACAACAGTATATCAAAAATCGATGTGGGCGAACGGTACTCGATGTCATCGGTGATGATCGTCCCCGTTCCGTCCGCTTCCATTAGATGCCGATGGCGCCAATATTTGAGAAAAAACGGCAGCTTTCTTCCCTCGTCAATAAACCAAATCGTTTGTTCCGACTCTTCGTGCGCCACGATCAGGCTCTGCCACGTTTGCTTGAAAACGACAAAGTTGATTTCGACCTCCACCCAACAACCGGTGGTCGAGCCTTCGAATTTCAATAATCGAGTACGCGGGAAGGGTGGCGCAAGCTTGAGGAACAAAGATTCATCAAACCCACTCCAAACCTCTCTTGGTGACTGTTCCACTCGGGTCTTAAGGAGTAGCTTCATGGTGGCTTTCGTATCAGGTGCTGCGAATGTTGCATTGTATGTACTCTGACCAGTCGCCTAGTCGGACGAACCGATTTGAATAGCTGTCGTTCTGGCCTTCTCCGGTTGCTTGCAGCGCGGGTGGCAAGTACGATGCCAAGTCTCTCAATGTGGTGTAATGCAACCGGCGACGATGTTGTGGACCGCAACCGACGATCAGTACGATTCCCAAGGCGAAATCAGTGTCAAGTTCAACCTCTCAGACTGCCAATGCACGACTCGGTCTTTGGCTGTTTTTTATGTACAGCTTGTTCTATTTCGGCTTTGTAGTGGTCTGCGCCTTCGCCCCCAGTTGGTCGGCTTGGGAGCTAACACCGGGATTGAATTTGGCGATCGTGTGGGGCTTCGCACTCATCGCTGTGGCCTTTGTGCTGGCCCTGGTTTACGGCCTGGCTTGCAAGACCGACACAGTACCGGCCAACACAGTACCGGCCAACACAGTACCGACCGACAAGGTGCAGACCGACACTGATGCGGAGAGATCGCGATGATCAATGAACCTTCGCTCCTACCGGTGTTGGTCTTTTTGGCATTTGTGGGATTGACGCTTGGAATCAGCTTCTACCTAGGTGGAAAGGCCAAATCGTCGTCGGGCTACTTTGCGGCACACGGGCAGATTCCGTGGTTCGTTAACGGAGTTGCCTTTGCCGGCGACTATCTATCAGCAGCCTCATTCTTGGGGATCTGCGGGATGATCGCTTTTTACGGTTACGACGGTTTTCTTTATTCCATCGGCTACTTGGCGGGCTGGGTCGTGGCCCTGTTTGTCATTGCAGAACCGATGAAACGCATGGGCAAGTTCACTTTTGCCGATGCCCTGAACGCAAAGTTCAACTCGCGCGGAATTCAACTTGCCGCTGGCATCAGTACCTTGGCTGTCAGCGTGTTCTATTTGATACCTCAAATGGTTGGCGCGGGCGTTCTCGTGCAGCCGTTATTGGGCTTCGACCACTGGGTGGGCGTGGTCATGGTCGGGGCTGTCGTCATCCTGATCGTGGTCACTGCCGGTATGGTTTCAACCACCTGGGTCCAGTTTTTGAAAGGCTCATTGCTGGTTCTATTTAGTGCCGTGCTGACCATCCTGATTTTGCAGCGCGGCTTTGAAGCGACCGACGGTGGTATCGACGGTTACCAATTCACGACAATCGAATTGCCCGGAATTCGCTCGGTCGAAGAAGAACTGGTCGAAGTTGGCTATACTCTCCTGCCCGTCGAAGAGGCATGGCGCGATAAATCGTATTACCGCGTCACCTCACCAACTTCGAACGACGAACTCGTTGTCAAAGAGGTGAATTCCGCTAGCGATTCGAAACGCACATTGGTCGAATGCCAGACTCGAACTCCGGTTGCTGACGGCATCCTGGTCAACGGAAAATTGCAGGGGAGTGTGATTGGCGATGAACCTCCGACTGATTTACACCCCGTTGGACATGTTCGTACGTTACCCGCTGAGTTTCTCTCCACCCAACGAACTCCCGATGGAAACACGACCACTGGCCCTTTGGGACCCATTGCCTTCTTGCGAGTCTTCAGCGAAAGCGAATTGGTCATCTGGTCCAACGAGAAGTTACAAAACGAAGATGGAACGGCGACCACAATCTTTTATCCCTCGTTGACTCGAGGTGCTCAAGTCCTACAACCTGGGGCGAAATTCACAGGCATTCGAAAAAGCGAGTTCTGGCCAAAGCTGAATTTTCTTTCGCTCATGTTTGCACTTTTCTGTGGAACGGCTTCGCTCCCACACATTTTGATTCGCTATTACACAGTAAAGGACGCGGCGGCAGCTCGCAAAAGTACGATTGTAGGCATCGCCACGATCGGCTTCTTTTACGTCCTCACTCTCTACTTGGGCCTGGGAGCGATGACGAGCGGCGCGATGGACGTCACCAACGAAAACATGGCGGCACCTCTACTGGCGCGAAGTATCAATGAATGGTTGTTTGCGATGATATCGGCGATCGCGTTTACAACGGTGCTGGGAACGGTCAGCGGTTTGATTTTGGCTTCTGCCGGCGCAGTCGCGCATGACATCCTGAAAGGTTACGTCGGGCTAGAGATGACCGATCACGAACAGGTGCGGATTGCAAAGTTGGCCTCAGTTGCCGTTGGTGTAGTTGCCATAGCCCTGGGAATTCTATTTGCCAACATGAACGTGACCTATCTTGTCGGCTGGGCGTTTAGCGTCGCCGCCTCGGCAAATTTACCCGCGCTGGTCATGCTGTTGTTTTGGAAAAAGACGACTTGCCAAGGGATCATCGCTGGGGTCGTGGTCGGCATGGCGAGCTCGTTGGGATGGATCCTACTTAGTTCCGACACATTCGCGCAAGTTTACGACGCACCTAGGCCTGATTGGCTGGCGGTGTTGATCCCATTCAGTCAGCCGGGCATTGTGACGATCCCCTTGTCCTTCTTGACGCTCATCGTCGTCTCCTTGTCCACTCAGGAAAAGCAAGCTTAGTGTAGAGCAATTGTCCTCAATTGCTTAATGTCCAGCGATTGCCCTCAATCGCTTCTTAACAAAACCGTTACCCCAGCCGCTCTGGAAACGATGGAGACAATCGTTCGCCGCTGCCCCACCTGCTTGGCACGCTGCTTGCAAATGTAAGAGGGAAACTCTGAGGTTTTGCCAGCTTGGCAGAAGACCACATGTCCCATTTACGTTTAGAAAAGTGAGCGCGAGCGCGGATCCGATGACCGAAAATCGTCTATTTTCTTCAGCCACAATTTCCCTTGAAGGTAGCTTATTGGTTGCAACCCCCAATTGGGAGAACGATTTATACACCAAATCGGTTTGTCTGATTGTTCACCATTCTTCAGCAGGGGCTGTTGGCGTTTTCTTGAATCGCCCGGTTAATTTAGACGCCGGCCAGCTATGGAAACAGTTGCTCGGCGCTGGTACCCAAGCGCCTCAAGCGTCGCTGCACTTTGGCGGCCCGCATTCTGGGCCAGTCGTCGCGGTTCACAATCGAGCTGAATTGGCTGAATACACGAGTGTCGAAGGTGTCTACTTTGCAGCTCAGCTGCGTCACCTTGAAGAACTGCTTAGATTGAGTGATCAAGGTGCTTCGATGAAGATCATTGTTGGCCAAGCGGACTGGGAAGCGGGGCAATTGGATCAACAATTTGCCGAAGGAAAATGGCACCCACTGCCTGTGTCTCCCAAGGTAGTTTTTGCTGAAGATCACGATATGTGGAACCAAGCGATCCGCGAAGTTGGCAACATCTACGTGACCAGTATCAGCGGAGCCCATGGTCAGCCGACCGATATTCTGTCAAACTAAGCGATTCGTCAACTGTCTTCAGGACAAAGCGGAAACGCTGAACCGCACGCAAGCTAAGGTCTGGCACGCACGCTGAAGACTGTCGCGCAACTTAGGCTACTGCGTCAGGGCCTGGGGCGAAAGGTTCGCTGCCCGAAAAATGGCTCATTCATAGATTGGTAGGGTTGCATGCGGATCGGTGTGGTCGTCAAGGTGATTCCCGAAAAAAAGATCGGCTTCATTCGTTCCGAAGATTTGCGGGAAGACGTGTTCTTTCACTTTTCAAAGGTGGAAAAAGTCGGGACGCTTGATCTGCAAGAGGGCGACGAAGTCGAATATAACATCGATGAACTTCACAAGATCGAGCAAGAGCGTCTGCAGGCCACTCTCGTTCGTCGTTCGGTGCGCCCGCTCACCATGACCCTGAAGCCCAGTGACAATCCGGAGCTCAAGGCCCACCACCACCCCCGCGCTCGCAAGAAGCGCCCTTCGTGGCGCGAGAAACCCGACGAAACTACCTAACGTCTAAACACCACTGTCCGTCGAGGGGCAAAAACGGGTTTCGACGAAAGGCAGACCGAACACCGACCCACCCAAATCTACTGCAAGGGAAGCGGATTTCTAAAAAAATTAAAAATATCTGAATTTTGATGAAGCGCCGCCGGCCGTTTCTGCACATTGACCGTTGCATGGAAACGTGGGCGCTGTCTTGCACTGTGGACGGCCAATTCTCAAGGAGGGCGGAAAATAGGCTGCAGCAGAGTATCGGGTATTGCCATGACGACTAGCTTCGCAAAGATGATTGCGATTCTCTCTTTTCTCTTCACCTGGAATTGTCTGGGCCAGCAGCTAGTTGTGGTTGGCCAAGTCGTTAACTGGAACAATTCAGTGGGCGGGAGCTTTGGCGCTGGCTCGAACTGGAACGGTGGGACGGTACCCAATGTCGGGCAAACCGCCAGATTTGGTCTAGGTCCTAATCCCTATGCGGTGAACTTCGACGCACCAGTGGTGGTGGGCGTAATTCGCTTCGAAGATAACGCCGTCTTCAATCTGGGAGGCCACAACCATTCAATTATTGGTGCGTTGGGTTTGGAAGTATTGCAGACGAATCTATCCAACGATCACCAATTGACTTTGGAAAACGGAACGCTCAATAGTCAGATAACGAACATCGGCTCCAATGTGGTCGCAGCGAAAGGAGCGCTTACGGTCGGTTCAGGTGCTTTTTTGAACAGCGAGCGCATCAATCTATTTGCCTCGGCTTCGACTCGTTTGCTTATCGAAAATGGTGGACAGGTTTCCACGGATCTCTTATCGTTGGCTAGAACGGATGTGAATGCAGCGCCGAGTAACGCTGGAATTTTCGTTGACGGTACGGGATCGCTACTTCGCGTCCATTCGAGCGCCACCGTTGGAGATAACGGACTTGGTCTGATTCGGATAACTGATCATGCGAGAATGGAATCGAGCGGTGATTTCAGCATCGGCGACGGGAGCGTTGAAGTCACCCGTGGAACATGGAATCACTCGGGTGGTCAGGTACGTATCAGCACAACAGGAGCGCCCGGAGATGGATTCCTACTGATCGGCGATGTCGTCAATTTCACCGACTCTAGCCTCAACGTCGGAAGTAATGGTGAGTTAACGCTCACCAGTGCTGCCGCCCGCCTTTCGATGACTGGATCGGAGGGAATGTCGATCAACGGTCTATTCCTTATCCTGAACGGGGGACAGGCGGTCATCCAACGAACTGGAGTTGCCCCAGCGATTACTTTGAATAGCAACGGCACAATCGCACTGCTCAACGGTTCGCTGGTTGCATCAAGTTTGACTCGGCAAGGAACACTGGATCTACAACGTGGAACGGTGGCCATCGACGGGGGAGTATTCGACAACACCGGCGGATTACTTTCGCTTGGCGGTAACGGCAACAGTGATTTGCGGTTTGAACTGCGAAACGGAGCTAGCACTCAAAATTTGACCAGCCTGCTAGTTGGAACGACAAATGAACTAGGTGTCACAAGAGAATTCTCGGTAATGTCTGGTTCGACGTTGAACACAAGTGCCGGTAGCAACATTGGGCAATTGGGAAGTGGTTCCGTTGTCCGAGTCCAGGGAGTCGGATCGCGATGGAACTCCAACGGCGCTATTAGCGTAGGTTTGGCTGAGGGTCAGTTGATCGTGGAAAACGGTGGTGTACTTGATATGTCCAGCAACCCATTGGCAACTGGCATTCTGGGTGCTGGCAGTACTGGTTTGATCGATGTTCGGAGCGGGGGACAGATCATCGCTGGAGCAGTTGAACTGGCCAGAGTGGCTAACTCCAATTCCTCAACGACGGTGTCAGGCGCAGGCAGCCAACTCAACGCCACTGGACTTTTTATCGGCGGCACACTGACGAACGCTGGTGGGACCGCCAGTATGAATGTGCATGATCAAGGCAATGTTGTGGTTTCAGGGCTCACGCGAATTCGCAATACTGGCACCTTGAATCTCAACGGAGGTACGTTGACCACGAGTGGGTTGACGCGCGATGCAAGCGGCACCCTCAACTTGAACGATGGGACCTTACGCTTAGTCGGCGGAGTACTTTCCAATTCAGGCGCGGCGTTGAGTGTCGCTGGAGTTGGGGTCAACGATCATGCTCGACTTGTTCTTGACGGCGCTGTCAGTTCCGCAGGCGTGGCTGCGCTAACGATCGGTCAAAGCAATCGACTTGGCTCGGTCGTAATCAATTCCGGCTCGACGCTCACAACTGGCGCCGTGAACGTCAACAACCTGGGAACATTGGAGATCAACGGAGGGCGGCTACTTGCTTCATCGTTTGCCAGCACCGGCACCGTGCGCTGGAGTTCGGGCCGCGTCGATTTCGCTTCCGGCACTTTGGTCGACGGGGCGACGCTGACCAGCCTACTTGGAAATGGACACTTACTAAGTGCCAATCAAACATTAGGAAACATCTCCGGCTCGCTAACCTTGGGTGGCACATTGAATGTCAGCGGCGGAGAAATCCGCACTTCAGCCTTAACTAATGATTCCACTTTGGCTATTCATAGTGGAACAGTTCAATCGCAGGGGGCTTTTGCCAACAACTTTGGAAGTACGGTATTGCTCACTGGGACAAGCCAACTCAGCGCAGAATCGATAGAAAATCGAGGACTTATGCGAATGTCTAACGAACTGGCTATCATCAGCGGTAACAGAATGACCAATGAACTCGGAGGGACGCTTAGAGGTTCAGGTCGCGTCGAAAGCACTTTATTGAACGAGGGATTAATTCAGGTTTTTGCAAACGAATACTTGACGTTGGCCGGTTCGTCCAACGAGAATTCGCAGAACATCAGTCTTAGTGGAGGAACGATCGAGATCGTCCATCAACTGCACAATAGTAGGGATGGCGCGATCATGGGCCGTGGCACACTGCTAGCAAGCTCGAGTAGTCCTGGGGAAACCGGTGTGATCAATGAAGGCGTTTTATCGTTTAGCGCTGGTACCATGGATATCTTTGGAGATGTGATCAACGGAGCTAACGGTCGCATCGTAACCGGCGGAGGAGGAACCACCACGTTCTTTGATGATGTCGAACATAACGGCAGTGAAATCCGAACTTTTGAAGGTAGTCGAACGGTTTTCTTTGGCGATCAAACAGGAGCTGGTAGCTTCACAGGAACGGGCGTCGTGGAGTATGCGAGCGACCTGCGGCCCGGCAATAGTCCAGGTACGGTTTCGTATGAAGGTGATGTTCTGTTCAATTCCTCAACGCAGCTATTTATCGAACTGGGTGGATTGAACGCTGACCAATTTGATCGGCTACTAGTTGCCGGCGATTGGGCGTTGGATGGCGATTTGTTCGTTGAACTGATGAGTGGCTACACCCTCGGTGCGAACCAATCCTACTTGATTGGAGAAATTGGTGGGAATCGGTTTGGGCAATTTCAAGGTTTGGGCGAAGGCTCATTGGTGGGCAGCTTTGCCGGCAGCGAACTGTTCATAACCTACACTGCAGGCAACGGCAATGACATCGCCTTGTATACGGCTGTTCCCGAGCCTGCCTGTGGACTTGCTCTTGTCTTAGGGTTTACACTCGTGTCCGTGAGGCGTCGGCATCGCGCAACAAGTTCGACCGGAAAATTGAGAGTGCTTTTTGGCTGACACCGCAAAATTCTTAAAAAATCTTGATTGTGCAGATGTCGAA
The DNA here is from genome assembly GCA_041753315.1 of Pirellulaceae bacterium. Lineage (GTDB taxonomy): Bacteria > Planctomycetota > Planctomycetia > Pirellulales > Pirellulaceae > Aureliella. The sequence continues at coordinate 24,882 of JBGSUV010000009.1, read as the reverse complement.
TGGATGCCAGCATCCGCCGAAAGTCGAGTGAGACGCTAAAACTGCCCATCAAGCAGATTTTTCCGCGCGCTATGCAGATTTCTTCTACAATGAGTAACTAGTGCTTCGTCAACCTTTGAAATTAGGGTAGCGGACCTTGCTAAAGGTCCTGCAGCAAAGGGATCTTTAGCATTTGCAAGATCCACTACGACGCACCCTAAAGTTTAATGTTAACGCAGCACTCGTTCCAAGATTTCGTTCGCGCCAACGAATGACAAGAGATCCGCACCGTCCACCCCACCTTAATGAAGCCTGTTTATCATGCTGCTTCCGTCTGTCCCTCGCTGGGCACTATTCAGCTTGGCCATCTGCGCCGCAACCAGTTCCTGCAATGGCCAAGAGCGTGAGTTCTCAAGTCTGCTCCCCGATTCAACGGTTGCCTATGTCGAACTCGCTCCAGCCGAGAAATTGCTCGGCCATCCAATGCGGGAAAAACTGCAACGTTCGGAAGCCTTTTTGAAACTTTGGCGCAGCCCTGAAGTGCTCAAAATGCGAGGCGGAATGACCGTGGCGGAACTCGCCCTGGGTGATTCTCTTGAAAATGTGGCCAGCAAATTGACAGACGGAGGCATGGCGATCGGCGTTGATCGCAAACACAACGGCGCCGTACTTCTGGCCCGTTCCACGGACCGCGAATGGCTGGAAAGTTACCTGGAGCGCATCGTCAAACTTGCACAAGACGACGCCAAAGCCAAAGGTAATGAAAATACATTTAAAGAAACCGACTATCGAGGACTGACCGTATACAAGATCGGCGAAGCTATTTTCACATCGCTCGATGAGATTCTGTTGGTCACCAATCAACAAGAATTAGGCAAGGCGATTGTCGATGGCTATCTAGCCGGCGGAGAAGTTGGCCAATCACAGAGCTTGAGTGCCTCCACACAATTCCAACTAGCAGCGGAAAGCCGTCAACGGGCTCGGGACAATCAATCCGCCGGCGGCGAACTGGCTGCCAGTCAAGAAATTGGTTGGGGCTTCATCGACATCGCTGCCTTGCGCGATGCTGGACTAGCTCAAGATCTGCTCGGGGGCCAGGCCAAGGATTTTGCCGCCGAACTGATCCTGGGCGGCCTGCTGGCCAATTTGCATCACACCCCAGTCGTCACCGCGTCACTGAAGCTGGAAGAACAATCCATTGCACTTGAACTCAGCTCCCCTCATGACTCCTCTTGGGGAGGAGAAGAACGGGACTTCTTCTTTGGAACCAATGGCCGTGGTCAGACGCTTCCCACGCTCAATTCCGAGGAAACGGTGGCAAGCCTCAGTGCCTACCGCGATCTGTCGCAAATGTGGTTGCGGGCGGGAGATTTGTTCAATGAACAAGTTAACGACCAATTGGCGCAGGCCGATAGCACGCTCACCACGCTTTTTTCCGGACGCGATTTTGGCGAAGAGATCCTGGGCGCATTGCATCCAGAACTTCGACTTGTCGTGGCTCGGCAGGTTTTTGATGGCGATCAACCAACTCCAGCCATTCGCCTGCCCAGTTTTGCGTTGGTCGGACAATTGCGTGAACCAACCCTCATGCGTAGTGAATTGAAACGCATCTTCCAAAGCTTGATTGGTTTTCTCAATATTGTAGGAGCCATGGAGGGACAGCCTCAACTCGATCAAAATATGGAGACTGACGGCGACCAGCAGCTGTTGACCGCAACCTACGTACGAGAAATTGATCGGCAAAGCGATGCAAATGCCCCCATTCAGTTCAACTTCAGTCCAAGTGTGGCCTTTGTTGGCGATAGCGTGATCATTTCCAGCACCATTCCTCTGGCAAAACAACTGGCAAAACAACTGCAATTGCCTGCCGATAGTGCTGCGACGAATTCCAAGCCGTCCACAAAGATCACCAACACCATTCTTCAAGTTAGCGGCACCGCACTTCTCCAGACGTTAACAGACAACCTTGATCAGTTGATAGCGCAAAACATGCTCGAAGAGGGTCATTCCAAAGATGAAGCAGAAGCAGAAATTGGAATGCTGCTTTCGATCATCACGCTGTTCAAAGATGCGAGCCTGCAATTGGAATTTGATACGCAAGCGCGGCTAAGTGCCCAACTCAACTTCGCCGACCAATGACCAAGGTGTGACCAGTCACAAGTTTACCTACGACGCGGGGTGTGGACATGCAATCGACCGATAGTTCAAAACCTCTAACGGACATTGATCCGGGCTGGGCATGGGAACCATGGCAACCTTCCGCTCAAGAACCTTGGGACGAGCGCCGGGCCGCTTTACTATTTCGACGCGCCGGATTCTGTGCTTCGGCTACACAGCTCAAAGATGCCAGTAAACTGCCCGTCTCGAAGGCAATCGACCAGCTCTGCACGGAATCGGCCATTGATCGCGCCGCAATGGATACTTTCGAAGCGGAATCCGAAGTCCTCGGTTCGGCGGTGCGAGCCACCGGAGATGCCAAGCAACTGACGACGTGGTGGTTGCACCGCATGTTAATGAGTCCTCGGCCGCTATTGGAGAAAATGACTTTGCTCTGGCATGGGCACTTTGCGACCGGCGCCGAAAAAGTTCTCGATCTAGAACTCATGTACCAACAAAACCAACTCCTCCGCACGCATGCCATGGGTGATTTTCGAGCGATGACGCATGGCATCTCTAAAGATCCCGCCATGTTGATTTATCTCGACAGCGTGTCAAACCGCAAGGCGCATGCAAATGAAAATTTTGCTCGCGAACTGATGGAGCTCTTTTGTCTGGGAGAAGGCAACTATACCGAAACGGATGTACAACAGTTGGCTCGCTGTTTCACCGGTTGGGAAATTCGTCGTCGCCAGTTTCGATTCAATTCTTATCAACATGATACCGGTATCAAAACGTTGTTTGGCCAAAAAGTCGAGTCGGGCGAAGCGGCGGTGGATTTGGTGCTCGATCATCCGCAGTTACCCTACTTTGTCGTTGGCAAGTTGTTTCGCTTTTTTGTTTGCGACGAACCCGCGCCGCCACGTGCTCTGCTCGAACCATTGGCTCGTCAATTTGCCGCAGAGAAACTTCATCTCGCTGGTGTTGTCAGAACGTTGTTACACAGTCGGTTGTTGCTGTCGGGTTGGAGCGCCGGCCGCAAAATTCGCTCGCCAGTCGAACTGGCCATCGGTTTTTTACGGACGATGGAGGGAACCACCAATATGCATGTGCTATCGGATCGACTGCGCGAAGTCGGCCAAGCGCTTTTTTATCCGCCCAACGTCAAAGGTTGGGACGGTGGCCGAGCGTGGGTAAATTCCTCGACTTTGGTAGGTCGCGCCAATCTCATCCACCAGGTGGTTCGCCATGAGAACACGCGTTGTGCCGGTTCAGATCTCGACCAATATGTCAAAATACACTCAGATGGTTCACCGGAAGGACTGCTCGATTGGTTTACGAAGCTTTTTTTCGCGCTGCCATTGGATGAACGACGACGCGCGCAACTGTTAGTTGCAATGTCTGGAAAAACGGGTTCACAGACCAGCCGAGAATTGTTGAGTCTGCTGGCCGCTTTGCCACAGTTTCAACTTGCGTAGTACCAGTGTAGAACGATTGTCCTCAATCGTTTCCAGTGTAGAACGATTGTCCCCAATCGTTTCCAAAGCGACTCACCAATAAGCCAATGCAATAAGGAACTGAAAGATGTCACACTCAACAACTCGACGCCAGTTTCTTGGTCGTTCGGTCGCTGCTTCGACTGGTCTGGCAATTGGTAGTAGCTTACCAGGCCCTTGGCTGCAGGCACTCGCCAATGACTCAACTCCCAACGATCGCATTTTGGTAGTGGTCCAATTGTCGGGCGGCAATGACGGACTCAATACGGTCGTACCCTATAACCACGACGATTATCGTAAAGCGCGTCCCAAATTGGGAATTGCCGCAGCTGATGTTCATCGGATCGACAGTGAACTAGGTTTGCATCCTTCATTGACCGGCATTTCGAAACTGCTCGACGCAGGCAGATTTTCGGTCATCCAAGGGGTGGGTTACGATGCTCCCAATCGCTCGCACTTCGAATCGATGGACATTTGGCATACCTGCCACCGCAAAGAGGAGCGAACTGGTGAGGGATGGCTGGGTCGTTGGATCGGCAGCTTTGGCGAATCGGTGCAAGGTGATTCGCAGGGACTACACCTTGGTCATGAGCAACAGCCATTGGCACTGGCAGCACGCGGTGTGCAAATCCCATCGATTGGATCCATGGAGCAGTTTCGGCTGAAGGTTGTCGAAGATGGCTCCCTCGCGTCGGATGCCATCATGGACTCTTCTGCTCATCGACAAGAGCCGCCGGAAAGTAGTGACGAATTGTTGGGATTCCTTCAACTTAGCACTGAATCGGCCTTGGCTGCCAGTTCGAGAATTAACAAGGCATTGAGCCAAGCCGATGCGGCCGGCGATTTCCCGCAATCGCAGCTTGGCGAAAAGCTGCAAGTGATTTCGCGGCTGATTTTGGCAGGCCTTTCGACGAAACTCTATTATGTCACCTTGGACGGTTTTGATACTCATGCTCAGCAGCCTCAAGCGCACGCGGCTTTGTTGCGGCAATGGTCCGACGCCGTGGAAGCACTTGTCAAACGACTCGAACAGGCAGGCCAAGCCGATCGAGTCTTGGTAATGACATTCAGCGAATTTGGGCGTCGCGTTCAGGAGAATGCAAGCCAGGGGACAGACCACGGTGCGGCTGCGCCGGTTTTCTTTGCCGGACCCAACCTCTCCAAACCAGTGGTTGGCGATCTGCCCAGTTTGACCGACTTAGATGACGGCGACTTGAAGTTCCACACCGACTTCCGCAGCGTCTACGCCACCCTGCTTGAAAAGTGGTTCCGCTCCGCGAGCCAACCGGTGCTTGGACAACAGTTTGCGCCCATAATGGATATTTTCGGCGCTGCTTAATCCAACGCTCTACCTAATTGCACCCTCAGTCCAGCCAGCATACCATAACCATGATAGCTAGGTGAAGTTCCGCTTAGTGTTAAGCAATCGTGCCTCATGGGAGCCGAGCAATGGCCGAGTCTAGCAATCCAAGAACGCAGTTTTGGCGTTGCGCAGTCGCCATAGTTGCTTTCATTCTTATATCCACAGCTTCAAGCTGCGTGCTAGCGGAAGAACTTGAGGATGTGCTAGGTGACTTGCCAAACAAGTATCAAAAAGCTGCGGAGTCGGCGCTGGAAGGTGTCAAGAGCTTCCGGAAGATAGAAGCCCAGGAAAAAGACAAGCTTCGCGAATTTTTGAAGTCAGCGCGCGAAAGCAGTCAGTTCGCTCCGCCAGAATTTCTGAGCCAAGTCAAAGAATTAGAAAAGTGGCTGGAGGTGGGAGGAGAAATACCAAAGTCAGACAAACTGCTAGAGATCGTCTTTAACTACGTTAATAAACTCTCAGTTGCGCGGGCCAAAAAAGTATCTCGAAAGATCAACAATTTAATTGTGCAGTTGAAGAAGGATGAACTCCCTGAAACCGCCGATCGACTATTCGACGCATTCAGTGAACTCGGTGGATTACTCAATCCGCATAAGGTAATTCAGCAAGGAAGGTCGTTTGGCGGCACTCGCATGGCGGAAGGCTCGACTGACCTTATTCGGATTCGTATACACATCGAACAGGTTGCCGATGAACAATTCTCAGGGATCATCGAGCGCGACATGGGCTATGCTGACCATCCGTCCCACGACATGCAAGGTAGACTTGATGGTGTGGCAGTTGTGATCAACACGCTTGCTCGTCGAAAGCCAGGTGCGAAACTCGATGGGGGCTGGCAATATAGCGGCGTGATCGTGGGAAAAAGTATTGTCGGCACTTTTTCGGGCCACACTATCAAAGGAAAGCCCGGAAAAGGCTACTTTCGCCTCGACATGAACTAACGTTCTAGTTGGGGAAGTTGGGCTAGGCTTTGATTTAAAAGTGGGGCTGACAGCGCGCAGTGTTGATCGATTGTCTCAATCGCTTCTAAGTAGAATGACTGACTCAATCGTTTCCAATTCGTTTCCAAAGCGACTGGGGACAATCGCTCTACACTCAGCACTAGGGGGCCGCGGGTTTTAGATAGTCATCATTCAGCTTGTCACATGACCACAACAATCCACGCGTAATCAAATCGAGGTAACGCGCGTCACCAACGGTATCATTGTTGTGGCCTAACGTGGTCGCAAAAACTCGAGTGCCTTTGTAATCGTTGGTCCAAACGACAATACTCTCCGCGACATGCTCCTTCCCCTGGCGATCTTTGTACTTCTGAATGCCACTGGCAAGCGGCGAGGCAGAGTCGACCAGCTTGCCTGAGCTGTTGTTGTACAGTTCTTCATTGATCGTAGTCCAACCTGCCAGCCCCTTTGTGACCTCGCCTTCTCCAACAAACCGAATGTCGATGGGAGCCTGAGGTCGCCTGAGGTCCATGGCCTGTCGACTGTAGTCCCGTGAAATCAAACCAAGGCGTGATCGCTTCCGGGTAACCTTCAGTGCGATAGCTGTGCATCCCACAATGCAATATGACTGCCGGTAATCCCTTCCGATGCGGCTCCAAAATCCGGTCGACAATCGCCAGATCTTTAACATCCGACGAACATTCGTCGTGGATAACGACATCAAACCCTTCCGCCCAGCTCGCCGACTCATAGACGGGATTTAGGTGGGTCGTCGACGTGTCCGAGTCGTAGGCAACCGTAACTTCCACGTGAGCACGCGTGGAAATACCACGGCTTAACAGTTCCTGCTGAGTCTTGTAATCATGACAACATCCACCCAACACTAACAGCGCACGAAGTGGTTTCACTTCTGGCTCTGTGGCGCGCACCAATGGTGACGCCAATTGCATGCATCCAATTAAAATTACCAGCAGTGATCGGCGCATCAATCGTGTAGGGGGACATCGCATGGCTTGGCTCCAGTGGACTTGCAGGAAAACGGCGAGATTAAAACGGGGCGGGTGATGGAGAGTCGTCTAAATAAACACAGGTATCAGTACTGCAGGCAGGGCAGGGGGGGCGCTCTTCAAACTTCAACGGTCCGACCTAATCTCGATCGAATCGAGGTCCTGTTTTCAGCTACCCTTCTTCGCATTGTCGAACTCACGTTCAGTGTTGGCTACCAACTCGTCCTGCAAATACTTTTGTAGCATGTCGCGCGTGATCTGGAACATCCGATCGATTTGCGAGCGAGCAGCTCGAGGAACATTATCGCCCGATGCGTCGAGGATGCGGCGTTGGATGGCACTCAGTTCATCACGCATCTCGTTATAGCTGCGCAATTGCCGCAGATCGTTGAGCACCAACTCGGCTTTGTCGAGCTCTTCTTCTTTGATGTAGAGTTGAACGCGGGCTGCCAAAAGATTGCGCAGCCCGATCAAATCTAATATTTCACCTTGAAAACCTCGTACGAATGCTTCCGATTGCAGACGCAAACTATCGTCACGCAATTCGGCAACTTCCAGTTCTTGCAGACCCGGTACCATGGGCAGCTTGGCTAGAACGGAATCACCGCTCTTGATGTAGACGAAAACCAATGGGGCATTAAGTGGAATTATGGCTTCGTCAGGACTGGTCGTCGTTTCTGATGGTTGCGTCGTTACCTCAGCTACTGCAGCGGAGGGCGGAGGCTCTACTGCGTTATCGGCCGCCTCACCATTTTTCGCTGCCTCTGCCGCAATTCTGGCAGCTTCCTCTTGTTCGCGACGTTTTCGATCTGCCTCCATTTTGGCCTGAAAGCGCGCAGCGCGGATCGCTTCCGGTAAAACACCCACTGCTTCTTCGGGCGAATTGATCGTCAACTGCCCGCGCCAGTCGGTACGACCGAGCAACTCAAAATCCTCGGTCAGCAAGTGGCGATCGTAAACAAAACAACCAGCTTGCGAGCGTCCCTTGTCGCCTCGCACGACAATCTTCAAATCGCTTTGCGAGCCGATGGGTCTAACTCGGAGCAACACGCGTTGAGTTCGCCTGTTCTGTCTCCCCTGCAGCCCTGGCCCCCCCGAGTAAGTATAGACATTGCATTCCATCTTCACGCCGTCCGAGGCGGTCACAGCAGCAAAGGTAAACGATAACGGTTCGAGTAAGACGGGAATACCATTGCGATCATCGCGTCGTACGATGGGTTGCAGTACATCACCCACATGAATGCGAGCTGGATTGGAATCTTCAACGATCATGCCACCGGCACGATGGCGGACAACGGACGACTTGGTTTCCGCCTCTTCGACGCGTGCGATCGGCGCAAAGGACTGAACCAAAGTGTGTCCAGCCATTCTCGCGGCCGACGGCCAATTGAACGTGGAACTCTCAAACTTCGGTCCAACAAATTGCATTGGACAATCGATTTCCCGAGTCCGAAAGACAAATCGATCTCCGTCCATGCTCACGATGAGAAAAAACAATTTATCGCGTTGACGCAACAACGTTTCCGTCTGCCAGGGTAGTAGTGTCACGAGTGATCGCACATCACTGTGTTGACTATCGATTGCATAACGCGGAAGAAGGGCGGCAGGAATTGTGCCGGCTGCGAGCTGTTCTTGCAGCACAGTCAATCCACCCTGCTCGATCGACAGCTTGTTCAACAATTGTGCTGCCAGCGATGATTCTTCCAGCCGCATCGAGGCAACAGCCGACGCAACCGAATCTTTAGCTTTGGCATAAGTCGCTATTTGTGGCAGTCCTTCCACCGCAGCTTCAAACGTTCTCAAGACCTTGGTGTCAGGATGTTTCGTCGCTAACACCAGCACCAGTTCGTTGGTCGTCAAGTCATCGAGCGTAAGTTGATCAAAGTTGTGAGTCACTTGCGCAATAAGCTCGGGAGACATTTCTGTAAGCGTCGTTTGCCAAGCCGCTTGAAAAGTGCGGTCGAGGTGGTTCTCGAGATCAACCACAAATCGTTGTCGCACCAGCGGCGACACGCTGACACTTGCATCAAACGCATATCTAACATCAACTTCGTACGGCGCGAACTCCCAAACCTTAACGATCGGCTCCGCGATGATTTTGTTGGCAGAGCCACTTCCCGCGTTAGCGTTTGTCTCTTGCCCAGCGGCCATCGACGCAAAAAACAGGCAGCTACCAATTGCTAACAACCCAACAAGCGTAGCGGCGGAATTAGTTATTCTCTGGCCCAACGCTCTGCGCGGTAGGTAGAAACATTCCGTTTTCACTTTATTTGCTTGAACTTGCATAGAAATCATTTAACGTTGTGCAGTTCGCGAAAAGCCCAAATTCAACTGCCAGGATTCGACGTCTTGATAAAGCGAGACTGGCTTATCCGCTAAACCTTCAACATACTTACTGGCCGCAAAGCGATCGGTTACTTGCCACAGTGGTATCACGGGCAAGTGGTAATCCACCAACTGATGAATGTCTTGCATGGCAATGCGCACTTCACGCCAGTTGCGGGCCGATCGCAATTGCTCGAGCGCCTGGATAAGGAAAGGGTTGTCGGTCGCTGCGATGCCATTGCCACCCAACAAGCGTTCAATGTCTGTTGCCGGTTCCCACATCGTGGTGGTGAGATAGACCAAATCACATGTCCCCGTCGCATCCATCGTTTGATCGGGAGGCAAGATGAACATTTCGGCTTGAATGCCAACGATGGCCCATTGTTGGATCATCGCCTGTACGGCAACTCTCGCAAACTCGAAATCGGGACAACCAACGATGTACTTCTTGCGTTTCGGTACAGGTTCGCCACTTTTTTCCGAAGCGGCTCGCATCTCTTGTTCCGTCATAACAACCAACAGCTTGGCTAGTTGCGAATTGTATTCTGCCGGTTTGACATTGGGGTTGTAGGCATAAGCTAGTGGATCTGCTTCCCCCGCCCCCATCGGAAACGGGCCACTGACAACGCGTCCATCGGCGGTGTTGTCACTGTTGAGGAGCTCACCAGTCAAGATTCCTTGGCGGTCGGTTGCATAGAGCATGGCTCGACGAAATTTGTCTTTCGCTAAATAGGGATCGTCAGAGATGGGAATCAGCATATGCGTCGACGGTAGCGCGTAGGAACCAATGACCAAGCGGGAGTCGATGGCCAGACGCCGCGCATCGGCCGGATAGAGTTGGTCGAGGATATCGAGTTCACCGCGCAATAGATCGTTGACTGCTTTTTTGGGATCGCTGTAAAAGATCTCGACGATTTCGACAGGTTGTCCGCGGCGTTCGACACCGTCGCGCAATGCAAAGGCGGTTTCATTGCCGTCGATGGCTTTCCTTACATACTCTCCCGGCAATTCAGCCGGAAATTCGCCGGTCTCCGGAAAAATCCACTGCAACAATGCGTGAGGTAGAACGTTAGGTCTCTTCAAGTTGATCACTACTTGGTTACCCGAACTCGCTTCAACCGATTTGAAAACAGCTGCCCAAGAAGGGTCATATGCGGGCGAACCGGGAATGGCGCGCGATAAGCAGGCTTGGGCCATTCCAAAAGCATTAAACGAGGTCGTCAGGCTGGGATCCAGCGACAAAATCAACTGTTGACGATCATCGCTCAGGCGATAGGTCCCCATCGCGAAACCATAACGTCCACCTTCGGCTCCCGTTTGCAGAAACTGAAAGATCGGTTGATAAACCAGTCGCCCTGAGCGCCGGGCGGGCCAATTGACTAGACTGCCTGGGTCCAGCTCGGTGCTGCGTTGCATAACACCCACGCGCACCATGGGATGAATGCGATTGATTTCTTCGATCAGTTTTTGGCCATCGGGTAGATCAGGAAAAATCCCCAACATTTCCACCGCGGCTCGTCTCGCTTCGAGATATTTCTTATCGGCCAGCAAGGCAACCGCTTGCTCACGCTTAGCCAAAGCCATGTTCTGTAACTTGGTTTCCCATTCCTTGACCGCATCGAATTCCGGTCCAAACTTGGACTTCAGTCTCGTCAACAGCGCCTTCGAACTCGTCAGATCACCATTTTTCTGATAGGCATCGATCAACGAAGAAGCCACTCGCGAGAGCACAGACATCACGGTTCGAGTTTCGTAGGCGGGAGCAGTCTCCTGCAGTTCTTCGAGTGCCGAGAGGGTTTGCAACAAATCACCGGAGCGATAACGCTCTGCAGCGCTTTTGAAAAGGAACTCTTGCCGCAGTCCCTCGAGTCGCGGCATGTTTGGATAGTTCTTCATCAAGAAGCTGAGGTTTTGAAAGGCACCAATGAAGTCCTTTTGCTCCATCTTGCGCATGGCTTCATCATAAATGCGTTGTTCGTAGAGCTCGATCTTCGCGATCGCTCTCCAGACGATTTCGTATTCGCGCTCGGCGAACTTGAGCAACACGACGCGCAGTTTATCGGTCGGTCGCGGACTCGACGGTAGCTCGCGAACAGGTAACGGTGCAATCTTAAAGCTTCCGCCGCCTTCTTCAGTGGTCAGCGTCAACAAATCAAAAGGCTGCTGATCGATAAGCGGCGCTTCGACGCTCTCAATCTCGACATCATCTTGAGCGATAACGCATGTCGAAACGTTGAGCAGACCAATAAAACAAGTTGAAAAGCAGACGAACCGCCACGCTGTCGACGGCCAGCCAGCCACAGACATAGCTTTTCGCTGCGAATTGGGTGGACTTGACACTATTGCACCTCCGTGGCGGTTGGCATGGGAAGCGCCAAAACAGCCCCCTCATCACTCCCAACCAGCACACCTTTTGCAAGCACGATCGGTGCGGACGAAAGCGATTGCCCTGCATCCACGCGCCCGGTGAGTTTACCTGAAGCTTGGTCGACAAGCAGTACCGGTCCGGCCTTCGTCACCAATAGCAACTGGCCGTTCAAGACCACCGGCGGAGCTATCAATTGCGTATATGGAAACTGCTTAGCCCAAACCTTTGCACCCTGAGGCGAAATGGTCAGCAATTCGTTGTTGGTCTGCAATACGCAACTACTATCCGCTAGGGTAAAGGGGCCAGCTACCAACCGGCCGCTCAGATCGAGCGAATTTGTTTCTTTTAAATCGTTGACGTTAAACAACTTGAACGTATCCCCCGATTTCGCGGACTGTACAGCGCCGATTTGTTTGCCAACAGCCACCAACGGTCCGCTCAGCGGATACTGCAAGTCAACTTCCGTCAGCGGCCGCATTGCGCTTCCAGTACTCAACTTGACCAACTTGAGCAGATCGCTGGCGACGATCAAGGTCTGCGTATCTGCTTGATAAAGCGGCTGGTTCCAGACAACTTTCTTGCCAGGTTCCATGGCTGGTTGATATGGCGCACCAATCAATGTTCCATTGGTTGGATTCACCGCGACCAACTGTCCGTTGTCCAGCCCGACGACGAAATTATCACCTAAGGCGGTAGGGGGACATGACGGAACGGCCGTACCAAAATTTGCAGATAGCATCTGCAACTTCTGCCCAGTCGTCGAATAAATGGCCAGTTGATTTGAATTGGACTTGTTTAATAGAACCGCCGTCGTCTTTGAAAGCCAAACAGGCTGGAGAAACTGCATCGACGACTTTCCTTGAGATGGATTGGCGTCCGCGGTATTTCGCAAGGGTTGTTGAATATCAAGCGCATAAAAGGCGCCAGAGGCATTCACGACTTCAAATTTGCGATCGGCCACCTGCGACAACAAAGTGACCGGTACACCCACATCCAATTCCCAGTGAGCTTCGCCGGTGTCCGCATCGACGGCAGCTACACGAATCCCCTGATTCCCACGCAACGTCCGCGTATGGACAATGACATTGTCAAACTTCTGAGAAGGTCCCGTAAAAGTATCACCGTCGTTCTTGATCCAAGCCCGACTCAACTTCTGCCCCGAGACCTGGACATCAAAACGCGTGAATCGATTGTCCGCGGCCCAGATCTTGTTGTCGCCAGTCAAAGTCCAAGAGGTTTGCGGTTGATAGAAATTTTTGGGTACCGCCGCGATTGTTGTCACTTTTTGTGTTTCAACCGTAGGTTCGATGTCCAATGCCAAAATATGGCCAAGATCCGATTGAACAATCAAGCGTCTTCCGTCAACTTGCGGAGGCACCACGATATTTCCATCAACTTGAATCGCAATCTGGGCTTGCCGTAAACCTAGACCATTTTCATCCGTTGCTAGAATACGAATGCGGGCCGAGTTGTTCGTAATATTCTCAAAAACAAACAGTTGCCCGAGAAGTAGAATTGGTGGCACTGAAATGGAACCAGCGCGGTGCCCCAAGTAATGCACTTCCTTGCAGGTTCCGTCACGACGGTCAAGAACATACAAGTTACTGTGTTCGGCCGGAACGTAAAGATTGCTACGGAACGCCACCCCGGGCGAAACTTCGATCGGTTGTGGAAGCTTTTTCACCCAGCGGGTTTGTCCTCCCATGCTGTCGAGATTTGCAATCGAACCGCTATACGTCGCTACAAACAGGTCTTCGCCCTCGACGACCGGCATCACAGTGGGCTCGTCAACACTGGCAACCCATTTCGTTTCACCCGTCGTTCCAGCAACCCGCGAAACCTTCCCCTGTTCGGGTTGTGACACAAGCGCATCGGCTTGACCAGTTTCACCCAATCGAAGTGGATCGGCCTTGAAGCCGCGCCCCACAAACTTTCGCCACAAAATATTGCCGGTCTCCAAATCAAGTCCGTAGACTCCATCTTTGATTTTCACAAAGACGACTCGACCGGCCATGGCTGGAATGGCCTTGCCCCCCCGGTTGCCCAAGACAAAGCTACTGCCGACCGAAGTGACTTCTTCAGTTGGCGACACGGCCCAGCTCAAGGAACTCGTTGCAACAAGCGATTTTTGAATTTCGGCAGCTCGCGTGACTCGTTCCACCAACGGTTCTGCCGTCTCAAGTAGCGGGTAACGTGAAATCAGTTGTCGTCGAAGTTCGTAAGCTCCAAGGGCGTCATTTGCCGCAAGCAATTTATCGATTTCCACCAAGGTCGCTGCTAAATCATCGTCACGATTGATCTCGCGCATGATCCGCTGACGATCTTCATCGATGCGAAGCAAGGAAGGAGACTGCTGCGTTCGTTGTGTAGCACCCACGTACTGAGGGTTGTTAATCAACTCCATCAGCTTATCCATCTGGCCCATCAATTCTCGCCGTTCATCCGTTTCTTTACGGTCATCCGCGCGGGAGTTGAACTTCTGGGCCAACGCAACCAAGGCGCCAGCCAAATCCGATTGCTGGTCAGCAAATGCTGGCTCGGATCCTCCGACAACCGGCGGCAAGACCTCCAAAGCGGTCGTCAAGCCAACTGCAGGATCCGGTATCAACTCGGCATCTTTGCGAAGCAGAGCTAAAGCGCGGCGAACTCGAGCATAAGATGCTTTGGCATGCGTTGGAAAATCGGCGCTGAATTCCTTGTACGCACTGGCAGCCGTCTCGTAACTGCGTTTCTCGTAGAGACTATCGGCATTCTCGATGCGTTTGTCAGCGCTACCACGCCTAAAATAGTCAACCAAGAAGTAACCAGGTATCAGCAGCAACGCCAATAACAGGCCGACACCAAGAATACGAAACGAATCCCACGGATTCGATTTGGAAACCTTCTTCTTGATGGGACGGGTTGGCATCGTTTTGCCACGAGGATTCAAATCAACTCCGCGCGATCTAGCGGGTCTGCTTGCCTCGACCGATTGCCCCTCGGGAACCTCGACAATCTCCACTACGTCAACGTCGTCAACCGCCTCTACTTCAACCAGATCGTCATCCAGCAGTTCCGCAGGTTCTTCGATATCTTCGTCATCCATGTAGACCGTTGCCACATTGGATGGAGTTGCGGTTTTGCCTCCAGGTTCACTGGCCAACCCCAGTTCGTCGTTGGCCGATGACGAAGTTGTATTTTCCTCGACAGCCGGTCCACTTACTTGTGCAATTAACTTCGTCGCCTGGAATTTCGTCAGGTGCCCGTTTTCGACCAGGAGTTTAGCGATTCTTTCCGAAGAAAGCTTTGTACTGCTCTCGCGAACTTGTCTACGCAGCTCTTCAACAATTTCGTCGGAAAGTAGTTGCTGGGACTCGAGCAAGTCGATGAATTGTTTTGCCGATAATTGCATTAATTCTGAAACTCTGAAAAGAAAATCGTACTGGTCCACCACCTAGGGGTAGCGCTGGTTGGTTAGTCAAATTGTTCGACGGTGGTAACTTCAAAACTCTCGAACTTGGCTTCGCGACCTGCATCCAAGGCAGCCACGACAGCCGCGTGAATGCAGTTTTCGTGTGCTTCGATCACTAGTTTACTGGGTTGCGTACCGGCCCCCCCACCTTCATGTGCCTCACTGAGCGCGATGATTAGATCCTGTTTGCTTCCTGCGGGAGCGTCACCATTGGCCGTAATCACATTATACGAGTTGAACTCGTCGACCTGTACCGTGACGGTATCCTTGTCCTTTTCTTCGACGATGGCGTTCTGGCTCGCTTCGTCACTGCGTTGTGCAGGACGCTGAATGGCCTTCTGCACACTAAATGAGGCCGTGATCATGAAGAATATCAAGAGCAGGAATGTGACATCCACCATGGGTGTCATATCCATGTCATCGCTTTGAGGTGGTTTGGGGCGCAGGAAATTTGTGTTCGCCGCTGCAAAAGCACGCTCCTCGGCGCTCATTCGCTTCTCAGCTTCTTCCGCGTCAACTTCAGCTTCATCGACCTCATTCCATACCGGCTGAGGCGTCACCGCCCGTGCCAGAATGCGGTTCAATTGCAACTCGCGTTCTTGCTGCTCTTGCCGTTCACGCCTCACTGCCTCGCGTTGCTGCTTTGCCAACTCCATTTGCTCGCGAGTTGGAAGCTGTACGACGCTGCCACATTCTGGACAATTGATCTCACGACCCATCAGCCGCTCATTGGCGGCTCGGACTGCACTACAGTTCGGACATTGAAATTTGATACCCATGCGCACATGTCTTACGTGACGAGTTCTGCTTGCAGACCAAGTGGTCGTATGTTAGTTCTGCTCCATAACCGCAATGTTGATCATCTCACCTTCTTCGATCGCCTGCGAGATTGCTTCACTTACGCGTCCAATCTCTCCATGTCGCACCGAGCCTTCCGCACGAATGATGACATGCTTCTTCCCGTCATCGATTCCAGCGGAAATGTACTCGGCGATGTCCGCATTTTGTTGTTCAATGTCTGACGAAAATGGTGTTCCATCCGATTTCTCCACCTCTGCCTGATCGCCCGTACCCCGCTTCATGATGACGACCACCGACTCTTTGGCCGCGACAACTCCACCATGCCTCGCTTTGGGAAGGTCGACCGCCTGCTCAGCATTCATCTTTGACGAAACAATGAAGAATATGAGGAGTAGAAAAGTGATGTCAATCATCGGCGTGATGTCCATCTCTTCATCGAGCACTTGTGGCTTACGCTTGAGGAAGTCCTCTTCAACTTCGATCTCAACATCCTCGGGAGGCTGCACCAAACCAATCGACATCGAATCACCACTTCTACAATAGGAACAAGTCGCGCAACGAACCGACGCGCCACGATCTAAGCTGACTTCTTGCTGCCTGTACGAGTCAAGCCAACACGGAAAGCTTCCAGGAATCGCGTTACACCCGAACCTACCAGCTCCTCCATGTGCCGAATGCGATTGTTGACCGCGTTCAGGGCCATCACCAATGGGATGGCAATAGCCAAACCAATCGCTGTCGTGTAAAGAGCGACATTGATGTCCTTGGCGAGCTTCGTCGGCTCGACGCTTGCCGCAGAGGCAAGTGTGGCAAAGGCGCCGATCATACCGGACACTGTTCCAAACAATCCGAGCATCGGTGCGGTTTTGATTACCGTCGTCACCCAGCTGATGTTACGCTCGAGGTCTGCCAAGACATCGCGTTGAAAACGCTCAGTCAATAAGTGCTTGACCTTGGCGTACCCAAGTTGACGATTGATGACGGCCAAACTAATCAACATCGGCACGGCCCGTTGATCCCCCTCACACGCCTGCTCGACAGCATCAAAATTCCCGGCCAATAAATCGGGCTCCAGACTCTCCAACAACGCATCCTGCTCGTCTTCGGTCTTGAACCACTTTTGGCCGACTCGCGACCAGACCAAGATGCAACAAAACGCGCCAAATCCGGCAACCGCTGCAAGGGCGATATAGCATGCAAGTCCAATCCAGTCGTAAATCGTTTGTGGCATAAGGGCAGATTCCTGGCCTGAGAAGAGAAAAGGTGTTTTCTAGGTTCGTACGCGTCTAATTACTGGGTCACGGCACCGCTTTTACCTGATTACGGCACGATTTTAGTTGGTGCCAGCCTGCGACATCGCCATGTGCCCGGTAACCATAATCACCGAAATCACGGTCAAGGAGCCGACCGCGCCGATCGCATCTGCCGGGCCGACCAAGTAACCTTCAGACTTCGGGGGTGCCGTAAAATTTTGCGAGCATTGATAATAACCTCGCGAATTGCGAACGGGGACATTGCAGTCAAAAAAACCGAACGTTCTTGCGGAAAAAACGCGACGTAACGACCTACTTAGCCGGTTCGTCTTTGGGAACACGATAACGCTGTTCAATTACTACGAAATCGTAATCTCCCGAAGCAGTCGCTTGTGACTCAAATATCGTCTTTGCAATCTCCTTTACGGTCGAATGTCCTTTTGAAATTGCGTATCGCATCTCCGTCTGCGCCAAGCGATCTTCCAACTCCTTTGGAATGAACTTGAGCAACTGCCGTCCTTGCGTGCGCACTCCCGCGGAAGTGAGCAGTTGTCGGTCATATTCCTTGAGTGGACCGTCTTGCCGCCACATGAAGTAGAGGCGAGTGCGTTTGTTTTCGTCAGCACTGGACCCCGAGCGCGTTTGTGGCGCGCTGGCAAGATTAAACGCGTAATCGACCGTCGAGACACCGCCACCAATGCACCCCAATTCGATCCCGTAGAAGTCGAGTTGCTCGGCATAGGCTTTGGCACCCTTGGCTTGAAACTTCAATTCCCAGCGCTCAAATCGGGGGACGATATCGTCCCCTTCGCCTAACGGTCCAGGTGGGCGACTATCTCCGCGTCCGCTTCCTGTAGCAGAAATCGCCGAGTCGGTGGTGACCGAATCGAGCGTTGCCGCCACGCTGGTCACTGCTTCCGTCACCGCTTCCAGCGTTTCGGCGAGTGTGGGCTCGGTCAACTCTTCGACCTCTTCTGCGCCCGGCGGTTCAATGTCACGTTCAAACCCTGCCGCGTGATCCCCACGTCCAGCGACGCGTTCTTCTGCTAATTTGATATCACCCGCTTTCCATGAAAACGTCTGCGTTAGCCAAAGAACAAATAATAAGAAGACCAACAACCCAATGAGAACAAGCCCTGCCATTAGCAGGCTCGCCACCACGTCGACTTTTTGAGTCTTAAGACTTTTTTTGCTTTCGACGTGACCCGTCGTAGATGTCGGAATCGAACTCATGTCTATCTTGTTCAAAAAAGTGTTAAATCAAACCTCGCCACCTGTCCTCAATCCTTCGACGAAGACTGACTATTCCTTCAGACTCGGCGCTCTAGCGATTGACAATTGCCCAGCGACTTCAAACGCATATCCGCTCTCCGTCCGAAGGGAACGAAAAACCGTCTGCGTGATCGCACTGACATCCCCGCGACCATGCCGCTTCGCATATTCCAATTCTAACTGTCCCAGTTGTTTAGTAAGCTCGTTGGGGATGAATCGCAATGTTAATCGATGGGACGTGCTAATCCCAGCAGTTTGCAAAAGCTGTCGATCGTAAGCCGCAAATACCTGTTCGTTCCCGCGCCAACTGAAATGCAACCGCTTCTCGATGTCACCAGCGCCACTGCGACGAACGGGTTGAGTCGACAGATTTGAAGCGTATTCAACTTCTGCAATGCCACCCCCGACGCACCCCAGTTCGATTCCGAAGTGGTCGAGCTGTCGTGCATAGTCCTTCAAATCGGCTGCTTGAAAGACAATCTGCCAGCGTTGATGGGTTGGTGTCGAATTGCCTGCGTCTCCCGATGTGCCGAAAAGTTCACCAGCGAGTTCACTACCATGGCCATCACACTGCGAACGAGTATCAATCTGCTCACGGGCTTCCGTCTCGTCAGTTGAATGTAAATCCAACGCCACCGAGTTGACGGACGACAGGACGTGTAAAAGCTCACTGGAAAACTCCCGCGCGTTCGTTGTCAAATCGGCAGGTTCGACGATCTCCATAGAGCTCGGCATGGGTGAACTTGAACGCGAGCTGGCGCCAACCAGTGAGATTGAGTGTTGCGGCTCTCTTGCCTGCGGTTCCAGGAGCCAAACCAGCGACATCACGAATACGATGGTTCCCATGAAAAGCATGGCCGTCGCTAGTAAACTCGCCACCTCATCCACTCGCGTCTTACGCAACGACACTGGGTGCCGCGACTTAACACATTGCACTGTGACGCCTCCCCACTGAAAAATCCCATAACGAAGATAGTAGAGACACGCAATCAATTTCGATCGATGAAGATATAGTCGGGTCGAAGTCCTAAATACCATTTCTTCCAGTAGTTCACCGCCGCCGCTTGTTCAGCGGCGGTCGGAGACTCTCCCAGCTTGACCGCTTTCAACTTTCGACTGAGCAGTCGCAAACTCTCTTCGGCAAGCATGGGTACATAGGGATCAGGGTCGGTCAGGGCATAGATCAAATCAGGCACTTGGTTTAGGTCTTCGCTACGTCCCAAGAGCGTAGCGGCAATCCTCCGCGCATTGGCATCGCGGCTACTCACTAACAGGCGTCCCAGTCGAGCCACTTGTTCTTTGCGTTGCCCAGGGTCTTTGGTCAGCTGCAAATCATTTGGTAACAACCCCATCTGCACTTTGTTCGAATCGCTCTCCAACATTGCCAACAAGCTTTCGACCGAGGCCTCGCTGTCGGAGACAATGCGATCGCCGACCATCTTGATCTTGCTCACGTCGTTGGGAAGTTCGTAGCCGCCAAAAGCCACACCCTCATTCAGCTTTCCGATGGCCTTTTGAGTACTGCGGATCAAGAACAAGATGGCAAACGAAGTATCGACCTCAATGGGAGTCGCAGCGCTCGACATACCCGTTTTTCCCCACGCGCCGTCGGTGTCTTGAAGCGAAGACAACTCTTCGACTCCCTCATTGTACCAGTCGGGGCTTTTTGCCTGCTTCCCTTCCACGACTTCCAAAAAACTCTCGTATCGTTCTTGCGAGTAGCGCCAATAGAAATACCACAATGGACCGGTGAAACGAGTTGTATTTTGGTACCTTACGGCGGCGTTAATTGTGCCATCGATGTCACCACGACTCATGGAGACCTGTTTGCGTTCCGCCTTCATTTTCATCGTCAAGTCGATGCGTTTGAATGCCTCTGGAATTCCTTCATCCTCTGCATTCTGATTCCGCCGTTCGCCGTAGAACCTAAGAATATCGCCACCAATAATTAGCGCTCCGATACCAGCGGTGGAGAGCGATTTCGTACTCTCGCTGGCAGTGGAATAGCCACCTTGCTGCGGCAAATACTTGTACGACCAGCCACCATTGCGACTGGTTGCATTGAGGTACTTAACAACCTTTTCAACACTTTCGGTCGAAATTTCGACGCCAACTTCGTTGAGTGTCCAGAGCGCCAACATGGCGTATTGCGTCTGAGAAGTATCCCCGGCCGGATCATGCAGATATCCGAACCCACCATGCGATTTTTGGTGTGCTTCGAACCAATCCGCAGCGGCCTCTAATTCTGGACGGTATTTGGCTGCATCGGCACTTGCCAGAAGAAACGTAGCCACCGACACTTCGTAGACGATTTTCGATTCGCCACGATTCTCGTAGCTTGCCAAGCTGCGGATGAGCTGCAGGGCGAGGCCAATCCCTTGTCTGGTTTTGGGATGATCCGCATCACCCGTCGCCTTGAGGCACGTATATCCGACGAGCATCTTTTGGCCCGAGTTATATCCCGCATCACCCGGAGCCTCGCTCGACGAGAGAAACTGCAGGCCTCTTTGCACCATCTGTTGAACTTTAGGATGTTCGGGCGTGTATTGAGCCCCTCCCACACTGCAAAACAAGGCATGCGCACTTACAACCAGCATCAACGGGAATATCCGCGATCGAGCGAACGAAAGGACAGACATACATTGGTTCCCCAGCGGTAGCAAACGACGAGCAAGCATGCAATCAACCACAGCCATTTGGACATAGCAAAAAACGGGACAGAATCACTTAGTTTAACCTGCTAACGCATCATAATCTTTATTGCTGAGATACGTTACCAAGTTGTGACACGAATTTGGCTAAGGCGAGAGTTATGCCGACTGAGAGGGCCGAACGATCCTCTTAGAGCCCTGAGACGGAGGGAAAGAGGAGGACCAGCGCACAATTCAAACCAAAAATAACGCTCTACGGCTCCTGCGGGCTGGAAGGGCGTTGACACGTCTTGAGAAGACAAATAGCATTTGGGCTGGTCAGCGCAGCGGCTAATAAAGTCGACTAAACGGCCAATCGGCCCCTCCTTTGGACGAGGCCAGGTAGCTCAGTTGGTAGAGCAACGGACTGAAAATCCGTGTGTCGCCGGTTCAAGCCCGGCCCTGGCCACTCTCTTGAAATTCTTTTCTGCTTTGTCAGATATACCGGCGATTGCTCAAACCAAGATACCCTTGAGTAGTTCGAACGGTCGCGGAAAACGACCGGTCCGCCAACACGAGTGGACCGACTATTTCAATCTCAAATTAGAGCGATCTGTCGACAGTTCGCAATTCTTCCACCTCGGCAATTTGTCTTTCTGCTTCTCATCTAAACTGTCGCACTCTATCGAGTTTTGCAGTGGCAATACGACGCCGCCCTTCGTTGGAAGAATACCTGTGTCTGCTCGCCGAATTCTCAAAAAGAGAATAAAAAGAAGGAAGCCCACTCCCTGCGATACCCGCAAACTAACTAAGCACGCCCGAGAATTGCTACTTCTGCCGCGCTTGAGATAGTTGTGATTCGAGCTTGAACGCGATCTGTGGGCTACGATAGCGCGAGATAGCAGCGGCGGACGAGCGGTGGTGATCGCAGACAATCGACGGCTAACCGAGTCCGCAATGGGAGTAACGTTGGCCAGCAGGGATGTGGTGGACTCGGACAACATCAGCGGCTAGTTTGAGACAACTGCTCGTCCACTGCGCTGGTTGGCTGCGCACTGGTAGCTACCAGTCATGCTTCCGCCGGGCCAAGCCCGAAAACGGTGAGCGACACAACGGACGGTAGGTGGATGAGTACGAAACCGCGAAAACCTGAGGAAATCCGCTAGTTGAACGCCTGTTATGCCATGAGGAATTCATGTAAGAGCCACGATGACGCTCGCGATGCCGCCAAGGGATTGTAGGACACACCACGCTTCGGAAACTCCCAATCGCTCCGTCGGCTCCACTCCCAAATCGAGTGCGGCCCCAAGGCCAAGCAAGATCAGGACAGCGGCAGGAAATATCAAAAATACGGATACCAATGTCATCGTGCCGAGTAGATTCAACGTCGACCTGAAGAGCTTCCGACTTGCGTTCAACTTAACGAACCAAACCGCCTGTGAAAATATGAGCAGAGGCCAAGCCAGTGTGCCAAGATTCGGCTCATATAAATTTTTCGGTTCAATTTCGAATGCTCTCATGGCAAGGGCAATCGGATAGGCAATTGCAACTACCAGAAAACCGAGGGTCGCGATTTCCTTGATGCTTCTCATTCGATAGCAACTTTGAAGAACGAAGTGCCATCACCTTGTCGCCGTAGTGATCGCATTGTCTAAAGTAGTCAAGCTCTGCGACTCGTTGCACATCACATCGTTGCCAGATGCAAGATGCTCGTTCCACGCGAAAAAAGAGCAGGGTGAGACGACAAATTCCCCTGACTATGTGAGCGATCCCAGCAGTAAAAGTTGCTAAAATGGAGCTCATGGACCAAGTTACACAAATACTACAGTCAATCAACGAGGGAGACTCGGGAGCCGCCAATAAGCTGCTCCCGTTGGTCTATGATGAACTTCGGAAACTGGCCGCCAAAAGACTTGCCGATGAAGTGCCGGGTCAGACCCTTCAGCCCACCGCATTGGTGCATGAAGCCTTCATTCGGCTCGTCGACTCGTCCATGAGCGATCACTGGAATACGCGAGGGCACTTTTTCGGAGCTGCCGCCGAGGCGATGCGTAGAATTCTGGTGGAAAAAGCCAGGCGAAAGAACCGGATCAAACATGGCGGACAGACGCGGCGAGTCGATGTCGATCCCGAAAATTTTCAGCAAATCGAATCGGATGACCAGGTCTTGGCCCTCAATGACGCATTGGAACAACTCGAATTGCAACATCCAGACAAAGCAGAGATTGTTAAATTGAGATACTTTGCTGGTCTGAGCAACGCTGAAGCCGCCGAAGCGCTAGGCATTTCAACAGCAACCGCTCAACGCTATTGGCTGTTTTCCCGAGTTTGGCTGTTTGGATATCTTTCCGACAAATAACTTGTCCGACAAATAGCTTGTCTGACTACCCAACAAATTACCTTGGTTGGACAGCAATTTGTGTAGGCAACTGGTTCCCGACCAGCTTTCCTGAACGTAGTTGGACAAATATTGATCGATTATGCTCAAAAAAATCGCACTGGTTGAAAGCCTCTAGCTTTGTCGCTCCATATGTCAGCCATTGCCTGTCGCCATGACCAAAATGAAGCTCAACGAAACGATCGATGAAGTTTTCGCTCAGGCACTGGAACTTGAAGATCCCGTGGAGCGCGATCGCTATCTGGAAAGCGTCTGCCTGGGAAACGATACCGTCCTGAGCGAAGTTAAACGCATGTTGTGCCTGCTGCCGCTGGTGGGCAGTTTTATTGAGTCG
This sequence comes from Pirellulaceae bacterium, assembly GCA_041753315.1. Lineage (GTDB taxonomy): Bacteria > Planctomycetota > Planctomycetia > Pirellulales > Pirellulaceae > Aureliella. Next base: position 1,167 of record JBGSUV010000009.1, on the reverse strand, counting down.
CCACCCAATCTCTCCACGTTCATCGAAAAGTCCGAGATTTTTGCACCAGCGATCGATCTGACAGGCCAATCGATTGGTCCCTTCCGAGTCATCTCGCTCATCGCCCGCGGAGGTATGGGAAGAGTCTATCTAGCAGAACAAGAAACGCCGATTCGCCGTCGCGTAGCCATCAAGGTTATTCGCAGTGAGTTGGCCAACGACGAGATCTTAACTCGCTTTGAACTTGAACGCGATGTGCTCGGCTTGATGGACCATCCCAACATCGCCCGTGTGCTGGATGCAGGGACGACGAGCAGTGGCGAATCGTTCTTTGCCATGGAATGGGTCGACGGCGATTCCATTACCGAATTCTGCCAACGCGAGAGCTTGACGATCCGCCAGCGAGTGGAACTGTTGCTCACGATCTGCCAGGCCGTCCATCATGCCCATCAAAAGGGGATCATCCATCGCGACCTCAAGCCGTCCAACGTTTTAGTAACCCTCCGCGATGGAAAGCATGTTCCCAAAATCATCGACTTTGGCATTGCCAGAGCCACTGCCGATGCGATGCTCAACCGCGACCAGATGACTGAGGCCGGTCAGATCATGGGGACGTTCGATTACATGGCCCCGGAACAGGCGGATCAGTGCAATTTGGATATCGACACGCGGGCCGATGTCTATTCGTTGGGGGCACTGACTTATGAACTGCTAACACACAGCCCGCCTTTGGCTTCAAAGATTCCGACGCCATGCAGCCTGACCGAGCGATTGAAGATCATCAAAGAATGCGTTCCTGAAAAACCAAGCCAGCGCCTCAATAGTTCTTCAGCCAAGCCAGAAAACGCACAGCCAGTGCAGCCACATGCTCGCGCAAACTCAGCGCTCATCGAACAAGATCTCGACTGGATTGTCTTGAAGTGTTTGGAGAAAGATCGTGCGCGTCGTTACGAAACGGTAGTGGCTTTAGCGCAGGACCTTGAGCGACATTTGAACGGACAACCCGTTCTCGCCTGTCCACCCACGCTGCGCTATCGGTTGAGCAAATTTGCGAAAAAGTATCGTACCGCGCTGGCGTTAGGCACAACTTTCAGCTTGCTGCTGTTGTGTGCGAGCGTGGTGAGTATCGTTCAAGCGGTGCGTGCCAATAGACTCCACCGGCAGTCGCAAGCCAACCTTGCTGACGCC
>JBGSUV010000008.1:0-2502 GCA_041753315.1 Pirellulaceae bacterium | reverse complement strand
GTCGCCACTGGAGCGCCCTTGGCAAACTGTTCTACAATATCAGACAACATGATCGGCTCCTTCGTGTAAGCTAGAGGACTACCTCTATGTTACCCGGGAGCCTAATGACAGCTTTACAGGGTTTATTGTCCTCAATTGTTCAGTTCTTCCGGTGGTTGCCTTGAGCTGGATACAAAACAATTGGGGACAATATTGGGGACAATTGTTCTACTTTTCCGTGAACGATTGAGACAATCGTTCGACACTATTCGGCTGCCACGGCCGCCGCGACCGGTTTGGGAGGCTCAATCACCGACCAATCCGCAAAATAGACATATATTGAAATGACGGTTATGATCAAACCAACTCCAACATGAGGAGCAAACTTCCAGGGCGTCATATCAACAGCTTTAACGTCCACTTGTACAAATTCCGTCTCGCGCGGCTTCAGCTCACCCAGCACCAGCATCAAAATCACGAGCCAACAGAACATGGTTCCGAGGAAGAAAAACTCGTGCATCTCATTCACAACGTAGCTGAACGGTGGAACAAAGTAACAGACTGGGATCGCAATAACGCCAAAGAGCAAAGTCACTTTGGCTGCCAGCGCCGATGTTCGGCGAGTCAACATTCCGACCAACACAACGGCAAAGAGCGGGATGAAGTACATGCCGTTCATCTTTTGCAGGTAGCCAAAAATGCTTGTTTGTCCATCTAGAAGCGGGGCGATGGCCATCGCCGCCACAGCGGCTATCCAGCCAAAGTACTTGCCAACGCGCACCAGGTCCGCCTCACTTGCATCGCGATTGATGACCCGACCATATAAACCCAAACTAAACAACGTACAGGAACTATTCAATGCGGAATTAAAGCTCGATAGAATCGCACCCAAGATTGCCGCTGCGAAAAAACCATTTAAATACGGCGGCAGTACAGTTTGCACAAGCTTGCCATAGGCGTCGACCGAACGCACTTCTTCGGCTGAATTGGCGAACATGGAAAAGGCGATCATGCCGGGAAGTACCAAATAGATCGGTCCAAGCAACTTGAGGAACCCGGTCAGCAAAACACCCTTTTGCCCTTCGGCTAAACTGCTGGCCCCAAACGTTCTTTGAATGATCTGTTGATTGGTCGTCCAATAAAATAAGTTCAGCAAGAAGATCCCTGAGAATATAGCTCCAAAGGGAACCGTCGTCTGCTTGGTTCCAATCGAATTGAGCCGCGCCGCTTGCTCGGTGGAAAGTCGTTCGATCCCAGCGGAAACTCCACCATCACCACCCAACGCAGACAATGCGAACCAACTGACCAATAAACCACCTATCAGTAAGCCTACGCCGTTGAGTGTGTCAGAAACTGCAACCGTTCGCAATCCTCCGAACAACGCGTAGATCGAGCCGATCACACCGACCACAACCACAATGGTCCACAACAACAAGCTCGTCGACTCGATACCGAGCACCTCCTTCAGGTTGAGAATGCCGATCATTCCAGTGGCACCCGTGTAGAGGATGATCGGCAAGAGCACGCCGACATAGGCAATCAGGAACACCAGATTGGCAATGAACTGTGTTTGCCCATCAAATCGTAGAGCCAGATATTCAGGAACGGTCGAAACACCACTTTTCAGGAACCGTGGTAAGAAGAACCATGCCATGAACACAAGAGCAACAACCGCAACCACTTCCCAAACCATGACGCACAATCCATCGTTAAATGCGTCTCCGTTGAGCCCAACGATTTGCTCCGTCGACAAATTGGTCAGCAGCAGTGAACCGGCGATCAGAGGAAAGCTGAGTGTTCGACCGGCCAAGAAATATCCCTGGCTACTACTGTGGTCGTCATGTCGCGTAAAAAGCCAAGTCAAATAGCCAACCAAGCCGGTGAAAAAGAGAAACGAGATAATTGTCCAGATCATGTCACCGCCTTAATCAGAGAATGCGTTTCGCTCGCGACCATGCAAAGCGCCCATGATACTCGCTAAGGGACAATTTGCTTAGCCACAATCAGCAACGCCACCTAAACTCGCAGAACACCGACCTCATGCCCCGGCCCTTTTTTACCTCGTGCCCCGGCCCTTTTTAACTCGTGCCCCGGCTCTTTTTAACTCGTGCCCCGGCCCTTTTTACCTCGTGCCCCGGATCTTCTTACCTCGTGCCCCGGCTCTTTTTACCTCGTGCCCCGGCTCTGCCTGGGCACGCGCTGCGCGGAGGCTCCTGCCTCCCTTGGAACCTCTACTGTCTTATCTCTCGCCCTTTTTGGTCTACGCACGGATGGCAAAGCCGGAGCACGGATGGCTGCGCTCAATGCGTCGCATTGCCTTGCCGTACGACTTGTTGTTACGCCAAGATTCTCACCAACATTGCTGATGGACGTTAGGACGCTGCCCGGAAAAGCTCGGCAGGAGCCTCGCTCTGGGATTATGAATCTTGCGGCTGCAAGATCAATTTGGTAACGGTTAACGAGGTACGGATTTATTGCGCGAGTTTGATTTTCACGGAGGCTGCGATGATAGCATTGGCGACG
>JBGSUV010000007.1:0-126525 GCA_041753315.1 Pirellulaceae bacterium | reverse complement strand
ACCTGGCAAAATCGTCCGCATGGGAGTTCCTCCGATGCGGGTGGAAGCGCTGACCGGCATATCGGGGGTTGCGTTTGGATCGTGCTATGCCGCTCGTATCCAAGTAACGCTCGACGGCGTCGAGGTCCAGATGATCAGCTTGAACGACCTCAAAATCAACAAGCGAGCGAGTTGTCGCCACAAGGATCTCGATGACTTAGATCACTTGCCCTAATCTTGAATTTCAAGCATTCACCGAGGGCGGGATTCCGCACATTAGCGTGGGATAGCCGTTGGGATAGCGAGTGGCAGTTCGGGTGGAAAAATGCATACCCTCTTAGCGAGCGAGCTTTTCTCCACACCGGCTCGAGTGTCGTCGTTCGCTCCGCGAACGAATCGCTTACACGCTACTTTCGCCGAGCTAAAAGAGACTATTACGGAACGCGCTTGGTAGCCGCCTATTGGCTGCTCACGTACTCGTCGATGCACATTTGGCAGCCGCCAGACAAATCCCGTTTGATCCAATTGATCATTTGGTCTGGGACGGACTAGTTAAGAAGTACGTCGACGAGAAGGGCATGGGAGCATTCAGTTGGCGCGTGGTTCGAGTATTCTATGGATATCAACGGTTCCACACTGTCGTCGATCGCTCCGCGATCGAAGCGTATCGTGGATATAGTTGGCGTTTCGTTCGCGGAGCGAACGACGACTTTGTATAACAACCGCGCCATCCTTCCATTGCTGAGGTCCCGCTTGCCAGAGATTATCGCCGCCGATCATCTGCTAATCTTTGCCAGACTGCCGAAGGCGGGAGCCAACAAGACGAGGTTGATCCCTGCGCTCGGAGGAGAGAATGCGACCCTGGTTTATCGTCAAATGGTTGACCGAACCCTGAGCCAAGTACGACAACTAGCAAGCGAACGGGGCTGCCAGGCAACCGTCTGCTACACCGGTGGATCGGCCTGCGAAGTTCGAACCACATTTGGTGATGATCTGACGTATTGCGAACAGGAAGGACAGTCGTTGGGCGATCGGCTGCAACTCGCAACGAAATCGGCATTTGTGGCTGGAGCTAAACGAGTCGTTGTGATCGGTACCGACTGCCCCAGCTTAACCGCAAGTGATTTGAGAGCCGCTTTCGATCAGCTTGAGGCGCACGACATTGTCATCGGGCCGGCAGCGGATGGCGGCTACTATTTGATTGGGCTAACTACTATATGTGCCTCTCTGTTCGCCGATGTCGACTGGAGCACATCGCAGGTCCTGGAGCAAACGTTGCACAAAACGAGTGCGTTGGGCCTACATGTTCATCAATTACGAGTGTTGCCGGATGTTGACTATCCAGAAGACTTGTTGCCTCTACGCCAAGGCGCGGAATGTCGTCTGCTTCCATTCCAGACTGAACCAGGCAGGCTCACCGTAATCATCCCAACGCTCAATGAAGAAGTGAATCTGCAGGGTGCGCTCGACTCCGTGGGCTCGCCAAGCGATGAATTGGAAGTGATCGTCGTCGACGCGGGAAGCTCTGACCATACCGTAGAGATTGCCCAGCGTCATGGCTGCAAAGTCTTCGTTGGTAATCCAGGGCGTGCAAATCAGATGAACGCAGGAGCTGCCATCGCCACGGGCGAGCAGTTAATGTTTCTCCATGCCGACACTCGACTCCCTGCCGACTACCGAGCAGAGATCAAGCGTGTCTTCGCAAAGCCCGTCGCCTGTGGAGCCTTCCCGTTGCAAATCGATGCCCAAGGACTCGCGCTGAGAATGATCGAATCAGGCGTCGCATTTCGATCGCGAATACTGCAGATGCCTTACGGAGACCAAGCATTGTTCTTTCGATCAGCTGACTTCTATGCACACAACGGCTTCAAGCAGATGTCGATTATGGAAGACTACGAGCTAGTCGCCAGAATGCGCAAGAGCGGCAGCATTGGGCTAGCAAGCCAACCGGTACAAACATCTGCTCGTCGATGGATCAAGCGAGGCATTCTAAGAACGACGATCATCAATCAGATGTGCCTGATCGCTTATCGCCTCGGCTTCTCGGACCAGACGATCGCGAGGCTCTACCGCGGTAGATAAGGACGATTTCAGAGTGAACCAAAAATCGCACAGGTAGTTACGTCTGCCGATGGCTGGCAGCTTAACCAGTCGTTCCGCTGCGTTGTTATCGAACGAGAGGTAACCTTGCTCGCTGTAGCGACACAGTGCATCCCACCGATTAAGCGTATAAGTAAACGACAAGAGAGAACCATTACTCCGAGACGGTCTGCCAAGACACGGCTCTTAGGCATGTTCCCTCAGCATCGGCGAGTCGCATGCCACGAACATTTCCTTTCGAGAAAAGTATGCTGTGCAAGAGACTATCAAGCGAGTCCTTGGGTTCGTTTCCCAGTCCACGCTTAGCCACCTCTACCGAACTTTGAGCCAACCAAGAGAAGTCGGGCGGTTGCCCTTCGGCTGTGGTAGCAATTACCAACAAATGTTCCAATCCGAGCGTAGAAGACTCGACCTCCATCGGGCCCACCGAGTACGACTGACCTGGCTGGAGCCGGTTATCAGCCACAACGCCTGGAGGCGGGAACAGGGGAGTGATTCCAAAGGTACTGTCAATAAAGAGCACCGAAAAATCGATCGAGCCACTGCCCGAGTTGGTGACTTGCAATACAACTTGCTCACCGTCAACGAGTTTCCGATTACGTTTCAGCCAATCTATGGCGACGAGTTCCTCCGTTTCTGGAGAAATGCCAAATAGTTTAGCTTTTACGTCGCAAACTCGCTTCGCGCCAACCAGCGCCGAGAGAATTCCGCCGGATTGCTTTTCGGATGCACCACATAACTTCAGCAAGTTCTTGACGCGGCTAATGCGTCCTAATCGTTCCCTAAGCCAGTTAGCACGGTCCTGAATTGGAGCAGGCCCAAAGTACGTTTCATCTGGAACTTTGGACCAACCTGCAGAAGGCACCAAGAATAGCTCATTGGCTTCCGTGCATCGAACAAACCAATCTGCGTGTTCAGATGTTTTAACGAGTTCAATCCGCTGGTCGGGATCGATAGCAATCTCTTCAAGAATACTTGTTATCGCTTCAAAATTGGTCGTCGATGCGCTACTGTTCGATTGATCATCAATTGCAACTCGAAGACGCAATTCGCCGTAATGGACTTCTACCGGTTCTACGCGACATCCCAACGGCAACGTGGGATTGATGGGCAGCCAACAAGCAGTGCGTACGATTTGACATCGGAACTCTCCTGGTCGTTTGCCGACACCTCTGGTGAAAGGGTGCTTGGGGAAACTCCCTCTTTACTATTCGTCTCTGGGAGACTCTGGGCCTTGCTCTCGCTTAACGTGATACCCCCAACCGAGGCAGCGACGAGCGCCAGGCAAACGGTTAAGCAATATCCGGCGGCTATCCGAAAACTTTACCGACATCATTGCCAGTCTCCACTCAAGAAAAATGACGCCCAGTAAAATGGTTGCAAGCGATCGCTCGCTTTTTCAGCTTGTCCTGGGTTTACCAGCTTTAGGCCCCGCGACTGCAACGACTGCTTGGCGGGATCGTAGCGATTGAGCATCGAGAGTTGCGCTTGACGAAGCGCTTCGCGTTGGGGCAATTTCTCTTCCCACAAATTTCTGTAAAACTCTGCCATCAAGGTCTGAGTCGCTGAGTCATCCACCTTCCACTGACTTGAAATTGTGGCTCGCGCGCCTGCGATTTGAAACGACTGCTGTAACCCCATGTTGCCTTCACCGATTTCAAATGTTCCTAAACTTGTTTCACATGCCGACAGAACGACTAAGTCAACATTCGAGAGATCCATGCTAGTTACTTCCAGTGCCGTCAAGATGCCGTCGTCTGGCAGATCCTTGGTGGCAGATAGCCAATTTGTTGTTGAAAGTGAATCGCTCCAATTTTCAGCAAGCGAGTTGTTCGCCCCGGCCAGCGCGATTCCTGCGATGACTTCAGGCACAAACGTACGCAGTTGCATACGAACATCCGTTTGTTGAGGATGTGGATTGTCCGACTTCCAGGCTTCAGCGCGAAAGAACCCGTGAGTTGCGAGATGGATATAGCGGACTTTGCTTGCCATACTTCGCACATAATCTTCGGTCGCCTTCGTTTCTTGTGCCAAGTTGGGGGCCTCAAAACTCGAATTCTTGGATTGCCTCACATAGAGGTCTGCAAGCTCGGCAACTTCTTTGGCTGTTCCTGGCAATTGTCCGAACTGCATCCCAGTCGATAGACGGGCAATACGCGAACGACTAGGAACCATGTTGTAACTTGGATTTCCAAGCAACAGCATTGAGACTGGTTTCGGGGCAGTTGCTTCAAGCTTCCGTCGAGCCACAAACTGCGCAACTGGCATCGTTGAAATCGCGTAGTCCTCGATAAGATAACTGCCAGGTACTTTGCCCGGCAACGCGCACCATGGTAGGAAACTCAATAAACCATCGGGACATACGATTACTGATTCTATTCCATTCAGCGAGCCTTCAAGCGGCTCCCAAAGCATGCGTCGCAAGATCTCAGGTGCAGATTCGACAGACGAATTCCTTCGTGGCGATCCAGCCCCACCTTGCAGCTCTCTTCTCCATTCTGAAATTGCTTTCTCGACTGGGGCTACCGATTCGAGAGAAACCAGAGTAACTACTCCCTCTTTGCGAAGGAGTACCACAGCAAATCAAATAGTGTTTGTTCTTCCGGTGGCTTCCAACTCGGAAACTGTACAACTTGAAATTCGACCAAGCACTCGGCAAGCTATGGCAGTAGCGAGCTTGATGGGATGACCGCCAGTCCCTCAATTGTACACGATCATGGGCGCTAGTTGTGATTCATTTAATCGCCCGACGACTCCCTACGACTGCAACGCCAAGCGCGAGGATGGCCATAGTGAATACGCTACACGGCTCTTCTACGGCTAGCTTTACCCAAATCTTAGAATTTCAAGCAGCCGCCGAAACACCTTGTCGCTCTACTTTTTCTTACCTCCAACACCAGGCATGGCTGCAACTTGCTTCATCCAGGCCGCGATTTGGCGTTCGTTGATGTCGTCCAAGGATTCAACTTTCGAATCGGGCAACGGATAGGTGTGAACGTGGCTAGGCGACAGTCAAACCCTTATCCGCTGCCAATTCAGTGATTTGGTCGACCTTTCGAAGCGTGCTCGCCAGTTCGAGGCGGAACATGCGGGCCCAGACGCCTCGACGACCAAACGATTGGATTTACTTGTCGAGGGTCTTGAGCGACTGCACGCAAAAATATCTGGCGTGGTGGAGTCAATTGCAGCGAAAGAATTTGAAACGGTCGCTGAACAATTGCGATACATCGCAGCGATGGAGCGTGCTTGGTCCGGCAAATACAATCCGAATGAGCAGACCCTTGTAAGTTCTGCCGTTGACTACGAAGCACGATCTAAGAAGCAGATGCAGCCTTTTCTTGCGACAGAGAAGCAAGTTGCTTAGTTTGACGGGATCGTTGGTTCCGTCGGACAGCTGCCCCCATTGAAGGCGCCTCATCGCCACTTTTCGGACTGTCGGCAACAACACTGTTAGTCGCCTGATCGGCTGTTGACTGCGAAGGTGCCGCTCTTTGATGGCCGACGATAACAGTGTGAACTTTCCACCATCCAACTGATTTCCATAGAGATGCCCCTCAAAACCATGCATGAGATTACCGAAGAATTGTTGGAAAGGTGGGAAGAAAGTTACGAGCAGGGGCAACCGCTTTCGGCTGAAATACTATGTAGAGAACACCCTGAGTTGCTTGACGAGTTGAAGTCGCTAATCGAGGCACTGCTCGCTGTTGAAGCTAACATTGGACGTGTGATGGGGTCTTCGGGACAGTCGTTTGAGGAACCACTAGCTACCAGTCGTTTGCATCAACGCTTACAGGTTACCTCCGAATTTGAGATAGTCAGTCTGCATGCCAGCGGTGGACTGGGCAACGTCTATCGTGCGTCCGAACCCTATTTGAACCGGCAAGTCGCTATCAAGTTTCCTCGCAAGGAACACTTGAATGCCGAACAAATCGCTAGGTTTGAGCGTGAAGCCCAAATCACCGGCAGGTTAAGCCACCCCGGCATTGTACCCGTCTATTCGCTCAAGCAAGATCACTTGCAGCAGCCATATTATGTAATGCGTTTTATTGACGGATTGACCCTCAGGCAGCGTGTCGAACAGCTCAACCTGCAGGCTGCCAACTCCGTTGATTACTTCTCGACGTTGGAGTTCCGCCAACTGCTGCATAACTTCATTGCGGTGTGCAATATTGTGGCCTATGCCCACGATCAAGGAATTATTCATCGGGATATCAAACCAGAGAACATCATCCTCGGCCCGTTTGGTGAAACGATGTTGATGGACTGGGGACTGGCGAAGATCTTAAACGAATCCGAAGCGAATACGCCTTCGATGTCAGCCTCGAGCTGTGCGGATACGGTGATTGATAAGTCGATAAAAACGTATGCTGGTCAAGTCATGGGAACGCCGGCCTTTGCAAGTCCCGAACAGTTACAGGGACGCGTGGATCTGACCGACACGCGCAGCGACATTTATTCTCTGGGTGCTACGCTTTATTACATAGTCACTGGGACCATAGGACGATTCGACAAGACATCTGGAGCAACCCTAAGACACAACACGGGAGGCATCGTCCCCTATCGTTTGATTGCGATTTGTCATAAAGCAATGACCGAAAGCATCGAGAGTCGCTATCAGACAGTCACGGTGCTGCGTGAAGACGTTGAGCGTTTCTTGGCGGGCGAGCCCATGAGCGTGGTACCGGAAACGGTCTGGTCGCGGTTTGTCAGAACGGTACGCCGACGGCCTGGTTGGGCTGCCAGCTTACTGGTGGGCGTCATGATGACGGTCGTGGCCGGGACGGTGGGCAGTCTGCTTCTCAACCAAAAGAATCAGCAGCTTAGTGAAACCAACCAGCAGCTTGAATCGGCTGTCGAAACCGCCTTGGTCGCTAAGCAGCGGGCAACCTCCACGGCGGATCTACTCAGCCGTACACTCCAGGCAGGGACACCGGACACGGCAAAAGGAACAGAACCGACGGTTCGGCAGTTGCTTGATGATACCGCAGAAAAACTTCGCACAGAGACTTCGATCAATTCCCTTGTTGCCGCTGATACGCACACCGTCATTGCCAAGGCCTACTTATCCCTCGGTGCCTATGACGCTGCCCAGCTACATGCGGATCTCGCGGCCGATCTCTATCTTCGAGAATCGGGGCCCAATAGTGCGGAGACACTAACTGCACTCGCTCATAAGGCCCTTTTACTTTCGCGAAGGGATCGAGACGCCGAAGCCATTGAAATTGCGGGCAAAGCGCTCGAGCGAGGTCGCCAAGTTGAATCGTTGGATCCCGAATCACGCGTCACTCTAATCGATATCTATGGTTGCGTTTGTTCCGCTGCGCCAAACCCCAATCACGAGCAAATTTTGGAATTGCACCGCGAGGCTTATGAATTTGCCTTGCAGGCGTTTGGCGCAAACCATCGCACGACTTTGAATATGGCTTCCAACCGCGCTACCGCACTTATGGATTTAGGAAACTTAGAAGAAGCAGAACCACTATTAATCGAAATCCAGAAAGCCCACGAAGCTCTTTTGGGGCGTGAACATCCCGAAACACTTGTCGACACATTTAACCTTGTCGCATTGAAATTCAACCAAGGCGACTACCAAGCAGCCAACAATCTCTGCCAAATGAACATGGAGACGTATGAGAAAGTGCTTGGCCCCAATCACCAACGAGCGATACGACTACGGTTGCTACTAACGATGACGTTTGTCGCTCTGGAACAAATGGATTCAGCAATCACTGAAGCCACAATCGCCTTGGAGCGCTCCAAGACTCATTTGGGGCCAGTCCACCAGAATACGTTTGAAGCACGAGGCCTCCTGGCAAGCGCGTTGATTGGTTCTGGTAAAATCGACGAAGGGCAAGCCCTTTCGAACGAACAATATGAAACTGCAAAGGACGCCTTTGGACCAACCCATGCGTACACGATTCAAGCGAGAACTCTGTTTTTTGAACTGGCTCATGCACGGGGCGATCTTAAAGCGATGGAGAAGTGGTTCGAAGAATTTCGCGGTTCTCCATGGGAAGCCGATTATAAAGAAATTCTTAACACTGCGCTCGAAAAGAAAAATCAGGAAAGTACGCCTGCCACTGCAAACTAATCTCACTGCCATTCTTGCGCGTGCAGGGCTTGCGTTCGATATGCAAGAATCAGCTGATCGAGGTTATCATTCGCCGCCGCACGAGTTCGATCTAAGCCAAGATACAAAGTTGGGACTGGTAGTTTGCAAGCTTGCAATGCCGCTTGAACTCGGGAGTGATCGAGTTTCTCGCCCGTGATATGCATCACCGCTTTACGACTGGGGGCAGGGGCGGTGTAGATGGCACATTTTTAGCACTCGGGGTGACCGTCATGCTGCCGTAGCGGGGCACTGGGCAGTCTACATGCTTTGCACGCTATATGCGTTGCTCATTGTGTACGCAAAGCGGCGTCACGGTGGTAGGTTCATCTGATGGAAAGGTTCGTGGAATTTTGATGAGTTCGAGAGATGGACCTGGCGATATCACGCAGGTACTCGATTGTGTGGTGCACAAAGCCGATGGTGATCGGGTAATACTTGAGGACATTCTCGGGCGGCTTGGCAGGCGATCCTATGGACCGGCGCTGTTTCTGCTCTCGTTGATTTCAATGCTGCCCCCCATCAGCATCACGCCTGGGTTACCGATAATCACCGGCTCGGTGACGCTGGTGTTGACGGCGCAATTGTTGGTGCTTCGACCTTATCCCTGGTTACCGCGTCGCTTATTGAGATTGTCATTCGAACGAGAAAAGCTGGAAAGAGTAGTCAAACGAGCTCGGCCATGGGCAAAGTACATTGGCTTGTTCGTACGCCCTCGGTTGACATTGTTGGTCATGCCGCCGTTTCTCAATGTCATTGCTTTGGTCTGCTTCTGCTTGGGTCTAGTGACATTCCCGCTGGCGGTACTTCCAGCCGGTGAGAACATCCCAACCGCGGCAGTCCTACTGTTCGGCCTGGCGCTGACGGTTGACGACGGACTGCTGGCCTTGTTCGGCTTAGCGACCGCAGGGACCACCGTCGGAGCACTAGTCTATCTCTGGCCAAAGATCGTAGAAATCTGCACGGAGCTAGCCGCTGCTGCAGGTTATCTATAGCCAAGTCTAGCTAGCTTAGCAAAAAATGTGCTGGTTAGAGAGACTACGATGCTATCGTCTATACGTTGGTCGCATCCGTGGGGTTTCTTATAATAAGGCTAGCAATTTTATTGAACCGCCAGACAGAACTAGTTGCTTAACCGTGAATGCCGTAGAATGTCTGGGACCGCTTAAAATGAACGATCATCGCTTGATTTGGAAAAGTTGGTTCTGCATGTTTTTTGCCATTCGTCTATTGACACTCGTTGCCTTCACCATGCATGCGGTGCTTGGTTGCTGTTTGTCACATGGCAGTTGCATGCGAGAGCAAACGGCGATCATGACTGGGCATGGCTGCGGTCAGGACAACCCTTCCCATGATGTTCATAACACGTGCAACCATGCGCAGGATGTACCAACTGTAGTTCCTGAGGCCGCGTCGCCGATTTGCGCAACTCGCGCAGGCGACGTGCTTGGCATCGAAGGGCGTACCATCGTAGGGCATCACGGCCATTCAAATCACTGTGATGATGCAAGCTGTGTCTTTGGCGTTTCGCCCGTAACCGCCCAGGTTTTAATTGGGCAGTCCTTGTTAGATGCGAGTTGGATCAACACAGCGGATAGCTTCTGGCCCAAGCCCATCGTGCTTGGCGGCGTCTTAGTCCATTGGCTCGATTGCCCGTCAAGAGCTTCGCAAAGTCGAGCCGTACATCAGCGATGGCTTATCTGATTGGGCAACTGCGCGACCAAGTGACAATCAGAGTTGTTACTGGTCGTCTCTTCTGTCCCACTCCTGCAGTTGAAGTGCTGCTTTGTGAAGAGCATACAGGTTCAGGCCTCGCGTAACACATCGTTGTCTCGCATGCCTGGTTCCGTTTGGCTGGATCGCAATTACTGCTATCGCAGAGCACTGTTCAGTTTAACTGCCTGGTGGGTGCTCGAACGAACTGCGCGATATCACCTAACACACGTTTTTTGCAATTATTGAGTTGCTCATGAAGAAACTTACACTCCCAGCGATCCTCAGCGCCACATGGACCAGATGGATCATCGGATTGTTGTTCGTTGCATTCGCAGTGTTTTCCTATCCTCTGTGGTGGCCTGCTTTAAACGGCTGGATTGACGACACCGTCGCTTCTCGCAAAGAATTCATGCGAGAAGCAGGCGAGGGCGTTCATGCTGGGGAAGAGCATGACCACGACCACGAAGAAGACGGACACGACCATGTCGGACATTCGGAAAGCAGCTCGCTCGAGTTGACTCCTCAGTCGCTCAAGAACTTAGGACTAACGGCCGAGTACCTGCGCCCCGTCGAGCTCTCGAACTTCTATCGCACCGTCACGATTCCAGCAATCGTCGTGGCCAAGCCTGGCCGTACCGATATCCAAGTTTCGTCGCCAATGATTGGCATTGTGCAACATGTGCATGCCGTCAGCGGCGAAGCGGTTGTACCTGGCGACATGCTGTTCGAGGTTCGATTGACCTACGAGGATCTCGTCGACACGCAGACGCAGTTGCTAAAGAATTTGGCTGATGTCGCTGTAGAACAACGCGAGATTACGCGCCTTGAAGAGGTGACTCGTTCGGGTGCGGTGGCCAGCAAGTTTTTGTTGGAGCGGCAGTATGCTCTTCAGAAGCTGCAGAGCTCGATCGCAGCGCAACGAGCCGCGCTCAAGTTGCATGGGCTGAGCGACGAGCAAATAGACACCATTGTGCGAGAGCAAAAATTGCTACGCGACCTCACCATTGTCGCTCCGGACGTCGACATCCACGCGCATGATGAAAACAATCTCCGGCTGAGCGATCGCCGATTTGCGCCGGCGTCTTATCAGTCAAAAAATCAATCGACGGCAATTCCAGAATCGACTCCACTGATCGTAGAACGTTTAAATGCATCTAAAGGACAAGGCGTCCAAGCTGGCGAAATGCTCTGCATGCTCTCTGACTACTCATCGTTGTACATCGAAGGAAAAGCGTTCGAACAAGATGCTCCCGCGATCGCTGAAGTTGCCGCCAAGGGCTGGTTGATGGAAGCGATCATGCCTGGCGTTGCAGGACAAGAGACTTTGACAGATCTCAAGTTGGCTTTCGTCGCAAATGCCGTCGATGCTCAGTCACGCACGCTCTCGTTCTTTGTCAATCTTCCCAACACAATCCTTCGTGACGAAACAACTGCGGAGGGGCAACGCTTTGTGACGTGGAAATATCGCCTCGGACAGCGTCTCGAAATACGAGTTCCCGTAGAAGCTTGGGAGCAACAGATCGTTCTGCCAGTTGACGCAGCCGTCAAAGACGGAGCCGACTGGTTCGTATTTCAACAAAACGGCGATCACTTCGACCGTGTTGCGGTACATGTGAAGTACCGTGACCAGCGATCCATAGTGATAGAGAACGATGGAGCAATCCACCCAGGCGACGTGATTGCCCTGCGATCTGCTCATCAAATGCAGATGGCCATCAAGAACAAATCCGGTGCCGGTGCAGACCCGCACGCGGGACATAGCCATTGAAGGCAGCGAAGGGAAATTGGGAAAACCAAATATGCTCAACTCTTTAATCCGCTTAGCATTACAACAACGGCTGTTGGTCATTGCGATCGCGCTCGGATTGGTCGGCATTGGCACATGGCAAATTCTGCAAATGCCCATCGATGTTTTTCCCGACTTGAATCGTCCGCGTGTCGTCATCATGACCGAAGCCTCAGGGTTAGCCCCCGAAGAAGTCGAGACGTTGATCACCTTTCCAATCGAAGCCGCGATCAACGGTGCCAACGGCGTGGAGGCGGTCAGGAGCTCATCCGGAGTAGGTATTTCGGTCATCTACGTCGAGTTCGCTTATGGAACTGACGTCTATACGGACCGGCAGATCGTGGCCGAACGAATGCAGTTGGTGCAGGATCGATTGCCACCGGGTATTCAACCACAACTTGCTCCGATCTCGTCCATCATGGGGCAGATTTTGATGCTCGGGATGTGGACGGATAATCCGAATGTCACACCGATGGAATTGAGAACGGAAGCGGATTGGGTGGTCCGCCAACGTTTACTGACGATCCCCGGTGTTTCGCAGGTGTTCACCATGGGCGGTGAACGCAAGCAGTTCCAAGTGCAAGTCAATCCTGATGCATTGACGCGTTACGGTGTAACGCTCGAGCAAGTCGAGGCAGCCGTTGGTAAGAGCAATGAGAACGGAACCGGTGGCTACCTCGATCAGCAGGGACCAAATGAATTGCTGGTGCGCAGCCTCGGACGAATTCAATCTGTCGGTGATCTGAAAGAGATACCGGTCACAATCCGAGACGGCCGTCCCGTATTGTTGTCGCAAGTTGCCGAGATTCGTGAGGGTGCGCAAGTAAAACGCGGCGATGCGTCGGCCTTTGTACGAAATGAAACGCCTGGAGCAGGGCAGGGGCCCTTGGAATCGGGAATTGAGAATGGAGACACAGAATCGCCATTTGCAACGGCTTCGTCATTCTCGGGCGGACCTGCTGTCGTTCTAACTGTTAACAAGCAACCTGGCGCCGATACTCGAACCGTCACCGACTCCATCATCGCAGCACTTGAAGAGATTAAACCATCGCTCTCCCCCGGCGTGCACATCGAAACGACATACTCGCAAAAGTCGTTCATTGATCGAGCGATCAAGAACGTCGAAGAAGCGCTGCGAGATGGCGTGATCTTGGTGGTCATCATCTTGTTCCTCTTCTTGATGAACGTCCGCACTACATTTATCACGCTGACTGCGATTCCGTTGTCGCTGGTGATGACGGCACTGATATTTGCCGCATTTGGACTTTCCATCAACACAATGACACTCGGCGGAATCGCAGTGGCGATGGGAGAATTGGTCGATGATGCGATTGTCGATGTCGAGAATATCTTTCGGCGATTGAAAGAGAATCGTGCCGCCGAGAATCCACTACATCCTTTGCTCGTTGTCTATCGAGCCAGCACGGAGGTACGTCGCTCGATCGTCTTCAGTACCATGATCGTCATTCTCGTATTCCTGCCGTTGTTTGCGCTTGGCGGCATGGAAGGCAAGTTGTTTGCACCGCTAGGCGTCGCTTACATCGTCTCGATCTTGGCATCTTTGTTGGTATCGCTCACCGTCACTCCCGTGCTTTCCTACTGGTTATTGGGAAGCATGCGTGCCAAAGGCCAGGAGAAAGATGGTTTCGTACTGCGGGGTGTGAAGTGGATCGGCGAGCGTGTTATTCGGTTCAGCCTCGCCTTCCCATGGCTGAACTTGGGCGTGACCATTGCTTTGGTTGTCTTAGCCGGACTTTTCTTATACCGGCTTGAGCGAGATTTCTTACCGCCGTTTAACGAAGGAACTGTGCAACTCAACGTTGTGTTACCGCCGGGTACGTCGTTGGCTGCATCCAATGATATCAATCACACCGTTGAGTCGGCATTGATGGAAATTCCCGATGTTCAGCGATTCGTACGACGTACCGGTCGCGCTGAACTGGACGAACATGCCGAAGGGGTCAACTTGAGCGAGTATTTGATTGAGCTTGCCCCAGAATCTTCCCATTCGCGTGAGCAACAATTGCAAAACATTCGCAGTTCGATGGATCAGATACCGGGCATCGTTACCGCCACGGAGCAGCCCATTGCTCACTTGATCTCACATATGCTTTCGGGCGTCAAAGCCCAAGTTGGTGTGAAAATTTACGGTGATGATCTCGACCTGCTCCGTCAAAAAGCTGAGCAAATCAAAGCAAAGATGGAAATGGTACCTGGCGTGACCGACCTGTTGATTGAACCGCAAGTCATCATCCCCCAACTGCGAGTCGAGATGGATCGCGGCCAACTCAAACAGCTTGGCCTGCTCGTCAATGACGTCAATCAATATGTCCAAACGGCGATGAATGGTAAAGTCGCCTCTGAAATTTTGGACGGCATGCGCACTTTCGACCTCACGGTTCGCATGCAGGAGAGCTATCGCGAAGATATAAACGCCCTGCGACGACTACCCATACAGTTGCCTGAAGGGGGCACGGTGCCGCTCAGCACTGTCGCGCGCATTTACGAGTCCGGTGGTCCGAATACCGTGAATCGCGAAGACGTTCGTCGACGTATCGTCATCCAGTGCAACGTGGCAGACCGCGGCGTTGTCGATGTTGTGCAAGACATCAAGAAGAGCATCGCACCTATCATCGAAACATTGCCCGCTGGTTACTATCCAACCTATGAAGGCCAATTCCAAAGCCAACAAGCGGCCAGTCGTGTTATCGGCGTGTTGTTCGCTGTGTCGCTCGTCGGTGTGTTATTGGTTTTGTACACGTTGTTTCGCACCGTGAACCTGGCATTACAAGTCATGGCAGCGTTACCTATGGCCTTTATCGGATCGGTGGCGGCATTGGTGCTTACCGGCCAAACGGTCACGATCGCCTCGATGGTCGGCTTTATTTCGCTGGCTGGCATTGCATCGCGAAACGGGGTGCTCTTGCTCCAGCACTACATTCATCTCGTCGAATTCGAAGGCGAAAGTTTCACGAAAGAGATGATGGTCCGCGCGGGGCTTGAACGGCTTGCACCCGTACTGATGACCGCACTGACCGCAGGTATCGCCCTTGTTCCATTGGTGCTCGCGGCTGGCGAGCCGGGTAAGGAGATTCTCTATCCGGTAGCGACCGTAATTCTCGGAGGCGTGGTTAGTTCGACCATGCTCGACTTCTTCGTCCATCCAGCATTGTTTTGGCTCTTCGGCATTCGATCCGCCCAGCGCGTTGTCAAAGCTGCTCAGACGCAGATCGAACTCAACGATGCGGTCGTCACGCATGCAATCAACGATTCAGTCCAAAGCGCGACACGGGGAGGAGCTAATTGCCTTTAACGCTGTTACAAAATTGTATCAGTTGTCATGGGTAGATGACTTTCATATGAATTACGCCATCATGTTCTCTCAGGGCGGTGGAACAGAGCATGGCTTTATTGTGCTTGGCGAATATGATGTGGGCGCCGACCAGCCGAGATGGGGCTGGAGAACCGAATATGAAATGATGGATAACAATCACTTGACGATCACGGCGTACAATGTCAGCCCTGAAGGCGGCGAAGCGAAAGCGGTTGAGACGGTCTATGTTCGCACATCCTGAGCTGCGCTGAACAGGTCCGTTGTTTTAAGCTGGTCGTGAACGGTAACGAATCGTTCAGCCAAGGATGCCGACATGCACCAATACGACGATCACGACTATCACCAGAACGAGGATGGCCAATAGAAATGTGACGATCAACCCTAGCCAGGCGCGAACAAGTTCAAAGGTAGTGAACCGATCTCGTGCCAGTCCAGCACGATACTCAGTCCACGCCATGGCACATGCGCGACGCAGGCGTTTACCAAATGGTGAATAGCGCAGCTCTTCTTGCGGGGGTTTGAAAGGATTGTCCATCGACATCGGCTTACTGACAGTTCCCAGAACAATGGTTGCGTCCGACAGTTCCTCGGTAGCCTGCCATTATACCTGCTGGACCGTTGTCAGTTGCACGCTTCCCAACCAGTGCATGGGGACAGCACCGAATTGGCCACGGAACAAATCAATAGGCGCATATAGCAGCGGCCTATACTGACAGCGGTGGCAGATCAATGCATAATTGAGAGGAACGCAAGGATCGGTGAGCCCGGGCATGTTTTTTGCAACAGACGCTTGCGACATGACAAAAAAGTTTCCGTTCACTGCGTTTCGAGTGCATGTATTGCAGAAAGACATGCGTTTGGGCGACAATTCGGGTCCGCAAGACCAAGTTTTTGTTAGATGACAGCCACTGCATGAACAAAGCCAAAGAAGACGCGTTCGATGACACCATTGACAATCATTCGAAAGCTCGGCGCCTTTCACCGCTTAATGCCGGTCGCTTTCAGGCGTTGGTGGAAGCGACCGGACAGATTGTGTGGGCGTGGGATCCAGAGGGGGGCCGAAGTGATTTTGAACGCTCACAACAATGGTGGGAGGAGCTGACGGGACAGACGATTGTCGAACAACAGTCGGTGGAAAACGCTTGGCTGCAAAAAGTTCATAACGATGATCGCGAAGCCGCGCGAGAAAAATGGGCGACGGCTGTGAAGAATGGTGTGACCTACGACTCCCGCTTTCGCGTCCAGTCGCGTAGTGGACGCTGGCACCACATTCATACGCGAGGCGTACCGGTCGTCAATTCGGAAGGGGCGGTGGTTGAGTGGATTGGGACGCTCAACGATGTCACCGACCAGGTGGAAGCGGCGGTGGAGCGCGAGCAGTTATTTGCGGAAGCCGAATCAGAACGCAAACGTTTGCTCGAAGTCTTCCGCCATGCGCCATCGTTCATCGCGGTATTGCGAGGTCCGAACCATGTTTTTGAACGCGTTAACGAGCGTTACGTCGAAATCGTGGGAGGTCGCGATGTGGTGGGTAAACCTGCCCGCGAAGCATTGCCCGAAGTCGAGGGACAAGGCTATTTTGAATTGCTGGATCAAGTCTATCGCAGTGGTCAGCCGCATGTGGCTGCCGATGCGAAAATCACTCTCCGCAATCCGACTGGCGAATCTCACCGCGTGCTGCAGTTTGTCTACCAGCCGATGTTTGCGGTCGATGGTTCGGTGTCTGGTGTCATCGCCCAGGGAATCGACTTGACCGAGCAACGTCAGGCCGAAGAGGGGCTCGCGCGAGTCACCGAGGAATCGGAATGGCAACTCTCCCAATTGATGATTGAGTCGGAGCAGCGTCGGCGACTTTATGAGACCATCCTCTCCAACACGCCAGACTTCGTGTATGTCTTCAGTCTTGACCATCGCATCATTTACGCGAACCAGTCGCTACTTACCATGTGGGGTGTTTCGTGGGACGAGGCCATCGGCAAAACGTTCATGGATGTCGGCTACGAAAAATGGCATGCCGACATGCACTGTCGAGAAATCGATACCGTCCGCGATACCAAACAGTCAATCCGCGGCGAAGTGCCATTTGATGGAACGCATGGTGTTCGCATTTATGACTACATCTTTGTCCCAGTCCTGGGAGCCGATGGCGAAGTTGAAGCAGTGGCGGGTACGACTCGCGATGTGACACAACGCAGAGAATTGGAAGACGCTCTGCGGGCTACCGACCGTCGCAAAGATGAGTTCCTGGCGATGCTGGCTCATGAATTGCGAAATCCATTGGTTCCCATTCGTAGCGGTTTGGACATCTTGACACTCGATCCCGGCGTACACCGTGAAACGATCGAATTGATGAAGGAGCAGATGTACCACATCATCCGTTTGGTCGACGATTTGCTAGATGTTTCACGCATCATGCAGAACAAAGTTGAATTGCGGAAAGAGCCTGTCCAGGTTGCTCAGCTTTGCAAACGATCGATTGAGGCCGTGCGGAGTATCATCGAAAGCCATCGCCATGAACTCGTCGTCTCATTGCCAAATGATCCGCTGTGGATCAATGCCGACCCAGTACGCCTGGTCCAAGTACTGGGAAACCTACTGAACAATGCCGCCAAATACATGCACGCGGGTGGACGCATTGAACTATCTGCCAAACGCGAAGGACAGCAGGCAATCATTCGAGTTCGAGATACGGGTATCGGCATTGAAGGTGAACTGCTGCCTAGAGTCTTTGAACTCTTCACGCAAGCGTCACGCTCGCTGGATCGGGCTCAGGGTGGGCTGGGCATCGGATTAACTCTTGTTCAACGACTTGTACAAATGCACGAAGGCTTTGTGACGGCGGAAAGCGAGGGTCCCGGACGTGGAAGCCTTTTCACAGTGCGTTTGCCCGTTTGCGACGCACCATCCAGTGAAGTGACTCAGGCGATCGATACACAATCTGCGGTTGCCAGACGCATTGTTGTCGTGGACGACAATCGCAGCGCTTCCTACCTAATTTCTAAACTGTTGACCATGATTGGCAAACATGAGGTGACCGTCGCCAACGATGGAGAATCGGCGCTTTCAACGATTGAAAAATTTGCGCCGGAGATTGTCTTTTTAGATATTGGTCTGCCGGGGATGGACGGATACGCGGTTTGCCGTGCCATTCGACAACTGGAGGATGGACAAAACTTATTGTTGGTGGCCTTGACCGGTTACGGACAAGCCGAAGATCGCGTGCGATCCAAAGACGCGGGCTTCGACGAACACATTGTGAAACCACCGTCGGTCGAGCAGATACGTGAGATTCTATTTCACCCGAAACTAAATGAGAAATAGGTGTGCAGCTCCCGCGTGCACTTGGCCTGGAGGATGTCCATGCCACGCTTGGACATCAATTCACGCAGCGATGGTATGGGTTTGGTTATGAATTGGTGTTAAAAATGTGGGGTCAGACAATCCTGGCTCGAGTTTTTCTGACTAATTATGCCCGCTTAATGACGAATATTTGCGTGGAGACTGCATGACTTACTGGCCCTTCGTGGCGGCGTTGTTGGAACGATTGATTGCACTGAGCGTGTCCGCGCACGCGGTTCTGACGAAACGCGAAACTCGCGCCGCGATCGGCTGGGTGGGACTCATCTGGCTAGCTCCTATTATGGGCTCGGCAGCGTACGTCGTTTTCGGCGTCAATCGATTGCGGCGACGCGGCAATCGGTTGCAAAAGGATCTGGAACTTGTATTGAGTCGCGTTCGACCGCAAGTACCGCAACAATCACAGGATTTAATGCATGCCGTTCGACAACAGTTCCCTCGTTTTGCGCAAATGAATGACTTGGTGGGAGATCTCACGGGAGCCCCCTTGCTGCCCGGCAATCGTGTGGAGCCACTTTGCGGGGGCGATGTGGCTTTCCCAAGAATGCTCGAAGCCATTCAGCAAGCCCAGCACACGATCACGCTCCAATCCTACATCTTCGATCCCGACCGAGCAGGACGAGAATTCATCGCAGCGCTGAAGGAAGCCAAGCAGCGCGGTGTCGATATTCGAGTATTAATTGATGGAGTGGGAGCCAAATATTCATGGCGATCCGCCATTCGCATCATGCGGCAGGAGGGAATCATTTGCCGCGTATTCTTACCAACTATTGGGCCCTATTCGACGTTCTACAGCAATTTGCGCAATCACCGGAAATCGATGGTCGTTGATGGCAAAGTTGGTTTTACCGGTGGCATGAATATTCGCGAGGGATTGCGACTGGCTTGGAAACCCCGCCATCCAGTCCAAGACCTGCACTTCCGATTTGAAGGCCCTGTCACACTTCATCTACAGGAAGTTTTTGCGATGGATTGGTGTTTTGCAGCCAACGAGGTCTTATCTGGCGAGGACTGGTTTCCGCTACCCGCAGAAGCGGGCAACACTTGGTGTCGCGGCATACCGGATGGTCCTGATGAAGACTTTGAAAAGCTGAAGATGACAATCCTCGGTGCGATTGGGATGTCTCAAAAATCAATTCTCATCATCACTCCCTATTTCCTGCCTGATGAGTCAATTATTGCAGCCTTAAATGTTGCGGCGATGCGTGGCGTGCGAGTCGGTATACTCATTCCGGCCATCAACAACATTCGACTGGTCCAGTGGGCGTCGATGGCGATATTGCCGCAAGTTTTGGAGCGTGGGTGCGAAGTCTATTTCACTCCTCCTCCGTTTGATCATACGAAACTATTTCTGGTCGACGGAGAGTGGTCGTTGATCGGTTCAACCAATTGGGACGCGCGCAGCCTGCGGTTGAACTTCGAGTTCAATGTCGAATGTTACGGTTACGAACTGAACCAAAAATTGGTCGAGATCGCAAACCAGAAACTGAGACATGCACGGCGTGTTTCCCTGGGGGAGATTGAAAACCGCGCGATTTGGCTACGACTGCGCGACGGCGTTGCCCGCCTGGCGTCCCCCTACCTTTAGCATCAAACTCGACGCTGCATTACTTCAAGTTGCCTAACTCGAAGAATTAACGTACCTTCTAACTTGAGCCAATCGCACTAGTTCCATCTGATCTGAGTAACGTCATAATGCCATCAACCGAGGATAATTCTGCTGATCGAAAGGGGACGCTCCGAGCGTCTAACGAGGAACTGCAAGCTGGCAATGTTCTTTTTCAGACGATACGGGAAGGTACGGCGAAGGTAGAAAGTCTCAAGTTACTCGTCGAT
The DNA here is from genome assembly GCA_041753315.1 of Pirellulaceae bacterium. Lineage (GTDB taxonomy): Bacteria > Planctomycetota > Planctomycetia > Pirellulales > Pirellulaceae > Aureliella. The sequence goes on along the minus strand of JBGSUV010000007.1, from coordinate 106,308 downwards.
GGTTTCGAAATCATCGAGGAACTTGGCCGTGGTGCTTTTGGCGTCGTCTACCGCGCTCGCGATGAAAAACTGGATCGACAAGTCGCCATCAAGATTTCGCTGTTGGATGACCCCCGTCGCCGTGAGCAATACATCAAGGAAGCCAAAAACGCAGCCAAGCTGGACTGTGTGGGTATTGTTCCTGTCTATCAAGTTGGCACGCTGGTCGGAGGCCAACCTTTTGTCGTTCAGCGGTTAATTGATGGCAGCACATTGCGTGAAGTGGTCAATGAATCGGGCAGTCTCGATGTGCACAAAACTTGCATGCTCATGAAAGACATTGCCTTGGCCGTCGGCAAAGCGCACGCCGTGGGAATGATTCATCGCGACCTTAAGCCAGACAACATTTTGATCGACTCGGCGGGTAGGCCGTGGGTGGCCGATTTTGGCTTGGCCATTTCTGAGGAGGAGCAGGGAAAGCACCGCGGTGAAAAGGCGGGAACGCCATTGTACATGTCACCCGAACAGCTCCTCGGTCGATCTGAATGGCTCGATGGACGTGCCGACATCTATGCCTTGGGCATCATGCTTTACGAAATGCTCGTCGGGCGCACTCCCTTTGATGCGCACACTCTTGCCGAACTTGAGGAACAAGTCTTGCATCGGGAACCAAAACCGATCAGCCAACGCTCTCCGAACATTCATTCGGTGATGGATACGATTTTCCAAAACTGTTGTGCGAAACAGGTGAACGACCGCTACTCAAACGCTCATGAATTGGTTGCAGATCTAGAATACGTCCTTTCTGAACTTCCGTTGGCTGACACACAAGTGGCTGGTGGAAACAGTGCACTTGGAGCCAGAAGCACCAAGCGCCAATTGAGTACACAGTTGAGTGTTTCCACTCGCCGAAAAACCCTGCGTTCCACGATCCGGGGCCAAGCCGCGAGCAATGATGCTCGAAGAATCAGCAAGCTCCTCCCGTGGCTTGGAGTATTGGCGATACTCGCAATTGCTGGTTATTTTGCATGGCCGCGCAGTGGAGAAGTCGCAGCTGAGAAAAGTGATTCTCGCCCTCCCGAAGAAGCAACAACAGCGGGAGTCGCCGAAGCAGCTTCCGAAAGTGAATCAACCGTCGCCCCTCCTCCCGTTCGACCTTTTCGAGTCTCCAAAGGGAAAGAAGGGACGCATACAACCATTCAGGCCGCGGTCGCCATGGCAGAAGAAGGTGAGACAATCACCATTCTTCCGGGCAACTATGTCGAATCGTTGAAACTGGAACGCAACATAAAGCTCATGGGAGAGGGAAATCCTAATGACATTGTGATTGTAGGGCAAACCGATAGCGCTATTTCCATTGCAGGCGGCGTCGAAGTTGAGTTGGCTAACATGACGTTCGAAGGAAATGCCAGCGACTCGCAAAAATTTAATACCATCGATATCCGTGGAGGCAGTCTCAAACTCAAACAATGCAACGTCTACTCACGTACTTATGACTGCGTGAAGGTCCAAGCAAATTGTGAGCTGCAAGCAGACGTGTGCAACTTTCGATCGACAGCACATCCAGCGATCAACGCTCAAAAAGCACGCAACGTGTTAGTCACCAATTGCAGCTTCGACATAAAGCCTCAGATGCTGGAAGAAAAAAGCATTCCTATTGGCATCCAAGTCATCCATTCACCAGGCAGCGTCCATAACTGCACGTTCAACGGCACGGGCGAAGCTGTGGGCATCCATTGGAAAAACGCTAGTGGGTTAATCACGATTGCCAACTCAACATTCAGCTCCTGTGGTACAGGAGTGATCTTACAAGACTGTCCGCAAGTGCTTTTTTCCGGCGAGAAACTGACCTCATTGATTGGCTGCCCCAATGGCATACTCATGCAGCGTTGTAGCGGGGAAATCCACGGAGTCAAAATCTGGGGCAGCAAAGGCAAAACGGCTATTCGTATTATCGACGACGGCGAACTTGCCACAGAACCGAGCGTGTTACTCGCAGACTGTGATATTCAAGGTTACAACGTTTCGTTAAGCGTCGAACAGGCTTTTGCATCCGTCGATCGATTCCAATCTACCGCCAGTGAAACGGCAGGTGTGCAGCTCGCCGGCCATTCCAAATTGTTGATGGCCAATTCCAACCTGACTCAAAGCGAGCTTAGTGGTATTTTGATCGAAGACGCAACCGCCGAATTCAAAAACTGTGTCATCTCCGAAAATCGATATGCGGGGGCCTCGGTTGACGCAAATGGGATGAACGCCACTTTTATCGATTGTACTTTTGAATCAAATACCAGTGGTTTGCTTGTTTCCGCTGGGAATTTGTCAGTGCGCGGCGGAAGGATCCATTCCAACTCCGTTGGAATCCTGGTGCTATCACGAGCTCAACTGGGACAGGCTGCGGCGGACGACAGCCTTCCCTCAATCTCTTTAGACGTGGAACAGACTCCCATTCGCGAAAACGAAAATGGCGGCATTCTCATAAGAACGCCGTGCGACTATCGACTGGATAAAAATAGTCTTAGCGATCCAAGAAATGACGATCAACCGCGTATCGACGGCGACCTGGCTACGGCAGTAAGTGGTGATGTCACGACTGTCCGTCTTCGTTCGCCAGTGCCTGAAAGTCGTTGAAAACGCGGTTCAGGTTGTCGCCACAGGGCGGGAGACCACCCGCCAGAAGATTGGAAAACGATTGGATTTTGCATATTTCCGTCAGTCAGTTGTCATTGTGGCACAAATTCAGCTAAGATCGAGTGATCACTCCAGTGTTCGATTTTGCGTTCGAGCCTGGAAAGCTGTCGCACAGTTACCTGAGGAATTCACCATGTACTCCGCGTCACCTCGCGTTTTGCCGCTAGGCCTTCTCGCTGTTCTTGTTTTTTCTGCCTCTGTGTTTGGACAAGTAGCGGACCCTACTACCAAGCCGACCACATTCGTGCGTTTGGTCCAGGGAGAAGAAATTGAACTCCCAGAGGACTTTGTGGCTCGCTTGGATGGCAATCAACTTAAAGTTGCCTTGAAATCGTTCACTCCAGCCCAGGCGGAAACACAACAGAATTTGTTGGTATCGCTCATCCAAGAGGATGGTAGTCGCGTTCAGCAAAATCCAGACGCAAATGGCGAGCTGACTTTTGACAATGTAAAGGAAGGTTTGGCAGCCATCGTTGTTGCCAGTGGCCAAGCCACATTTTCAGCATTGGCTTTTTATACGGTGCCAGGTGAAGCAGGAGCACAAGTACCATCCTTCGAAGTTGGTACAGCAACGATCGATCCGAACAATATTCGCGCAGCGATTGAATCGTCGGGGACCGTGCCTCCGGGTGCCGCCGCTAGGCCATTGTCGGATTTTCCCAAAAAAGCCAAGAATCGATTTCGAGTTTACCTTCAACCGAATGGCCTGCTCTATGGCCGTGTTGTTGTACCGGAAGAGGGTTTTAACGAATTGGTTGGAGCTGTTAGTTTGACCTTCTTTCGGGACGGAAATCTGGTCGCAGATTCTGTCTCCGCCGACAATGGAACGTTTGCTGTTGGTGGCTTGAGCCCTGGAATACATTCCGTTTTTGCTGCTGGGCCGGCTGGCCACGCCGCTTTTGTTTTCGATGTAGTAGCGCCCAAAGAAGTGGTTGTACCTGCAGCAAAACAAGCGAAGACGGGTAAAGACCGCTTTATATCTACGAAACGGCAAGATGAACCGTCAGATGAGTTGATTGTTCTGCTTATTCCACCGCGTTTGATGCCAGGTGTCCGCGATGCTGTTCGCGATTCCTACGGCATGCCGGCTGAGGGAGTTGCAGGTTCACCGATCTTCGAGCCGTTTCCGCCGATGGGTGGCGGATTTGGTGGCGGTGGATTCGGGGGTGGCGGCGGATTGGGTGGCGGAGGTGGTGGATTGGGCGGCGGTGGTGCTGGAGGGATCGGTGGTTTCGGTGGGCTTGGCGGCTTGCTTGGCATTGCTGGTTTAGCCGTGGGCGTTGCCGCATTGAGTGACGATGACGACGGGTTTAATCCCCCGCCTGCTAGTCCAGTCGTACCTTAACTCTAATGGTTAGATGTTACGGGACGAGTTGTTTGAGCGCCGTGTCGCACTCGTTTAGAACTTCGGTACGAAGGTCGGGAGGGATGTTCGCCTGCTCCCGACTTAAGAACGCTTTGTACTCTAAGAGCAGCGAGTCATTCGTGGGACGTTCTTCATGTCCAAACCGCGAAACTTCGACAATAAAACGTAGGCGTTGAAGCTGCCATGGTTCGGCTTCGGCGCTGGTGGCTTCTTCCAACGCCAGGTTTGCAATGCGCTCTGCATCTTCAAAGTATCCAGAGTTGTTCAGCGACATTGACACCGTACAGATGATCGGCCATAAGTTCGACAGATCCTGCTGGTTCTTTTCACGTTGAATCCGAAGGATCTCGTTAGCCGTTGGAACCACGTCTTCGTCGCGATTGATTTCTTTCAGACATTGCAGCACCAGTTTGATCGATGGTCGCTCTCCGAACTTGGCGGCAGGCATCAAGTATTCAATGGCTTCGAGGTAACGTTGCCGATCGAACAAAAGTTTTCCGAGTGATCGCAGTTGTCTGCGCACATCGGGACTATCATCCGGGAACAGTCGACGAAATCCGGTAAGCGCAGTGCGGTATAACTCCTCTGCCTCTTCCCATTCATTCTTACTGACAAGTAGTCCCGCCATATTGTTGGCCGACAGTAGTGTGCTTGGATGATCCACCCCCAAGAGTCGGCGTCGTGCCGTCAATGTCTCTCGCAACAGCGGCTCTGCCTCAGCGCGTTTACCCATTTGCAAATAGAGAGTTGCCAGGTTGTTGATTGCAATCAGCGTCGATGGATGTTCGCTTCCGAGACTCCGCCGACTCACTTCAACAGCCTCCAGATAGTAGACTTCCGCCTCTTGTTTTTTGCCTTGACGGTTCAACGTAAAGCCCATGTTGGTGATGGAACTAAGCGTATCGCGGTGTTCATTCCCAAGGACCTTGCGTCGAACTGCAAGTGCTTCGGTAATCAACGATTCAGCTTCGGCAAACTTTCGCAGATGAAGACAAATCACGGAGTTGTCATTGATGCTCTGTAACGTAACCTCATGGTCGTTGCCAAGGGCATTTCGACAACGGGACATACACTCGTCAAGTACCTCTTCCGCTTCCGTGAGTTTTCCCTGACCGAACAGCGCGACTCCGACATTGTTCAACGAACTCAGCGTGCGTTCATCATCTTCGCCATACCGAGCGGATCGAAGTTCCAGTGCTTCTCGATGCAGTTTTTCACCCAATTCAAGCTGGCCCAATTCGACGAATAAGTTGGCGATGATATCGATAGATTGCATTGTATCGACATGCTCGCTACCGAGCAGCTTGCGGCGTATATCCAACGCTTCCTGCAACGGCTTTTCCGCAAAATCGAGCAATCCGACTTTTAAGGCGCTTTCACCAATTGCATGCAACATGGTTGCCTGGAATAGAGGCTGTGCGTCGTAGTTTTCTTGCAGCGTCGATAGGCTATTTTCGAAAAACGTTTCCTGCAAGAGTTGTAGCGAGACGTCCATGAAGTTGATTCGCTCGAGCATCACGTCCAATGCCGTTCCATCTTCAATGCCAGCGGGAGGCACCTCTTGTTCACCGTAGTGTTCTACAAGAGCGTTGCGGATTTTGGAACTGAAGTCGGAGATTTGAACCTCTTCTAGCTGCAGTTTTTGGAAATCTGTAATTGCCTCAAGCTCCTGGATTCTCAGTTCCAGGTTGGCCTCTGCCGTAATAGCTCTTTCAAGACTTGCCTCGGCCTGCTGCTGGCGGAGTTCTGCTATTTGGCGTGCAGCGGCCGCATCTTTTCGTGATCGTTCGGCTCGCAACATTCCCCATGTCGTCCCCAACATGCCGGCGAGCAGGGTCGTCAAAACTAGTGCTGAAGCGGCAACGGATATTCTGTTCTTTTGAATGAACTTGCGTGCACGATAGTTGAGCGAAGGAGGCCGGGCGGTAACCGGTTCACTACGCAGAAACCGTTGAATATCATCGGCAAAACTGGCGGCAGTCTCATAACGCCTGATGAGATCTTTGTCGATGGCTTTCATGACGATCCAATCCAAATCGCCCGAGAGCTGACGATTCAGCATCGACAAATGCGTTCGGCGGCATTCCATCACGGCAGATAGTTCTTCAGCAGAACTATGGCTCAAACGACTGCTTGGCTTGAGTGGTTCGTGGTCGCGCAACACGGCGAGTGCTGCGAGCCCAGATTTATCTCGTAGCGAATCGTCTTCGAGCGGCACCTTGCCTGTTAGCAATTCGTAGAGCATGACGCCTAGCGCATAGATATCGCTTCGCGTATCGATGTCGAGCGAATTGAAACCTGCTTGTTCAGGGCTCATGTACTTCAGTGTCCCCAACACCTGCCCGATACCCGTGAACTTCGTCTGGTCGGTGAACCCGTGAAGATCTTCTAGAGCTTTGGCCAATCCAAAGTCGATGACCTTGGGGATTGGCTGACCATCGACGACGGTCACTAGAATATTGGACGGTTTTAAGTCGCGGTGAATGATTCCTTTTTGATGGGCATGTTGGACCCCAGCGCAGACGGCAATAAATAGATTGAGTCGATCCTTGATATCCAGTCGATTCACATCGCAATAGCGAGTTAACGAATCGCCCAGCACCAACTCCATGGCGAAATAGGGTTGTCCGTCAGGCGTTGCTCCGGAGTCAATGATGCGAGAGATGTTCGGATGATTCATGACGGCCAGCGTTTGCCGCTCGGCCTCGAAGCGCGCCAACACTTCAAGTGAACCGATTCCCGGTTTGATGACCTTCAATGCGACGCTTCGCTTGACCGGTTCCAATTGCTCAGCGAGCCACACGGTCCCCATACCACCTTCGCCAAGCTGCTGAACGAGCCGATAAGGGCCAACATATTTACCGGCGGTCATACACTCGATCGATGACGGCCCCGCCTGCAAGTGACGCGGCGCGTTATCCGTGTCAAGTTCTGTCTTCTGTCCCTTTTCGTCGTTCATACTTGCCGCTCTCAAGCCTTCCGAATGAAGTGCTCGGCGAATGAGCGAACTTCGCGACCATTCAAGACATGGACCATTCGCAGTTGCTGAACCATGGCATCATTAAACTGACTCAACGGTATATGTACGAGCTGTCGGTGATAGCGTTTGGCGATCTGCCTCCATCTCGCACCAGGCGCTTTGGGACTTAACAAGGCGACGTGTCGTTCGCGCGCATGCAGGCAGGCTGCGGCGATCAGACGATCCTCCAAATTCTTGGCAAAGCTCAATCTTGGATCCTCCCAAATATCAGGAATTGAGATCGGTGGAAACAAGAACAGCGCGCCCCCGTATGTCGCCAGCGCAATACCCGGCCCAATGATCTCTTGATTAAAGTCGGTCGCAAAAAACGCCAGGGTCGATTCTTCTTTATGCTCCGCAAACCAGGTCGCCCGCCAACCGTATTCGCGAGGATCAGCCGGAGTGTCAAATAACATGACACAACAGTCCAGCGTCCCAATACTAGGTGGCATCACTTTGACATAAATATCTCCGTCATACCAATGACGGAGCGTCTCTCGAATATCGATACCATCTTTGATGCTTGTCGAAAACTTTTCACTACGCGCCAGATCAGCTCCCATCAGCGCTTTGGCCCGATCAAAAACACGTGTTCGAAAACTCTCAATGATGCCATCTTCTGGTGGCCAAGAGCATTGTGCATATGGATTCCACTGCATCTTCCACTTGTCGACTTCCGTTTTCTCAGGCTTACGACGGAGCTCGAGGCTTCTCCACAAGACCGGCTGGCCAGGTAAACGACTGACGACGCTGAGTGTGTCCCCAGATGGCAAGCGGAGTTGATCGATGCCCAGCGTGGCGGTAGGTGAATCGAGCTCCTGTTGGAACGGATAGTTGCGTGCGGTTTCGATCAAATGAATTGCGTATTGGTCGCCCAAAATTTGTTGTGCGGCCATCGCCATCGTGTACAAGTCGGGCGACATGCGATGTTCGAGTAACGTCAAGTTACGAGTGTATTTCAGGCACTGTGTTAGCAGGAGCGGAGTGATGCGTCGCGCGCGCTTGCCCATGTCTTGTAAATAGCTTGTGCGCGCCGACATAAATAACTGCTTAACGCCATCGATTGCCAAGTTCTCATCGTTTTCCAACTCCATCCGCGCTTGTTCGTACAAACCGGTGATGAACGGCAACTCGCCAAACAAAAAGATCAACGAGTTGGGATTGACTGCGATAGAAACGGGTGGAACCACTGAATCATGGAGCGGCAGTTCTGCCCGAGGAGCCTGAAAAGCTTCGCGTAGCCAAGGCCACTCGAGAATGGAGCATACAAAGACGATGCGTTGGTGCTCAAGCTCGAGTTGCTTAAGCCGCCATGCCATGAACTGCAATCGTTGGATGACTTGCTCTTGATACGGCCGCGCGATGCTCGGAAGGATGGCAGTTGCAAACCGTTCCAGCGACACCTGCCTTAACGCGTAGGGATCGGGCAGCGTCGCCGCAACGGGTTGATAGGCGTTGGTCTCCAAGTCGCAGAATTCAATTGGCCAATGTTCGCCCAGGGCCATGCGCAGGGCCATGATTACAGGTTGGCATGGATCGATCGGGATGTAGCTCGATGCCGCCGTCGAGCTCTCTTCGTTAGACGGCTCTTCGTCCTGCTCTTCACTTGGCTCCCAATTCGTTTGATAATCTGCCAAATGGCGTTGCACCACGATGGAGGGTACAGGTAACTGCTCGACTGCATCGAGTACACTGTGCTTGAACGATTCGGGCAAAGCCACAGCCAGGCAATCACAAGGATGTTCGAGCAACCATTGTCGAACGGCCAGCGCGCAGTTTCCACTGCCATGCACCACTGGTAGGCAGGTGATCCGCTCACTTAGTGCAAAAGGAGAAATCTGTGGCTTTGATCGTTTTGACATGTTCAATTCATATAAAATTCGAAACTCGACTACAACTGCGCCAATTATAAACTTGAGGATTCATCGTAGTTGGACGAGGCTATGAGTCCCTTTCGAAAACCAGGGCACGCGGGACTCATAGCCTCGTCCACCACCTAGTTTTTAGTTACGAAAGCTATTCTTTTCCAAACACTCGCAACACGTCGAGTCATCGCCGATCTTAGTGACCATCCTAATTTGGTTAAACACTCTATGATACCGCCAAAATTAACTTACAAACATGCAACGCTGTTTTTCGCCTGCTGGGCGTTTTCGAATATAGTCGTCGTAGCCGCTTGCCCCCAAGTGCCAGGAAACGCTTGCCCGCCAATCGCACGTACACTACCTCCCGAGGGATTGCAGCTTCCAAGCGCGAAAACGGTTCATTGGCTTACGCAACTCGACTCGCTTGCAAATGAATTGAATTCTCACAACAGCGCGTCCGCCGCGTCGCTAAAGCCAGATATTGAAGTGTTGCTGAAGGCTTGTCGGATGGCGATTGAATACCGCGAATTGTATTCCGAAAGCGATTTCGCCAAAGTGGATCGTCTGCTCGAAATGGCGAGACAGCGCGTCGGCATGTTAGCTCAGCCGAATGTCGACTGGACCGGCGGTACCGGTCGTCAGATCCGTGGCTTTCAATCGATCGTCGACGAATCGGTGCAACCCATTGGACTTCTTTTGCCTGACAATTGGCAAACTGCCCGTCAGGCCCTGCCACTATACGTTTGGTTGCATGGTCGAGGCGATAAGACCACCGATCTCCATTTTATTTGTGATCGATTGGACAACGATGGCGAGATTCATCCAGCCGGGGCAATTGTTCTCCATCCTTTCGGTCGGCAGTGCATTGGCTACAAATCCGCAGGCGAAACCGATGTGCTGGAAGCCATTGAGTTTGTTTGCAGAAACTATCCCGTCGATCGACAGAGAATTGTTCTAATGGGTTTTTCAATGGGTGGCGCGGGAGTTTGGCATTTGGCAGCGCATTATGCTGATCGCTTTGTTGCCGCCAGCCCCGGTGCCGGATTTGCGGAAACCGCGCGTTACCAGAACTTGCGTCCCGAACAGTACCCTGCCGCTTATGTTCAAACGTTGTGGAGTATTTACGATGTACCTGGGTACACTCGCAATCTGTTCAACCTGCCGATTGTGGCCTACAGCGGTGAACTGGACAAACAGATTCAAGCAGCGCGTGTCATGGAGGAGGCATTTGCCAAAGAAGGACGAACGCTGGATCACACAATTGGTCCCGGGATGGGCCATAAGTACGATGCGGGCTCGTTGCAAAGCATCCTCGACAAGTTGGCGAGTGCGGTGCAGACCGGACAGCCGACATCACCCAAGACGCTTTACATTCAATCGAAGCATCCGCGCTATGCGCGCCATCGTTGGCTAGTCATTGACGGCATGGCTCAAACCTACGAAGACACCCGCGCAATGGCGCAATTGGCTGAGGTAAATTCAACCTGGAAGATCGAATCAAAAAATGCAACACGCTTAAGGATTTTGCCAACGGATCTTTTAGAGCACCCAGTCACGACGGTGTTGATTGATGACACTTCGCTTCAACTCGATTCATCCGTCGAGTCATTGCTGCGCAAGCTGCCGGACGAAAGTGACTGGAAACTTGTCGATAGTTTTCAGACTCTCAGAAAACGCCCCGGTCTGTCTGGGCCAATCGATGATGCCTTCATCGAACCGTTTCTCGTTGTCTTGCCCAGCGAAAAATCAGCGAACTCCGCCGTCGAACAGTGGATTCAGTGCGAGCTGGCTTACTTCAAGCAACGGTGGGAAATGGTGTTTCGCGGAAAGTTACGGACCAAGCGAGATACGGAAGTGACTCTGCGAGACATGCAAGACTATCACTTGATTGTGTGGGGAGAGCCCACAACCAATCGGGTTTTAGAGCATCTATTTGATAAATCACCAGCAACCAACGAGGCTCCCACTCGTCGGAACAATGTGGTTGCGACGGACCTTGATCAAACCGTGGGGGACTTCCTGGGCGAATTACGACAGGAATTTGAGGTTCCCATGGATTGGAATGAGGAATCGCTAGTGGTGGGAGAAGATCGACTGGATGTGGAAGGCCATGTATTGCTTGCCGTCTACCCCAACCCATGGGTGCCTTCCAAGTATATCGTGATTAATTCGGGACCAACCTTTCGATCAGCCCACGATCGCACCAATTCGCTTCAAAACCCACAACTCCCCGATTGGGCGATTATTGCTCTTGATGAACTCCCGTCGGCTGATCGCCCTGGAAGAATATCGGCGGCTGGGTTCTTCGATGGCGGTTGGCAACCGCATTAACTAGCGAACTTGGCTTTAAATCCCCAAAACAGCGGCTCATTCGCACCCATCGCAGCCCAGCGATATTGAGTAGATTCGAATCGACTCCTATACTACGGGACTTGAAGAAACTACGATCCCATTTTCCCAACGATTGCACCGATCTGGGTGTAAACGCTTCCGAGCGACATTAAGGATGAACGATGAAGAGCGAGCGCCGGCACGACTTAGAAAAAAACATTCTGGCGGATCGACTCAGCGGTGGGATTGAAGCGTCGCGCCCCGTCTTGCCATTCGTCTTCGGAGGGATTGCGATTTTGGTGGTTGCTTCACTGGGTTGGGGAATATACTCCGCCAGTGCTCGCAGCAAGTCCGCGACCGCTTGGACGGAATTCTACTTCAACTTGACTTCCAGCAATGCAGATGCGTTTGTCGATGTTGCGGAGACATATCCGAATAGCGACGCTGCACAATGGGCTCAGCTAAATGCTGGCAATGTATACTTGGAGCGAGGAATCGAAGCTCTCTACCTCAATCGCGCGGAAGGGGAAAAACTCCTGAACCAAGCAATTGAGGCGTTTGATGCAGCGACGACCACCAGCTTATCCGAACTAAACAATAGAGCGCATTTTGGGATTGCGCGAGCGCACGAAGCACTCGGTCAACTGGATGAGGCAACGGAGCATTACGAAGCCGTGGTTGATTCCGATGCATACCCGTCATTGATTGACAGTGCCAAACAACGCATCGCCTTTATCTCCAGCCCATCGGGCCGAAGCTTTTATGCGTGGTTCAACACGCTTGACCCAAAACCCAATGCTCCTATCCAGTTGCCCAGCAACTTGTCGGTACCCCCAACATCGCCCGGTGACCTGAAATTTGATTCGCTCACCAATCCGAGCACCTTTGATATTCCTCAATCCGCGGCCGATAATCCCAACGCACCTCCGCAGACTGTCGAACCCGACCCATCCACTCCATTGCCCGGATCTCTCGACGTGGACAATGCGCCAACCGCCGAATCACCAGATGCTCCGGCGGAAGCGGGCTCTAACCTTGAACTTCCTGCTACCGAACCTCCCGCGTCGGATGAGTCGACGCCGAGCGTGTCGGACCAATAACAAGAAATTATCCACCCTTTGTGACTATCCCATCTGCTACGCTGTTTGAGCATACTGTAACCGAGGCCGAAAACGGTCACCGAATCGACGCGGTATGTGCGCTGTTATTAGACGCTTATAGCCGCGTTTTTCTTCGTAAAGTAGTTCACGAACGGGGTGCGACCGTCAATGGCGAAGTCGTCAAGCCTAGTTTTCGCGTACGCACCGGTCAGCATATTGTGCTGCAACTTCCGCCTCCCCCCGACGATGGTCCGCGCCCCGAAAACATCCCGCTGAACATCATCTTTGAAGATGACTCGCTCATCGCAATTGATAAGCCGCCAGGAATGGTTGTGCACCCAGCCAAAGGGAATTGGAGTGGAACACTCGCCAGCGCCCTCGCGTTCCATTTTCAACAACTCAGCGACGTTGGCGGACCCACGCGTCCTGGTATCATCCACCGACTCGATCGCGATACCAGCGGCGTGATCCTGGTTGCCAAGTCGAATGCGGTACACCTGAAGCTGTCGGAACAATTCGAGCAACGGCTGGTTCAAAAAGAGTACATCGCCATTGTCATTGGCAAGTTGGAATTTGATCGCGACGTTATTCGCCAGCCGATTGGTCCGCATCCCTATCAACGCGACAAAATGGCCATTCGACGGGATCATCCGGACAGTCGAGATGCCGAGTCCAGGTACGAAGTGATCGAGCGGTTTGCCGGCTTCTGCGTCGTAAGAGTTGAGCCGAAGACGGGCCGCACACATCAAATCCGAGTGCATTTGGATCACATCGGTGCACCCGTTTTATGCGATCGATTATATGCAGGGCATGCGCGGATCACTCGCGCTGAGATTCGGCGACGTATGGCACTGCGACTCCCCCCTGAAGCGAATGACGACGAAGTGATCATCGAACGTCAAGCATTACATGCGAGACAGATCGCATTTACGCATCCAGTTCACGGTACGCCTCTGGTGTTGCAAAGTCCCATTCCGGCGGACATGCAATTGGCGTTGGACATCTTGCGTGAAACGCAGTCGCAACATGAGTGACTGGCTGTAGAGGCCAATGACGCAAAAAGCGAAAGGCGATCACGTTGCGTGATCGCCTTGGCGATTTGTTGGCTTCTAGAGCGCTCTCAAAATTCCCATCCAGAAATTGTCTGAAAGCTCATTTCAAGTGACGTATTTACGCCATGGTTATGCCAACCATGACCATATACCAAAATTATTCAGCGACAGGAGCAGCAGCGGAGTCACCGGCATCTGCAGCATCGTCAGCTGGAAGAGCGGCGTCGTCAGCTGTGGTATCAGTTGTCGTTTCGCTGGTTACTGGTGGTGTAACGGTAGTTGATTCCGCTTCACAACCAACAAACACGACTGACATCGCAGCGACACAAAGCAGAGCGGCAAATTTACGTAACATGGGTGTTACTCCTAAAAAACGAGTGATTTTCGAGTGGATTGGTTAGAACCAACAGATTACGGGCGTTCACGACTGCGGGTCGAGAACAACTGTTGGGTTCCACGGCAATAGAGATTCTTTGAATTGCCGGTTTATTCCCGAGAATTTCAAGAAAAATAAAAGTAACCGTCTGAGTGTAGAACAATTGGGGACAAGTGTTCTGTTTCTAGACAAAACAATTGGGGACAATTGTTCTACATTACAAAACAATTGGGGACAATTGTTCTACATTGCAAAACAATTGGGGACAATTGTTCTACATTGCTGACTGCGAGGCCGCATCTTGCGGCGCGTACTTCTGCTCCATGCGATCGAGGCAGCGACTAATTTGCCGAACTGCTTGACGCAAACGGCTTTCATTTTCAACCAATGCCATCCGCAAATACCCTTCACCGGCTGGCCCAAATCCACTGCCGGGACTAACTGCCACGTCGCCTTCTTCTAGCAACATCATGGCAAAATCAAGAGTATTCATACGTTGACGCCACTTGTCAGGCACTTTAGCCCACACAAACATCCCCGCTTTGGGAACGTCGGCGGACCAACCAATACGTCGCAACCCGTCTACGAGGCTATCTCGGCGACTTTGATAAATTGCCGACTGACGCTCCACGGCAGCTTCCGTATCGCGCAGCGCTACGATCGCTGCAATTTGGATAGCCTGAAACATGCCGTAGTCATAATAGCCTTTGATCGTGGCCAGGCCGCGAATCATCTCTGAGTTGCCGGCGCAGAATCCAACGCGCCAACCAGCCATATTGTAGCCTTTGCTCATCGTGGTGAATTCGACCCCCACATCTTTCGCTCCGGGCGAGGCCAAAAAGCTAGGCGGCGTATATCCGTCAAAGGCAACATCCGAATAGGCAAAATCACTGATAACCATAAAGCCATAACGTTTGGCCAGCTTGGCTATCTCCGTAAAGAACCCCTGCTCGACAGTCACCGTGGACGGATTGTGAGGATAGTTGATAATCAGCAGTTTGGGTCGCGGATAAAAGTGCTGGCAGGTATAAGCGATATTCGATAAGAACTTGTCGCTATCAGCCACGTCGAGCGCGACGACGTTGCCCGCCGCCAGGATGACGCCATACATGTGCACCGGAAAATAGGGAGCTGGTATCATCGCCGTATCGCCAGGCCCCATGAGCGCCAGGCACATGTGGCTGAAGCCCTCTTTGCTTCCCAAACAGACGATCGCTTCGGTATCGGGATCGAGTCGTACGCCATACTTGCGGAAGTACTTGCTCGCTAATTCTCGCCGTAAATTGAGTAGTCCATTTGACTTGCTATAGCCGTGATTCCGTTCATCAAACGTTGCTTCCACCATCTTGTCCATCACCACGCGCTCGGGTGGGTCCGATGGATTACCCATCCCAAGGTCAATAACGTCACTTCCGGCTCGCCGCTTCTGATACAGCGTGTTATTGATGCGTCCAAAAAGGTAGGGGGGCAACCGCGAAACGCGTGAAGCATATTCGATCGTGAATGGCGCGTCCGCAGGTTCGGGAGCTGAACTTTGTGAGTTATTCATATTGTTAAGCGAATGAAAGTAGGGGTTCCGTCGGTTCCATTGTCGTATTGACGCGGCGTTGTTGCTAGCCCGGTTTACGCCAGTTGCCACACCAGTATCTGCCCCTCGTACATCCCTGCGCGGCAACATCTCCCATCATGTGATCCCACATTTGTGGCAAGATGCTACGATTTCTGGTTCCGAGGCGTCCCGCCAGCAATTTCTGTTGCCAAATCACGCCTAGAACCACCCACGTGACCATTCCTGCCCATTGGAATTATCGAGTGACGACACCTCCAATATTAGACGATTCATCGATTCCGCTGAGCGATCGTGACAATTGGCTTCGGCTCGTCGATGCAAATGTCAATCGTGCTGCGGAAGGACTGCGTACGATCGAGGATATATGCCGACTAGTCTGGGAGGATCGCGTAGCCGCCCAGCGGTGTAAAGAACTGCGTCACCAATTGACAGAAGTTTGCAGAGCCATTCCGCGACACGAGCGACTTAGCGCCCGGTCGGCCGCCACCGATGCCGGATCGCAAACGACCCTCGACAGTGAACAACTGCGTGTTAGTTTGGATGATGTGGTCACTGCGGCCGCTGAACGAACCACCCAATCACTCAGGAACTTGGAAGAATTCGCCAAACTTCATTCCACCGCATTCGCACTGAACTGTAAACAACTGCGATACGTTGCGTACGATGCGCTGGCAACAATTGAATTGCGATTAAACAGCAAACTTGCTGCGATTACGGGCAGAATCATTCTGCTCATCGACTGTACACGCGATCTCGAGAGTTTCGCAAACTATCTCCAGGAACTTGCTGCCGCAGGTGTCGATTACTTCCAATTGCGCGACAAAACAGCCGATGGGAGCAAGTTGTTGCTCTATGCACGAACGGCATTGGAGAGTTTAAATGGAACGCCGTCGCGTCTGTTTATCAACGATCGAGTGGATCTTGCTTTGGCCAGCGGTGCGTATGGAGTCCACGTGGGACAAGACGATTTATCGCTCGCAGATGTTCGACGACTATCGCGCGGAAAACTGCGGATCGGTGTATCGACTCATAATCTCAAACAAGCGATTGCCGCAGAGCGGGAGGGCGCAGATTACATCGGCTGCGGACCGACCTTTCCCTCAGATACAAAACAGTTTGAGGCCTTTGCAGGAGTCAAGTTCATTCGCGAGGTTGCAGAGGCGATTTCCATTCCCGCCTTTGCGATCGGAGGAGTCGACCAAGCCAATATAAGTCAAGTGATTCAAGCGGGCATGTGGCGGATTGCAGTTAGCGGAGCCGTTCACCGGGCAGCAGACCCGATCGCTGCAGCCCGCGAACTGCAAAAACACCTCCAAAACGCCCCAAGCTAGTGCCGCGTCAACATTAAACTCTAGGAGTTCATCGTAGTGGCTCTTGCTAAAGATCCCTACATTGCAGGACCTTTAGCAAGGTCCATTACCAAACTCTGAAGCTTGAAAAAGCACTGGCTCACCGCAGTGATTCGATTTGTTCCGACAACCGTTGCATGTCGCTACGCTCGGTTGCAACAATAACGCCGTCGCGATCAACGAGAATCGTCGTCGGGTATCCAAACGTTCCATTTGGGAATAACAGAGCCAGTTTTCCGCGAGTCATGGCCGCTGGATCCGCATGCGTTGGCAGTGGTGCCTCGACGCTCTCCATGAATTCTTGCGCCGATTGGCGAAGGCCATCTAGGTCAAAATCTGGCCCCGCCGAACTGATAACTGAGAAGACCTTTACATCCGGAGCGTCTTCAAACCGTTTCGCGAGACGAACAAAACCTGGGTACCCGCGTACGGACTCTGGCGACCAGACACCCCAGAAATGCAGGACTGCGATTTTTCCCTTCAAGCCTTCGACAGTCGGGATTTCATCGGTCGCAACCAGCGGCTGAAGATCCAACGTCGGTAATTCTTCGCCAACCGCCGTAACGGTTTTGGGTGAACCAATCCATGCCAGCAGCAACAAGCCAGCCAACATAAAGACGCCGAAAAGGAGCACAAAATAGTTGCTCGAATGTTTCATGGAAGTGCGGGGGGTAATGTGACCGAGCAGCGAGTGAAGATATAGCTGACCATAGTCCCCGCGTTCCATCCAGGAAAGGGGAGGGGCATGTGGTGCGAGTTAGCTTGCCCCTGGGAACGGCGTTTAACACCAGACCTCAGCCTACCGCTTACGCGACAAACTCTTCTTCTTCGTCTCCACTTGGCCGCGAGAGCTGGCCAGAATCTTCCAGCCCGCGGACAACGTCGACGATCTTCTGTTGCATCGCTTCGACTTCGCTCAAGCGCACTTTACCGAGGAAGTCCATTTCTTCGCGGAGCATATCGGCAGCGCGCTGCGACATATTGCCCAAGATCTTTTCTTGCAGCGGTTGACTTGCTCCCTTGAGTGCAAGTGCCCACTGATTGGTTTCGACGTTCTTGAGCACGGTTTGAATGTCTTTGTCGTTGAGCTTGACCACATCTTCGAAGACAAACATGAGACGACGGATTTCTTCGACCAACTCGGGTTTGTCCTTTGCCAAACCATCGAGAATATTTCGTTCGGTCGAACGATCGGATACGTTGAGCATTTCGGCAACCGAGGGAACACCGCCCGCTTTTTGGTAGGCTTGGGTCATGAAAAGCGCCATGCGTGTGGCAAGTGCCTTTTCAACTTCTTCGATGGCCTCGGGGCTTGTCTGCCCCATCTCAGCGATCCGTTGGATTACAGCCAGTTGTCGCAACGGTGGCAAGCCAGCCAAAACGCCAGCGGCCAAAGGTGCAGGAATGCTGCTCAACACCATGGCAATGGTTTGCGGATGTTCGTCGATCAAAAACGATAAGATGTTTTGTGGATCGGCTTTGTGCAGGAAGCCGAACGGTAGTGCTTCGAGCGTTTGCTGCAAAATGCTCAGCATATCGCCAGCATCTTTACCCAACGCTTTCTTGACAAGCGTTTTGGCCTTATCAAGTCCACCCGTGCTCGGACCAATTGCACTAGCCTTGCTTTGCAAAAACTCAGCAATGATCTGTTCTTGCTCTCGACCGGTCACGGTGTCGAGCTGGGCTATAGCGATCGAAACTGTCTCAACATAGCGACGTGGCAACATCGACAAGATCGAAGCTGCTTCATCTTCACCGAGGCTCATCAGCAAAATAGCTGCTTTGCGAACCCCTGGAGGCTGCTTCATGATGATTTGCGAAGACATGCCGGACAATCCAAATAAATTGACACCGATGTTTAGCTGGCCGCTAACGCTACATGTCGATTTATCGACCTGTCAGTGCGCCGACTTGGAGCGATCCGAAAAGTCGGCTCCATTGATTGATCAAGCGGTAGGATCTTGCGGTTTCTAAGGATTACCAGTCGATCTTGCAAATCCCCCACTGTCCATGATTCTCATCGACCGCTACTTCCAGTGTCTCGATTCCAGTATTCATCGTGGGTTTTAATTCCTGACGCAGTTCACATGCGATCCACCAGGCAATCTTTTCCGCGGTGGTATTTTCGATAGGCATTAACATGCAGTCTTCCCGAGGAAAAATCCAACGCTTTTCGCCGAACGTGGCAGTGACTTCGCGCTCAGCAACCTCCACCCGGATGAGCGGGTGCTGGGTGGCCAGCAGCACATGATGATCCAAACGCCGCACGATCGTGGCGAGAGAATCGCGAAAAGCGATGAAGTCGATAACATACTGGTTTTCGTCCAACGGACCACTCACTTCAGCTTTGACGCCATAGTTATGACCATGCAGACACTCACATATATCGCCTGCAAACGTAATGAAGTGGGCTGAGCTGAAGACGAGCTGTTCTTTTTGCAAAAGGACGCGGTAGCTAGGCTTGTTTTCTATGTTCACGAGGCAACCCGTTCATGGTGGTTAAGGCTAGTAGTTTGGGATTCTAGTCCCGACTTGGGAAATCTCTAGCGGCCCTGGCGTCCCGCTCTCCGAAAACATTTTCGGCTGGTACTCGCCGCATGACCATGGGAAGCCAGCGCGCCTAGATCGTGCTACCATACTGCCTTCGTAACCTTACACTGTTTTTACGCACAGATTTTGCAGGCTCCAAAATCTCTCGCGATCCGATTTTTAGAAAGCACTCTTTTGGACAGTAGTTCGATTTTGGACTCTAAAGCTGAGGAATCTGGGGCCGAGTACCAGTCACTGGCCCCACAAAACATTGCATTTGAGCAACGCACGGGCTATGTGGGAGCGTTCGTGTTGCTGTGCATAGCAATGGCTATTTCTGCCCCTGTTGCACTCTCGCTGGCATGGTCTTCGTGGTGGACCTGGATCATGCTGCCAGTTGGCTGGCTGTTGCTTACGATTCTACTGTTTTGGCACGCTCACGTCTGGCCGCGAATCGTCTATCGAGCCACGAGTTGGCGGTTAGAGGATACCGGAATGGAAATCCGCCGGGGAGTATGGTGGAGACACCGCATCGCGATACCGGTCGCTCGAGTGCAACATGTCGACGTTTCTCAAGGGCCGATTCAGCGTATGTTTGATCTGGCAACATTGACTATCCATACCGCTGGCACCAAAAACGCCTCGATTGATTTATCGGGATTGGATCATGGAAGCGCTTTGCATTTGCGAGATCGACTGATCGAACAGAAGGACTCGCTTGATGTCACTTGATGAAGTACCTGAAACGGAGTTTCCAACCGGAACGAGCCCGCCCAGCATCGATCCGTCACATTCGAATGCGATGGCGGACCTCCACGAGCCAAAATTTCTCCATCCGTCATCGATACTTTTTGACGTTTTGTCGCATATTCGTTCCTTCCTGGTCCCTGCAATTGTGGCAGTGTACTCTGCAGCCAGCGGTGGTATCTGGGGACTTGGAATAGCTGCTTTGATCTTTGGCTCTTCGTTGCTACACACCTTGGTTCGATACTTCACGTTGCGATATTGCATTAAGGGAAGTGACTTTGTCGTCACCGAAGGGTTGCTATTTCGGCGAGTACGTAGCGTACCTATCCGTCGAATACAGAATGTAGATTTACTGCAAAACGTCCTTCACCGCATATTTGGAGTTGCCGAAGTTCGCATCGAAACAGCTTCTGGTACCGAGGCGGAGGCGACGTTGCGAGTTTTGACCCACACACAGATCGAAGAGTTGCGGCATGCGATTTTCGGATCGGAAGCCGACGTTTCAGCGGTTGAACCAGTTGTGTCGGACACGGAAAATGATCGATCGCAACCGCTGGCCCAAGTTGAGTCCAAAAATACCACCGTAAACGATTCCCATAGCGCGAGCGCGACCCGCCGCTTGATTCATCATATTCCTCTCCGTCGATTGATCGCAGCGGGACTGGCAAGTAACCGAGGCGCGGTGCTGTTCGGTATTCTGTTTGGCCTTTACTTTCAAAGTGGATTTGACAATCAGTTTCGCGATGGCTTTGATGGGCGAGAGGCTGCCGATCAGTTGACCAATGCAGGCTGGTGGAATTCCATGGTTGTACCCGTGTTGGATCTTCTCCCCTCGACCGACACAGTGGCAGGAATTACGACGCTTGTCATCATTGGCCTGCTGTTCGTTTTCGTCACGCTGCGCATTGTTGGAATTGCCTGGTACATCTTGCGTTTTTACGACCACCAACTCACTCGACAGGGGAACGACCTCCGCATCTCATGTGGTTTGTTCACCAAAGTCAGTGCCACCATTCCTCGCCAACGAATTCAGTTCATCAGCATCCATCGCACGCTGTTTATGCGATGGATGAAGCTTGCATCGATCCGTATTGAAACGGCGGGTGGCAGTGCCACCGAGAGCGAGAATGCGGCTTCCACTGTCTCGCGACGCTGGTTTTTGCCAGTCGTAGCTGAAAACGATATTGTGAGATTGCTGAATGAACTGCGGCCAGGTAACGCTTGGGATGAATCGCAGTTCGTTTGGCACTCGGTCTCGCCGTTGACAGCCAGACGCTTGATGCGCGTCGGAATCGTCGCATCATTGCTGATCAGCGGCGTTGGTATGTGGCTTTGGTTTCCGTGGGGAGGCGCGGCGGGACTAATCACACTACCAGTGTTGAGCTATCTCGCGATCAAGAAAAGTCGCGCGATGCGCTACGCACGCACCGACTGGGGCGTAGCCTATCGCAGTGGTGTGTTGACTCGAAAGCTCAGCTTCGCATTTTATGACCGAATGCAAACCATCAGTTTCAATCAGTCGCCATTCGATCGCCGCTGGAACATGGCGACGGTCAGCGTCGATACGGCCGCAGCTGGCCCGGCGGATCATGCTATCGACGTCGCTTATCTAGACGTTGATTTTGCTACCGAGCAGTTCCGAGAGCTTCAGGGCAAGGCTGCACTTCATCGCCCAAGTTGGGGGTAGAATCGTGACGCTATCAAATCGCAAAAGAACTAGTACTGCGGACTCGGATGTAATCGATGCGCGAGTCGTATCCGACGGTTTCACCATGACCGGTAAGGAGCAGTCGGGATTTGTCAAGTCGGAGATGGTATCCGAAGACTCGCAGCCTCAGGTGAGTCCTCCCTGCCGAGCATGTGGCGCGCCCCGCGAGGGATCGTCGAAATTCTGCGTCGCCTGCGGTTCGCCGATGGAAACGCCTGACATTCCTGTCGTCGTATCAGGAGAAAGTGGTGCCAATTCATCCGCGCTTCCAACCCATACGTTCCAGTGCAGCAATTGTGGGTCGGAAGTGGCCACCAGTGTTGATCAACGCAGCTACGTTTGTCCATTCTGCGACTCTTCATTTGTTACCGAAATACCAGCCAATCGTGGTCGCCAGCGGCCCGAATTTGTGATCGGCTTTACAATTAGTTCACAGCAGGCAAAAGAAAAATTCTTCGAATGGCTCGGGAGCAACTCGTGGTTCAGACCCGGTGATCTGGCGCAAAAGGCAATTTCCGAAAAACAACGAGGTGTCTACCTGCCGTTCTGGCATTTTTCGATGCACGCACACAGCGATTGGTCGGCCAATATCGGTGAGTACTGGTACCGCACCGAGACCTACACCACACGCGATGCAAACGGCAAGACGGTCACGCGAACTCGGCAGGTTCAAGAAACAGAATGGTTTCCACTACGCGGGCAGCACCATCGCTACTACTTTGGCTATCTCGTCCCTGCCACCAAAGGAATTTCGCACGAGGAGTCGCGAGCCATTCAGCCATTTCAATTGTCGGCCCTGGCGCGATACCGTCCATACTATCTGGCCGGTTGGATGTCGGAAGAATATTCGATCGATATGGAGACGGCCATCGAACAGAGTAAAGCTGAGTTTCAGCAACGTCAGCAACACGAAATCTATCGCTTCCTGCCGGGCGACACGTCCAGTGGCCTGAAGGTAAGTACGCAATACGACGTCACCGGTAGCGACCTCATCTTGCTTCCGGTGCACGTACTGAGTTACCGCTATCGCGACCGCGTCTTTCATTTTTTGGTCAACGGGCAGACGGGAAAAGTTGTCGGTGAAAAACCCTATTCGGTTAAACGAATTACCAGCGCGATTGTCATCGCAATTGCCCTGATCGCCTTGCTGATTTTAGGTATCATGTTGCTCACTCGCTAAGTACCGTTGATTCAATCGACCAGAAAGCTCCTTTTTTATGCATTTGGTGCGCGACGCGAAGCCGATTTATGTGCGACTACGAAAGGACTTGACTCGATCCATCAAACGTGGGCATGCCTGGTTATTCTCCGACGCCGTGGATATCGTCGCGGCGGAAAGTGGTTCGGTTGCGATTCTCACCGATCGAAAAGATGAGCCAATCGCCAGTGGGATTTATGATCCCAATCATCCGATACCACTACGCATTTGTCGTACGAAACTCCCCTTAAAACTGGACGACGCGTGGATTGGCGGACAACTTCAAAATGCTTTTGACTTGCGCCGCAATGCATTTGACTTGCATTCCACCACAGGCTATCGCCTGATCGCAGGTGAAGGTGATGGATTGCCGGGACTAATTGTTGATATCTACGATCGCGTTGCTGTCATCAAATTGGATGGTGGCGCTCCAGAAAACTTCTACTTGCCAATGGGAATCGCGCACTGGCTGCAGACGCATTTGCATGTGGAAAGTGTAGTACTCCGTTCGCGGCAACGGGGCAGGGGAGGGGAAGCGATTCTCGGCACACTTCCCGATGCTCCAATTCCCTTTTTGGAAAATGGGCTAATCTTCACCGCCGACGTAGTGCATGGCCAAAAGACGGGATTTTTTCTCGATCAACGCGATAACCGTGCGCTTTTACAGAGCCTCTGCCATGCACGAACTGTTTTGAATTTATTTAGTTTCAATGGCGGCTTCTCGATCGCGGCCGGGCGAGGCGGTGCAAGTGAGGTGACCTCGGTCGATATCGCCGCACCGGCGATCGAAGCGGCCGCCGTACACTGGGAAATGAATGGACTGCCACCCATCCATAGCGGCCATACAATCGACTGCTTCGAGTTTCTCGACGGAGCAATTGCAGCGAAACGAAAGTGGGATCTGGTGGTATGCGACCCACCAAGTTTTGCTCCCAATGAGAAGTCACGCGAACGAGCTTTGGCCGCATACGCTAAATTGGCATTCATGTCAGCTCGTGTTACGCGCCGCAACGGTTTACTTGCATTGGCCTCATGCTCAAGCCATATCGACGCCGCCACCTTTACACTTATCAACGCCGAAGGGCTGGCTCGAGCGAGACGCCGTCCAACACTGTTATGCGAACGTGGTCTGCCAGTCGATCACCCCACGCCACTGGCCATGCCTGAACTACGATATCTAAAGTTCCAACTCTTCCAACTCGACTAAAAAAAGGCCACGGTTCAATAACCGATTGATCAATAATGAAGCTTGCTTGGGATCCCGAAGTTGATACACCTGCGACCATTGCCGTCATTGGCGGTGGTCCGCTGGGAGTGGAAGCAGCACTCTACGCGCGCTTCTTAGGCTATTTCGTCATGCTGTTTGATCGGCACAAAGTTGGAGACAGCCTAGTTGGTTGGAACCAAGAGCTCTTTTGGAACGCCAACAGCAATACTCTTTCGCAAACAATGCCCCCATCCGGAAGCTTGGAACCTACCTGGCGCGACTGCACGACACCTTTAGGCCTCGCCGCACTTGAAGCACAATCTGGCTCAGCAGTTTTATTGCAATCAGAAAAGCCATGCAACTATCGCGATTACGTCGAACAATACCTGCTTCCCGTGGCCCGCACCGACTTGCTCTATGAGTCAATTCAAGTGCATGCGCCAGTTCGTTCGATAAGTCGGGTGGGCTGTTCATTGATGGCAACCTGTTCACTCGACCGGCGTAGCGAACAAGAATTCCGGCTCTTAGTCGACTCCAAAAACCGTGGGGAATATTCGCAACTTGCCGACATCGTCCTGGATTGTTCAGGTAGCCGCCACGCGCGGTGTGGACTTGCCACCGGCGGTGGATTGGCCGTTGGTGAAACGCAACACGCAAACCAGATGTTCGTCGGCAAACGCGATATCCTTGGCAAACATCGATCTAAGTTTGCCGGTAAGCATAGTCTGATGTTCGGCGGTCATTTCGAGGCGTGTGCAAATGCTCTGGAACTACTCCAACTCGCACAAGAAGTACCCACGACAAAGTTAACCTGGATCATCCCTAAGCGAATCGGCTCCAAGGGGTTTCAACTAGGTGGCAGCCTCGCCCCTGCCTATGAGCCACCAGCTACAATGCAAAACTTGATCCAGCGCGCTCATCAAGCAATCGACAGCGAATTGACTCATTTGATTCCTTTGGCGGCATGGGGAATTGAATCACTCAGTTACGACGAGTCGACTTGGAGTGTCAAACTACAATCGACTGAAGAGGAGACTCTGGATCTAAATGCCAATCTGTTTATCAACTGCGCAGATACGCGGATTGATCAAGCTTATCAACGCGAACTCTTGGTCCATTCTGACAACTCGATCGAGACTTTACCGGCGACTACGATGACTGGCGAGCCACACTATTATCAATTGGGACAACGCGCCATTGGTGATGCTCGTCTCTGCACACTGCAAGAGGGATTTCAACAAATCCGGGAAACGTTTGCTTGGATCGGCGGTCGACAAGGACTAGATCTTTATGCAACCGTCAAACCGCGCGGGCAAGGGGAAGAGGCTTGAGGTGTAAGGCGGAAGCGCAGTGTGTAAATTATCTCCTTTGCACGAAGGTACGACGCACGCGCCTCTAGCCTCTAGCCTCTAGCCTCTAGCTTCCAGCCTCACTTCCCGGCGACGGACTGGTCTTCAGGAGCGGTTAATTGCTCTCCGAAGCCGGCCAGTTTGAGCAGGCGATGCGACTCGGCCAAGCAGAAGTCGGCGTCCATAAACGGTTCATAGCTGATGTCTTGCCATAACACGCGTCCATCGGGTGATATCAAGAACGTACCGTGCAACGGCTGGTTTTCAAAGTCGTCGTAACAGCGGAAGGCTTTGAAGACCGTCAAGCTTGGATCTACGTGCAGTGGGATCTCCAAAGGCTTCGTGTAGGTGCTCAGGGCTTTATCAATCGATTCGCGATCCTCGGTACTGATTGCAACCATCTCAATACCTGAGTTCCGAAACTGTGCTGCCCGGGGGGAAAATTCATGCAGTTGTTCGACGCAATGCAAACAGCCGAAGCCGAGATAAAAAATTACTAACATGGGTTTGTCCCGCAGCTGTTTCGACCACAACATCTCGCCGTCCGAGCGTTCAACCTCAAAGTCTGGAGCGATGTAGGGGTGCCAGCGAAACGAGCCTAGGCTGTCTAAATCGGGACGTTCGCCGATGTCTGCCATCGTTTGTTCGGCAATTGCCCAATGTTGGTCGAACCCCAGTTCGACGGCAACTGGGACCAACCGTTGTAGCAGCGGTGTTTGCAAATCCGCAGTGGAGGCAACGATGCGTAACTGTTCGAAAGTCTGCTTCGCATCCTGGCTTCCATTGGCTTGATACAGCAACCAAACCTTGGTGGCCAGTGGCAAGACTTCTCCGGGGTTCGAATCAATTTCTTTATCGACCAGCTTGATTGCTTCTGTCACATCACCTTTAGCCGCTAACCACTCTGCTTTAAGTAGCTCATCTTTCAGATCGGATCGCTCCCAGTGCTCCAGTGCCGCTTCCCATTTCTGTTGACTTGCAAGTTCCGCAGCTTGAATCGCCGCAATCTGTTTGGCCAAACTCTCCTTGGCTTCCGTCAGTTCTTTCCGTTCGGACTCGCGTTCCTGTTCGCGGCGTTTCTGATTGACCTTGGCTTTCTGGTCATCTTTTTCTTTGTCGCCGACCACTTTTTCGGAATCGGTTGACTTTGCGGCGGGAACAGGCGGCTGATTGTTTGACTCGAGGTCTTCGAGAGCCCAAGTGGCTTGCTTTAGACGCTGCTCCAATTCAAGACGAGCAGCGGTTGATTGTTCAAGTTGGTTGGTCAGTGCGTAGGCGACTCCGGTATACCGTAAATGTTCTGCTTGCAGCTTCGAATCGTCGGTTGGTTCAAAGTAGACGGACGATGACAGGTCGATCAACTCCGGCCAGAGTCGAAAGTTGGAAGTGGTTAATAACAGTCGTTCGCGACCATACTTGGTACTACCCCGGCTAAGCGTGTTGTATTTCGGGTGCCGAGGCAGTTCTTGCATGTTTTTGGCTAGCGAGAGTGCATCGTGCACGCGACCAATTTTGTTCAGATTGCGGATCAACCATTCATTGTTATGGGCAAAGTTATGGATTTGATCAGGTAGCACGCGGTCGCGCATCATGTGAGCGTGATCCACCCGCGCCGAAGCTTCTTGCTGCCAACAGGCATCATGGTAACGATGCAACTTTGAATAGATGTGACCTGGCATATGCCACATGTGAGCCACACCTGGCAAGCTAGGTCCACACATTGCGGAGCTGGCCAGCGCCTGGGCCGGTTTGTGACCATCCCATAAATGGATGCGGTAATGATGTGCTGGATGAAGTGGATTGACGTCAAAAATATCTTGAATCAGTGCATTGACCGCCACGTAACTGCTAATTGGCAAATCGGATCGTTCGTTCTGCCAAAGTTGAACGGCCAAGAAAGCTTTGGCTTCGAGATCCTCTGGGAACTCCTCAATGATCGTCTCAAGGTCTCGAGTCAACTTCTGCGCGCGATCTTTCTTCTCACGCTTCTTTTTTGAGTCGTCTTCTTCTTTCCAGTACTCGGCATAGGCGTCAATAAACAACTGTTCGCGTCGGCTCGCCTTTTCTTTTCGTTTTACACTTTCGGCGATAAAGCGGCTCGCTCGAGTTGGATTTTCAGAATTAGCCATCGCCATGCCCCAATAGCCAATGGCACAATCAGGATCATGTACGGCAGCTTGTCGAAAGCTCCGCTCCGCTTCGTAGTACCAGAAGCCGTGCAACTGCGCAACACCCTGATCGATGAACCTTTGCGCCAGTTCATTTTCGGTGGTAGCGGGAAAAGTAACGTTGCCCATCCCCGGCATCAGATATGCCGCTTGGCGCGGCCCATCATTGAAGGCTTCGCCATGGTAGGAATGCCCCGCCAGAACTTCATTCTCTTGGGCATGCAGGCCGGAATTGAGTACGACCAAGAACGGAACACAAAGCACAGCAGCTAGCGTGGGTCTAGTTTTTCGGTTGGTCATTGGAAAGCGTTTCAGAGGCTGGAGTATAGACTGCGATTTGGTTTCGCAATGTGGAAGCTCCATGCTCTCTTAACTGAAACGCTTTTGCAATCGGCAAAACGGCTTTTCTGCAATGAATTCGTTCTGCTTGGCTGATTCTTTGATTATTCGATGATCTGCTGTACATCCGTGATAGGGGGAATAGTCTCAATCAGCTCAAAATTGCCAGATGTGGCGCCAACTTGAGTTGGATCGAACACACCCCCACTGACCGGACTTGGCACATCAACCGCTTCAGGATTGTTCCGAGGTGCGAAGAAGCGTCCACGCTCAACCGCATCTTGGTAAGCCGCTCCTGGCCAAGCCCCTTCGCTCAGGCCAACCTGATTGTAGTTTAGCAGCGAGCCCTTTTCGCGATGGAAGTCTCGCAAGGCAAGTTGGTAGTCGACCAACGATCGGAAGTAGGCCGATTGACTAGTCGCCAATCGCGTCTGTGCTTGTAGCAAGAAGTTGATATTATCAAGCCCTTCGTCGACACGTCTCCTTAGCGCGTCGACTTGATCGCGATCGGAGTCTTGGCGATTGAAGTTCGCTTCCATTAGTGCATAGGCGCGACTGATGCGGCGCGACGCGTTGCTCAAGTCGTGCGATATTCGCAATTCTTGTTCTTGCAGCAGTGCCTGCTCCCGAGCGAGGTTCCAGCGAGCGTTTGCGACCGCAGCTCCAGCTTGCCGCAGTCCAACGGGGTAGCCCAATTCCACGCCCGCTTGCCACTCTTGATAGTCGCCTTCAAATATGTTTTGGTACAAGCTGTTGAACGAGTTGTTTGGGTCACGTGAATCGATCAACGCATCCCCTAGACCTTGGTAGCGGTATTGTCCCAAGAAGTCCAGTTGTGGGCGACGGTTCAGTCGTGCTGCGATCATTTCGAGTTCGCGACGTTTAATGTTCCACTTTTGACGTCGAATCTCCACGCGACGCATGAGAGCATCGCGCATCGCCGAATCCCAATCGCAGATGACCTCCCCTTCCATCGGTGGACTGACTGGCTTGAAAATGGTGCCGTCAGTCGGTGGCAAGCCAAGCAGATAGCGGAGAGACTGTTCGGAAGCATAGATGCCTGTGTTGCCAGTTAAAGCCTCTTTCACCTGAACATCAAACTGGTAATACTGCGACCGTGCTTGAGCTTCAGCACCGGCATCACTGCCCTTAGCGCCGACGCGTTGCAACTCTTTAATGCGTTGCCATTCTAGTAGCGCGCTGTTTCGACCAGCTACCTGGGCTTCAAGGAAATGGTAGGCAAAGTACAGCTCCCAGTATGCTGTTTCAACATCATTGATGAAGCTAATAATGCCCGCTTCAAAGTCAGTCAACGAGATGTCGGTATTGATCCGTGCGATCAACACACCGTTGTAGGGACTGATTTGATTGAAACCGTTAGGCCCGACGATGCGGTTGTATTCAACCCCTGCGCCGCGCAATAGCGGTTGACGCATTTCGGCTTCGAAGGACCCGGTGTATGAACTTGTGAATAATTGGTTCGGTGTATTGGGTAGACTGTATCGCACGTTGTGACGAGCGGCGAAAACTGCACCCGTGGCAGTTCGTTTCGAAATACCATAGTTGAACACAGCAGCTGTCTCTTGGAACGCCTGCCGCTGGAACTGTTGCAAAATTGGATTGTCGCTGACCGCGATGTTGTTTGGACGGTTGTTGACTTGCCAAAACAACTGCGACGTAACCTGTGCGTCAAACGCCGACAAGGCCGCTTCCACGCCTTGAAACGGATTGGTTTCGGTGAGTGCGGGATCAAAACTCGTTCGCGCACCAGCAGGGGCCTGCACCACGCTGCCGCCAAGTGTTCGCAAAATGTCGCTATTGGACAATGCGATTTGAATGGCGTCGTTCAGCAGCAGATCTCGCGTCGTCAGATCAGCCGGATTTTCCAGAGTCAGTGGTGCCGGTGCGGACGCAACCTGTGGCACGAGACAACTCTGCACATTGGGATATTCAATCTTAGTGGCAATGGATTGGTGGTAGCTCGGCGCGCTTTCCCACGAATCACTGAAGTTGAATTTCTTGACACCTGTGCAGCCCGTCGAGGCCACCATGGCCACACAACACCACTTTAGCGCTCGGTTAGAACGAAGCTTTCGCATGGGAATCTATCTCGCAACTTGAGTCCTGGGGCGCAGCCGTTGTGCCAAATTTGGCTCGACGGTGCGTTAGGCGTAATAGTTCTAAAGAGCAGAACTGCTGCAACTGGTATCGGACGAGCCATGTGAGCAAATAGAACATCCGTTCTACTGTGCGGAGAAACTACTAACGCTAGCACATGCGAAATTCGGATAACCCGCAGACTTTGACAATTTCGAACAGCCCCAACGACCGACCAATCATGCAAGTTGCCTCCGGATAACGAAAAAAGCCGCGATTTTGGAGATCGCGGCTTCTGCCAAGAGTTGTAATCACGATGCTGCTCATCGTTTCCAAAGCGATTGGGGACAATCGCTCTACACTGGAACAGCCCTAAAGTGGTGCAGCCCAGAAAAATGATGACAGGGCGAGCGCTTCCACGACCGCTGCGTTTCTGTCCCACGGCAAATTATCGCGTACAAGTGGTGCACAACTGCCAACTCGATAATGACCGAGCGCATATAGGCATTCATGCTTCGGCTTCAGAGTGTATAGATACGGAAGTAGCGGAAGCGTACCAAAAAATTTAGCTCCCGAAGCCAGGCTTTGCAGGCGTCCAAACCGGACATGACCATGTCGTTCCAGCATCGCATCTTCAAAGTACAATGGGTAGTGACAAATCAAGCTCGGCTGCCAATTGACAACCTTATAGGTCGCCCCACGCTCGTAACCCGTAGGTAGATTGGAGAGTTGCGCTTCACCCGTACGATCGGCTCCATCGGGCAGAATACCTGTGCCAATACCATCCAATGAGACATTGACGGGTTGAATCAATACCGAAAGCTCGCGACTTTGCAACGGCGTTAACGCGTCGCGTCGAGGGTCTTTCGTATTCACCTCGTCCGATATTTCGCTGTCGCCGTCAGAGTCTTCGCTCTCATCCTGTGAGTTCTCTACTTCGTTGGCTTCGTCTTTGTCTTGCTCGCCCGAGTCTCGTTCCGCGCTTGGCTCTTGATTGTCAACCGCTGTCGTTATTTGAGGTGGTTTCGTCGCTGGAGGTTGAGGTATCGAAGTCAGCCGTGTGGTAGAGCCCGTGGCGTTTGCGGGCAGCGCTGGATTCGTCGAACGAGTCTCCTGCGCATTCTTTAATTTGAACAAGTCGAGTGGATTCCGACGCGACGACGTCTTTACTTCATCAAACGTCAATTCGAGCTCTGCACCCTCGTAGACTGGAGCCTGAGAGAAGAGCTGCACCGCAAGCAAACTGTGCAAAGCAGCGCTGGCAAGGATCCTTGGAAACGTGACTGCTGTTGGCTGACGCTGCATTGTGCTTCTCCACTCTGACGTTTGACTGCAAAGGCCTCTCAATAGGGCTCTTCGTCAAAATAGTTCGGTTCCTCAGCAGCCTAAGCTTCAGAACCTTCGCGTTTCACTGCATAATCGTCACTTTCCGTATTTCGCCAACAACCCTTGGGACAACGATGGCAACTATCACTCTTCAAGGAATTTCCAAGTGTTTTGGTCAAGTTACCGCCATCTCGCACCTCGATCTGACGGTTAAACAAGGTGAACGCGTGGTCGTACTCGGCCGAAGTGGAGCGGGCAAAACCACTCTGTTGCGGATCCTGTGCGGCCTCGAACAGCCCGACGCGGGGCGAGTCCTTCTAGATGCAGAAGATGTAACGCGCATGGCACCTCATTCGCGAAATACCGCTTTGGTCACCCAAGATTACGCACTCTATCCCCAGCAGAACGTACAGCAAAACTTGGAAGCAGCCCTGAGTTCGACGCGTCTTTCCGCAATCGATCGTCAACAACGCATTGCCGAAGCGCTCACATGGTTTGGCATTGCTGAACTCGTCAAACGGCTGCCAAGCCAATTGTCCGGTGGACAATTGCAGCGTGTCGCATTGGCCAAAGCGATCGTGCGTCGACCCGACCTACTTGTGTTAGACGAACCACTGAGCCAGATTGACGCGATATTGCGTACAGAAATTCGGGACCTCATTCGAGCCACCGTGGAGCGTTTCCAAACCACGCTCGTGATGGTCACGCATGATCCGTTGGACGCACTTCTGCTGGCTACTAAAATTGCCATCGTTGAAGGTGGAACTATCATCCAAACTGGAGAGCCTCAAGACGTTTATTGCCGACCGACTCAACGCATCGCAGCCGAGCTTCTCAGTCCTTTTGGCGTAAATTGGCTTGACTGGAAATCTCTAAAGTCATTCGTTCTCGCCAATCCAGGTAACGAAGCTTTAGCAAAACATAGCGTTTTGGGAATTCGCCCCGAACACGTTGGCGTGCAGGAAAACCAATTCAAAGCGTCGGAATGCCTTGCTATTAGCGCTCAAGTCTCGAACGTACAGTCGAGTGGTTTTGCACGGATCGCCCAAGCAAGCGTCGGCAACCAAAACATTCGAATCATCGATCCTACTCAACGACTCAGCGTTGGTCCGGTTCAACTTTTTATTCAGGCCCGCCACTGTATTTGGCTGTAACCGCTCGCGGCAATGTAGAACAATTGGGGAAAATTATTCTGTGCTTGCGATGGTTGTAAGTTGGGTGCAAAACAATTGAGGACAATTGTTCTACAGTTGGGTGCAAAACAATTGGGGACAATTGTTCTACAGTTGGTTACTAAACAATTGGGGACAATTGTTCTACATTTGGTTACTAAACAATTGGGGACAATTGTTCTACAGTTGGTTAGAAACAATTGGGGACAATTGTTCTACACTCAAGATTCACGCGAGACTTTGCCTAAGACGTGAGGAATATCGGACTCAATCGCTCGGCGGAGTTTGCGGAGTTTAGGGATCCACAATGGCGAAAATGGAACTCCGCGTGGCCCGACGGTCTTGAGCACATGGATCGTTCTGGGCTTAACGGCTCCCCATAGGCCTTCCAGAAAACGAGTGTTCTGATGTTCCAGCAGTTCCTTGCTAAATATGTCATGAAATACCGCATCGAGCTTGTCAATTAAGCTGCGAAGCCTTCTCCGCAACAAGAACCCGTATCCCGCAATTAAGCCAACGCCAAGCAGAATGAGAATGGCTGCGGTGGTTAGCAAAACGGGATTGTCGCGATAGTACCAAGTTAACCAACCACCAATTCCAAGCGAAACGATCGCGCTAGTGACAATCGCCAAACGCATCCACAACAATTGCATTCCCACATGCCGCATTACCGTCGCATGGATGCGCAATAGTCGAGCTGAGTCGAGCAGGGCTCCAACCATATTTGTGCGGCGTCGTAGACCAACTCGGCCGATTTCGCGTTTGAGTTCCTCCGTCGACTTTTCGAAATCGGTCAAATCCACCATGCGATCGGTTGAGGCGGATAAGCCTGGCACAAACGTACAGAATATATGTGGAATGTCCTTCGTCCGCACCACTCGCGATAAATTCCAGCACAGTGAACCGTAGGTACGCGCGAAATCGCGAACATCGCCAAACGTGTCAACTTTATTAAAAACGATGAGCAGTTTGTACATGACGTCCGAAAGCGAGTCTGTGAATACTCGCAGACTTTCGCCCGTCGTCCCAGGTTTGTCAGGATCAAAAAAGAAGATGATGAGATCCGCCGACCCGGCAAAAGCTCGGACCACAGAATTGAAGTCGTAGCCGCGTGAACCATCGTTGAGTGCCCCCGGATTGTCGATCAAGCCAGGGCTGTCGATCAAGCAGACTTGCTTGAGCGCTTCGATAGGACGTCGCTTGAGTTTTAGATGATCTAAGAAATCGTTGCCGTATTGCTGCAATTCACCAAAGGGCAGGCTGGGGTCCGTCACCGTCGCGCGACCATCTAACACCATTTCCCGCTCGCCGTAGGTAATCAGCGTAAATCCGTCATCGGTTGGCGCTACGCCAGTTTCCTGGATATTCATGCCAGCAAGATGATTGATGAACGTTGATTTGCCAGACGAGTGATTGCCAAGACACAGAACAGTGGGGAGCCCACTGGCAGTACCAGCCACCAATGGATAATGAAATTTCTGTGCAAATGGTCGCAGCAGTCCTTCGCGGAGTTTCTGGATTTCTCGCTCGATACTAATGAGCTCGTTTGCATCGACACTTTGTCCATGGTTCGCATGAGGCAAAGTGGTTTCGGGCTTGGCCAGATCAGTCAAAGCAAAGTACCTCGCAGTTAAATGGATGAGCGCTTACTGATTCAAGCACCCAGCATTTTTGAGACCGACTGTTTGGCTACTTCAATGGCATCGCCGATTTTTTCTGGGTTCTTTCCCCCAGCTTGTGCCAAATCAGACTTTCCACCGCCACCGCCACCAACGATCGGCGCAACTTCGCTGATCCACTTACCTGCGCTCAAACCTTGTTCCACCAATTGTCGGCTCAGGCCGGCGACCAAAAGTACTTTGTCGTCAGCCACGCGGGTGACTAGCAGCACAGCGGTGGACTGCTTGGATTTTTGGCGAATTTGATCGATCCATTGACGCATTAAATTCGGAGTTGCACCAGGAACTTCCGACACTACAACCGTTATGGAGCCCACATCAAAACTACTTTCCAGTAACGATTCAGCGGACACATCGCCGCTGGACGCCAACGCTGCAACTTGCTGTTCGAGCTTTCCTTGCTCTTCTTTTAATGCCGCGATGCGGGCCAACATTTCAGCTGGAGCCGTGTTTAAAAGTCGCGCAGCATCGCGCAGGATCGACCTCTGCACCAAATAGGCTGAAACATCCGCAGCGGGCTTCAGTGGTTGAATGGCTTCAGCTGCCCCACCAGCCGACAGTTGTTTCTTTAGCGAGCGGATGGTGAGTACCAGGTTCTTTACCGCATCCACTAAGTTACCGGTTGCACATCCAAGCGCTTTGGCTGCGTCATGCACGATCTGCTGAACTTCTTGGCGATGTTGCTCAGCTTTGACGCCGGTCAGGGCCACCAATCGCCGCGTGCCTGATGAGACACTTTCCTCCGCGACGACTTCGAAGCTCTGCACATCACTGGTGTTGTTTAGATGGGTGCCGCCACACAATTCCTTTGAGAAGCTGCCCATGCTGACCATGCGAACAGGATCGGGATACTTTTCGCCAAACAGCATCATCGCTCCAGCTTGGCGCGCTTCGGACAACGGAACGGTGTTCCATGAAATTGGATCCGCGCGCTGAACTTTCTCAGCGACAATGGATTCGATCGATTCGATCTGTGCATCGGACAACGACTGTTGATTGGTGAAGTCGAATCGCAGCCAATCTTCGTCCACTTTGCTACCTTGCTGTTGGGCGTGTCCGCCCACGATCGATTGCAGAGCATGATGCAAAATATGAGTTGCAGAGTGAGCACGGCGAATCCCGTCGCGCCGCGTCGTATCCACTTTGGCGGTTACATCGAGACCTTCTGCAAGCGTACCGGAAACGAGTTCTCCGATGTGGACAATCAATTCACCAGCGCGTTGTGTATCGCGTACCAGGAACTTTGCGGCAGACGATTCGATGAGTCCCGAGTCACCGACTTGGCCCCCACCCTCACCATAGAAAGGCGAACGATCGAGCACCACGCGGAGCTGCTGGCCCTTGCAATCGCTTGCTTTCAATTCTTTGATCAGCCGTGCTTCGTCATCTTCACCGACGACAATTCCCTTGACTTCCGCCGACGCTTCCACCGCATCGTACCCAAGGAATTCTGTCCGCCGGAGTGCTTCTTTTAATGTCTCGATCGGGCCAGTTTGAAAAAGCACTTTTTGATCGCCACCACTGATCTTTTCGTGCGTACTCATCGCGGCAGCGTAGCCGTCCCAATCAAATGCCAAACTCCGTTCAGCAGCCAACGACTGAAACAACTCAGGCGGCACGCCGTGCGTTTGATAGAGACTGGCCGCTTCCGCACCGTCGACCAGGACGGCTCCGTTCGACTCCATCGAGCTGAACACTTTTTCAATTCTGTCCAAGCCGCCGTCAATGGTTGCAAAGAAGTCGCTTTCTTCTTTGCGAATCACATCCGAGACTCGTTCGATTGTCTCTTTGAGCTCCGGATAGGCCGACCCCATGGCGGCTGCAACTGCCGGCACCAACTGGTACATAAATGGCTCGCGCATGCCCATTTGATGACCATCCAACACGGCGCGTCGCAACAGTCGCTTGATGACGTAACGAGCTTTCTTCGGACCGGGAAGAATGTTCTCATGAACCGAGAAAGTACAGGCGCGAACGTGATCGGTGATACGCCTCAGACGTCGACCATTGTCGCTAGCGTATTCGTATTTCACCGAACATACTTCCGCCGCCGCTTGGACGATCGGGTACAAAATGTCGATATGGAAGTTGGTCGGCACATTCTGCAGTACGCTGGCGGTCCGTTCGAGCCCCATGCCCGTATCGATGTTCTTACTAGGAAGTGGTCGCAAGTTATCAGGCGGCTCACCCACGCGATTGAATTGCGTGAAAACCAAGTTCCAAATCTCGACATCTTTGCCGTTGTCAAGTTGGTAATAGATTTCGCTGCACGGACCACACACGCCGTCTGGACCTTCGCTAGGGGCACTGGCCGGCCAAAAGTTCTCATCTTCTTCCATCCGAGCGATTCGAGATGTCGGCAAGCCCACCTTTTGGTTCCATATGTCGGCCGCTTCGTCATCGTCTTTGTAGACGGTAACTTTCAGCCGGTTGGGATCGATGGCTAACCATTTCGGGTCGGTCAAGAATTGCCAAGCCCACTCAATAGCTTCGACCTTAAAATAGTCGCCAAAGCTAAAATTCCCGAGCATTTCGAAAAACGTATGGTGATAGGCCGTGCGTCCCACATTTTCAATGTCACCCGTTCGCAAGCACTTTTGACAAGTGGTCGCACGCGTGAACTCGAGCTTCACTTTCCCCAGGAAGTGATCCTTGAACTGGTTCATTCCGGCCGGCGTGAATAACACTGACGGATCCCAAGTCGGCACAAGTACGTCACTTGGCTGCCGTGCATGTCCCTTGGATTGAAAGAATTCGAGATACTTTTCGCGCAGTTCGTCAGTTTTCATCTACGTTTTCCAGAGTCAGCTCAATGTGTCCAGCCGATAAGATTCCGCCAAAGAACACAATATAAGCGTCCGGTCAAAAACGAGCTATTGGTGAGGCGTACCGCCAGATATTCCGCGAGTGCGTGTTGGCAACTACTTTGGCACACCTTCGACCACAATCGACTGACCGCTACCATTTGGTTGCACGACACTCAGTTCGACTCTTCCCGTACGCGCATTCACCGCGCGATGAAAATCTGCCGGTGAATGAACCGCAGTGCCGTCGACCGACAAAATGCCATATCCGGGGCGCAGCCCCGCTTTCCACGCGGCTGAATCGGGAACGACAGCCAAGGCGACCAACTTGGGAGCACCACGTCGACCCATCAAGACACCCGACCGCACCAGTTCGTTGGAAATGGCGGTGACGTATTCAACGTCCATTCCGCGCCAAGCAGCTTGCGAGTTGACCGCGTAGCCGGGCCGTCGGGATGACACATATTTTTTACTCAGTTCGGCTCGTAAGGTAACCACCTCGGGGACACGCCCACCGGCGCGAAAACGCTGAACCCGCAACTCAATGGTACTTCCAGCCGCCGCTTTGCTAAGTTCGCGAAACAGCTCATTCCGATTCATGACTGGACTTTCGCCCACTTCGATGATGATATCTTCGGGCCGCAACCCCGCCTGATCACCCGGCAAGCCGGGAATGACGACGACCACCTTCGCTCCAATTTTGCCTTGCTCCAACTCGTAGGCTCGCAAGTCTTCTGGCTGTATCCCAAGAAAACCGTACTCCGGAAGTTTTCCTTGCTTGAGAGTTTCGACGGCTCGTTGAAACAGCTCGTCGACGGCGATTGCGAAGCCGGCAGATTGTTCGTAGCCGCTGACCGCTACCAGTGAAGTCGTCAAACCAACCATCTCGCCACGCAAATTAATCAATGCACCTCCGCTGGTCCCTAAGCTGAGTTTCGCATCTGTTTGAATGAGCGTTCCAAATTCGTGAATTGTTTCCTTGGCGACCGAATTGGAACTTCCGTCCGACGGTGCGACTCGTTGCAGATTGGAAATGATACCCCAACTGGCACTCGCTTGACCATCACGTGCGATTGCTTCCGGGTTACCCATCGCGATTACAAATTGTCCTTTGCGCAGCCGCTTGACATCAGCAAATTCGATAGCATTTAAGTTTTCCGCATCGATCTTCAAGACCGCCAAATCGCTAAACGGATCGGCAGCAAGCACTTTCGCTGGCAGCCCGACGACTTCGGCGGAATAGCTGGCTTTGTCCAGAAAAACGAAATAGTCATTTCGCTGAGGATCGTCGAGGACATGGGCGCATGTAACGATGAAGCCATCCGGAGAAACGATAACGCCACTGCCAAAGAACTTGGGAATATAGTCCGGACTTTCTGGTGAGTCCGCTGCGGCGAAAGGTGATCCCAACTTGAGAGGATCGTTGGGTGCGACTGCCTGTCGATCGCGACGAACGCGCGAAATGGCGACAATCGAGTGCTCGGCTTTTTCAATGGCTGAAACGGTAGCTTGCTCAAGTGCTGCCAAGATGGCCAAGCTACTGTCGGTCAAGTTCTCCCCGTCTGTCGCGCTTTCGTCAACCTGGGCCGATGACGGCCTTGGCGAGTCACTGAATTGCTGGAAGTTGAGTTGAGCAGGTTGTTGAGCAGGTTGTTGAGCGTTGGCAACGTCAACAACCGCCAATAAGACGACCGCGAGACACCTCATCCGCTTTGGGAAGAAAAAGCTGCGCAGGTCGTACATCCACTTTTATCCAGATTCAAAAAGCCGCTTGCCGTTTTACCAGCGTTACATTCGCGGGGCGTTACATTCCGGGGGCGTTACATTCTGGGCGTTATCTTCACGAATCAGCTATCCGCCAATTCTTCTTCGACTTCCTCAGCGTCAATGGCGGCAGCGTTTCCTTCTGGACCAACGTAACCGCCAGCCGCCATAATCAATTCCTTGATTTCGGCAGCAATATCGGTATTTTCCATGAGGAATACGCGCGCCTTCTCTTTTCCTTGCCCGAGGTAAGTTTCATTGTACTTGAACCAAGCCCCGCTACGGTTGATGATCTTGTGTTCCGTGCCCACATCAAGCAAGTCACCTTCGTAACTGATGCCCGAATCATGCATCATATCGAACTCAGCGACACGGAACGGAGGTGCAACTTTGTTCTTGACAATCTTACAGCGAACGCGTTGCCCAACAACTTCTTCGCCATCTTTTAGGCTGCCGACGCGTCGCACATCGATACGACACGAGCAATAGAATTTCAGAGCCCGACCGCCCGGTGTTGTTTCGGGACTTCCAAACATCACACCAATCTTCTCACGAATTTGATTGATGAAAATGACAACTGTCTTGCTTCGAGCGATCACACCGGTCAGCTTTCGCATCGATTGGCTCATCAAACGCGCTTGCAAACCGACGTGCGACTGCCCAATCTCACCCTCCAATTCAGCTTTGGGAACCAGAGCCGCCACGGAGTCGATGACGATCACATCCACGGCGTTGCTCTTCACCAAATGTTCGGTGATCTGCATGGCCTCTTCACCACTGCTGGGTTGTGAAACGAGCAATGTATCAAGCTGCACTCCAATTTTCTTGCCCCAGCTTGGGTCAAACGCGTGCTCTGCGTCAACGATGGCTGCGATGCCACCCGCCTTCTGAGCTTCAGCACAAATGTGCAGGGCCAACGTCGTCTTGCCGCTCGACTCAGGTCCGAAAACTTCGATGATGCGACCACGTGGTACGCCGCGGCCGCCCAAAGCCATGTCTAACGAAAGGCTTCCCGTCGGTACACAGTCGATCTTTAATATATGTTCGCCACCAAGTGGCATGATCGAACCTTCGCCAAACAGCTTCTCAATCTGCTCGAGCGTCGTTTTCAATCCAGGCTCGCGTTTGTAGACCGCTTCCATGCCAGCTGGGCCGCTGTCTGACTTCTTTGAATTCTTCTTTTTTGCCATTGTTTTGCTCGCAGTGACCATTTCCCTGGGACTCCTGACTAATGATATGTAGGTTGGCGAAGACTCCACTTGGAGAACGTCTAAATTGCCGTAGTGTTCTAACGACAACGCAAATTAGCCAGGATTCGTAAGATAGCGATCCTAGCGAAATGAATCAGCGGTAGCAACTAGCGACTATGATTAGTATCGCGAGTCCAAAGACACCTTTGGTCCCACTCCAACCAAATTAAAGTTCTCTCTAATTATGTTGACGTGAGAATTTCGCATTCCTTACACAGGGGACGCATAGAATTCCGAAAAAAGTTCGGAAGCTAAAGAGTTCACCGCTGAGATGGGCCGCGCCGACGCCTCATAGGGGCGATCCAACGCTGGACTTCGGCTCACCGGACCCAGCAGGGGCCACAGCTAGCCGGAGGTCGCAGCTAGCCGGAGGTCGCAGCAAAGCGTAGACCTCCGGAACTTCGACAGAAGAAAATCGGCAGCCCAGGATAAATCCCACGCGCCTCACGCACATTTAATAATTACTCAGCGGTTTTTACTCAGTAGCTCAGCAATTTACTCAGCAGTCGCCACAGCCGGCTGTTCTTGCGAAGCAGACTCGGACTTTGCCGCTGGTGCTACCCACGTCGGCTTGGTGCGCACGCGATCCAATGCAGCCTTTTGTTTATCAGCATGCGTTCCCTTGGAACCATACTTTTTAATCAATACTTTTGCTTTTTCCGTAGGTTGTGCGCCGACGCTCAACCAATAATCGATCCGCTCTCCCTTGAGGATAGCGCGGGCATCCGTGTCACGAACCATTGGGTCGTAATAGCCAAGTTCTTCGATCACTTTACCATCACGTGGTTCACGCGAATCCACGGCACACATACGGAAAAATGGTCGAGCCTTACGCCCCATTTTCTTCAAACGAATACGGACTGCCACACACATTCTCCTACTGAAATTCAAAATTCGCCGCTACCGACGTGCATTGGCACTGCTTACCGCACCGGAGGCTACCGCCTTCCGCTTACGTTCGGCCGGTCACAGATCGGAACACAATGTTCTACAAGAATTAAGTTAAAAATACGAGCCGTCCTTTGTGGGTCGGCACACATTTTTCACGAACTGCTTAATCCGTCATTTTTTCATCCTTGGCAAATTACGCAACTCCAAATTTACCAATTACTTGTCACGCTTTTTCTTACGCAGAAGTTTGTCGCGTTCTTTCTGCAATCGCATCTTCTCTTTTGGCGAAAGACGCTTGCCAGTCGATTTCTTGGTTTTAATACCACCCATATTAGGGTCGAGCATTCCAGATTGCATCTGCTGCATCATGGCCATCTTGTCTTTCATGCCCCCCCCCGCAGCGATTTGCATCATGGGTGCCAGAATGGAGAATTGCTTGATGAGTTGCGTAATAACCGAGGGAGGGACGCCGGCTCCGGTCGAGATGCGATTGCGTCGAGGAGTATCGATGATTTTTGGATTGCGACGTTCTTCTGGGGTCATCGAATCGATCACGCCGAGCATACGACGCATTTCGCCATCGGTGTCGGCATTACCCATCATCTTTCTGAGGTCACCCATGCCGGGCATTAGACCCATCATTTTTTGCATCAGGCCAGGTTTGGCAACTTTTTCCAACACGCCTCGAAAATCTTCCAGCGTGAACTGGCCAGCCGCCATGCGGGCTTCCAGTTTTTCGCGTTCTTTGTCATCGATCATGCGGTGGGCTTCTTGAGCAACCGCCACGATGTCCCCCATTTGCAAGATTCTTCCTGCCATGCCTTCGGGACGAAATGGTTCCAAAGCGTCGAGATGCTCGCCGGTTCCAATGAATTTGATCGGCACTTGTGTTACATGCTTGACGCTTAACAAGGCACCCCCGCGCGCATCACCATCCAGTTTGGTCATGATGACGCCATCAAGCTCAAGCGATTTATTGAAGGCCGAAGCGCTGTTGACGGCGTCTTGACCGGTCATTCCATCGACGACGAGATAGACTTGATCCGGAGCAACCTTTCGATCGATTTGCCGCAATTGCTCCATCAACTCTTCGTCGATCGCCAACCGGCCTGCAGTGTCGAGGATAACGACATTGGCTCCCATCGCTTTCGCTTTGGCCACACCGTCGCGGCAGACCTTGACCGGATCCGATTCGCCAAGATCGCTGTATACTTCAACATCCAATTGCTTGCCGAGCGTATGCAACTGCTGAATCGCGGCGGGGCGTTGCAAGTCGGCGGCAACCAAATAGGGGACCGCCTTTTGCTCTTTCAGCAATTGAGCCAACTTGCCACAGGTCGTTGTCTTTCCTGATCCCTGCAGACCACACAACATGAGAACGGTCACGCTATCACGCTTGACCGGTATGGAAATGTCAACTGGGCCAAGTATTGCAATGAGCTGCTCGTGGACGATTCGCAGCAATTCTTCGTGAGGCTTGAGGGACAACAGCACCTTTTGTCCCAAGGCGCGTTCAGTCACGTGCTGCATGAAGTCCTGGACTACCGAGTAGCTAACATCAGCCTCCAACATCGCTTGCTCAACCATTTGCAAGCCATCGCGCATATTCCCTTCGGTCAGCTTACCTTTGCCGCGCAACGACTTGAACGCTGACTGTAGTCCTTCAGAAAGTGATTCGAACATGGATCGCGTTTCGTATGAAAGTGAGTGCTAATGCGGGCTAGTGCTGCGTCAGAATTTAAACTTAGGGTAGTGATACCCTTAAGGGTTAAGATTCTAAAGCATGAACACCACCTGACAATCCACAAATCACCGGGAGATTTAACGGAAACCAAACATAATGGCACCTGTTGGGCGGTTGAGCGAGTCTGGCCCCCCATTTAACATTAGTAATCGAAAACGCGATTCGAAGTCCAAGTTCTGCTTCGAGCATTTTTATCGTTTCCCTCGCAATCAACCACTTTATCGCTGGGACAAAGGCTTCATGCGCACTAAAACTCGGACCAGCAACGAATCGTCCCCACTCCCCGACGGGGTGAGTGGCTGGAAGAGTTGGATTTCCTGCGCGATACCAACGAACCGCGGATGGAGTTCTGCGAAAACCCGAGCTGCAATCGCTCTCATTGTTTTCAGTGTCTTAATACCTGCGTTTGCGGAAAATCCACCGCCCACCACACCCGCGTCGGATGACCCTATTGCCGACATGCAGGCCAAAGCGGTCGAAACCAATCAAAGCGACTGGGGACATTGGGGTGCGTCGGCAGACAAGTATTCGAGTTGGACCACCCACTCCAATCGATTGATTCCCGTCTATACCTTCGGAATTGACCTGAAAGCGTACAGCGGTCCGAACAGCGTTTATCGCGATGCCGGAAAACTAGAAACGATATTCGGTTACTTACCGACCAATACCGTCAATCCAGAAGCTGATTACTTTGATCAAACCGATATCTACCGATTGCAGAAACAAGCAGTCAGTTTAGGTAAAAAACGAATCATATTGTTCGTGTTTGATGGCATGGATTGGCAGACCACACGAGCGGCAGCTATCACAAAATCGGGGACCGTATCCTACGACAGCGGTCGCGGGACAGGTCTGGTATTCCAGGACTACAAGGGCGCCGAGACCGATTATGGATATATGGTTACGACGCCGCATAACAACGGCACGACCATCAACGTTGATAAGCAAACCGTCAACAATCCAGGTGGCAAGACGCTTGGCGGATACGATGTCACCCGCGGTGGTGCGACGCCGTGGAGCTCATTTCCGGATTTGCTGTACCCAATTGCCGCGGGCGAGGGCGAGAAGCATGCCTACACCGATTCATCCTCGTCGGGCGCTTCAATGACTTGTGGTATCAAAACGTTTAACAACGGCGTAAATGTCGATTACTCGGGAAGAGAAGCAGTCTCAATTGCCCGGGACTTGCAAGCCGATGGGTTTGCCCTGGGAGTCGTGACCAGCGTTCCGATCAGCCATGCGACACCGGCTAGTGCGTACGCCAGTAACGTTGATCGCGATGATTATCAAGATCTCACCCGTGATCTGATCGGTCGTCCGTCAATCTATCATCCTGGCGGACTACCAGGAGTTGATGTGCTGATCGGTGCAGGTTGGGGAGAGCAATCTGAAAAAGATGGGGCACAAGGCACCAACTTTGTCCCAGGCAATCGCTACATCGCCGCTGAGGACCTCGCAGCCATCGATGTCGCTAACGGCGGACAATATGTAATCGCACAGCGCACCCACAATATGTGTGGCCCCGAGGTTCTCGATTCTGCCGTTGAAACCGCAATCCGGGGCGATCATCGCTTGTTCGGACTGTTTGGCGTTCGAGGTGGACATCTTCCCTATCGAACTGCCGATGCTGGTTACAATCCGGTGCGAAGTGTGGGCAATTCA
Organism: Pirellulaceae bacterium; assembly: GCA_041753315.1. Classification (GTDB taxonomy): domain Bacteria; phylum Planctomycetota; class Planctomycetia; order Pirellulales; family Pirellulaceae; genus Aureliella. The sequence continues at coordinate 61,976 of JBGSUV010000007.1, read as the reverse complement.
CAGGCCGCCCAAGCGGAGTCCTATAGCCTCACCGATGTCGTCGAAAACGTTACCCTCTCGCAGATGGCAGTTGCTGCGGTCGAGGTGCTCAATGCAAAATCCGACCGCTGGTGGTTAATGGTCGAAGCAGGCGACGTCGATTGGGCCAATCACGGCAATAATATTGACAACTCAATCGGCGCGGTGTTAAGCGGGGACCACGCATTCCAAAAGTTGACCAACTGGATTGAGACGCATGGCGGTTGGGACGACACCTGCCTGATCCTAACCGCGGATCATGGACATTACTTAGTCCTAGACCGACCAGAGGCCTTTGCGACAAAAGCCCAAGACAAAACGGTCGTCGCCAACGCAGCGACCGAATAGCTGCGTCTCTCAGGTCCGAGACGCAGACACACACATCTCTGGGTAGTCAATTCGCTTCTCCGGAGAGACGCGACTACGTGGTGGGGTGAATCAGCCTTCCATCAGCCAAGCCGCCAGCGATAACAGCCAGATAGCAGACAAGATGATCACGGATGCCAAGGTCAAACGCACCCACACCTTGGTCGATGGATTGGTCCACACTTGTCCCTCTGCGGGCTGTGATAAGGACTGCAACAACCGCTGGCGATGATGCGGCTCGTCGGCAAGCATCGCGCGAGACGGTTGCAATAGTCCGTACTGCAGCGAAAAGTCGAGCGCTCCGTAAAGTCGATGCCGGTGGCCAACTGGGTCGACCCCCGATGCCTCAAAGAACCACACTTGGCGACCGTAGTGGCTTTCCGACTCTTCGTCCAGGAACACACATCGCATTGATTCGATGCGTGACTCTTCAGGACAATACTCCTTGCGAAGCAAAGCGTATTTAGCTTGGTGATTGACGGCCTGCCAAACTTCTTTTGGAAACTGATAAAAACTTGTGTCCGGCGTCATCCATGCAACCCTGCATAAAAATACCGCGGTAAACGAACATTAAAACTACAACGACGATCGATAGCGTTCACGATGTTAACTGCTTGCCTGGAACTCCGATATTAAAATCGACATAGTCGGCGTTTACGACCACGTATTTCCGGTTTTGCAGCAAATTTACCGCCTGTTGTCAGTATAAACAGAGTGAACAGTATGTGTCACGATCAGATTGCACATATTTTCCACACTAATCGCGATTACGGCGCATCAAGGCCCCCATAAGGACCTCAATTTTTATTCTAAATGTCGCAAATTTTCAGCCCGCGCAAAAACAGCTTACTGGCGATCAAAGAAACTCGTGCGAATTTCGGTCTCAAATGAAGCTTGCTGCGCCATTGCCTCACGAAATCTGTCTTGGCTGAGCGAATAAAGATCGGTTTCCTCGAGCGTTTCGACGCTAGCGTTTCGAGGATGCCCGGTGAGTAGGGCCATTTCACCAAAAAAGTCGCCTTCGACCAAAGTTGCAACTTGTTTGTTGTCTGAACCTCGGCGTACTGCGACTTTGCCGCGGCGTATTAAATAGAATCGGTCGCCGACGTCTCCTTCGCGAATGACGAAATGATTGGGTTTGAATGTTTCGCTTTCGAGATGATCGGCCATTTCGGCGAGACCGCGCGGCGTCAAGTGTTTGAAAACGTCGCAGCGCATGAGCATTTGGCTCACGATGGCAGCCTCTTGAACTAGAACGTCGCTACGAATTCGTCCATCAATTAGATTCACGATGCGATCGGCAACATCGAGAATGCGATTATCGTGCGTCACGATGATGATGGTCGTTTGCTGTTCCTTGGCCATTTTCTTAAGCAGTTCGACAACGGTCCTGCCACTTTGCTCATCGAGGGCCGCGGTGGGTTCGTCGGCCAATACAAGCCGCGGTCCATGGACCAGCCCTCGAGCGATGGCTACGCGTTGTTTTTGCCCTCCCGAAAGTTGCTTCGGCTTGTGCTTGGTGCGTTCCCCGAGCCCCACGGCTTGCAACATCCGAATCGCCTTTTCGTTGTGCGAGGCGGCTGTCCCCTGTGGCTCTGCCAACTCCAGCGCCATCCGGACATTCTGAGTAGCGGTCAGCGAATCAAATAGGTTGTGGGCTTGAAAAATAAACCCAATTTCCCGCCGCACCTGCAATAGATCAGCGTTTGTCGCTTTGTGTAGCGGTCGGTCGAGCACCATCAGCTCGCCCTCTTGAGCGCGTCGCAAGGTGCCGATCAACGTCAGCAGCGTCGTTTTTCCCGAGCCACTTGGGCCGGTCATAATGATTATTTCACCTGGGTAAATCTCGATGTTATTGTCATAGAGAACTTGCTTTCGCAGCTCTCCGGCACCGTAATAATGCTGCAGCTTCGTCGCCGAAACGGCTGGCTGCTGTCCGTCGGCGATTCGCTTTCGCCAGTCAGGGTCGAACCGGACGGCAGATTGATTTGTATGTGCCATAAGAATCGGTTTCGATCGACAAAAATGCTGGCAAGCGGATGCATGCAGAGTGGCGATACGCTCAGGAAACTTCCGATTAGACTATAAACAACTGGTCTTAACAGCCTGCAGTGCTTCCCTCCCCGATCGAACTAGGGGACAGAGGTCTATTCATTCCGCTGTATATCCATGCGACCCAATAACACTTGCGCGATTACGTTGGACCCTTATCGAGCCATGCCGAGTCTCCACCCTATATTCCTTGGTTCGGCTGCCAAGCGTCTGGGGCTGTTGATATTTTTTCTGATTTGCAACTCGGCCTGCCGCCGCGAAACGCCGCCAGACACCACGATAGTCACCCCCACTGCAACTGGCAAAGTTTTTGCGCAAGGGCAATTGGTCCCCGCAAATGGAATCACTCAGTTGTTTGCCCTGCCCGGTGATCCCGTTGACGAAGTTCACGTCGCCGTAGGTGAAGAAGTCGCAGAGGGCCAGCCGCTTGTTACATTGCGATCTAGCGTGCTTCGCCAAACGCAATTGGCAACTCTCCAACAACAACTTGCCGAAGCAGAGCGAACCAAAGCCAGCGCCGTTGCAGCAGCCGAACTCGGGTTAAAAGCTGCTGAGCTCAAGTTTTCGCAAGTCGAACAAAAGCAACTCTCCGTCACACGACAAACCGAGTTGCTCGAACTTGCCGAGGCCCAGGTGACCGCCGGTGAGCGCATCCTGAACCAACTTGAAAAAATCGCTCAAAACAAACTTACCAAAGAGTTTGTGGGGCAACTCGAAGTTGACCGCCAACGCTTGACCGTAGCTGAAGCTCGACTCAAGTACCAGCAACAACAAGAAACACAACGACAAATCATCGACGAACTCGTGTGGGCGCGCGACGCGGCTCTAGCGGAAAAAGAGGCCGCCCAATTGCAATTAACGGCTGCCATGGATGCGGATGCGGCCAAAATCATCGAAATGCAAATTGCCGGCCTGAACATCGAAACACAGAGCTCGACGATCAACGCACCCACCTCTGGCACGATTCTAACCATCAACGCATCCAAAGGAGAAGCGAGTGTTCAACGTCCATTGATCGAAATGGCGAACACCGAAAAACTGGTCTGCGAAGCCGAAGTGAATGAATTGGATGCGGCCCGCGTTCAACCCACCCAAGCAGCAGTGATTCGGAGCCGCGCCTTTGCAGAGCCGTTGCGAGGTGTGGTCATCCACAAAAGCTCTCTGGTCGGTCGCCCACAACTTCGACCGCTCGATCCTCTTGCGTCTGTCGACTATCGCGCGGTAACCGTACTTATCGAACTCGATGCACAATCGACGGCCAAGGCTCGACCGTGGTTGCAATTGCAGGTCGAAGTAGAAATCGACACCCGTCAAGAATGAAGACTCCGATTGGTTTGTACAACTTGATGCACCAGGGGGCCAAGACATTGGTCTCGATCGGTGGCGTGGCGTTTGCTCTGCTGCTGGTGTTCATGCAGCTCGGTTTCATGGGTGCTGTCTCCCGCACCGCCACCAATGTGCTTGAGAATCTCCGGTTCGATATCATGATTCGAGCCCGAGACTACTTGCATCTGTATGAACCTGAGCAAATCGACCAAAAATGGCTGACGATCGCCAAGAACACTTCTGGCGTGACCTCGGCAGAACCTTTTTGGATTACGATCCACAACTGGCGCACGTTGACCGCCCGGTCAGCGACCGACGCTTCTCCGCCAGTAGAAACGCAATACCTGCCGATCGCCGTGTTAGCGTTTCGCCCCAGCAGCTCGGTATTTAAGTTGCCGGACGTCGCCACGGCCGTCGAGCAACGACTGCTGCTGCAGGATTCAGCTATTCTCGTCGATGACAGCACACAACCTGATTACGGGCCTAGCGATGGACGCAAGTTCCGTTTGGCCGATGTCAATCGACGAACGGAAATTGGCGGTCAGAGTTTTACCATCCGCGGCGTGTTCAAACTCGGGACGGGACTGGCCGCCAATGGGGCCGTCATCACCAGCGACAGTGGATTTGCACGAATTACTCCCTGGGATGTCCGCTCGACGACATCGATTGGTTTGATTCAAGTCAGCGGAGATCAAACGCGGCAAGATTCGGTGCTGGCTCAACTTCGATCGCGGGCTTCGCTGTCCGGCGAAGTTGTGAACGACAGTTCTAACCCTAATATTACAACGAGTACCAACAACAGTCCGGCTACCTGGTGGGAGCGATTGGGATGGAGCGACCCGGTAGATTCGGGAGCAGTTACCATACTCTCGCGGCAAGAGGCGTTGGACCGCGAGACGCGCCGCTGGCTATGGCAGACTCCCATCGGACTAATCTTTCAGTTGGGTGTCGTACTGGCTCTAATGGTCGGCGGGGCCATTGTCTACATGGTCCTGGCGACCGATGTGGCCAACCGGCTTCCGGAATACGCAACATTGTTAGCGATAGGCTACTCGCGAATGTATTTGGCCAGTATCGTCATGACCCAAGCGATCGTCTTGGGGATACTGGGATTTTTTGCAGCCTGGGGAGCTGCCGAAATACTCTACCGAGTCACTTCGGCTTTTTCGAATATCCCGTTATTAATGGAGCCCGCACGGGTCGTGGCGGTCTGTCTACTCGGGCTGTTCATGTGCTGTTTAAGTGGACTACTGGCCTTACGCAAACTCTGGAAAGCTGAACCGGCAAGCCTGTTTTGATTGCATCCCTCCCGTTGGAAACGAAATGCGTACCCCGTTAGCTTGGAAAAATCTGACATCCAGTTGGAGCAAGTGCGCACTGGCGGCTACCGGTGTCGGTTTTGCCGTCGTGCTGATGTTCATGCAAATTGGCTTTCGCAACGCGTTGATCGATAACAATGTACAGATCTTTTCGTTGTTTGATACTGAAGTGGCAAACCTCGCAGTCATCAGTCGCGCCCGTTACAACATATCGACCGAACAGCGTTTTCCGCGAACGTTGTTGGAACAAGCTGCCACATTTCCGAACGTTGTCGATTACTGCGCGGTCAGCGTCGAACGCGGTACGGCAAACGTCCGAGTCGAAGGCTTTACGCCTCGCCCAGTCCGCGTTATCGCCATCGAACTTCGCGATGCGGCGTTCATGAAGGATCAATTGCTCTACGACCAGCTCGTCGCTGCCGATCGCCGTAGAGCCGCGTTGGTGGATACGCGCAGCAAGCCCGTGTACGGCTTTGCTTTAGATCGCGAGCAACTCCTAAGACAACACGTTGAACTTAATGGACAGACCATTCCAGTTATGGGACAGTTTCAGCTGGGTACTGACTTTGGAAACGACGGCAGTTTGTTGATGAGTCAGCGCGTTCACGCAGACTATTTTCCATGGCGATCTCAAACCCGCAATCCAACCGATGTCGTCGATATTGGATTGCTGCGAGTTTCATTGCGCACACAAAGTGAGCTCGATCAACTTGCCCAACGCATCGAACAGTTGGCACCGCTGCAGTTGGACGTGCGCCGCACGACGCAATTCATCTCTCGCGAAAAGGAGTTTTGGGGACGCGCAACCCCAATCGGAAAGATTTTTTTAATTGGCACCATTATGGGATTGGTCGTGGGTGCGATTATTTGTTATCAAATCCAGTTCACGGATATCAGCGAGCACATGCCGGAGTTCGCTACGTTGAAAGCGATGGGCTACAGTACGCGATATTTTTGGAGCGTGGTGCTCTGCCAGTCGTTTTACTTGGCCTGCTTAGGATTCGTGCCGGGATTGTTGGTTTCCTACGCGCTCTATGCACTGCTTGCGGAGTCAAGTGGACTGGTAATGAGCATGACTTGGGACCGCGTCCTCACCGTCTGGAGCTTGACTCTGGCAATGTGTGCGGTGAGCGGGGCACTCGCCATTCGTAAACTATTTGGTACAGACCCCGCAAGTTTGTTTTAGGGGATGGTCGAATCGCATAGACTGCTTCTATGAAACTCATAGGTTGGTTATTCACATTGTGGTTATTCGTCGCCATCGCCATTGGCTGGACCGGGGATTGGTGGTTGCATCGACAATGGCAAGCTGTGACCCAGTTGCAGTTCGTGCGCGATGTGCAGCTGGCTTGGATGTCGCTGAGCGCTCAGACGTGGCAGTCACCGGTCGAGTCCGATCCGAAATGGAAAGACTTGGAAGTAAGAACCGGAATCAATATTGTGCCGATTCCTTTGCCTCTCAACGCCTCATCGACATTGGATCCACTAACTTCTTCCATCGGTGATGTCCAACTCGTCCTGCACGGACAACGATTTCAGTTGTCAGCTCAGGCCACTCGTCCTGTGCCCGGACTGTCAACAGACTTGGGACTTCAGTTTACTCGCGAAATTGCACCATCGACTCACCGGCGTTGGTGGTGGATAGTCTGGAGCTTGTCGAATGGTAGTTATCTGCTCTTCGTTTGGTTTGGCTGGTCCACGATCAAACAGAGATCGGAACGCGAGCGAAATTCGATTGCTCCTTGGGTGGCCGCCGCAAAACTGCCTGTGTCACACGACGATCTGTTGCCACCCGTGGCCGAATTCGATTCCGAGTTGGAACCGGCGCTGAAGTTGATTGCCGAACGGGTCAACCGTACCGTTGCGGAACTGCGGAATTCAAATCAGCGCAGCGACTTGGTGCTCGGCAATCTACAGGAAGGTGTGTTAGCCGTCGATCAGAATTCGGCAGTCCTACTAGCCAATAGCTCGCTGCGTGACCTGTTTGAACTTCAAGAGCAGACCGTTATCAATCGACCGCTGCTGGAGGTGGTGAGAATACCGCTTGTGACTCAATTGATCGACCGTGTCCTTCTCCAGCAAGTGCCACATGAAGAAGGGATCGAATTTGGCTCTCCCGCCAAGCATTTGCGGCTGCTCGCAAGACCACTCCGTTTGGACCAGCAGCATCGCGGCGTGCTGCTGACCGTCCGGGACGAAACGCTGTTGAAACGCATTGAACTCATCCGACGAGACTTCGTTGCCAATGCCTCACATGAACTTAAGACACCCCTGGCAGCCATCCGTGCCTATGCGGAAACTTTGCAAATGGGTGCGCTCGACGATCGACCGGCTGCCGAGCAATTTGTTAACGACATCATCTCCCAAGCCGACCGAATCAACGGCCTGGTACAGGGTATGTTGCAACTTTCACGCGTTCAGTCAGGAACCGCGTTACGTCTTGAGCCGTTTGACGTCATGGAAGCGATTGAACCCTGCCTGCCGGCGATCGAATCGATGGCAAAGGGTAAAGGGATAACGCTAACGGTTGAACGGCCTGCCGATCGATTGACCATTCACAGTGACCGCGCGGGATTCCAAACCATCGTCAGCAACTTGCTCTCCAATGCCGTGCGTTATACACCAGACCAGGGACAGGCCACTCTGGCTTTCAAATTGGAAGGCAATTGGTTAGCGTTGGTCGTTAGCGACACGGGAATTGGCATCCAACGCGAAGACCTCGAGCGTATCTTCGAGCGATTCTATCGGGCGGAAAAAGGGCGTTCCGCTGACACCGGGGGTACGGGCCTCGGTTTGGCGATCGTTAAGAACCTGGTGCAGGCACTCGGCGGGTTGGTTTCAGCATCCAGCGAACCGAACTGCGGCAGTCGCTTTGAAGTGCGTTTGCCCGTCCGACCCCTCTGAGCCCCACCAACGGTTGACGCGCGGAACGCTTGTAACGATTTTGCGGGTCGCGCGACTGGCAGGCGTGATGGCAAGCGTGAGGCGATGTTGACTTTCTGATTCATTTGCTCGCATGTGGCTAGCGGTAACCTAAGTTTCCAAAGAATCTCTGTGAGGTTCATGTTTTGTTTTCGTACCACCACCTGCGTTTCGATTTTCACGATGATCAAACTGACGCGACTCGATGGACAGGCCTTCATATTGAACGCGGACCTGATTCGTTATGTTGAAGAACGTCCAGACACGTTTGTGACGTTGGTCTCTGGCGAACGGATTGTCGTCAACGAAGCCATGGACCACGTGGTCGAATTGGCAATCGACTATCAACAGCGAAAAGCGATGTTGCCGTCGTTAATGCGGACTTCAAGTCGTAGTAGTCCATCCGGTAATACAATTCGCAATGAGGCTCGCAGTGAGAATCATGCGCCGGCTTCCTCTAGTAATGCATCGACGGCGGAGTAATCGACTATGGACATCACTTCAGTTGTCGGATTCCTTTTGGCATTCGCCTTGATCATTGCGTCGATCATGATCGGTACCGCTCCGTTCACCGCTTTTATCGACATCCCTTCGATCCTGGTTGTTTTCGGTGGTGCTGGCGCGGCGGGCATGATGGCCTTTCCGCTCAAAAGTATTCTGGCACTCCCGATGGTCATGAAGAAAGCGTTTTTGAATAAGCAAAACGATCTCCTGGAAATCATCAATCAATTGGTTTCGCTAGCGGAAGTCGCGCGACGCGATGGACTGCTTGCGCTGGAAAGCAAAATGGCAGATGTTCAAAACCCGGTGATTAAGTCGGGTTTACAGATGGCGATCGACGGAAATGATGCCGATACGATCGAGTCGGTCATGCGGACGGAAATGGAATCGATTTCAAGAAGACACCGCGAAGGCAAATCAATCCTCGATCAACTGGCGCGATTTGCACCGGCTTACGGCATGATTGGAACTCTGATGGGGCTAATCATGATGCTCAGCGACATGTCGGATCCATCGAGCATTGGCTCGGGAATGGCCGTCGCGTTGATCACAACGCTTTATGGAGCGATCGCCGCCAACGTGATGTTCCAGCCCCTTGCCGAGAAACTTGGCTTGTTGAGCAAATACGAATTGAACGCCATGGAAATGGTCGTCCGCGGGGTATTGGCAATCCAATCCGGCGAAAGCCCTCGTGCACTCGAGCAGCGTTTGATGACATATTTGCATCCCAAGAAACGACCCGTGAAGGAATAGACGAGGAACGCAATGGAAGAAGATCCACCAATTAGCATTCCCGAATGGGTAGTGACCTTCGGCGATATGATGTCGCTGCTGCTGACGTTCTTCATCATGTTGGTATCGATGAGCGAACTCAAGCAAGAAGAGAAATTCCAGGCGATGGTCGAGTCGATGCAAAAACGCTTTGGACACGACATGACAACCACTAGCGTCTCTCCTGGCGAAAGTCGTCCGAGGGATAGCGCGTTCAAGGTACTATCGACGGAAGGTCGGGCCAAAAAGCTGGACACCCACAAAGGAGGCGCGCCAACCAAGGCCCCAGTGGGAGACAACGAGCGTGTCCGCATCGTTCGCCCAGGTGGAAGCACTGCCATTGGCACCGTACTGTTCTTCAAGGATGGTGCCTATGAAATGACCGATGAAGCCAAATTGATGTTGGATGAACAAGTCGCCTTGCTGGCCGGTAAACCCCAAAAAATCGAAATTCGCGGACACACTTCACAACAATTGGCCACACAAGGCGCTGAACCGATCGATGCCATGGACCTCGCATACAACCGCTGTCGCCATGTGATGCAATACTTGATCGAGAAACATCAGATTCCGCCCGAGAGAATCCGCTTGTCGTCTGCAGGCGCATGGGAACCAATGTATCTATCGAGCGATGCAGACAAGATGAAAAAGAACCCTCGAGTTGAAGTGTTCCTGCTCGAAGAGACCGTCGATCAGTTGATCGGAACCGCCGAGGAACGCGACAACAAACTACTCGAAGAACAAAAACCATAACAGTGTCGAACAGTTGTCCCAACTGTTACCCAGTGTCGAACAGTTGTCCCAACTGTTGCAAGTGTAGAACAGTTGTCTCAACTGTTGCCAGTGTCGAACAGTTGTCTCAACTGTTGCCAATTAAAATCACAAGTGGAGAACCGCCGCCATGGCTGAACCTGAACAATCACCTGCTGCAGCCAAGCCTTCGATGCTTCCCAAGCTATTGATGTCAGGCTTTATTACATCCATCGTGATTTTTGAGACCTTTGTTTTCTTCTTCATGGTCCCCAGTGCCGATGACGTGGCCGCCTTGGCCGAAGCACGATTGATGAGCAAGCTGGAAAAGAGCATGGCCAAGGATGGCGAAGTTGTATTGGACAATGCCAATGCTGTGATTGAATTCCCGTTGGGGCAATATGGCATAACCTTTACCCCTCCGGGCTCGGATCGCAATCATGTGGTGGAGTTTGAAGTATTTGGCACGATCAAGGAAAAAGACAAAAAGCGGCTTGAGGAGCTCTACAACGCCCGTCAAGGACGTTTTCGCCACCGTATGATGCTCGAAGTTCGCAATGCTACGATGGACGAATTGACCGAAAACCAGTTGGGCTTGCTTCAACGCCGAATTCTTGCGACAAGTAATGAGATTCTCGAAGAACCAATCCTGTTAGGTGTCGGTTTCAACGATTTCCAGTTACGAGAAGAATAAATTTTCCGCAATTGTGGGGGCTCCGCATGCGGTCTATTGAGGCAATTGTATGAGTGCTCCTGACGAATCAACACCGGAAGTGCAATCTCCGGCTCCCGAGAAAAGCAAAGGGACTGCCGACAAGGCAGCTCAACTCCTGCAAGAGGCGGAAGCCGCACTTAATGAACTGGATCGAGAGCCTGTGGCAAAGCCTCAGCCTAAGCCCTTTGAACTGGAAGACTTAATTGGTGCTGAGGGACCACCCGAAAAGTGCTCGATCGATCTCCTGCGCGATGTTGACCTCGACCTTAAGATCGAACTTGGCCGCACTCACATGCTCCTGGAAGACGTCTTAAAATTGCGACGTGGTTCTGTCGTGACGCTCGACAAATTGGCTGGCGATCCTGTGGATCTGTTCGTCAACGGTCGGCTGGTTGCACGTGGAGAGATACTTGTACTCAACGACAATTTCTGTGTGCGAGTTGCAGAGCTGGTTGGCTCCGACTTGCTCGCCGATGACTGACACAAACAAAACATTTGTAACTTTGCCAAGTGCTGTTCATCCCGCCGAACGAAACTTGGCAAAGCAATTAGAATTTGACAAGACCAGTATTCGACAAGGATGTCGAACATGCGACCCAGCTTCCCCAGAAAGCTCTCCGCGCCACGCTGTCTCCAGCTCCGCGCGCATTCAAAGCGATCCGTAACGTTTACCATACTATTTGCTATAGCGTGGCTCGCGTCTGCGGCTTTTGTCGCTGGACAAGCTCCGTATCAAACACCGCGCCCGGCCGCTACTGGACAACTGATTTCAAGCGGCCAGCCTGTCAATACTACCGATGAACGCTCCGGTCGGGGTAGTGAATCATCTCGTGACGCGCAAACGCCGACCTCACTCCCCGCATCGCAGTTGTCGCCGGCGCCCATTCTGCGAACGACGATGCCGCCCGATGCATGGACGACACCAGGTAGCACGGCTCAGGCGAACCCGAACGGCGGCTCTTCCTCGACTTATTCACAGGATTCATCACAGCCAAAGCCAGGCTTGGCAAACACTGCCAGCCACGGTGCACCACAGCTCGCCTCCAATTCTGCTGTTATCCGTGCAAGCGCGACAGAAGAACCTAAAGCGTCACAGCAACCTAAAGAACGAATCCCGCTAAAATCTGCGGGTAGCGATGATTCTCTGCAGTCCAGCAACCGCTCCAATAGCACGTTGCAGACATTGGTCTCAATTGGTTCAAGTTTGTTGATCGTCATCGGATTGTTTCTGGGACTTGCCTGGTTTTATCGCAAGACGATCAACACGACGCTGGGTGGTGGAATTCCCAAACAAGTCGTCCAAGTTCTGGGCCGCACTCCCATCGCCACCCGTCAGCAACTGGTCCTCATTCGCTTTGGCTCAAAACTTGTTCTGGTCAGTTTGGTTCAAGGGGATGCGCGGATGATCAGCGAGATCACGGACCCACTCGAAGTCGACCAATTGGCTGGCATGTGTGAAAGTGCGCAGTCGGGAAGTATTAGCAATTCCTTCCGCTCGATTCTTCACCAAGGAGGAGCGGCATGAATCATCTCGTTGCTATCTTCGCTGCTTTGTTAACGAAGTATGGGCGTAACAGCGCGTTACTTGTTGGGCTGAGTATTACTTTGCAGGCCTCCCCTGTCGTTGCACAAACTCAACTACGTGAATTGAATGTTCAACGCTCCCAGTCCAATACCGAGAGCTTATATGACCGCGTGACCGATACGCTTCGCCAGAGCGAAAGTGCTAGTGAATCTCCTTCGACACAAGATTTCTTGTTGGGTGGACCGGAACGGTGGACCAGCCGAGAGGGACTCAGCAGCAGTCTACAGATATTACTTTTGTTGACCGTCTTGAGCCTGGCTCCTGCGATACTTTTGATGACAACGTGCTACGTACGCATCATCGTCGTACTTGGTTTGCTTCGTCAGGCTTTAGGTACCGGCCAATTGCCACCCAGCCAAGTGATCACGGCCATTTCACTTTTCATGACCATGTTTGTCATGGCACCTGTTTGGAACAAAGTTTACGACGATGCCATTCGCCCTTACACAGCTCCAGGTTCGACGATGTCGATGGAGGAGGCTTGGGAGGCTGGGGTCGCGCCGATCCGAGTGTTCATGGAGCGTCAGATTGTTATGGCGGGCAACCACGAAGACGTCGCACTGTTTGCCGCCTACAATGACCCCGACGCTCCTGAACCTGAGTTCATCGATGAAGTCCCGCTTCGAGTGCTGCTTCCAGCGTACATGCTCAGTGAATTGAAGACATCTTTTTTGATGGGCTTCCAGATCTTCTTACCGTTTCTGTTGATCGACTTGGTGGTTGCCTCCATTACGATTTCGATGGGGATGATGATGTTGCCACCGGCGATGATCTCGTTGCCTTTTAAGCTACTGCTATTTGTTTTGATTGACGGATGGCACTTGGTGGTGGAAATGCTGCTCGAGAGTTTTGGTACCTACACATAAAAGTTAAAAGATGAACTCTGCCGTAGCTGTTGACTTGATTCGTGACGCCGTGCTTAACGCGATGATCATCGGTGCACCATTGTTGTTAATGGGGATGCTTGTTGGGCTTGTTATCAGCTTGCTGCAAGCTGTCACACAAATTCAAGATCAAACGTTAAACGCGGTTCCCAAGATCATTGCCATGATCTTAGCGCTGGTTTTCTGTTTGCCGTGGATTTCAGATCGGATGGTGGAATATACCGTGAGAACGTACCGCGATATCCCATCGATCGTTAGCAAGTAGATGACTCCGTTCTATGAATGACGCATTGTTAGGCCTGTTAAGTCAACCGTTGTGGGTCTTTCTAACAGTCCTAGCGCGGATCAGCCCGCCACTCATGTTGGCACCGCCCCTTCGCTCCTCTTCGGTTCCAATGCGCGTTCGCGCACTTTTTGCCATTGCGGTCGCAGCCATTCTATCTCCAATCGCATTTGCGACTGCGCGACCGATGCCAGGTGACCTTTTGAACATCGCGGTCTGCATGACTACGGAAGTACTGCTTGGGATGTTGCTTGGGAGCATCATCGTGCTCTCCATTACGAGTTTGCAGATCGCCGGGCAAGCCATCGGACACCTTGCGGGCTTTGACATTGCCAGTGGTATTGACCCGAGTACCGATGAACAGATGCCGGTCGTAGCCAACTTGCTTGGTTTCCTGGCAATGATCATTTTGCTCGTCACCGGTGGTCATCGCGAATTGATCCAATGTTGCTTGGAGAGCTTTCATCGCTACCCAGCGGGTAGTGTGGTGTTTGAATCGGATTGGCTCGCTGAATACGAACTAGTGTTACGTCATACTTTTGTGGTTGGGATTCGCGCAGCCGCCCCTCTGGCAACCGCACTTCTGTTGGCAAACGTTTTAACTGGTTTGCTTGCGCGCACCCTACCGCAACTGAACGTTTTGGCCATTGGCTTTAACATCAACGCCATGGCATTGCTCATCCTGCTGATCATCAGTGTAGGCAGCGTCGGTTGGACCTTTCAGCAGGAGTTGGCTGTTTGGATTGAAACTTGTCACCGCGTCGTCAGCGTGGAGGGCAGTTCTTAATGGCCAAGTCAACTCTCTCGGCAGGCACTTGAGTTCAAACGCTTGATCTTTTTGGAGTGAGGACCTTTGGCAGATTCGGCTGGTGAAAAGAAACATGACGCCACACCCCATCGGCGCCAAAAGGCGCGCGAGCAGGGGCGCGTTGCGCGCAGCCAAGATCTAGGCTCGGCACTGATCCTGTTGATCGCCGTCGTGCTGCTTTGGAACTACGGCGGACAAGTTGGCAACAAGCTAGCGGAAATCATGATCGGCTGCTTCACCCAGGTTCGATATTGGGGAGCCGACGATCGGGCGGCCCTGGGGCTTGTCGCCGGCAGCGTCCAAGAGTGCTTATGGGCCATCCTCCCAATTCTGCTCGGAGTGTGTGGGATTGCCGTGGTGAACAACTGGCTGCAAGTAGGTTTTCTCTTTTTACCTGACAAGCTCACAATGGACTTTAGTCGGATCAATCCACTGTCCGGTTTCAAGCGACTGTTTGAACTCCCCAACATTACACGTCTGGGATTTGGCCTGTTGAAGATCGGGCTTGTCACAACCGTTATCCTGCTCGGATTGTGGGGACAGTGGGATGCCATTTCCGCTGCCCACACGCTCACCGCTGGCGAAATCGGCTCTTTGGTCTGGAACACCACGTTGGACCTATGCATGCGTACTGCGATCGTCTTATTTCTGTTGGCGGTACTCGACTACGGCTTCCAATGGTGGAAGCTGGAACAAGACCTGAAGATGACCGACGAAGAAATTCGCGAAGAGATGAAACAGATGAATGGCGATCCGCATGTCATGGCACGACGTCGCGCCGTACAGCGGCAGCTGGCGATGAGTCGCATGCAGAATGCGATTCCAGGTGCCGACGTCGTCATCACGAACCCAACTGAATTGGCAATCGCTATTAAATTTGATGCGGACACAATGCCCGCACCAATTGTCTTAGCCAAGGGGGCAGGGCACGTCGCGGCCCGAATTAGAAAGATGGCGCTGGAAGCTGGCATTCCTGTGGTCGAACGTAAGCCACTTGCCCAAGCACTATTTAAAAACGTCGAAGTCGGACAATCTGTTCCCGTCGAGCAATACGCCGCCGTTGCCGAAGTGTTGCGCTACGTTTATCAACTGCAGGGCAAACAGCTTCCGCCACTCAAACGAGCCTGACCAGCGAGTGAACACTCGTTACTCTTCCAAGGCGCTTACAACCGTATCCAGTATCTGACCAGACAATCGATTGACATTCCCGTTGCCGTTGGGGTGCAAACGATTGCTCAAGAAGATAAAAAACAGGTCGAGTTCCGGGTCGATCCACAACACGGTGCCAGTAAAACCGCCATGGCCAAAGGCTGCTGGGCTCAGCCGTCCACCGCGGTTGCTCGAATAGCCGGTTTGCTTATCCCACCCCAAACCTCGAATGCCACTCGAAACGGGATATGCTTGCGTCATGGTGGCGATTGTCTCGGGAGACAGAATGCGAATCGATTGACCACTGGCCGTCTGTAGCGTACCGTCACTGAGCAGCATTTGCGCATAAACCGCCAAATCTTCGGCGGTTGAAAACAAACCTGCATGTCCCGCAATTCCCCCCAGTGCATGAGCGCGCGGATCATGAACAGTTCCTTGTATCCACTCGCCGTCTCTTTGCTCGGTCGGCGCTGCCAATTTTCGCAAGGGTTCGGTGGGTAAGAAACCGGTCGAGTCCATTCCGAGCGGCTGAAATATCTCTTGTTGCGCATAGTCGTTGATGGCTCTACCGCTCACGCGTTGTACCAACTGAGCGAGCACGATGAAATTGACATCGGAATACTTGAACGTAGAACCAACCGGGGCCACCAATTCGAGTTCACATATGCGTTGCCAAGCCAACTCGGGACCTTCCAGGTAATCTGCCAGTGGATTATCGGGAATCAATCCACTCTGATGAATCAGTAGATCGACAATCGAAATCGCCTCTTTGCCGTTAGGTGCAAAGTCTGGCAAGTAGCTTATCGCTTTGGCATTCAAGTCGATTTTTCCATCTTCAACCAGTTTCATAATACTGGTCGCTGTCGCCACCGGTTTGGTAATAGATGCCATATCAAAAAGCGTATTCGTTGTCATGGGTTCGCGCTGCGGCTCAATTCGCTTGTCACCGTAAGCTCTCAATAACGCCAGCTTGCCATGGCGACCAATGCAGATGACGCAGCCTGGAAGGGAGCCATTTGCTATTCCTTCGTGTACCAGTCGTTCCAGTTGATCCAATTTGTCTTGCGCAAAGCCAACGTCGCTGGCTGAAACGTGGGGCAAATGAGTTGACGGTGCCGCTGGAACTGCTTGCGCCTCCGTAGATGAGCGATATTCCAACGCAGGAACTGCAGGCTCTGTCAACGTTTGCCCAAACGCTGGCAAATGCAAGCCTGATATTACGTACCCAAAAATGAAATATGCAACACAACGCGTATGCAGCAGCGGTGAGCGAACTGCTAAATGTTGGCGACTCGTTGCAGCCGAGCTGGCAGTCGGGTCATCGATCGTGTGCGCTGGTTTCAATCGCATCGAAACACTCCGGGTGAACTACTTTTCAATGGCTAACTGCTCGCACTTCGGTACGATCGGAGTGATCGAATGAATACCCAACGGCTGAACAGTAGTGACGCAACGGTAGCCAGGATCGTGAATCCGGCGAGGGGCCACTCCCATGGCTCACGTGGAGACAAAGGCTGCGCCAACAGTCGGGCGGGAACGTTAACAACAACAAGCACTGGAATAATGAAAGTAAAGACGACCAACAGCGGTAAGCCCCATCCGCGAGCGTAGATTTCCATCGGATATCGTGAAAAATTGGTGATATAAAACCAAAAATCGTAGAGCGTCTGATTGCGACCTAGCCAGACGCTCGTCGCTGCCAGCGAGATCATCAAGCTGTACAGGATGGCGACACCACAGGCGATGTAGAGAGGATAGAAGAAAAGTATAGCTGGGTGAAACACCCACGGATGCTCGGCGCGACCAGCCAGTTGCCAAAGACTGAGGGCGACCATAACGATCCCCAAAACCAGATTTGCCAACCCCGACCAGTTAACTTTGCGCAGCGAAACCAAAAACTGGGTATCAATTGGTTTGAGCATCGCAAAGTCCAGTCCACCCGTTCGAATCAACTCGCTAAATTCCTCCGAATTGGGCATGAAGAAAGTTTGCACAATCGAGTTCACGATCCAAGTCGTTCCCATGAAAACGAAGAACTCATACTTACCCCAGCCGGTATCCCTGCCGATGGACGAGGTGTATTCGAAGATGATCCAGTAGAGTCCAACGTTCATGATGGCCCAGGAAACACTCGACACCGCTTCGATCACAAAATTGGCGCGAAACATCATGTCGCGCACCAGTGAGTTTTTGGCAAACGTCAGGAAGACGCGCCAATAATTCGGATGGAGTTGCCGTACTTTTGGTTGCTTCACATCCTCACCCATTATCCACCATACCCACTATAGCGCCGCACGCCGCGTGCATATAAGAGCCGTGCCAAGACGACCAATCCCACCAACCATAGAGCTTCAATGCCCAGTTCCCGCCATAGTACATCACGGTCCACCTTCCCCAAGAACACAGCGGCGGGAAAGTAGGCCAGGTATTTGAAGGGCAAGACACTGACCAAGGACTCCCAAGGTTCGGGAATCAAGTCGAGTGGGAACATGTGGCCCGACAGAAAAAAGTTGAGCAACATATAGACGAAAAGTAAGGAACTGACCTCAAGGAACCAAAAACCGATGAGGCCAATACACAAATCGAGAAAAAAGCCTAACAGAAATGCGAACAACAACGACAACACGAAGGCGAACATGATTTCCGCATCGGGCCAACCGTTCGTGAAATAGCCTCGGCAAAGGAAAAAGACCAACGCGAAGGGAAGGGTGGCAATGGTGTAATAGGCCGTCTTGTGCGCGGCGCGTCCCAACAACAGGAAGCCAATCATATCGATGGGTTGAATCAAAAACTTCTTGATCTCTCCCTCGCGTATCTGTTTGGCCACGGTGGATGCGAGTCCCGGCATGCTCGAAAAAGCTCGCCCAAGCATCGACAATAAGTAGTAAGCCACCATGTCATGGAATGAATATCCGGCAAGTTGTCCTTGGCTGGCTCCCACTCCGCCGACAGCATCAAAGACCGCCCACCACAAGAAGATTTGCGTGATGATTGGCAAGAAGCGCATCAACGTCCCCAACGCGAAGTCGCCGCGATACGCCAAGCGTTCTTCGAGTGCAATTCGAAAAATCATCCACCAGCACATGACACGATTTCCGAGTCCCCAGCCGGCGCGAGTCGATGGCAATTTGGCCGCGTCCATCGGCTATGTCCCTACCATCTGCTTATTGGGCTCCGACTTGTTGTCGGCGTGATCTTCATACAATTTAGAGATTACTTCTTCCAACGGAGGATCTTCGACCGCCACGTCGTCCACTTGATACTGTTGCAAGATCGAAGCCAACATTTTGGGGACTTCTTGTCGAGCACAGCGGAGCGTTACTTTCGGCAAGACAACCGACTCGACCTGTGCAAAGCGCTCGAGTCCTTCCGCCGATTGTCCATCTGCCAGTTGCAAACGGAGGATTTTGGAACCACTAAAATTGTCGATGATCCCACTCAGCGAACCATCAAATTTGATAGCGCCATCGGTAATCAACACGACGCGTCGACAGAGAGCGGCGATATCCTTCATGTAGTGGCTGGTCAACAAAATCGTGATTTTGCGTTCCGCCTGATAGTAGCGAAGAAATTGCTGAATGTTATGTTGTGCGACGACGTCCAAGCCGATGGTGGGTTCATCTAAGAAAAGCACTTCGGGAGAATGCAGGAGTGCAGCGATCAACTCCATCTTCATGCGTTCGCCCAGCGAAAGTTCTCGCACGGGACGCCCGAGCAACTTCTGCACTGATAGCAGGTCGGTAAGTTCGTCGAGCGTTCGCTTGAAATTCGCAGGATCGATGCGGTAAATCTGTTCATGCAGTCGAAACGACTCTTGCGCAGGTAGATCCCACCAAAGTTGATTTTTCTGACCCATTACGAGCGCAAAGCGGCGGCGGTAGTCGTTATTTCGCTGCCAAGGGACATGCCCCATGACTCGCGCCGTGCCGCTGGTGGGGTAGATCACCCCTGACAGCAGCTTTAACGTTGTCGTCTTACCAGCACCGTTGGGGCCCAAAAAGGCTACAAATTCACCCTGTTCGACCGTCAAGTCTACAGAACGAACGGCTTGAACTTCGCGATATTCACGGTGCCATAAACCGCGCACAGAGGCCATCAGACCTTCTTGTTTTTGGTAGACCCGGTATGTCTTGCTGAGCTTTTCGATTTCAATAGTAGCCATGGTGCCAGATTATAGATGGCAGTCTTCAACAGCGATATTGGCGGTTGGTTGTGGTTAGCAGATTGGCAACAAAAAGATGAAACTTCGCATCGGCTTAGGACATGACACCCATCGGCTCGAATCGGGGGGGCCGTTACGCTTGGGCGGCATCGACCTCGACTTTGAATACCACTTGGCGGGTCACAGTGATGCTGACGTATTGCTCCATGCGATCACGGATAGCATCTTGGGTGCAGCCAACATGGGGGACATCGGTGAGATGTTTCCTGACACCGACCCTCGCAATCGCGGGCGAGATTCTGCCCACATGCTAGCCGCGGCCCAAGAGCGCATCGAGCGCGGCGGCTGGGCGATCGTCAACATTGACTGCGTCGTACTGGCGGAACGCCCGAAACTGTCTCCGTACCGCGAACAAATCAGCCAACAGATCGCCACCATTTTGGGAATCGCTCCCGACCAAGTGAGCTTGAAGGGAAAAACCGGTGAAAAAACAGGCGACATTGGACATGGAAAAATCATCCAAGCCATGTGCGTCTGCCTCCTGACTCAACCACCTTCCGTAGCCCCACAAGACACAGCTCCGTCATAGGGTGTCGAGAGGATCGATATCGATCACATACTGAATATCTTTGGGAGGTTTGATGTCGACAACCGTCTTGACGATCAAGCGATTGAGCGGCTCAGGTTCACTCGTTTGTATCAAGGCATGAAAGCGATATTTACCTCGCAACTTCGCCAACGGTGGTGGAGCGGGGCCCAGGATGCGACAGTCGATTCCCTGCAACGTGCGTGTGGTATGCAGGCGGCGAACAAACGACTCGGCAAAGCCTTCCGTTTCGGTGAGATCGGGGCCACGCATGATAATTCGCGCCAAACAGCCATGAGGTGGATAACCAAATTGCGCGCGTTTGACGAGTTCATCTCTTGCAAAGGTCGCAAAGTCGTGTTTTGAGGCAGCCATAATTGACGGGTGTTCGGGAGAAAAGGTTTGAACCAAGACCTGTCCCGCCTTTTCTCCCCGCCCCGTCCGTCCAGCCACTTGCGTTACAATCTGAAACGTCTTTTCAGCTGCGCGAAAATCGGGGAAGTGCAGGGCTGTGTCAGCGTTGATCACGCCGACCAACAAAACGTTGGGAAAATCGAGACCTTTGGCGATCATCTGTGTTCCCAAAAGAATCTGGATTTTCTCATTGGAAAACTCACTGAGAACACGCTCATGGCTTCCCGGTTTACGCATGGTATCACTATCCATGCGGGCTACTTTTGCATCTGGAAAACGCCGTTGCACCTCGATTTCCAAGCGTTGCGTACCTTGGCCACTAAAACGAATCCCCTCAAATTTGCAGGCGGGGCAGGCGGGGGGCGTCGGTATTTGAAAATCGCAATAATGGCAACATGCTTTGGCGCCATCGCGATGATGCGTAAGCGGCAAATCACAATCGGGACAAGACACGACATGCCCACATTGCGGGCATTGAATCGCCGTGGCAAAACCACGCCGGTTGAGCAAGAGGATGACCTGCCCCTTTTGCGCCAAAGTCTCTTGGATCGCCTGGTGCAGTGGTCGCGAAATCGAGCCTGAGTTCGGATCTTGTTTCTGAGTTCTCAAGTCGATCGTCGTGACCTGCGGCAGCGGACGATTGTGAATCCTGCGTGGTAAGGTGGCCAAGCGGTAAATTCCATCCTGGGCTCGCTTCCAACTTTCTAAACTGGGTGTCGCTGACCCCAGCACCAAGGGAATCTGTTCCAAGTAGGAGCGATGCAAGGCGACGTCGCGTGCATGATAACGTGGGACCGAGTCTTGCTTGAATGACGCTTCATGCTCTTCATCCAGCACGATCAAGCCTAATCGAGGAAGAGGAGCAAATATCGCACTTCGCGGCCCAATCACGACCGGGGTTTGCCCAGCAGCAATTCTACGCCACTGGTGATGTCGCTCGACGTTGCTCATATGGCTATGCAATACGGCGACTTGCCCAAAACGTTGGAGAAACCGTTGGCGTGTCTGCGGTGTCAAACTAATTTCCGGAACCAACACGATCGCTTGCCTGCCGTAGCCAATCACTTCATGAATGGCCTGCATGTAAACTTCAGTCTTGCCGCTTCCAGTAATTCCGTGCAACAAGATCGTCTGTTGTTTACGCGAATCAAGCGACTCCAAGATATGATTGAGCGCCTGCCGTTGATCGGCGCTTAATGCCAAAGGAGGAACCGCAGGAAGCGGCACATTTTGTCCCAGCTCGTCGAGCACACGTTCCTGGCGAGTCTCGATAAAACCACTTTGGCGTAACGCGTTGATCGGAGCTGATGAACAGGTGGCTAGCTTCTGGAGTTGATCGGTACTAACGCCTCCGCCCGTTTGAATCAAAGCTTGCAGCACCTCGCGTTGCTTCGACGAGAGGCTTGCGACCTTTGCTTCATCCGCTGATAACAGAGTGGGGTAAAGCATCATCCGCTGACGACTTCCCGCCGATGCCCGCACCCCCGCCGGAACCGCCGCCTCAAAGACTTGCCCCAAAGGCGTGATGTAGTAACGGCTCATCCACTGAAGTAGTTCCAGAATTCGCGGAGTGCACAGCGGCTCGATATCCACCACTTCGGTGATCGGCTTGAGCCCGTCGGGCGACTGTTTAAGGTTGTCAATTGCAATACAATAACCCAACATTTCGCGATTGCCCCGCCCGAGCGGCACTTTCACTCGCACCCCAGGCTGCACTTCGTCGATCATTGTGTCAGGAATACGGTAGTGCAGCGGACCGTGGGGAGCTTCGGAAAAAACAACCCTCGCCCCCCGGCACTCTGCCTGCGCGTCCAACTCCCATGGAGGAATGTTGGTTGCAAAGAGCTCGGGTTGGTGAGTGGACATGTCCGCACAAATTATCTGGAGTGAGAAAACTATCGGAAATGAGAGAAGCCAAAACTTTAGTTCTACGAGGTCTAGTTATATGCCAGAAAACAACTCCCGTCAGCGGATTGGCCTTTTTGGCGGGACGTTTGATCCGATCCATATCGGACACTTGATGATCGCCGAGGCCGCTCGTGAGCAGTTGCAACTGGACCAAGTACGGTTTATTCCCGCCGCAGTGGCTCCGCATAAGCTCGATAGACAGAGTACCGATGGAAAACAGCGACTAGAGATGATCCGTCTGGCAATTGGGGGCAATCCTCATTTTGCCGACGATGATCGGGAACTTCGCCGCGGGGGTACATCCTACACGGTGGATACGTTGAGTGAATTGAAAAAGGAGCTGCCCGATGTCGAACTGGTCCTTTTGATCGGCTCCGACTCACTCGACGAACTCCACACCTGGCGCGAACCAAAGCGAATTTGCGAGTTGGCGTTTGTGGCGGTGATCGGTCGCGGTGGTTATCCACAACCTGACCTCAACAAACTTCAAGCGTTTCTCCCGGAATCAGAAGACCAGGCTCTGACAAGTCACTTGGTGAACATGCCTCAAATGGAGATTAGTTCCAGCGATATTCGCCACCGCATCGCACAGTTTCGGTCGGTTCGTTATCAACTTCATCCGGCGGTCGAAGCCTACATTATTGCTCAAAAACTCTATCAACCGACGAACTAATATCAACTCACCCCAATTTTCTGTAGTAGGTTTACAATTAGGAATGATTGTTTCAACTGTCAATCCTTTTGCAACGCGGTACGTTCGACCAGGTATGGTTGATTGGATCGCAGCGGAACCTCATGACTTAAACCGATTGCATGGTCGATTCGAAAATGACTTGTGCCGACGCGCAGCAATCATCGGCCCTCACGGTTCAGGAAAATCGACTTTGCTCGAACATTTGGGGCCGCGATTGGGGAAAGTCGTATACCGCGAGTCACCTCGATCGATTGCCGAAAGCGGTGAGTTCTGCGAGCCGATTCGGTCGGGACAGACGCTCGTTAAACGCCGCGCAATAACTCAACCCCCAGCCGACACTTCGATTACTTGGCTCGCACTGCGACGCGGAGATCAAGCTGCGAAACGAGTTCGATTAAGCCGCCGGCACTGGAAATCTGGAGGATTATTAATCCTTGACGGTTTCGAACAACTAGGTTGGTTTACGCAGTGCTGCACAAGCCTGTTGACCCGTCAAAAGCAGATGGGGTTGCTGGTGACCTGCCATCGCCCAACATTATTAAAGCCGCTGATCGAAATCACTCCAGATGTTTCGATCGTGCGGAAGGTTATCGAGCAAGTATATCGCAACGCGGGGCAGTCCATCCCCCCCGCGATTATGTACCCCCCGGCCGTAGAACAGCTTTTGAATGAAGAACGTGGAAATATCCGCGAAGTGCTGATGCGGTTATACGATATGTCGCATCAAGCCTTGCCAAGATAACAAATTGGGTTCACAGTAACGTTTTTGGAAACATTCCTCGATTTCTACGGCAATTGATGTGGCTCCACGATTAACCGTAATCATCTCACAATCTACGACGCGCGATAGTCGATCAATAGATACTGAAGAGTTGTTGGTTGCTCAGCTCATGATGACTCCTGGGCTGGATGCAACACTCATTGGATCGCTTGAAACGATGCAAGCCGACAGCACCGATTTTTTGTGCCTGAGCAGCTTCCAGCATAACTTCGCATTGCTCTCTTGGCTCGACGAATCCACGATCAACGCGCACTGGAAGCGACTTGCTTTGTCGGGTTCGGTCATGCGTTGGGGAGCTACCAATGGTCATGGTGTTAAACCTCGTATTTTTTACGTGCCGCTTACCAACGCAACCAGCCTCGCCAATGTCCTTCAACAGCTTGAGCAAATCCAAAACGAGCGCAGTATCCAAACCGTCAACATTATGTTGAACATTCCGCCGACAAGGGTCGCCCCTTCTGCGCAGGATGTTCCAATTCAAGCTTTATCGCCGAAGCCGATAGCCGACAAGCGCGATACAAGCCAGCACGCCACACCGCCGAAAAACTCACTTCCCTTGGAGGCGCAACAGCAAGTCCTGTCCGACTTCGCCAGCGAAACAATGGTCACCCCAATCGATGCGACGCAGCCTCTCGACAGACAACGCCACCACGCGATTGATAGAGAGGATGAACGCGAAGAATGGGAAGCTCTAGATCGACTCGTAGATGATCTAGATGCATTCAAGTTTTAAAGGATGCTGATCATGCCCGACTTAGAAAACTCACAATGGCTCGGATACGAACTGCACGACGGGCTGCTGCAGTGGGTCGTTGGAGCGAGAATGCAGTTGGAAGTTGCACTCGCAGCCACTGCCGATCCACCACAGCGAAAGCGACTTAAACAAACGTTGCGATTTATCGAACTGGCAATTGAAGAAGGACGTGGTTTGATCGGATTTATCGAAGAGCAATCGACGAACCGACCACACGATTTCGCCGCGATGATCGATCAATTTGTGCATGCCTTGCAACCATTGGCAAAAGATCGGCAGCAAGAGATTGTCTTTCATCGCGCCGAGCGACCTTGGCCAGAATTACCTCAATCCGTGCTGTGGAATATGCTGCGAGTGGCACAGCAGGGAGTACGGAATGCGATTTCCCATGCAGGTCCCGCCACAATTACCATAACGTGTAGTTGGATCGACGACCGCCATATCCAATTGCAGGTCGATGATACGGGCGTCGGCTTTGATCAAACGCGTGCTGCCCCAACCACGACAACTACCAGCCATTTTGGTGTATCGAGCATGCACCATCGCGCTTCATTGATTCACGGCAACTTGGAGATCACTTCCGCACCTGAACAAGGCTGCCACGTGAAATTGACACTCGCCGTTCCCAACGAGGATTAGAAAACACACCATCGTCCACAAGCAAAGACGTTCAAAGCGGTGATTCGTTGCCTCCTATAAACTCCATTCCTCTGCCCCATTCCTCTGCCAATCTGAAAGACTTCAAAAAGAGTCGCTGACACCACAAACAACCTTTTCCCCCGGCGATACGTTAACAACAAAATTTTCCTACCATCAATCTTCTTACCCACAAGTTGACGAATTACCCACTGGCACGCAGGCAGGCGAAATCGTTGCTCAGGTAGGAAAATTTGGGGCAAGAAGATTGTCGTAACGCCAGCTAAGGTATTCGCGCCAAGGGCGGTTTCGAACTTGGTGACTCCATTCCTCTGCCACCATTCCTTTGCCAATCTGGAAGACTTCAAACAGAGTCGCAGACACCACAAACAACCTTTTCCCCCGGCGATACGTTAACAACAAAATATTCCTACCATCAATCTTCTTACCCACAAGTTGACGGATTACCCACTGGCACGCAGGCACGCGAAATCATTGCTCAGGTAGGAAAATTTGGGGTAAGAAGATTGTCGGAACGCCAGCTAAGGTATTCGCGCCAAGGGCGGTTTTAAACTTGGTGACTCCATTCCTCTGCCACCATTCCTTTGCCAATCCCCGTCTCACATTCCTTGTTCATCGAGCCCATCACCCAGGCGCGCGCAGATGTTCGCTATCGGCAGAGGAATGGGGGCTGAGGTGAGCGGCGGCGCTCCCCCGAGACCGAGTCAGTCGGCGAGTCTCACGGTCCACAGCGGTGTCGGAACAAATTCGGAGCTGAGCAACAGTGCTGAGTTGTCGTCCGCAAAGCAAATGCTCTCCCCTTGTTTGCGTGGCGGCATTGGCAAAATCTTCAACGCACTTTCGCTTTGGTCCCAGCTGTCACCTTCTGCGCGGCGCATCAAGCAAGCAGGACCGTAGGTCGCGATCACCAGTTGCTGCCCATCGGTACTGATATCTGCTGCGGTTGTCATCGGCAGGGTAAGCGTTTGTTTTGCTTGCGCGACAATTGGCTTTGACGTGTTCTCCAACTGAACAGGAAGGGTGAACAAGCGGCAACGCAGCAGTTCCTTTGAGGCCAATAACAACTGATCAAGCTTAGGGTCGTAAGCCAATGACTCGCAGTCCACTGGTCCCCCTGGGTAAGTGATGTCTATCTTAGCAAAGGAGGTAATGACGATTTGCTCAACACGTTTGGTTACTTCCAACTTTGGCTCTTCGAAGACGTAGATCGTCACAAAAGTCCGCTTACGCGCGTTGTCCCCCACATCGCCAACGGCCAGGTAGTTCTTTCCGTGTCGGCGAAAGCTGCACATATCTTCCCAGTCAATGGCTTTGACACCATTGAGTTTGACTTCGGCGATCCAATTCCCCTCGCGTGTGAAAGCAAACAGCCGTGACCCGTCGCCGGAATCGTTGTGCGACCAGACGAGCTGCGCATCGTGCTGCGATACAGCCAGTCCGCTGCTTTCTGTCAACGCGTCGCACTGCAATTCGACACTTTTATGAGCCGTTTCTTGAGCGCAAGTAATCTGTCGTCCGAAAATCAATTCAACAGCAAGTAGAGCGACCAGCGCGAGCAACTGAGATTTAGGCATAATGGAAGACTCGCTGGGTGTGAAAGGAAACAGCTAAAATACGGTCGAGTGCGAAGTCCAGTACTAGAACTAAAGCCTTTACTGAGCGAAAATAAAGGATCTGATCGCAACCCGCCTTAAAAATCCCCGCCACTTTATCTTTTGCCATTCAGAATCACCAATGAAACTTCCAACTGTCCTGCGACAGCTCTCTTGTGGTTTGTTTTTTGCGTTGACAATGACAATGCTGACAACATTTTCGTTTGCGGCAGATCGCATTCCGGAAACCGTTCAGTTCAATCGCGATATTCGTCCCATTCTGGCAGACCATTGTTTCGCCTGCCATGGCCCAGACCAAAACACGCGGGAAGCGGAACTACGTCTGGATACAGAAACTGGACTGTTTGGTGATGGCGACGTTGCTGGACCGGTTCAGCGTGGTGAGCCAAAGGCCAGCGAGTTGATCCATCGAGTCACTTCCGCTGAGGAGGGAGTGCGCATGCCACCAGCGGAGTTTGGAAAGGACTTGAGCGCACATCAGGTTGAGTTGCTCAAACGCTGGGTCGAGCAAGGCGCAGTGTGGGAGGGACACTGGTCATTCCAACGCATCATTCGCCCCGACGTACCCGCCGCTGCGAATGACCTACCAATTGTCAACACCATCGATACGTTTGTCGCCGACGAACTCCAGCGCCAGCAACTTACGTTTTCCCCAGTCGCGGATCGGCGCACGCTTGTCCGGCGTCTGTATTTCGATTTGCTAGGACTACCTCCAACCCCAGAAGTCATTGAACAATTTGAACAATCCACTGATCCGATGGCTTATGAGCAATTGGTCGACGAACTGCTGGCATCGCCTCACTTTGGTGAACGCATGGCCATGTGGTGGTTGGATTTAGTTCGATATGCCGACAGCGTAGGCTATCATGGCGACCAGCCGGTCAGCGTATCCCCCTTTCGCGATTATGTAATCGCCTCATTCAACGATAACAAACCGTTTGACCAATTTACGATCGAGCAACTTGCGGGCGACCTGCTCCCCGACCCTACGCTTGAACAGAAGATTGCAGCGGGCTACAACCGACTCGGTATGATGAGCGCCGAAGGGGGCGTGCAGCCCAAAGAATATCTGGCCAAATACATTGCCGAACGCGTTCGAAATCTTGGCGGCACATGGCTTGGAGTCACGTTAGGATGCTGCGAGTGCCATGACCACAAATACGATCCGTTCTCCTCGCAAGATTTCTATCGCTTCGAAGCTTTTTACGCCGACATTGAAGAGCGCGGACTCTACGGCGGTGACGATTGGGGGCCAAAGGTAAAAGTCCCAAGTCCCGATGAAGTTCGCAAATTGCAAGCGTTGGACGTGCAACTGGTGAGAATCCGACAGTCGTTGGATAGCCCCACGCCCGAGTTGGCGACGGCACAATCGCAGTGGGAGAAGCAGCAAATTACCTGGCAGGTGTTGCGACCATCTGCCTTCGAATCAGCCGGTGGTGCAACCTATGCACTCCAAGCGGACGGTTCGCTGTTGGCCAGCGGCGGCTCCCCAGACACCGATACGACGACGCTCACCTTTGACGCATGGCCACAAGATATGACCGCAGTGCGCCTCGAAGTTTTGCCGGATCCGTCACTTCCCAATCAAGGTCCCGGTCGAGCAGGGAATGGCAACTTCGTTTTATCGGAAATCGAAGTTCGCCGAATCACGGGCGAAGAAACAACGCCCCTTGTGCTTCAAAATGCCTCTGCGACTTATGAGCAAACGGGGGCTGCAGAAAGCCATCCCGACAAAAAATGGACAGCTGCCTCGGCTATCGACGGCGATACCCGCGGTGCTACCTGGGGCTGGGCAATCATGGAACAAGCCGGAAAAGTAAACTCCGCCGTCTTCGAGCTCAAACCTGGCGAAAACAATAGTTCAACTCAAACCCAGTCCAGTACAGGAAGTGCGTTACCGAAATTGCAAATTGTGCTCAAACAGCATCTCGACAATCCCAAGCATACGCTCGGTCGCTTTCGCGTTTTGGTTACATCCGCCGAGCTGCCGGTCCGGGCAGAACGATTGTTACCTGTAGAGATCGAAAATATCCTGGTTATTCCAGTAGCGGATCGCACCAACGAGCAGAAAGATGCGTTGGCAAGTCACTATCGTTCGGTTGCACCCGAGTTAAGCGATTTGCGCGAGCAACTCAAACAAATAGAAGCCGAGCGGCAGAGTGTCGACAACCAGATTCCGACCATGTTGGTAACCAAGACGGTTGAACCAAGAATGGTGCGGGTCCTAGCGCGTGGCAATTGGATGGACGATTCCGGCGTCGAAGTCGAACCGGCGATCCCTGAACTACTTGGCGGAAAACCAGCCCCAGACGACAAACGGCTCAATCGGCTCGATTTGGCCAATTGGGTGATGGCAAAGGAAAATCCATTGACGTCTCGCGTCACCGCAAATCGACTATGGAAGCTGTTGTTCGGTGTGGGACTTTCCAACAAGCTAGATGATCTCGGAGCGCAAGGAGAGTGGCCGAGCCACCCCGAGTTGCTCGACTGGTTAGCAGATGAATTTCGCGAATCGGGATGGAACGTGAAACACCTTGTAAAGCTGATTGTCATGTCGCACACATACCGGCAGAGTTCATTTGCAACTCCAGATCTGTACGAACTCGATCCTTACAATCGTTTGCTTGCGCGTCAGGGGCGTTGGCGGTTGGACGCTGAATTGGTGCGAGACACGCTGCTTTCGTTCAGTGGTTTGTTGGTCGATGAGATCGGTGGCGAAAGCGTGAAACCCTATCAACCGGCGGGCTACTGGGCTTATCTCAATTTTCCCCAGCGAGAATGGCAAAATGGTGATGGAACGGAGCTTTACCGTCGCGGTGTATATACACATTGGCAGCGACAGTACTTGCATCCGTCATTGTTGGCTTTTGATGCTCCGAGTCGCGAAGAATGCACGGCTGATCGCTCACGATCCAACACGCCACTTCAAGCGCTTGTTTTGCTGAATGATCCGACCTATGTCGAAGCCGCTAGGGCCTTTGCGATGCGAGTGATCAACTCAGGTGAGTTGACGGACGAATCAAAAATTACTTGGGCGATTCGCAACGCACTCGCTCGACCACCTCGCGAAGGGGAGTTGGCGATCTTATTGGAATTGCTCGCAAAACATCGGAGCGACTTCCAGTCACAGCCGGACGATGCTCGACAACTATTGGATGTTGGCAAAACGGCCACTGCGACGCAAGTTGATGCGAGCGAACTGGCAGCTTGGCTCAGCGTCGCTCGCGCTTTGATGAATTTGCATGAGACGATCACGCGCAATTGATTCGTGGGCGTGGTTACTACCACCAACCCCAATGTCCCCACCACCACCAGCCACCACCGCCGCCACCACCACCACCGCCAGTATCACCACCGCCAGTATCACCACCGCCAGTATCACCACCGCCAGTGTCACCACCGCCAGTGTCACCACCGCCAGTGTCACCATCGCCAGTGTCACCACCACTAGTGTCGCCACCGCCAGTGTCACCACCGCCGCCAGGTGGCAGCAACACATCGGCGACGATATCGGTCGCGTACAGTTCACGAGCTAGCGTTCGCGATTTCGATACGTGCAGTCCGTCGCTATAGCTGGCGTAAGAGAGCCAGCTATTTTGATTCATATCGACAGCGATCGTGACGGTGATATCAGTTGTCTCATCGCCGAATTCTGGCGGATCGACAGTGATCGTAGCGCCGCGAATCAGTGCTGTGTCTAACAGGACCCGAGCAGCAGCCACTGCATCTTCGGGTTCCGCACCTGGAATAATTGCACGGCGCACACCTTCGTAAGAGGCGTTGCCGATCGTCCCCCAGATCATATTGATTCGACCGAACTCAATACCAGCCAGAATGAGCAGAAAGAACACTGGGGCGACCAATGCGAATTCAACGGCCACCGCGCCGATGCGTCGCTGACATAATGTGCTTTTGGGACTCATGGGGCTACTCGAAAATGAATGAAATACAAGACTGCGATACGACCTATCATTCTGCAAAGGTCACTGGTTGACCAGCGGCAATTGAGTAGAAGATCGCTTCGAGATCGGCAGCGGTGGGTGCATGGTAATGCAGTCCGCCCGTCGCATTTGCTACGGCCTGCATATCGGTTTGATTGGCACCCACGCTAAAAGTAATGGTATGAATGATGATATCGTGGGCGGCAGCATCTGCTGCTGCCAGCAATGGACTTCGTCCTTCGTTGTAGTTTCCGTCGGTAAACAAAATCATTGTTTTGTAGGCAAAGGGACGAGCGACCCCGGATTGGGTTAGCACGGTGACGGCGCTGTCGATACCAGCGGAGATGTTGGTCATCCCGTTAAAGCCACCGGTCGTAAGCGCATTGACCGCGGATTGAGTCGACGCATAGTCGTACATCAAAGGTCGTTCAATGGTTGATTCCTCATTCCATGACCCGCAGACGCTCATATTGCTCGAGTAAGACACCAGACCGATCAGTTCACGGGTGGGAGTTTCGTTCACACCGGTGATGAACGCATTGACGGCATCGACCAGCGCCATCTAGCGAGTTCCCGCAACGGGTGGATTACAGTACCCATCGGTGCTCAACACGTAGGACGAGTCGTCAGCAGTGATCGGAAACTTCATGGAACTCGACCTATCGAGCACAAGGCAGATATCGCGGTCGAGTCGCACGACGGTGGTTGATAACGATGGCTGAAAGTCAGCCGTTCCGATCGCTCTACCAAAGAACAGATCGACGCCTCCCGCTAAGGAACTGGCAGTACGCGATCCGGTGACATGTACGCTGTTGAACGGAGTACCGTTGGGAGTGAATGACCAAGTACTATTGGCGAACGATGCATTGCCAAAGATAATCTCTTCATCGCGTAGTAAGAGCGGTTTACCGCCAACTCGATTAGCGGACGCTGTATTCTGCGCCGCAAGTCGCGCAAGGTCGACGTCTTGAGTTCGCGACATGCATTCGCCTGCTGCCCGCGCGGCCGCATCCGTTGCCGCCCGTAACTCACCGCGCGTCAGTTGCATATAGGAAATATCAACTGAAAACGCTGCAATGGCGAGCAGCACAGGGAGCAGCACTGCCAACATGACCACAATGGTACCGGCTCGCGATTTGCGAAGCCCTGATTTGCGAAACGCTGATTTGCTGTGTAGTTTGAGCGGGCGATTCAAGATACTATTCCTTTACCATAATGACTTGAGAACGGATGGTACCATCGCCCAGCAAACTCCATGGCATCATGGCCACATCGCTACTTGAAACCGACAATGCAACCGCGATTTGAGTTCCTGGCGCGACCGTGGCTGGCTCTGCAGGAGTTAGCGTAAGCTGAGCGGTTGTGATCCCTGCATCTTGCAGAAAATCATTGACAAAGGTTTGAACCTCAGCAGCGGAACTGTTAACTCGTATCGCTCGTCGAGCGCCTTCGTAGGCGGCGCTGTTAAGCGTTTGCTTGGAAGAAATTGCAGAGGAAGAGTCGATTGCTCCAAACACGATGAGCGCGACAAGTGGCAGGGCGACCGTAGCTTCCACGGTCGCAGCACCTCGCCGGATATTACCGGCTCTTCGCAACGCTGTTAAAATCGTCATCGGGCTACCTGGTTGTACTTCGTATGTTCTTCGAAAATTGGACCGAAACGCAGTGAATCATGGGAAAAACTTAGTTCGCTCGCTCTTGCCGAGCCGACACGGCGCACTCTTTTTCTCAGTAAAAGAATGCAAAATCCGCCCTAACGGGCGTGCAAACCCCTAGAATCGAACTAAGCTGTTTCGCCTTTCGCTCTGTGAAAGTAGCGTCTGTTCGTTTCGATCGCGGAGCGGCCGACGACAATGAACAGCGTATGATGCTAAGATGGAAGTAGCAGAGAAAGCACGCAGATGCAGACCTCCCCACCTCCCACCCACTTGTTCGAGTACCCGACTGATGTTTCCCCGCAACGTAGCTCGCCGCACTTTCATTGAACGTTCAGGAATAAGCCTCGGTTCCATGGCCTTGGCCAGCCTGATGGTACAACGCAACGTACGCGGCCAAGATCAAGCCGCCATCGGTAGCTCACACGGGGCGATCCAGCCGCTGCACTTCCCACCGCAGGCCAAACGCATTATTTGGCTTTACATGGCCGGCGGAATGAGCCATTTGGATACCTACGATTACAAACCCAAACTGGCAGAACTCAACGGCCAGCCGATGCCGGAATCAATCACCGCCGGACAGCAGATCGCGCAATTGCAAGGCCAACAGCTCAACTGCTTTGCTCCTCAATATCCGTTTCAAAAGTATGGTCAATCGGGACAGGAAATCAGCACGTTGTGGCCCGAACTGGGCGGACGGTGCGCTGATGAACTTTGCATTGTTCGCTCGTTGCATACCGACGCCATCAATCACGACCCGGCTCACACGTTGATGAACACGGGCACGATGATTGCCGGACGTCCAGCCATGGGCTCCTGGGTTCAATACGGGCTTGGCGCCGACTCTGAAAACTTGCCTGGCTTCGTGGTCATGGTCTCGACCGGCAAATATGGCCAGAAGCAACCGATTGCTGCCCGCCAGTGGCATTCGGGGTTTTTGCCCAGTCGTTTCCAGGGGGTCGAATTTCGGAGTACGGGCGATCCCGTGCTCTACGTCAATCGCCCCAAAGGCATCAACGTGCAACAGCAGCGAGATGTTGTCGAAGCCGTGGCGCGGCTAAACCAGATTGAAGAGTCTGTCACAGCCGATCCAGAAATTGCAACTCGTATCAGTCAATATGAGATGGCCTTTCAAATGCAAGCCAGTGTCCCAGAACTAATGGATGTGAGTCACGAACCACAACACGTCCTGGATATGTACGGCACGCAAGGTGGTGACGGTAGCTTTGCGGCGAATTGCTTGCTGGCGCGGCGTCTGGCCGAACGTGGTGTGCGCTTCATTCAGTTGTATCACCGCGACTGGGATCACCACGGCAGTATCAAAGAACACATTGCTGGAACAGTCAAAGAGGTCGATCAAGGCGCCGCCGCACTGCTCACGGACCTCAAGCAACGCGACATGCTCAAAGACACGATCGTTATCTTTGGCTCCGAATTCGGACGCACGCCTATGGCGCAAGGCAACGGTCGCGATCACCACCTGGCTGGATTCACCATGTGGATGGCTGGCGGAGGGTTCAGACCCGGCTTTCAATATGGGGCGACCGACGAATTGGGGTACCATGCAGTGGAAAATCGCGTCTCAGTCCATGACCTGCATGCCACACTTCTGCACCAACTCGGAATTGACCACAATCGTTTCACGTACAAGTTTCAAGGACTCGATTCCAAGCTGACTGGAGTCGAACCCGCGCGCGTGGTCACCGAGTTGCTCACATGAAATCGCCAGGATTGCACCTGTAGCCAACCGAACAAAGCTTTAGAATAGAAGTAGGTCTAGGTACGATCGTTCCCGCAGGCAATGCCCCACTATTGCGGTCGCATTGGCGAAACGGTCAGCGCTATGGGGAACTCTGCGTCAACAGAACGGGACGAGTGGATGGTTCGGTTACGATCAGATCGCTGGTACTCTGCCGATGGACAAGGACGAAGTCGCACTGTGGTTCGCACCAAGTTCTCAGGCAATCGCCGCGTAATTTCACTCTGCATACTGCTCGCCCTCGTGGTGGTTTTAATGCAGAAAGCGGCTGACCCCAAACACGTGCGCAACGCATTTCAGGCGCTCGGCGTACCGCTCGAAGACCGTGCACTGCAACCAGGCAATGGCGTTGCCGAGTTGAATAGTTCGACGAAAGCTCGACCACTTGGTGAGCCCAGCCAAACCGCAGAAACCTCTGAGCCGTCGGACAACTTGGAGCAATCGCAGTGGAGTCGCACCTGCCGAGACCTTGTTCCGCGATTGCTGAGTGACGCCACCTCGGCCGAAATCGGTGAGTTAAGTCGACGTTGGTTTGCGGTCGGATTGAGTACCGATGCAATCCAAGAACCAAAAGCTGACAATGAATCGGTATCCCTCAAACGACTGCGCGAAGCGAGCACACAACAACTGGATGAATTGCTGGCGCGTTTTAGCGCCAACAAGCCAGGAGCGACTACGAACGAACAACCCGCTTCCGGGAACTGGGCTCGTCAATTGGAGCGATTTGCTGCGCAGTGGCAGCTGTTATGGAAATCGCTCGACGATGTTGCTGTTGCTGTTGATTCGCCACATGCCCGGGAGTCGTTGCAACACGAAATAAAGACAGAATTAGATGAATTCCTTGACCGCCGACTTTTAGCCACCTTCCGCGATGCAACACCTTGGAGCAAAAGTGAGTCGACTGCGTTTTGGCGACTATTGCAAAGAGGGCAGGGGCGAGGAAGTGAGTCCACTTCGGGTAAATCCCCTGCGGAACCGCCACTTATCAACACACTGCAGCTTGAGAGCGAATCTGCGGTTTATCGAGGTCAAACGATTCGCTATCGCGGCACGGTTCGCCGCGCGGACTTGATCGAACGCAGCGATGTCCACTTTGGAATAGATCAATACTGGTCCCTCTGGCTGCGTGGCGACGATGACGCAAACCAGCCAATCACCGTTTACACGACTCAGAATATCGCCAAGCAATTGCACCAAGCCTTGCAGCATGAACAGATGCCGCGGATTGAAGTGTTAGGAATTGTGGGTAAGCGGCTGGCTTATGCCACCGAAGGTGGTGTCGAAGTAGCTCCGACCATTTTTGCCGCTTCGATCATTCAATTTGCAGAAGAGCTTGCGCCAATCGGAGCTCGGACAAATGGCGAAGTTGTGAGAGATTTTAGCTGGTCTCTACTCATTGGCGCTAGCGTTGCTGCTTGCCTGCTGATACCTATTCTCGCCACCTGGCGGAATCGGACGATACGGGCGTCTCGGTTGAGTGCCACCAAACTGCTCATCGGTTGGGGATTGATCTGCTGGTCCACTTCGCTCCACGCGCAACCGAGTTCGAACTTTCTTCAAGCTGAAAACCAGTCGGCAGGACCACCTCCGTGGGCGAACTCAAACAATCAAATAACTCCCGATGATATCTTGATCGACCGACTCTCTGCGACTTTAACGCAGGAAGCAGGGGAAACGCTGCGTGCCTTCTTTCGCGACCAGCAAACGAGCTTTCCCGACGTTGCGTTGAAGATCCTCCACGCGCTTCGGCAAGTGGGTGGTGAAGACGCATTGAAATCGAACTTCGCTGCTACATTCCCTGATGCGCGGCTTGACGTGCGACGTGAATCGATTCACGGCTGGGTGCGACTTGCCACTCCGGTTCAAATCGATGAGCAACAACAGCTTTGGTTCCAGCAGGATACATCCCAGGCGCTTTTTCGACTTGAAATTGAAACATTTGCGCATCCATCCTCCGATCAGCTACCAGCACTAACAACAATCTACTGCACCGAAGTCCCAGCGCAATGGCTCACCGCCATACGATTGCGACAGCCCGTTACCGTGGATGGTTTGGCGCTAATTTCTCCACAGGCAGATGAAACGAGCCAAGCCGAGGTCACACGACGGTGGTGCATGTTTGCCAAACGCCCCATTTGGAAATTACACACATCTCATCTTGTGGAAGATGTCCTACCACCCTGGACGGATCGACAGCAGCAGTTGGCCAAACTGGGTTGGGATCTGGTTCACGTAGAGACGACGGAGAGCCATAATCGACAACCTCTGCGTGCGCGAGAGGCAGAAGCTTTCTATTCTTTGTTGGCTGGGATTGGACAAGCACCTGGGCTGGAGGGAAAAGAACATTCATTAATCGAAATTTTGGCAAAAAAAACGCCGTTGGTCGGAGCCCATGTTCGTTGGACCGTTCGTTTAGTGAGTGGTGCGGTCGTCGAAGTTCCTAACGCGCAGCACCAAAAATGGCTCGGCGGGGATCGCTACTACCAGTTTGATGGGATGGTCGACATCGGCAATCAAGCCGTGCATTATCAGCTTCCAGGCAACGGCGAACCGTCGGTCAAGTTTGCAGGCGAATTTCCCGTTACCCTGGTGATGCGTGAAACGTCACCCTTCGTGCCCAGCGAAAAGGTTGCCAGTGGTGAATTGAATTGGAAGGTAGGCGAGTATGTGCAAGTGTCCGGTCTGTTTTATCGCTTGTGGTCCTATGAATCTGAGTTGATGAGCGGGCAGAGTACGCCGGTGCGCCAAGCTGCACCATTGGTCATGGCACATGAACTGGCTGCCAGCGCTCCACCGGTGCGGCAGGTCGTCACATCTGTGGGATGGTTTGGCTACGCCTTGACCTTGGCCACCCTGGCTCTTTTGGCTGGCATTTTATGGTCTGTGTTCCAAAAACCCAAGCGACGCTTGCGTTACCGCTGAGCAAGTAAACGGTGCGAATTCTTGGTGCAAATTCTGCATTCACGGCATTTCGGGGAACACTTGTTGCGACATGCGCATTTATCTCCACAGGTGCATCTTACGAGCCGTCTTTATACATGTTGCATGTTCTTGATCCACCCTGCTTGACTGACTGCTAGGGAACCTCATACTCGTACCGCTCATTAGCGAGATTCTTCATCAATCAGGCACTTATTAGGAGGCAAAATATGCGTCGGGCAAAAATTACGATCGTTGGAGCGGGTAATGTGGGTGCGACATGTGCTCATTGGTGCGCCGCTGGAGAATTAGGCGATGTAATCTTGCTTGATGTTCCCCAAACGGAAGACATGCCCAAGGGGAAAGCTCTTGATTTAATGCAAGCCTCTCCCATTATGGGATTCGACAGCCGGATCGTTGGCACGACATCGTACGACGCAACTCAGGATAGCGATGTGGTGGTAATCACCGCTGGAATTGCTCGTAAGCCAGGTATGAGCCGAGATGACTTGCTTGGCACCAATGCGAGGATCATGGGCTCAGTGGCAGAGCAGGTCAAACAAAGTTCGCCCAATGCGGTAATCATCGTTGTTAGCAATCCACTTGACGCCATGGTCCAACGCGCGTTCCAAGTTACCGGCTTTCCGTCGAGCCGCGTTGTTGGTCAAGCTGGCGTACTCGATACGGCTCGCTATCGTACTTTCTTGGCGATGGAGCTGGGAGTAAGCGTTGAAGACATTTCGGCGCTGTTAATGGGTGGACATGGCGATACGATGGTTCCAATGCCAAGTTGCACTTCCGTAGGCGGTATTCCAGTTTCGCAGTTAATCGAATCCAGCCGTTTGGAAGAAATTGTCGACCGCACTCGCAAAGGTGGCGCGGAAATTGTTGGCTTGCTGAAGACCGGTAGCGCTTATTATGCACCAGCAGCAGCTACGGCGCAAATGGTCGAAGCGGTAGTCCGCGACAAGAAGCGGCTGATTCCATGTGCGGCCTACTGCGACAAAGAATATGGTGTGGGTGGCTACTACGTTGGCGTGCCTGTGATTTTAGGGACAAATGGGGTCGAAAAGATCGTCGAGCTCAAGTTGACGGATTCAGAGCAAGCTGCGTTTACCAAAAGCGTGGATGCGGTCAAGGAATTGGTAGCTGCGATGGACAAGTTGGTTGCGAACTAGTTTTGCTATCATTTTAATGGAGCTAATGATTCAGGTACCTAACATGAGTCTGATTTGAGTTTGGCGTTAAAGAAGTCACATCGCTGATGTTGACTTCGTCGACGCCGACGCTTAAAAACCATGCAGAGCAACAGTGAAGAGTAGTGATGCTCTTGCACGTCAGTGAACGAGTCTCGAAAATTGTAGACCTTCACTCTTCTCCTTAATTCCACTAAACACGATTGGCGACTAATGCGGAACCGTATCATTGGCTCTTCGGAGTTGACCGGCCGATTTGATAAGTTGCAAGATGTTACCGAATATTGCCCGCTACAAAACGACCCGACAGATCCGGACCATCCAATCTGTTTATTTGGTCCCGAGCGCTATGAGCCGCGTTATAACTACCCATTGATCGTATGGTTGCACAGTTGCCGTAGCTCGGAGATCGAGCTTGAGAATGTAATGCCTCAATTGAGTTTGCAGAACTACGTGGCATGCGCCCCGCGTGGCCCATCGGCCTGCACGGGCGACGCACAGTTGTATCGTTGGGGTCAGTCCGCGACATCGGCTGCCATTGCTGAAGAACTTGTGTTTGAGTCGATCGAACTGGCTTGCTCTCATTTTGCAGTCGCTCGCGACCGTATCTTTTTGGCGGGTTTTGGCGGTGGAGGCACGATGGCGTGGCGAATCGCCTTGCGTTACCCAAGGCGTTTTGCGGGTGTGGTATCGTTGTGTGGCAACTACCCCCATGATCACCAATCTCTAACGAATCTCGAAGCTGCTCGCGAATTGCCTGCGTTATGGATGTTTGGTGCCGACTCGGAGCGTTGCGGTGTCAGTCAAATCTGCGATGCACTCCCCTTGCTTCATTCCGCCAGACTTTCCGTCGATATTCGCCAATATCCGTGTGGTGATGAACTGCTGACCAACATGCTCCAAGACACCAACGCCTGGTTGATGGAACACGTTACCAATCAACCCGCCTCGTTGGCCAATATGTCCGAAGAGAGCTTCTCGAAGAACTAGCGCTATAACCACTACAACCCAACCTGCACGCAGTATTTGTGCAATTGAGGTCTTGAATAGCGCAATCGCTGTATACCTTTCAAGTTCGCTGATGGCAGACTTCCTAAGTGGCCGAATGACGGCTATCGGAACTCTTCTTTCTTTTGATACTTGGGGGTACCCCGACTCCGGCGGTAGCCTGGATCCGGCAAAACAATGTCTCGAAAAAAATTGTTGTTCGTTGCTGGAGGAGGCGCAACCGCGCTGCTTGCATTTGGGGCTCTGTTCACCTTTATCGTCGGTGGAGGAGGCTTCGATACTCCGCAAAAGTTGTCATTCGCCATGACGCTGCTCGACGAAGGAAGGTGGGACCTGGCCAGTCGGCTTGCACGCGACTTGGATGACGCAGGCACCATCGACAAAGAAACAGATTCGGCTTGGCACTATGTGCAAGGTGTGTCAAAACTCCAATCGGTTTTGCCCGATCTGGACACTCCCAAGAACAGACGAATTCTGCTTGAGGCATCAGACCATCTGCAAAAATCGGATGATTTGGGCTTTCCTATCGGATTTCAAGGGAAGGGAAGTTTCTATCTAGGAACTTGCAAATTTCACACCTACCGCTGGGACGACGCAGTAAGCAATCTCAAGGATGTGGCCATCATGTGGCCCAATCGACGTAGCGAAGCTTACCGAATGATCTTCGAAGCTCATCTAGCGAAACGGCCCGACGATGTTGCCGCTGCCGAAGCAACTCTGGCCCAGTGGAAGTCGATTCCGGGAATGTCCGATCGCGAGCTCGCCAGCGTTCAACTTGCCGCTGCCCAGCTTGCATTCGTTAAGGATGACCTCGCAAGCTGCGAACAACTTCTGGCTTCGATCGACAAGCAACTGCCCGAGTACTTTGAAGCGCTCATTTGGCGCGGTCGCTGGCGATTGAAAGTTGCGAATGACAAGCGTCGCGCAGTCGACGACATTGCGGCGCTCGCGCAAGAATCAACTGCCATCTTGCGCGAGGTCATCGTAGCCGCCAATACGCCCAACGGCTTGCGACGACAAGCGACCTATCTTTCCGGTAGAAACTTGCGGCAACAGGGCTTGGTCAAGGAAGCGCTGGGAACGCTCAGCGGCGTGCGACAACGCAATCCTCACTCGGCCGAGGCCATTGCGGCCGGCATCGAAGAAGCAGAAATCTTGCTCGAAACCGGCCATCTGGATAGCGTGGTCACCACCGTACATCACTTTCTTCGCAATATCGAAGATATCAGTTTGTACAACGGTTATTGGGTGCCACTGGAACAACTGAGACTGCGATTGCTGGAAATTGCACGAGTTCTTCGCAGCCAAAACGAGTATGAAAAAGTCATCCAGTTCGCAGACTTCCTTGCTCTGGCTTTTCCGATGAATGACACGATTCGCTTGCAAGCTGAAACATACCAGCAATGGGGCGACGATATTGCCGCCCTCCCGCTCACCCCAACGGAGGAAGCCCGGGCAGAACGCAGGTCACAGTTGAACCACCGTTACAAGTTAGCCGCACAGAAATTTGAAGAACTTGCACGGCTTGAGCTTCGTTCCAGCGACTATCCTGATATCCTCTGGTCGACTGCTGAGAACTATCGATTGGCCAACGACCTGAACAAAGCCAATAAGTTCCTGGTTGACTATTTGCGATACGAAAATCGTGTTAAGCGCGCGCGCGGTTTTGTCGCGTTGGGCCAAAACTATATCCATGCCGGCGAATGGAGCAAGTCAATTGAACCGCTCGAACGCTGCTTGGTCGAATACGCGACCAATCCGGTCAGCTACGAAGCACGTCTGTTGGCCGCGCGGGCGAAGGTCGAACTCGGCGCCTTAGAAGAGGCCATCGAACTACTCGAGAGCAATCTCACCGACTTCCAGTTGGACCCACAAAGCCCCGTTTGGCAAGATACATTGTTTGAACTGGGACAGACGATTTTCCAAAAAGGGGACCAGTTACTGCTCAATGCCATGGAAAACGCGCAGGAACAGCCCAACAGCAATCCGACGTTGACCGGCGATGCTTTGCAGCAGAGCAATGCCGAATTCCTTCGCTCCATCCAGCGACTCAATGAAGCTGTTTCCCGTTATCCGAACGATCCTCGATATTACGACACCCGATATTTGCTAGCTAAATCCTATCGTTTTGCGGCCCAGCTTCCTGAACACATTCTAAAAACGAATCCAAACCTCATCGATAACGCGCGGCGTGAACAACTGCAGCTGCGTAGAGAATTACTCGAAAAATCGCTTGACGCCTTCCGTAGCTTGCATCAGACCATCAACGGCGCGATGGATGCCGGCGGCCCATCGGAACAGACGCTAGCAATTCTGCGGAACGCTTATTTTGGAGAGGCCGATTCACTGTTTGAACTGGGGCGTTGGGAAGACGCGATCCTGGCGTACCGCAATGCAGCCAGTCACTTCCTCAATCAACCCGAATCATTGGAAGCCCTGGTCCAGCTCGCCGTGTGCCATCGCAAATTGGGACGAGAGTTTGAGGCCAAAAAAACACTCGCCCAGGCTGAACAGGTGCTACGACGCATTCCCGCCGATTACGATGCGCGTTTCGTCTCTTCCACGCGAGCCAATCGACAAGAATGGGAAGAGCTCATCGGCTGGCTTCGCAAGTGGAATTAGGACATCGCCGACCATCCGCGTTGGGGATGCACTTAACCCAAAATTCTAAATCGCAAAGTTTCGCTCTCGCCGCGAACCATCTGATTTGTTAGAAGTCGTCTTGGGTCGTGAAAGAATTGTTGCATTTGAAAGCTGAAGATGGACAGCGAAAGCCAATCAGCCAACACCGAACTGCTGTTGCAGTGCATGCGTCAAAGGCGAGACCTGCTGCTTGCCCTTCGCGCCCTCACGAATTCCCAGCAAGAGGCGATGCAAACCAGCGAACCGTCCGTAACACTCGGAATCTTGTCGCGAAAATCAAATCTTCTGGACGAATTAGCGCAAATCCACCAACGGCTGATTCCGTTTCACCACGACGACCCCGAACAACGACAATGGGCAACTCCGGAGCGTCGCCAACTCTGTCAGCAACTCGCAAACGAAGGGCAACAGCTCTTACGAGAAATCATCGCGGTGGAGCAAGTGACCGTCGATGCGATTTCAATGCAACGCGATGCGATCGCTGCCCAACTGCAAAATGGAACCGATTCGATCCTCGCTAGCAATGCCTACACGGCGGGGGACATGTTGAATCAAAGTACCTTGGATCTTAGCAACTTCTGAAGAAGGATGAACCATGGTTCGATTAGCTGTTTGGCGTCAATCCGCTCCCCATCGACTGACCGTGCGTGATGCGATTCGCTTTGAACTTGAAACGCAGCAACCGCGTCTACACTCCAAAGGGCTCCTCGTCGAAGTTGACTTATCCAATGATGTCGGTTCAACGCCTTGCACCGATTCCATGTTGACCGCCATCGAAACCGTGTTGGGATTGGCCATCGATCGCAGCCCTAAACGAGGCGAACTCCAGATCGTGGGTTGCACGACAGACCGCGGGATTGAAATCGAGATTGCGGATGCTGGTGATGAAGGTGGTTACCCACGCTTCAACGCATTTAATCACCGCGATTGTTGCAATCTCATTTCCGCGCCTCCCAATCGACCAGGCGTCGGCTACTACGGAGCTCAATGTCCACAGGGTGGAATGGCCTGGACCATCGTTATCAAACCTCAACTTGCACTGGCGCGAGCGGCGTAGCATATCCTATGTGGGACTCCTGGCTTAGTAATTCGACTCTCCCTGCCCTGGAGCAGACCGCCGCGTTTGCACAAAAGCGACATATGTTATTGGCGGGCAACATCGCCAATCGCGATGTTCCCGGCTACAAAACTCGGGATTTGAGCGTCGAAGACTTTCAAGCGGCGTTGCACGATGCAGTAACTCAACCTGCAGATGTTTCACCGGGAATCCAAGCCGATGGCCTACACCCGACTGCCATTCAACGTGCCCGCGATGTTAGCAACCAGATTCTCTATCACGATGGAAGCGATGTCAGCTACGAACAACAAGTCGCTCAAATCAGTAAGAACCAAAGCATGCATGACATGTCGATCGCATTGATGCGTTCCCAGTTGCAAACTCTGCAAGTAGCCATTCGAGAATCAGTCAATGTCTAATGTTGCGTCCACATCAAGAATTAAAGCACCACGTTGGACTTGCAACATGCCCCGAACTTTCCTACTGTGCCCCACCAGCGAGCTTGGTAAAGTTTGCGGATTGTTTAAATTTTTCACTCGACAGATGCCGAGTAATCATAACAAGTTAAGTTCTACCAGGACCGGTAGAGCTATTCCGTTCAGACGTCGAAGGATCGATGCGATGAAAAAAAGCAGTATTGTCAGCTGCAGACTCGGTTTGACCCTGGTCGTTGCGATAGGTTTTGCTTCCACCGGTTGCCGCAGTTCAACCTGGAAGATGCCAAGTTGGAAAATGCCTGGTAGTAAATTTTTCGCTAGTCGCGAACCTGATGCTGAAACACTTGCAGGCAAAGGAAACGTGCCCTCCTTGCCAGAAAGTCCAGCCGCCAAGTACACATCCAGTAACATTGCCGCCATGGGCAAATCAACGGCGACATCGGGAAGTAATTCAAGTCTAGCCGGAACATCGAGCTCAGGTTCAACCTACGGTTATTCCAATCCGACGACGACTCCACAAGCTGGTTTGGCCGCTCAAGGAAATGGCTTTCAAGTTGGGCAATACCAAGTGGGCAGCAATGCTGGCTTGACGACTGGAACAGCCGGAACCGCTGGAGCA
Source organism: Pirellulaceae bacterium (assembly GCA_041753315.1). GTDB lineage: Bacteria > Planctomycetota > Planctomycetia > Pirellulales > Pirellulaceae > Aureliella. The sequence goes on along the minus strand of JBGSUV010000007.1, from coordinate 17,724 downwards.
GCCGGAACGTTGGCCAGTGGCCCCAATAGTTTGCCAAACGCCTACGGCGGATCTTACACCGGCTCTCCGAGCGGTACGAAGAGTGCATTGAACAGTGCGTATGGCAGTGCCTACGGCGGAGCGACAACGCTCGGTCAAACAGCCACCAACCTACCAAGCATCCCTGGCGATATTCCGTTACCCAACAGCGTCTCACAGGCGATTTCTGCTGGCAGCAATCCGCCGTCCAACTATCCCGTCGCTCAGGGAAGCTATTCGATGCCCAATTCCGGGTCGACAAGCTACAACGCCAAAGCATCGTCAACGGGCCCAGCGTTACCAAACAGCTCTGGACTGCCGACGCCACCTGCAAATTCCTACGCGCTGCCGACCCTGCCACCTCCGTCAGATCTCAGCTCCTTCGATTCAAAAGCTAGTGCTGGAGGAACCTACACTCTTGCCAACCCTGCCGCCCCATCGACTCCGATTGGAGGAACGCAAACGCCCGCAACGAGTGCTTACCAAAGCGCTCCGACGACTGGCTTTGCCCCCGGCTCAACCGGACGCTCAACCACACACGACTTTAGTGGGACCAAGAGCAATACGCTGGGAGGAAGCAATACGTTGCTACCACCAACAACCAGCTTGCCGCCAAACACGGCCACGCTTCCCAATCAGTTGCCGCGTTATTAATACCGACGATCGACGGGTCTCAGTGCCAGAGTATGTCGGTCGACTCAAAAACGGGGCCTTCGACACAGGTCCGTTTGTAATCCCAATCGTCTGTTGAACCGACTTTTGCGACGCACGTAAAACAGATGCCAATGCCGCAAGCCATTGGCGTCTCCAGCGAAACTTGACAAGCGATGCCTTGCGCATGAGCTATTTTTGCAATCGCTTCCATCATCGGCTCAGGACCACAGCAGACAATGCGACGGGACTGATTCGGAGCCCCATCGTCAAGTATTCGTTCAAGCAACTTGTCGACGCGTTCGGCCGGACCAATTGAGCCATCTTCGGTAGCCAGGTGTACTTCAACACCTACTTCTCGGAAACTCTCAACGCCTGCGAGATATTCAGCACTGCGAACTCCATAACAGAGGCTGACGCGCTGGGTGTATCCAGTGAGCCGGCTTTGACTATCGCCAAACTGTTGTTGACCGAGGGCCTCTTTGGCAAGTGCCAAGAACGGGGTTTGACCAATCCCGCCTGCGACCATGATCAAGTGTTGCACTGGAGTTGCTGGAAAGCCATTCCCCAGTGGTCCCCACAACGCAATCGGATCACCAGCTTTCAACTGAGCAACGCTGCTCGTCAACTTTCCTTTGACAATATAAACCAGTTCCAGTTCACCTGATCCCAACGCGACGTCGTACAAGGCAAATGCGCGGCCAATCAGTGGATCATTACCATTTGGATTGCGGACCATAAAGAACTGCCCGGGGGTGACCCGCCGAGCCATTTCGGGCACGCGTACACGTAGGCAACGCGTCTGCTTGGCGATCAGGTCGTTGCTCACAATCGGTGTCACAACCGACACCGCATGATCGGCAAAGTATGTCATTTGATAATCCGTAGGCTAACTAGTTGGACAGCGCCACTTTCGTCAAAAGTGCTGTTTTTTTCGCAACCCGAAGCGTAAGCGAGGGACCTTGCATAAGTCTTTCCCTCGCTAACGCTTCGGGTTGGGATTTCATCAATGTGGCGCTGTACAACTAGCGTCCTTTAGGTCCCTTCGACTTTGACTTGTTGCCGCGAGATTTTGATGGTTGACTTGACTTCTTACCAGCCCCACTTCGACCAGCCTCGGGGCGTCCGCCCATCTCCGTTGGCCGACTGGTTCGACCGCCGGCCCTGATATTGCTTCGCTTTCCTCCCTTGGCAGCCTTTCGAACGGGTCCAGCCGCCCGGTTGGATTCATGTTTGGTAACCCCCCGCGGTGTAGCCGATTTGGCTTGCTTTTTCCCGCCATTGCGGCCGCTTGGACGCGTTTCGGAGCGCTCCGTTGCACGACTGGAGGAAGCTGACTTGCGAGGCTGTTTCGAATTTGGCGCGCCTGGCTCTTCGCTGTCGTAATCGAGAACAGCGCCGGCGGTCGAACTGCTGAAGTGCCCTACAAAGTCGTCGTCGTCAAAGTCACCACTATCAAAGTCACTACTATCAAAATCGTCGTCGAGCTGGCCTAAAGCGAAATTGCCGTCGAATTCAACTTCGCTCGAATGGTCATCGGCGAAGTCATCCTCTTCAAAGTCGTCGTCAAGGTCGTCAAAGCGATCGTGGTTGGCACTGCTGTGCTTACCTCCCACGGGTTTACTTTTATTTCTGCCACGTGCAACTGGAGCATCATCGTCGCTCGCATTTTCGGAGTTCGCACGCCCGCGGTTGTCGTTTTTGTAAGTTTGGATAGGAAGTGCCTCATCATCATCCATGTCGTCCAGCGTTGATTTACGACTGGGACGTTTGGACTTGACCGTTTGAGCTGTCACGGCCTTACCTGCTGCCGAATTCGTTTTTTTGCGATCAACGGGTTTGCGCTCCGTAGCTGCATACAGCGCGCGAACTTCCGAGGGGAGCAAGATGCGCGAGGCTCCGACCGGCAACTGACCCAATCGCAATGGTCCGATTGCGATCCGTCGCAGCACTACGACTTTGTGTCCTGCTCGGGCCAGAATCCGACGAATCTCCCGGTTTTTCCCCTCGGACAAGACAATTTCAATTTCCGTACAGCCCTTGCGCTGTCGTCGAATGGTCGCCCCGTCGATCCGGGCAAACCCTTCCGCCAAGTGCACTCCCTTGCGAAGTTTATCTAGTTCTTCCTGCGTCATAACACCGGAGACGACGACAAAGTAAGCCTTTTGAACGGCAAATTTGGGGTGCGCCAGTCGCTGGGCCAGTTCGCCGTCGTTGGTCAACAGGATCAGCCCTTCGCTACTGCGGTCGAGCCTGCCGACAGAAAAGACGCGGTGTTTATCGGGCACTAAGTCGATGACCCGCATCCGTCCGTCGGGATCGCGGTTGGTCGAAAGAACTCCGCTGGGCTTATTAAGCGCGTAGTAGATCAACTGTTCTTTTTTCAGTACGCTCCCATCAACTTTGATCACGACGGTCCGCGGATCTACTTTGCGACTCAAGTCGGTGACGATTTCTCGGTCGATTTCAACGCGGCCTTGGATGATAAGCTCTTCAACATCGCGGCGGCTGCCGAGTCCAGCCGAAGCGAGAATCTTGTTCAGCCGCTGAGCATTGGGATCGGCTGGAGTGCTGCTTTTATTCTTGGAACCGCGGCGTCGAAAGGGTTTCTTGCCATCGGATGGACGCGAACTCGCCCGTTTAGGAAAAGTCTTTTTAATCGCCATGAACGAAATCGTTTCTGAGGTTTTATCAGCTTTAATGCGGCCGATAAGGGTTAAAACCACAGGAAAATAGTAGATAACCTGTGGCACGCTAAGCGTCGTCGCGACGGTTTGCGTGATTGACAATGCTGCAAATATAATCGCAGTGCAACGATTCTGCTAGGGCAATGCGTTTTGGCGAGAGGGCCCGTTGCCCCACAGTCCCTCTCGCCTCACGCAACCCGTCGACGGGTTACCCGCATTGACGGATTATTTTGTTAGTTCCCTCTAACTCGGTGCCGCTCCGTGCTAGTACTAGTATCGACGATGGTGGCCCCCGTAGACTATGAGGCGATTCATCCATTTCCCCTCGAATTACAAGGAAGGTGTCTGCACAAGGAGGTGTGATGGTCTCACCCGAAAACTGGATCCACCCACATATGAACCAGACAACGCCCGCCAACACCGCCAATCTTTCGAGCGAAATCGTGCGCGCCGATGGCCCCGAGATCGACAAGTCGTCGCTCTGGAGTGCTTTATCGCTATCGCCGGGAATCGGAGTGAGCATCACCGATGCCGAAGGAAACCTGATCTTCGTGAATGACACCGCCAAGTTGTTGTTCTCTAAATCAGTCGACATCGACTACCGGGGTAAGACCATTCATGATTTCCATCCACCCGCTTTCGCTAAAGAACGCCTTGCATTGATTCGACGCGTGCTCAAAGAAGGAAAGGCTCTTTCCATTTGCCACATCTACCATGGCCGTCGTATCCAGTCGACAGTTTGGCCTATCCATGACCATCGTCCACCCTATGGTCGAGCCATCGTGGTGACGCATGAACGAAGCAACGAACCGGTAAGCAGCCTACTGACAAACAACTGCGAGACCGTTTCGAGTGCCTACATCGATCTTGGCCCCCTCAACGTTCTTACTCAACGCGAATTGGAAGTACTGGTCCTACTCGGACACGGCATGAGCGTCCCCGAAGCTGCGGCTGTTTTGTACCGCAGCCCCAAAACGATACAGCGGCACAAGGCCTCAATCAGCGAAAAACTACACGCTCGTGGCCAAGCCGATTTGGTGGCCATCGTCACAGCCATCGGACTCAACATGGATGATATCAAACTAAAAAGACTTCCCATTACTTGAGCATGTAACTACCCGTCGTTCGGTCTAGTTGACGCGCGAGATAAAGCAGCGACAATCCTACCAGTCGTTTACACGCCATGCGGCGAATCATCTTCGGCAGCCCACGCGCTTGAGATCGTCCGGGGCGCGCGATACTCATGCGATATTCATGTGGTACTCTTTGCTCAATGCGGAGCCTTCGGTGAAACAACTCGATCATCTCAAAAACCTGGTCATCATGGCCGCTGCTGATGGAAGCCTTACCGAACAAGAGATCGCTCTGTTAGTCGATCGTTGCAGCTCATTGGGCTTGGAAGAAGAGGACCTGGAAAAGGCAATCGCCTTTGCCTTAGGAAATGACGCCACCCTGAAGTTCCCAATCGATCGCGCCGAACAAAACCAAATGCTCGCAGATCTCATGCGCATGATGGCCGCTGACGGAAAACTGAGCGAAGTTGAAAAACGACTTTTTGCCTTAGCCGCAGCAAAAATGGGCATCGAAAAAGTTGAACTCGAATTGCTAATCGATCAACTTGTCGGAAAACATAAGTAACTAATTCGTTCCTTTAATTCTGCTACTAATTGGGCAACTGCTCGTTCGGCTCGATACGCAGGCTGCTTAGATGCTCTTTCGAGTTGATCAGCCTCTTGAATCGCGAGGCTGTCGTCTGCCGAAACGTCTTTATCGGCAGCAGGCGCGAGAATCGCCTCGATTTTTCGCGAAGTATCGTCAGCCATGTGCTGCCTGAAGGTGCTGGTCCAATTGCTCGGAGAAATGCGTTTGAATGAGTTCTCGGTCGATGTCCGTGTTGCGTGGAATTCCATCCATCTGCAACCACGACATCTATGCTGGAACGAATTCGATGATAGAGACGGCGGTTATTCAACTCCCCTGCGGCGGCTCAATGCAGGCTGCATCTTCGTGCCGCGGATTGTTGACATAGGTGCTGACTTCTTGCGGCGCGAAATAACCTTCATCGGCAGGTCCCAACAACGCTTGGGCTTCATCGGCTTCACAAGTTAGATCCAACCAACGCTCAGCCTCTAGCGCGTCGAATACGACCGGCATTCGATCATGCAAGTGCTTCAGGTCTGGGCTGGCAGCCGTTGTGATGATCGTACAAGATGTTACCGGCCGTCCCTTTGCCTTTGAATTCACCTCCCACAAACCCGCGAAATGGATAACGCCGCCATGCGCAGGTGTGATCCAAAAGGGATGCTTCTTACAATCCATTCCAAGTTGCCATTCGTAATAACCATCCGCGACAATCAAACAGCGACGTTTCCCCAACGGCCCTTTGAAAGAACGTTTTTCATGCAGACTTTCACTGCGCGCGTTGATCATCGAATTACCGATCGCCAGATCTGCAGCCCAGGCTGGAATTAACCCCCAACGAAAATAGTGTGCCCACCTACCTTTGGCTGTTGCAAATGATATCTGTTCTTCCGCTCCAGTTTCGGGCAATAGTCCAGCCGATATTGGAACACCCGCAGGCTGTTCTCCACATGCGACCGCCAGGACCTGCTGCGTGGGTGCGATGTTGTAACGTGGATGCCATGATTGATTGACCGTCGCCACGTCAATTAACGGCAGCAGCAACTGTCCCCACTGGTCAGGTACTGTTTTCAAAGTGTATCTTCCACACATGTTTTCAACTCACCGTTTCACTTGAACGAATCCAGCCAAAATTCACCATGTCGCTTTCCATTGTAGAAATATCCACCACGACTGAGACGGAAGCCCAAGCACGCACATTGGCACGGCTCTTGATCGAACATCGACTTGCCGCGTGCATACAAATTACTGGGCCGATCCAAAGTGTTTACCGATGGAAGGGAGAAATCTGCAATGGCACCGAGTATCGCTTGAGCATCAAGACAACCCGCGAGCGTGAACATAGCCTAATTGAGAGCATCTCGACAAACCATCCCTACGAGACTCCTGAAATCCTGATCGATGAAGTTCACGTTTCGGATGCCTACGGACGGTGGTTGCAGGAGCAGGTCGACATCGAAGTATAACTGTCTCTATTCGTCAAAGAGATCGCCCACGTCCAGGAGTTCGAGGTCGTCGGGCAAAGCAGATTTGGGGCGTTCATGCTGATAGAAACCTGCCCGCAGCTTTTCATGGCGAAGCTGAAGCGCTTGTAAATCCTCTCTCTCGAACGAACGACTGATCACAAGTTCATCGCGCCGCAAGTAATACTCAATTTGATTGAGCCGTGGGTTGAACATGATATCGGCAATGCGATAGATGCCTGCATCGTTGACTCCATGCTTGGCAATCAACTCGATTTGCTCTCCCACATCGAAATCGACAGGCGGAACCAGCAACCACAGAGTTGGCCGTACGCGGACCGTCTGCGAGCCATAGTGGAGCCAGTAGTACATGCCGTCCCAACGACTGCGACGGAATATGCGTTGGCTGGGAATCAATTCATGCGCCCATTCAACATCTTCGGGATGGAGCCATTCCAAGCCATCTTCAGGAGGTCGAAGGTAGACGCCCCAATCAGGCAGCGCGGGACGCAGCACCGGCGACACGCTTGGTTCACTGGAGGTATCATTCACTGCTTCGAATTCAATCGGGGCGGGAGCCTGATCATGCTCAGGCTGTTCAGGATCGGGGGTCGTTGTCATGGGGCCTCGTTTCGGGCGTATGCTGAAGTTGCATTTAGCATCATGCGCGATGATCTTTTCCCACACCACCAGTATAAAACATCGCATCGGTCACGGGGGATCAAAACCACCTCGCGTAAAGGGATTACAGCGGATGATCCGCCACAACCCTTTGCAACCGCCGCGGACCGCTCCATACTTCCGAATGGCCTCGATCATGTATTCGCTACATGTCGGCTGAAAACGGCAACTTGGACCAATCAACGGCGATATGCCTCGCTGATAGACTCGCACTGCAAAAATCATGCATTTCCCCGGAATGGCAACCAGCCATTTCGCCAGTCCACGAGCGTTCGTCATGGCTACTCCTCTTGAATCCACCGCGCGCGCACTCGGTCGCTGGCAAGGAGTTGCGAACGATTTTTTGGGGGAACAACAACCCCCATCCTTACCGCTTGAGACGCCGACGGTAGGACCGCACGCGGCTCATTTTTGCCCCGAACCACGCGAAACAACTCGGCATCTGCAGAATCAAATGGCCAGTCAACGCGCTCGACGATACCAGCGTTAATCCATTGCTCGACATCACTCCGCTGAGGCCATGCGCTGAAACCATAATTGCCCGGACCTCGATAACGAGCAATTTCAATCCAGTTGATCAGCAGATGTGTTACCTGCGATTTTCGCAAGTTGTCTTGCTGCTCTTGAACGGTCTTATCTCGCAATAAAGTCTCAGCCGGATTTTCATTAAAACAGGTGGCGTACTCGATGTCTGGAACAAAGTCGTACACGCGAGCTTCTCCTACGAGCAACAGTTTGTCAGTCGGCGCGATGAGGTTCTGATTGATCCACAGCGCCATTGGGCTCATTCTACCAGGTAAGTCGTCTTCACCTGCATCGTTTCGCAATGCATGGAGGCTGACAAAAAAACGATGATCACCCAACGTCCCCGATGCAGTAGCAAACGCCGTATAACCGATGCTGATCAACACCACCAGCGCGGCCAGCGAAACCGATAGCCAGCGAGCGATAAACACAACCGCAAGCATGGCCATTCCCGCGTAAATGGGAACCACTGGCAACCAAAAGCGATCGATGCGATGGGTTGCAAAGTACCAGACAAACAGTATCCAAGCCGCAAGTCCAAACCAACTATAAATCCACTGAGGCAACTTCTGCGAAACGAGAGATTGGTCCACCTCAATTCCAATCATCTGTGGATTAGGCTTTCGTATGCGACTCCTATTGGATAGGTACAACCACACCCAAATCAGCAGTCCACATGCCGCAGGAGCAACCAGACTGGGACCCAGGAACGGCGATTCGATGACGAGCTGTCGCAAAGCCTTCAGCAGCGCGGCCACTCCGTATGCAGAACCGTCCACGCTGGGTACGGCATGCGCCGTCTTCCATTGTTCAATCCGTTGCGGATCCAACTCACGCCCGCCAAAAAGGTTTGCCGCCAAAGGATAAACCGGATTGCCAGTCTGTACCGCGTTCTTCACAAGCCACGGAACACAGGTCAAGCACATCGCGATCACACCTACGCCAACCAATTGCATTTGCCGCCAGGGACGCATGCCAGTTCGAATCATCCAGTAGGCACTGACCAGGCCTAGCGGTGCAACTGCATAGACAAAGCCTGGGTACTTGCAAGCTGCCGCCGCTCCAGCAAATAAACTTGTAAGTCCAAAGCAAGCCAGCAAATGTTTGGGAGGCCAAGGGACAGTCCACACGACGAGCATGGCTAACAAATAGGCTCCAACCACGACATCAATGAGCCCTGCGTTGGTCACAAATATGTTGCCTGGAACTGAAAGGAATATGCCGGCGGAACTCCATCCGCCAAAACTTCCAAAATGGCGATAGAATAAACCACCAAGCAAAGCCGCGGCGATCAATGAATATGAGCCGATGACAAATTTGCCAATCAGACCGCCCCACCACCATGCATCAGGGGTTTGCCGCCCAATGAAGTTCATCATTGCCAGAGCATGCATCTCTGTTCCCAAGGGCATGTTCGCGTACACATTATGTGGTACAAAATCAATTCTTCCGGCTGCTGCAAATTCCTTGGGGGCCTGTAAATGGTATTCGACGACATCAAACTCGTACGGAGTCATCAGGCTATTCAGCAGGTAGAGTACCACCATCCCAACGACGGCGACGGGTAACAAGCGCTGCAACCAAAGACTACCGAAATTCGTCGGAGGCAAGTTGAGCGGTGCCAGTTCCAACGGAAGCATGGGATCGCCAGCCTTTGCATGGTTGCCGTCGGACCATGTCCTAAAGCGATTCTGCGACCAGATGCTGATCGCCATTAACAGGGTGACCACTGCCACCAATGGCCAACGCGTGTGCAAACCGCCACAGAGCCCCACCAACAAAGTAGCTGTGGACAGCAGTGCCAACCCGGACAAGATCGATAGTGCAAATACCTCAAGACGCGAAAGCCAGTTCGCAAGGCCAGAAAATAGGATTGCCGGGTAGCCGATCACCCAGCCCAGAGCGAGATAGGCAATGCCTGCGAAAGCGATGGGTAAGCGATCGAAGATTCCCGTTTCCAGCCGCCCGTTCCCCGACATGCCTGCGAACAGCTCATCAACGAGCAGCAGCATGGACAGGTCAGACCAGCGTGTCAGTGTGCTTCCAGCTTCGCCGCGAAAACCCAAAATGGAGGGTTGGCTAAAGAACGCGACCCAGTAGGCTACAATCGCCAACATGCACCCGACAGCGATTCCGCGTGCGACAGTGGAACGATTATCCTGATTTTGGCGGTTCTTCAGCATGAACTTTGTGGGCGAGTGTGGGAAATTGCGATCTACAATTAGACTAAGCATGTCGCCAATTGTCGTCCGGGATAAATAATTGTCGCCGGCGACGCACAATTGTCATCGACGATCAACGGATTGTCTTTGGCGACTAAAAATTATCTTCGGGAATACACAATGGACGTCGGGGCTCATGTATCGCTAACGTCTAGCTCACGGCAATTATCCCCGATAAAACGAGCCTGCCCTAAAAACCGAAACTAACTGCTCAATCTTCCCCTACAACGCGAACCCTCACAAGGCGGACCATGACACAACCTATGGAAGGCATCTACACACCCAACATCACCCCGGTCAATGCACGTGGCCAAGTCGACGAGGATAAGCTGTGCGCATACGTCGATTGGTTGATTGACCGCGGCGTCCATGGATTGTATCCAAACGGTTCGACTGGTGAGTTCACTCGTTTTACGGCACCCGAACGACGACGCATTATCGAAGTATTGACACAGCATATCGGGAATCGAGTGCCCATTTTGGCCGGAGCTGCGGAAGCGAATGTGCGTGAGACGATCGATGCTTGCGAAACGTATGGAGCGATGGGAGTGCGGGCGGTGGCAATTGTCGCTCCGTTTTATTACAAATTGGGACAAGAAGCGGTTTACCAGTACTTCAAGGAAATAGCCGACCACGTTTCGGTCGATGTGACACTTTACAATATTCCGCTGTTTGCTTCTCCCATTGAAGTTGCCACGGTGCGGCGATTGGCACTCGACTGTCCCCGCATCGTTGGGATCAAAGATAGTTCGGGTGACATTCCGCAAATGATGCGCATGATTGCTGCCGTTCGCTCGCAACGTCCTGAATTCTCGTTTCTAACTGGATGGGATGCTGCCTTGGCACCCATGCTGCTGATTGGTTGCAATGGTGGCACCAATGCGACCAGCGGAGTTGTTCCGGAGCTAACACGAGCTATTTACGAAGCCTGTACGCGCGGCCAGTGGGATCGAGCGATGCAACTGCAATATCGTCTGCTCCCCCTGTTTGATGCGATGATAGGCCAGCCGGAATTTCCAGAGGGCTTTCGACGGGGAGCCTTGTCGCGGGGCTGGGATTTGGGGCAGAGTCGCCAACCACTGTCACCAGAGCAAATCGCGACCGCCAAGAAAACCCAAGCGCATTTGGCACAGATACTCAGTGAGCTGCGTGAATGGTTACCTGACATTGCCCCCAATACGGATAGCAACACCGACGACATGCCGACGGATAATTTTATTGAACAAGTCGTTCGCGAGGTCATGCAGCAACTGCGCCAATCCTGAAAAACCCTCGCGTCATAAACTGACAACCTCGCGTGCAGTTGGATATCAGCTCCCGATGTGCATGGCTTGGTCGATAAAAACAACATTCATTGAAATGGTCTTAAGGCGGCTTCCCCAAGTTGATCGCCAAGATCTTTAAACGCATGAAAATCAGTTCCATTCCGCAACTCTATCGCAACCTCCGCCGTTGGCAGGAGATCATCGCGATATTGCGGCGTTATGGCTTAGCGGACTGGCTCAGTCAGCTCAAGTTTGATTTCATTCGCGACTGGATTAAAGATGACGAAGGGGTACCGCTGGCCAGCTTTTCACGCGAAAAGCGGATACGACTGGCGCTGACGGACCTCGGCCCCACTTTCATCAAGCTTGGGCAGGTACTTAGCTTGCGACCTGATCTCATCGGCCCCACGCTTGCCAATGAATTGACTTCACTGCAATCGCATGTCCCCGCCGATCCGGCGGAGAAGGTCATCGAGATTATTGAGAAGGAGTTAGGGAAACCCATCAAGGAGCTGTTTGCAGAGTTTGACGGAACGGCCATCGCCTCTGCCTCCATCGGTCAAGTGCACCCTGCGCGGCTCATGGATGGAACCGAAGTCGTTGTGAAAGTCCAGCACGCAGACATTCATAACAAAGTGCGCGAGGATCTTGAGGTGTTGGCTGGTCTTGCCACGCTCGCAGAACACATTCCTGAAATCGAGGTCTGGAAGCCGCGCGTCTTGGTCGAACAGCTTTCCAGATCGTTGCGCCGCGAACTTAATTTTTCCCGCGAGCTGCAGCATTTGCAAATATTTGGACGAGAGCTTGCCGCGTTCAAGTGCGTTCACATTCCCGCTCCGTTCCCCAAGCTCTCATCTGCCAGAGTGCTGACCATGGAACGACTCAACGGTATCGCGGTCAGCCAACTCTCGGAACACCACGCCACCGCAGAGTGCGGTGAGGCAGCCCGGCAGCAGCTCGCTCGCTTGGCGGCTGAATTGTACGTCGAGATGATCTTTATGCATGGGGTCTATCATGCCGATCCTCACCCGGGAAACATCTTGGTGCTTCATGGCGACGAGCTTGGTTTGCTGGACTTCGGCATGGTGGGACGCATCGACGATCGCCTGCGCGAAACGATCGAAGAGATGCTGCTGGCCGTGGCCTCTCGCGATACGGCTTTGCTGACGAAGTTGATCAAACGCGTCGGTAGAACGCCGCCTCGTTTAGATGATAGTATCCTGTCGATTGACGTCGCCGACCTGGTAGCAAACTATGGTTCCCAACCCTTGGAAAGTTTCGACTTGAGTGGCGCACTTACGGATGTAACCGATATCATGCACCGACATCAGATATCGCTTCCACCGCAAACCTCGTTGTTGATCAAAATGTTGATCACCTTGGAAGGGACTTTGCATCAGCTGTCTCCGCAATTCAGCTTGTTGGAAGTCATGCAACCCTTTTTCCGAAAAATGTGGCTCCGCCGACTTTCTCCACGACGGCAGTTAAAACGGATGCGGAGGATTTATGTCGAGTTCGAAGCGATGCTCGAAACGCTTCCAGAACAGGTCAGCAATATCATGCAATTGGTTCAAGAAGGACGACTGGACGTCCACTTGGCCCACAAAGGACTGAGTCCTTCGGTCAACCGTATCGTACTCGGCCTATTGATCAGCTCGGTTTTTCTCGGTTCATCAATGCTCTTGGCATTTAAGGTCCCGCCGCTATTATTCATGCAAAGTGGCTGGCTAGGGATCGAGAAGCTGAGCCTGCTGGGACTGATCGGTTATGCCGTCAGTCTTTTGGCAGGTTGGCGCCTGATTCGAGCCATCAATCGTTCTGGACATCTCGACCGCGAAAGTGATTAACAACGTTATGGATGCTCAACGCAAAGCTGTGGTGCTCCTCAGCGGTGGTCTGGATTCCGCAACCGTACTGGCGCTGGCAATTGATGCCGGTTACAACATTTATGCAATCAGCTTCCGTTATGGCCAGCGACATCAAACCGAGTTGGAACGAGCTCGCGCACTGGCAGCCACAAGTCAAGTAGCTGCCCATGTGATTGTCGATATCAACTTGGCCCAATTTGGTGGATCGGCGCTGACCGCCGACATCGACGTCCCCAAACACGACTCAGTGGATGATGTGGGGAGTGAGATCCCGGTTACCTACGTGCCAGCCCGCAACACAGTCTTCTTGTCGCTAGCCCTCGCATATGCGGAGAGCATCGGAGCAAACGACATTTTTATTGGAGTCAATGCCCTGGACTACAGCGGTTATCCTGACTGTCGACCGGAATTCATCGCCGCGTTTGAGCGCATGGCCAACTTGGCAACCAAGGTGGGTGTCGAGGGGAATTCAGTTCTCGCCCTTCACACACCACTGATTGAGATGACCAAAGCGCAGATCATTGCAACCGGATTAAAACTGGGTGTCGACTATTCGCAGACAATCAGTTGCTACGACCCTTCGCCCGAAAATCGCCCCTGTCGACATTGCGATGCCTGCCTATTGCGAATGAGGGGCTTTGAGCAAAACGGTTTAGTCGACCCAGCTCTCGACTGCTGAGCTAACGCGGACAAGGAGCCTAAAACAGATTTTTGCGACGCTGAGCTCGTTTGGTCGCGCTGAGAAATTCCAATTTGGGTGGACGATCGAGGATACCAGCTCGGACGAAAAGGATACCAAAGAGCATCATCCCAAACCACAAAAGGCTAAATACGATTTGTGGTTCAATGAACATCATCGTGAACGCCATGCCAACCATCATCGCACCAGTGAATATGGCCATGGTGCGAATGAACCAGTGGCTCTTCGATGTTGCGTGCATGTCGCCCAATGGGGCATCTTCGACCGATTTGGGAGGTGTGTACGGGGAATCGTCCATGCAAATAGTTTAACGCATTTTTGGCTTCGTGAGGTCACTAAACTTGCTCGTTCCTTCAATCTGCGTTAACGTCACAGGCTATTCGTTGAATCGACCGATTGACCCCAGGAAAACAGACATGGCCGCAGCCGACATCCAGCCGACGCAAGACCTGGAAATCAAAGACGCACAGGTTATCTTCAAGACGGTTTGGGAGGAGTTGGTCGACGAAGTGGGACGCGTCAACCTGCGTTTTCCGAAGGAACTGATCCTGCTCGGTGGCGCACCGGGTGCAGGCAAGGGAACCCACACCAGGTTTGTCATGCAGGCCCGTGGCTTGACTTGCCAGCCAATCGTTATCAGCGACCTGCTTACATCAGACGAAGCCATTCGGATCAAAGATCAAGGTGGGATGGTTGGCGACAAAGAGGTCGTCGCGATCCTGCTCCGCAAATTGCTGGATGTGCAATTCCGAGACGGTGCAATTCTGGACGGCTTTCCCCGCACGCGAGTCCAAGTCGAGTGCTTAAAGTTGTTGGTCGACAATATCAATCGCTTGCACAGCGAGTTTGCCGATACCGAACACGCCATGCACTTTCGACACCCTACCATCCATGCCATGGTGTTGTTTGTCAGCGAGAAGACAAGTATTGAACGACAGTTGAAACGCGGTCTCGATTTTCTCGAACACAACCGCAATGTTGAGGATACCGGGATTGGAAGGACGTTAGAGGTTCGCTCAACTGACTTGCAACCGGAAACAGCTCGGCGACGCTATCGAGTTTTCAAGGAGCAAACGTGGGATGCTCTAACTTCGCTCAAGGAAATCTACCACTATCACTTCATTAACGCAGAAGGTCCGATCGCCGAGGTCGAGGCCAATATTCTGCGTGAGTTGCAATATCAAAGCTCCCTAGAACTGCACGCCCGCACCTTCGATCGCTTGCGTCCACTGCCGTTAGCCGAAGATATTGTGCTCCACGCTCGTCAGCAGCTTGTCCATCGATTGGACAGTTACGAACTGGAGCAAACCGAATTATTTGTCCGCGTCGTCAACATCATCCAAAGCAAATTCATGCCGATCATCCAGCGGCATGCGCTTTCCGGTCGCGCTCAAGTGAACACGGAAGATCCCTTATTTCACAATCCGTTGGCCTTGTGGATGTTGATCGACATTTTTTCCGAACGCGGTTTTCACGCAGTGGTTGACAAACACATCCAAGATGTACCCAGCCGTTTTGACTTGCAGACCGGCAGCATCGAATTGCGGGAGAAGATTATTTATCGAGTTCAAGTCAATTTTAAAGGCTCTCAGATCCGCCGCGGTTAAGGAGTTGGAATGATGTTCCAAGCGATGCTTCGTTGGCTCTTCATATTTAACTCCCATTTATAATCAAGAACCTCCCGAGCTTTTCCTCTTCGATCTTTACGAATCCCTAGGAAATGGTCGCATGTGTTGGTTCACAAGCGTGCTCTCTTCAGCCGTGCTCCGGCCTTGCCATCCGTGCTATAAAACGTAGCAAATATCAAAGGGAGGCGGACCTCCGAGCACCGCATTCCAGGCAGAGCCTTGGAACGAGCAAGCATTGCATTCCAGGCGGAGCCGGCAGAGCCTTAGAACGAGCAATTCCGGGCGGAGACTTGGAACGAGCTCGGCGTGAGCCTTTAGGCGTTCGAAAAAAATTGCTTTCGACAGTTTCTCGACGTGCGGGTACAATCGTACTTCCAGAACTCGCTGGCAACCGCCCCCCTCGTTCAGGTAACTTTTCGAAGCAGCCATTTGATGCAACTCCCCGTTCTCGGCGAAGCCATGCTAGCCGACCGTTACTTGACCAATTTACCGCAGATGTGCGGGCCAACCGGTGCCGTGGCTCCTCGTCCACTCCCTATGTCGATGAAGGAAGCTTCGGAACGCGGCTGGGACGAACTCGACGTCGTCATCGTCACTGGGGATGCCTACATTGATCATCCCAGCTTTGCGATGAGCATTCTTGGACGGACACTGGAAGGTGCAGGATTCCGCGTCGGGATCATCTCGCAACCCGACTGGCATTCGTGCGAAGACTGGAAGCGTTTTGGACGGCCCAAGCTGTTTTTTGGCATCAGTGCGGGCAACATGGACTCGATGATCAACCACTACACGGCCAATAAGAAGGTGCGCAACGACGACGCCTACTCGCCGGGTGGCAAAATCGGCTTGCGGCCTGACCGTGCCACGCTCAGCTACTGTCAGCGGGCGCGCGAGGCATTTAAAGGGGTTCCAATCATCGCGGGAGGTGTCGAAGCATCCCTGCGGCGCTTGGCGCATTACGATTACTGGAGCGACAAAGTCCGCAAGAGCATTTTGCTCGATAGCAAGGCTGACCTCGTTGTGTTCGGCATGGGAGAAAATGCGATCGTTGAAATCTCACAGCGATTGCAAGCGGGAGAGACGGTCAAGGATCTCCGTAACATGCGCGGTGTGGCCTATGCCATGGGTGCTTCCGAGACGCCACCTGAGGATGCGCTCACGCTTCCCAACTATGACGCAGTGGTAGCGGACAAGTTTCAGTTCGCGGAAGCAACCCGCATCATCCACAACGAAACCAATCCTTATAATGCCAAGCGGTTGGTCCAGTGGCATGGCAACCAAGCGGTTGTCGTCAATCCGCCTCAACTGCCAATTTCCGAACAGGCCATGGATCGCATCTACGGCTTTCCCTATACGCGGCAAGCGCACCCGAGCTACAAAGAGCCGATTCCAGCCTTCGAAATGATCAAAGATTCGGTCACGATCATGCGTGGCTGTTTTGGGGGTTGTACATTTTGTTCAATCACGGCGCACCAGGGGCGGATCATTCAATCGCGCAGCAAACAATCGGTGCTAAGCGAAATCACGAAGATGACCCAGGACAAAACCTTTACCGGCGTGGTCAGCGACATTGGCGGGCCGACGGCCAACATGTATCAAATGCAATGCACCAAGCCGGAAGTCGAAGCGGTCTGTCGCCGACAATCGTGTGTGCATCCAAAGATCTGTAAGCTGCTGGGTGTCGATCACCAGCCGGTGATCCAGCTGATGCGGGAAGCCAGAAATTTGCCGGGGGTCAAGAAGGTGCTGGTCGCCAGCGGCATTCGCATGGACCTGGCGCGGACATCGCCAGAGTACCTGAAAGAACTCACAGCGCATCACGTTGGCGGAAAATTGAAAGTCGCCCCCGAACACGTCGATGCGGGCACGTTGAATAAGATGCGCAAGCCCAAGAACGACGACTTTGAACATTTTACCGAAGTCTTCAAACGCGAATCTGAACGGGTGGGCAAGAAACAGTTCATCGTCCCCTACTTCATCGCCTCGCACCCGGGCAGTGATCTCAATGCGATGATCGAGTTGGCGTTGTTTCTAAAGCGAAACGGCTACAAGCCCGACGCGGTACAGGACTTCATTCCCGCGCCCTTAGATGTCGCCACCACCATGTATTACACCGAAATCGATCCGTTTACCAAGCAGCCGGTGTACATCGCCAAAGCGATGAAAGAACGTAAGATGCAGCGGGCGTTGATGCAGTTTTTTAAGCCGGAGAATTACTTCGAAGTCCGCGAAGCACTCCGCTCGGTTGGCCGTACGGATCTGATTGGCGATGGCTGTGACAGTCTGATCCCATCGCGACCACCGATCGACGCGGTCAACAAGCGACGCAGTGATGCCAACAAGCGATTCCGTGGCGACTATGTCCACACGATCGC
>JBGSUV010000006.1:0-27661 GCA_041753315.1 Pirellulaceae bacterium | reverse complement strand
AGCCAAGCGTTCGATTTGATTCCGCATCAGGCGCTTAAACTTCGAAGAGTGCCGGTCAAGGTTTACGCCGAAGACGCGAACCAGGATGGCGAGGGTAGGGAGGCAGCGTAAGCTCATGCTCTATATTCAGTTGCCAATGTTTATGTTCCTTGGGGCTTTGGCCTGCTTGTATCCAGAGCAAGCCATGGCGTTCGTTCTATGCTGGGGGGCCGTGATCTTACGCCGATTCATCTTTTGACGGTTCGATTGCCCGAGGTACAATGTGACAACAGTCACCAGCCGAAGGACCGACTGCGAGCTGATACCTGAACGGGCTCGTCTGTTGTCACGTAAGAAAAATGGAAGGCAGGCACCGAATTGGTACCTGCCTTGGGAGTCTGGAGCTATGCAAGTGGTGCATCGTCGCTCGATAGAAAGTCGTACGCTTTTCCGCACAGAAACGAAATGGCGGCCATGTCGTCTGCCCGGAAGTTTGACGTAGATTGCAACTCACCCTGCTCGTCACGATACGAGCGGCTAAAGGTAACGTTGTGCCAGATTGAGTCGGGGGTTTCATTACGCCAGACTGCGACTTCTATTCGCCCGAGTCGTTTGCTGTATACAGGTTTGTTCGTCATGTTGTATCTCCCTTGTGAAGTGTTTTGATGTTTGTACACAACGTCGGACCGAACATTAAAACATGGAGCTAGGAGAGGCATTGGAATTGGCGAATATGCCTTAATCGCAGCGACTTGACCGACGGCTATTGCAGTTCAGAAAGCCCCGCTCTCCAACAGCAACATTCCGCGAAAGCGTAGATGTGCTTAGGGTTGCAGCAAAATCTATGGCAGCAACGACGACAGTATTTCCATTGCGGTCGAGACAATTCTTTCTTCAGCGTCGGCAAGTGCTTGCTCACCACCACCAAGGGCAGATATGCTTTCGACTGCATCAGCGAACGTATCAATCCCAAGGCTTGCACAGACCAGATACGACACTGCCTCCGCTTCCGTTTCCAGCACGTCGAAGCTCGGTCTATTTGCACCGTGTAGTAGCTCGTGGGTTAGTTCATGAATGAGGATTGGTATTCGCTCCCTGTTTGTGAGTCCAGCTTGCACAGTCACAATGCCGCCGGCGGAAGTTCCGCCAGCCGGAACTGCGTGTGCGACCTCGAACACTTTGATATTGTGGGTGTCGAAAAAATTTTGAAGTCGATGGAAGTGACCGTCGATCTCAGACTTCGGATGAGTGTCCTCTGCGTCGCTCCAGAGTGAAACGAACTTGGATTCCGCGTTAATTGGTGAGACCGTTCTAACGCTGGGAATTGCGGCCATGAAGCCGCGAAGATTTTCCATTAGAAAATCGTTTGCAGCTCCCGGAATGACCTCAGTGTTGAGAGATTTGCGTTTCCCGACTTGATCTCTAAGGATAACAAGTTTTAATTTAAGGTCGGCTATGGTCGGCAGAGAACGTGTCTGGTGGTTGGAGTTCATGGCGTATTAATTACGCCAAAACAATTTGACTGTCTAGCATACTGAAGTAAAAAAAGGCGGCGCAAGCTACTGAGCTCACGCCGCGAAGGAATCAGGACATCAAGGACTGAATTATCTGGGACGAAGTCTTGAAGATTCTGGACATTGAACTTTCAAACGTGTCCTGGTTGCCATCCAGCATGCCGATGTAATCGCTTGCATGGTCCAAGCAGTCAATTCCGCAGGCAGAGCAAACGGCGTAGGCCACTGATTCTGCTTCAGTCTCCCGCACATTCTTGGCTGGTAATACGGAATGATTCCGATGCATCAGTTCATGCGCCAGCTCATGCACCAATACTTGAAACCGACTGGCGTCAGATTGGCCCGGCTGGACCGCGATTCTCCCACCATACGATCTGCCTAGCGTACCCGGTGGCAACTCCTGTTCCACAACATGGATCTGATGCTCCTCGAAAATCGCTTGCAGCTTGCTACTGTAAAGCTCGGCTGAACCCGAGGGCTTAGGAAGATCTGGCAGTTCTTTTCCTTCGGTTTGGCTGATGTCAAAAACGTGGACAACGCGAAAACCAATGGGATTCCCTTTGGCAACTTCCTGATCCGACTTGTCCCTCTTTCCAATGATTGGCGCAAATACGCCGATGCCCGACTCTTTCTTCCGGACTGTTCGACCAAGCTTTCGCCAGCCATAAAAACCACTGACGATTGTTGCTTCGGGGTACTGTTGGACGATCATCATGACGTTTCTAAGGCTATAGTTCGGAAAACTACCGACTGCTCTTAGGTATTCCTTTAGTCGATCACTCTTACCTGCTTTCAGCGACTCATGTAGTTGTCGCAGGTTTCCTTCTGCCAGTTTCTGTGCTTCTTCTTTCTTCATTGTGTTCCTTGACGTTTTTGCAATGCATCCGGAAACTGCATTGCATGTTTAGCTCGTTAGCCATCCGGCGGCGTTCGCCATCTGGCACGGCAAGTCAAGGTGGAGTCTTTTTCAGCGAAAAAGCAGCAGCGACTTTGAAAGCTCGGAGAGCTATTCAAAGTAACGCCGAAGCGAGTCGCGCAGGCTTAAGCGTACCTTTACGCCGTGGTATGATAAGACAAGACAAAGGAAGGCTTCACTTGGAGATTTAAGTTTCTTCATTCCGCACTTGTGACGCGCCAATGATAAAAGCGGTGCCAAGATTGCTCGGCACCGCTTTCTTGTTTTGCAGCTAGCGTCGAAGTTTCCACTTGTAGAGACGATCGGTCGTGCTAACAATCAGAACTGGCTCGAAGAATCCAATTGCGAACACACTGTCGATTGCGCCGTCGTCTTCGAACAAGGCGTCAACATTCGCCGTATTGGGAACAATCGGCGGCGCAGAAAGCTCTCCCGATGCAATTACATGAGGCGCCTCTGTAGCTATCGAGACTATGTTATCTCCGCCTTCCCCACCGACTATTATTTGACTGCCTCGATAGGCAATTAGGGTGTCGTTACCTAGGCCACCATAGATATACGCGAGAGCGGAAGACGAATAGACATAATCGTTGCCGGAACCACTATCAACCTCAACTGGAATCTCCGAGTCGACCGTGATGGAGTCCTCACCGCCGAAAGTTTTGACGTTGACAAAATCGATTTTCTGGAATCGATGCTCGACGCCGTTTTGCCACAGCAACACGTCTCCGTTCTTCTTGGCATTGATGTAGAAGGTGTCCCGCGTTTCGGTTCCCTCGACTATAAGGCCGCTCTTGCCGTCCTCGAAAACCACTCGGGTCCCAGTTTCTTGAGCTACGTCACGGTAGACGACAACCTTAACGTTATCAATCTGCCGGCGAAACGAACGCTTCGGGTCTTCGCCGCCAAACGATATGTTACCACCGACCCACATTGAAATGGGTAGGTGCTCCGGATCGTACGCGAAGAGAACGTTTGTTCGGTCAACTACAAGCTTGTCATTGATCCAAACTTTCCATGACCCATCGCTCTTGCCTGGTGAGTTATATGTCGCAAGGTAGCGAATTTGGGTGAACTCTGAAGGGTCTAGCTCGAAATAAATGTCATCGGAGAAATTTGACGCCTCGACGTAGAACCCGATTTCATATCGGACAGTGCCGTCACTCTGCGTGTAAAACTGAAGATGGTTCTGCATGGAGTGACCAGAGGGCGCACCGTCAGGTGGATTCAGTCTTGAGAGCTTGACAGATCCAGATTCGCGTCCTATCAGCTCGGCGGGAATACCATCTGGAAAACGAAAATCGAATGAGACATCTATGCCTTTTACTGAACCGAACTCATGGAACAAAAGCGTCTGACTCTCGTCCCGCGTGAACAAGTCCTCAAAAACACTGCCTCCGTCCGCGACCTGAACAATACTAGCTCTAGCCGTGTTCGAGTAAACGATCAAGTTGCCCGGGTCTTTGGTCATTTGCGAATCAACTTCAACGTCCCATGCAAGCAGCACTCTTTTAGCAAGCGACTCAAAAATCAGCGGTCGAGCGATGTCTCCAAGCGAAGTTTTTTTGCGATCGCTACGATAAGCTCCGAAAAACATTGGAATTCTCCATTCTGCAATTCGAGCTGTTGGATTTTCGTACTGCAACCGTGCTATAGACGCCTTCGAGAGGATTGGCTCTACGGTTTTGCATACGGTTTTTCTGGAATGTGATTAGTCCACGAAACTAATCGAAATGACGTTCTCAGCCAACAGTTCTTGGTATTAGTAAAAACCCTGCTGGCTAAAGGTTGCCGTATCGATAGACGCTGCTGATTACAGCTTCCATCAATCGTCCAGTCCTCTCTTTTTCCTTGGACTTTGGCGAGACGTGGTGTAGACCGGCTTAGAAGTGCAGGGATTCCCCCTAAACGCGATTCACACGCACTTGAGGACACAACCTACTTAGGCTCGAATGCCATCGCCTGATCGCTCGCAAAAGAGGAGCAATCCATCTCATGGGGGCCTGACGGCTTCGGCGTTCCCCAATTCCTGGTGTGAAGTCAATCAATGAGTGTTTGGGCTGCCCCTTTGCATTCCCGCGACACCATCGAGTTGAAGGATATTGAAGCGGAGATGCACGACTCAGTCAAGAACCCAACAATTCGACAAAAATCACCACTCGAATTGACTTGCGACGGCGTAGTGGCGCTGTTGCACCATGAAAGGTGAGTCGCCATTCTTCCTATACTAACAGCCAAAGAGTTTCTCGTTGTAGTCCACGATAACTGCCGATAATCCTGGCACGCAACCAGCGATCGACGGTTAGAAGCGTGGCGAGCTGAAAAGCCATTTTGCATGCATAACTCCTTCGCATTTTTACAGCCCTCCGTCCCCCGAGAGATGATATGCAGCCGACCAGTGCAAGGCAAATTGGCAAAGTCACCATAAGTGTGGCTGATCGCAATCCCAGAATAAAAAATCACCCACACATCGAGCCTATCCAAGAAACGGGGATTCGCCGCATCCAGGACATGCAAGCCTAAGTTGCTGCTCCAAATAGGCCGCCAGTATTTCTTCGTCGGATTTTATTTGCTCGAAGAGCTTGCCACAGACAGAACAAACGACACGCGAGCCCTCAGCTACTTTGACTTCAATCCAGGTGCCAAGAAATACGCCGGAGGTCGATTGATGCTGTGTGGTGTGCTGGCAACTAGTTGAACCTGATTCCTTCGCCGATGTCCCTCCTTGATTTGGAACAGTACTCATGATGATTCTCCAGAAAGAAACCATTGGAAGGTCGTAAAACGAATTCGCGCGACCAGCCATTTGTGGATGGCTAGTTCGGTACCGCTGAGACGCTCGATGCCAATGGGAGAGAACTGGCTAGGATTATCCGCCTATCATTTCCGCATGGAATACTCAAGTGGCATGGGTCACTGAGTGGATTGTTGCTGAAGATCGGCAGAGATAAAGAAGTTCGGAGAAAGTTCGAGAAACTTCAGCAACTTGCAACAAAAAGCCGCAAAAAGACAGCGTGGTTGCCGGGAGATTTTTTCAATCAGATTTCTTTTTCCAACTCTTTGACAAAATTCGCTGGTGTACTTCACGTTCGTGGTCCGAAAGGGCGGCGGCAAAGTTGGTGGTGATGTTGGTACCAACTCGCCATTCAGTGAGTGGGGTAACAGTTCCGCCAGTTGCTTCGACGAGGCTCTGATTCCAGACTTGGATTTCCGCGTTCGTCAACTGACGCTTGTCATACCAGCCAACTATCATCAAGGGGCCCACTTGCGAAAGAACAAGTCCCAATTCTCTCATGATCCTGCCGCCCATTGCGCGATGCAGGCCTACTTGTGGATCGAACACGACGAAAACGTGATGTGAATAGGGGTCGCAGGTTCGCGATTTATTGAGAAGATAGTGTCGCCATGAGCGGTGTGCGATTGCTAGTTGGCTCTGCCTTGGAATAGGACTTGATCGATGAAAATACTCAACCGTTCTCATTGAGATAGAAACCAAAAAGCGATGAAAATGAGAGTCGTAGTTCTCGTTTGCTTTGGTAGCTTCAAGGGCAACGATTAGCTTTTTCGCGACATTTTCGCCTCGTGACATGATCCCCTCGCAGGATCGGCAATACCAATATTCCTTGTGCTGTTTACCACTTAAGCGATCAAGGCCTAGGTCAATGAACGTACCACCAGTTTTCTGTTCCGCTACGAAGTCGCGATACCCAAAGCGTGGCCATATGTGGCTATTTTGCAATGAGGACTTCTGTCGGCACATTCGACAGAGCCCAATGTGTTCGGCTTGGGTAGAATCGGTTTTCATGAGTGTTGCTTGGAACGGGCTAGTCATCGAGGAACGTCCAATTGCTTGGACAAATTTGCGTCCCTGAGGTTCAGTCGCGTTGATCGAGGAAATCTGAATTCGAAAGAGAAAGGAAACGAAAGTGAAGCGAAAGCCATCCATCAATCCGAAATTAGTCGAGAAGCTCATCTCACGCAGAATTGGCGATCTAGATCCAGCGGGCGGTGTTAGTACTTTCGTCGACCATCCAAATCGCAACTTGCGGAAACGCAATTGTATCGAACTCGCATTTGTCATCGAGCATCGATTTGCGTTCTCGTATTGGATAAAGTGGAAACAAGCAGCGATGCAAAAGCAGCAAGTTCCTGACCCTAGCTTTAGACCGCCCGATTTAGTGACTTGGGACTGGCATGATGATGTCGGTGGTGAATGCGACTTCATAGTAAGTGAACTAGAACTTCTAGATCAGTCGAACGAGTCAGAAGTTGGGTTCTTTTGTTGGGCCGGACTTCGGAGCATTAACGATGGACACATTGCGCCCGCCGTCTGGTTGAACGCTATCGGTGATGTCTACGTGCTCCAAAAACAGCGCGACAAGTCCGAGTGTCTGAACCAATCGTTTCCGCAACAGAACCGGTTTGGAGCGAGTCGAAACGTCCGACTTTTTAATAACGTCAAGGATCTAACGAAGGCTTTGGCTGCGCGCGAGAGCGGAAAGCGGACAATTTGGGACCTTGACCTTGATTTCTTCGTTGGCCCAGAGGGAGGAGGAATAGAACACGCCCCCGTTGTGTCCAAAAGGACGATTCGATCCCTACTCAATTACAATAAGCCTTGGATGCCCGCAATGCTGTGCGACCTAGTTGGCATAACGATCGCGATCGAACCGATGTACACAGGCGGGATGTCGCGTTCATTGTCTCTCTACCAGACTTGGGAGGAGTCTCTATTTACTGGCTCCGTATTCGATGACGATTGCGCCTGGAAAGCGGAGCTGCCAAGTACCTGAGTTCAAATCGAGATCCGCTCCACAATATTGCGGGTGACTTTTTTCTGCCGCCGATCATAGAGCCGCGTTGTTCGAGGGTCAGAATGGCCAGCCAAATATTGTACATCTTCGAGTGGAACGCCCTGTTCGAGAAGATCGGTAATTGTCGCTACTCGGAAAGAGTGGGGGGACAAACGGGATGGCAGACCGGCGGCTTTCATCCGGCGCTTGACCATGCGGCCAATGTCGTCAGCGGTCAAAGGTCGCATGGTCAGCTCCTTGGTCTTCCTGATGGTCGTCGTGAACAAAGGCCTTGAGTCCTCGTGGCCGAGTAGCAGATCAGCAGTTCTCAGATATTCAAACAACAAGACTTGTAGATCGTGGCGGACAGGGATTTCCCTGGATTTTCCGCCCTTGTCGTCAAAGTGCAAACAATACTGCTCTCCTGCGTCGTACAAGTCAGCCACACGGAGTTTTGAGACTGCGCCAACCCGAGCTGCGGTATAAATGAGAATTGAAATGATGGACTTGTCGCGGAGCCCAACAACGTCGGTGGTATCGATCGATTGAAGGAGTTTTCTAGCTTGCTTCACAGTGATTTCCGGTGTCTTCCCTTCGATCACCGAGTGGCGCTCGCCACGAACAGACAGGGCAGGGTTCAAAGCGATGGCGTGGCGGTTGACCATGCCATCGAAAAAATGCCGAATGGCAGCGAGTGCCTGCTTCTTGCTCGCAGCGGCAAGCTGCAGTTCGTCGATAAAGCGACCAACATGGGCGGGGGAGATGCCCCCAAGTTCAAGGCTACGCTCGTCACACCAATCTAAAAAACGATTGATAGACCGTGCGTAGGCACGTCTCGTGTGCGGGCTGCGAATCCGCCCAAAGAAGAATTCTTCCCACGCAAAACGGGCAGAGTTGCCGGCACGTTCAACGATCGCAGGAATCGCTCGCGCAGGACCGAGTTCGAAGTCAGGTCTCCGTGCTGGAAGCTTGTCATCCAAAGCAGCTCGAACTTTTAGTTTACCTGAGTCATTCGTTGCAAGAACTCCAGAAACGGTTTCCGGTGACTTTGATCCCAGGCGTCCAGGGCTTCCATCATGTCGAACCGACCGCACTGCCAGTCCATGTTTGGATTCCAAATGTAGAGCACAAGCCTTGCCGCGTGTACCGCTGTTTTGTCGTGGGCTTCTTCCGCAGCCCAAATGTCGAGCCTGTTCGGATTCCACGGCCAAACTCCGGCAGCGTTTTCCAGACCAGGAAAACGACCTGCCAATCGTTGCGTATCTTTTGAGAAATTAATCACCATTTCCGACTTCCTCCATGTGTAATTACATTGCAATGCACCCGACTCCTCATACCGCTGATAACGTCCTTTATCAAGCACTAAGTATTGTTCACAGCTTATCGGTTTCATGGGCTGTGTTCGTCGAAACGTGAGCATGAATTCTGTGGAGACGGTTTTAGCCGAAATGGAACCATGTTTCGTAGTGCGGCCCGATGTATCGCGGAATCATCGCTACTCTCAACTGTTACCGCGTGACAAGCTATGCGCGACCAAAACGACGTCGAACTTAGATTCGTTGGCTAATCGAATCTTTGAGTGAGATCAATTCCTATTGCCTCAATATCGTCGATATTGGGATAGCTCGGTGAAATTTGTGTCCAGTGCTGCCGCAAGGCTAACACTAGCTCGCTGAAATCAAGAGAACGTCTCGTGTTAGGGTCTTTCCAAGCCCTCTTACCTCTGCCTTGATGTACGAGTAGGAAAAAACCATAAGACGATCGACTATCCCTTAGATAGTCACCACAGAGCTGGTTTTCCAGGCGTTCAAAAAGTGCGTTTGCACTCCACTTGTCCGCCAATTTTAATTCACACGGGACCGGTCCATCAAAACCTGCTCCGTGAACTCTAAGGTCAGGTTTTTTGGCATCGGCGAGCTCCTCTTCCTGGGGAACTGAATACCGACCGAGCGCCTTGTCGCGAAGTTCTCGGCCAATGAACTTCCGCATGTCGGTCTCAAGCTCCACTGTTTGCAAAATTTTGGCGATACTGCTGTCGCCGTGCTCCAAGTCGTCCTTTAGATCGAGCAGTCGCAAATTAACAAGTTCGGAAAGTTCTTGATGGTTTCGTGGCATACGTTCTAGCGACACGTGAAATTCACGGACTTGTTGTGGAGACCAAGCTTCAATGTCTGCATCTTGCTCAGCCTTCGCCTTCGCTAGGTTCGCAAACCATGATCTGTAACTTCGTTGTGGATGAACCTTGGCGATGTCACAAAGGGCGAGAAACGCTTCCTTTCCCGGAATATCCCGAATGAGTCCTGCAAGTCGTTCTCTTGCATCTTGAGCTACATCTCGAAGGCCTGGCGAGTACACTCCCATTCCTGCACGGCGGGTATCGTTCTTTGCAGGAATGAATTTGTGCATTAACAGATAGAGGCGTTTTAGATGTTTGGGTGAACAGAATGCTTGACGGTAGCGGGCGACGTTTCCATAGCGGGCGCTTAACAATTGGGTAATAAATTGCATAGCGAAGGCCGTACGAGCATCCAAGTTAGAAATACGCTTCATTCGGTCTTCCAACACCGGGAGTGACACATCAGGATCGGTGGCTACCCAGGTTGAAAACCAACGCGCAAGATTGATTAGTCGCTTTAATTGTTTGCACTTTCTTGATGCAAGACGCGAGATTTCGGTGTCCGTCATCGACGAGCCTTCCAGAATTTTTAGAAGATATCCCAGATAATTCAGGTCCGTGGGTTCCCGAAGCTTCAGGCAGTTGTAAAGGACCGGCGCGACGTCATCCCACATCCACTGTCCCGACCAACTCAGGTTGTATAGTACATATGCGCTCGCAACTGCCGCCCTATTGCCTGACAACTCATATTGAATCTCTTTCAACAGTACACCACCAACTGCCTTTGGCGCCGCCTTAAACAGAGTTGGTAGCCAAGCTGGAAACCCATTCAATTCAAGGCAAGCATAGCGACAAGCTAACTCGATCTCAGAGTCCGTGAGCTTTTTCGGCCAATCAACTGTTTCGCGAGCGTCAATTGCCAGCCCGATCAGACCAAAAACAACTTCGTGGGGAATACTGTTTTCTGGAGCGCCTTCCGACCGCAATCTAGGAACGAATTCTCTCCAAAACTTCAGTGCACCATCGCGGAAAGCAGTGGCAACGTTCTCGCCAAATTCAGTGGCAATCGATCCCAAGTCGCCGTGCGACCATCCCATAGATCCGTTGGGTTTACTCCGTCGCATGCGCTCCTGTAAATAAAACTGAGAGTTAGAAATAATGCCAGGCTTCAATCCGTTATTGCGCAGATGATCCACATTGGATTTGAGGTGCGATTTCCATTTCGCTTCATTAGTGGCATTCTTCTTCTCCCATTTTTCACGCTGCCGCCTAAAGCGTACTTCCACGCGATTGAGAGACTGATCCGCTCGCGCTGGCGGTTTCATGTATTTCGCAAGTCGCTTTGAAAGTTCATCCTGGCTCTTCACTGCCTCGTTAAGTTGACGCCGCTGTTTCTTTTCGCGACCTCCCTTCACGTACAGATGAAAGGCAAGCGATAGGGAAAACTGCCTCTCTTCAGGAAGCACTCGTTGGTTGAGTTCGTCAAGAATATACTGGAAATCCTCGCTATCGAATCGCCAGAATGTGCCAGCGACGTGCCAGTATTCAGTGAACCGGCTATCGCCTCGTTGCAATGTTTTTCCAACTGAAAACCAAAAATATGCTCTATTCAGCTCCGGCCATCCACGGACTAGTTCCGATAGTTGATTGTCTTTGACTTCATAGTCCGTACAGTGTACTGACTCCGACAGTTTGAATAGGATGGCTAGGCATTCGTTAGAAAGGGAAGCTGGATGCCTCGCTAGGACTAGAAGCTTCGCCGCGATTGCGGCCGATTGCAGTAGCCAACCAAAACGTTGCGAAATTTCAAAAGATGTTGCTTCGACGATTGGCTGCGTTTCGAGAAGGCAGTTCAGCTCATGAATAATGTGAGGGAGGAGTTCAACGGAGCAGCGTTGAAAATAGTTGGCGACGGCGTCCTTGAGCCCATCTGAGCTGTACTGCTTTGGCGCAGGTGTCCTATTGAGAGCATTGAATAGCCAAACGACATCTTTCTCCCGTGGTTCTAAGTCTGCGATGAGTTCTTCGATCAAAAGAGGCTCGACATCCTTGTTTCCTCGGAGCAAACGCTCGCGCACCTCCCCTCTAACTTCGGAGGACCCGACAGCTCGCACTGCCTTTACCGCCGCCAGCCGAGTGTACTTTGAATGACGCGTCGAGATGGCTAAACGTTTTGCTTCGGAAATCGCTTCTTTTATTTCTCCAAGCCAAATCATGCGCATTAAGAAGGACAGGACATCATCATTGTTGCTGTTATCCTGGATCAGCTTCTTTACGTCTGCGGCTAAGTCGCATTTCGCGAATCTTTGCGCGGCAGCATAGTCAGGCACTGAGCTGCCTGAACTATCATCAATAATTTGCTTGCAAACGCGGCGCAGGATGTCTCTGCGCGTCTCTAGTGGAAGACGGCTGGGGTCACCTCCTTCTAAGAACACCATTGGTTCTGCGTCGTGTATGCGTTTCCGCAACTTTTCATCGGCTAGTGCCAGCCATGGGAGCAGTGGGCGAATCGAAGGCACGAGGACATCAATCCCATACTGCCGATGGAAGATCAAAGTCTCAATCTTTCTTCGTGACGTTTGGCGTTTCAGCAACTCCGCGAGCCACTCCGCGGCAAGAAATTCTCGCACCGATCGATGGTGAAATCTCACTGTCCCGTAAATTGCTTCGTCAAAAATGGGGCGTGAGAGCAATGTAGCCCTCTCCTTGTCATCCCAATCCGCCAGTATCTGCTCAATTGGAATTCCATGGGCGTTTTCTGTACCGTCAGGAACACGGATGGTTGGTTGCTTGGTGAGCGTTGTAGCAGCAGCGAGCAATCTGGCGCCAAGGAGAGCGCGTTCAGGAGAAATGGGATACACATCAGCCCGACCCTGATCGCGTTCCGTTAGTCGACGATTGATACTATTCTGCATGACATCTAGTCGCGTTCCAATGCGTCCTTTATCAATCCAGAACTGCACCAATTCCTCTAAGTCTTGCGGACGAGTAGTAAACGCCCATGCGTCGCCTCTGTCGATTGCCTCCAATAGCAAACTGGGGTTTTCAACTCCTTTGGCTTCAGCAAAACTCTCAACCTGTTTAGAATCGAGATCCTTGAGTGCCACTACTCTGAACGCCAATGACAGATTTGCGGGCTCTTGAACTTCAAGTTGCAGATCTGCATTTTCTGGCTGTTCCTCATCCGGAACAAGTTTCATGCGACGGGCGTCAATCGGAAGCAGGATATTGCATAGGTCTAAATCTGTCTTTGGACGCCACGCAGTTGTTCTTCCGGTGATGATGACGTGCGACCGATGTAGAGCCGAAGCAAACTCGATACGTCTGCTGACTTTTCGGATTGCACGCTCGAAGTCGGATGGATTACGCAGGCGCGCCTCGTCAATTGAGTCGAGCAGAATCCACCCATCGTCCTCAGAGCCCAACCAAGATTCGAATTCTTGGATCGTCCCTACTTCAAACGCGTCCTCAAAGTCGTCGCTAACGTGTTCTAGGCGAAGAAAAAAAGCCTGTTTGCCTTGGCCGCGCAGAGTTACGGTCGCCTGTCGTATTTCAGAGGTCTTCCCGCTTCCTGCTTCCGAGAGAACGATGGTTCGAAATCGACCAAATATATCAGGCCAAGTCAACTCCGATCCTCCAAGAGCGGATATGCCTAGATCACCGTCTCCCCGTACCCCAGCGTTCTTCGGCAACTCGATAAATGTGCGTTGCAGATCGACAAATCGCATCTCGCTACTGTGTTGGTGCAAACTGTGACGTCCTCATCGAAATCTGTATTTTGTACCTGCGTTCATCCATGATGCAGTCTTAACCATTCACGCCTTCAGGATTGAGTTCGCATTCTACTAGTTTGATCGAAACGTTGGAGGCCAATGGCTCTACTTCCGCAGACGCGTCTTTTCGTAGTGCGGCAGCCGTTAATAGCCAATGCGACGCCACTAGGTTTAAGTGGGATATTATACGCCAGACGAAACCGCTAGAATGGCCGCCTCGTACACCCGCCATTTCTTACCTGTTGAATCCTATCCGTGCCGGTTGAAGCCAAACCTTTATTTCGATCGGACGCATTGCGGCCCCTAGTTAAATCCTTTCAGCTTCCCGACGATTTCGACGAACGACGTGGGACGGTTAGGAAGTGGGCCACTTTGTTTACATCTGCACGGGCAGACTCATTTCGTGAGCAAGAGCTGCTTGCAGATTTCGTGAGCGATGTTTTTTGCAAAGTGCTTGGCTACGAAAGACCAGCCGATAATCCCACTCGCTACACGCGTGCCCGAGAAAAGTACGTCGTAGTTGACGGAAAGTACGCAGACGCTGTTCTCGGCGAGTTCGTTAGCGGGAAGCCAGACAAACCAATAGTTGCGGTCGAAGGTAAGGGCCCGAAAGACCCGCTTGAACGTCCCGTCGCGGGCCGCAAGAAGTCCGCTGTCGACCAGGCATACGGCTACGCAATAAACTTGCCGTGTGATTGGATCATTGTGACGTCGATGCGACAAACTAGGCTTTACCATAAAGGGTCTGACCAGCAGACGTATGAACGGTTTGACGTTCTCGAGTTGGCCGAGGACGAGGCCTTGCTCCGCAAATTCATTTTTCTTCTCGCAGCAGAACGTGTTGTACCAAAAAATGGCGTATGTCATTTTTATACCTTGAAAGAGGCGTCAGACAAGATTGGTCGGACTCTCACAAAGAAGTTCTACGTTGAGTATGCCGACCTACGCCAAGACGTTTTTGAGAAACTCTGTCTTGAGAATCCGATACACTCTAGGCACGCTATTCCTGCCGCGACGCAAAAACTATTGGACCGTGTTCTGTTCACTGCATTCTGTGAAGACCGAGGATTACTTCCGGATCAAACCCTCAAGAACGCGTTTCGTCACAGTAACCCTTATAACAAACAACCGATTTGGAGTAACTTTCGCGGATTGTTTCAAGCCATAGACCGAGGGAATTCGGATCTAAACATTCCGCCGTACAACGGCGGACTATTTGCCAACGATCCACTACTTGAAGAACTTGCCGTCCCTGACGCAGTATGTTCGCATTTCCACGAGTTGGGCGAGTACGAATTCCGCCCAGCCTCCGATATCGCGTTCAAAAATGACGACGCTAAATCCCAGGGTTTGATCGACGTTGAGATTCTTGGACACATCTTTGAGCAGTCGATTACTGACCTTGAGCAAATCCGAAACGAGCTCGACGGACTCGTTGAACCAATAGGCAAAGAAAAACACAAAACACGCAGGAAGAAGGAAGGCGCGTTCTACACCCCAGAATTCATCACGCGTTACATAATTGAACAAACGCTTGGACCGACACTTAATGAACGATTTGAGCAAATCCGTTTACGCGAGGCCAAGCGGGCCAAGGGAACTTCGTTACGGTCGCTCGATGCACCTGATGTCTACGACAAGAACACGTTGAATAACCCTCAGCGGGACGCACTGATTCGGTTCTGGGAACAATGGCAGGAGGAACTGACCACGATCAAGATTCTTGATCCTGCATGCGGGAGCGGAGCCTTCTTGCTTGAGGCCTTTGACCAACTACATGCAGCTTACGAGCGTTCAAACGAGCATCTCGAAGAATTACGCGGCCAGCGTTCATTTTTTGACCTCGACCGACGAATTTTGCAAAACAATCTCTTTGGCGTGGATTTGAACGGTGAGGCAGTCCAGATTTGTCGGTTGAGTCTCTGGATCAAGACGGCCGAACGAGGAAAGACTTTGACGGCTCTTGATGACACAATTCAAGTGGGTAACAGCGTAGTCAATGATTCCAACGTGCATGAAAAAGCGTTTGACTGGCATGCCGGGTTCCCAAACGTTTTTGAGGATGGCGGCTTTGACGTAGTTATCGGAAACCCACCCTACATACGGCAAGAGTGGTTAACTGAATACAAACCGCATTGGCAGCAACGATTTAAATCGTACCATGGGACAGCGGATATTTTTACGTATTTCTTTGAGCTTGGAATCGACTTATTGCGTCCAAACGGGCGGCTAGGTTTCATCACGTCAGGAAGTTGGGTCCGATCAAATTTCGCATCGCCTCTACGAGCCTACCTTAGCGCGAACGCAAAGGTAGATTCGGTGCTTGACTTCGGTGAGTTCCAGCCTTTTGACGGTGCAGAAATGATCCGCCCCACGATAGCCATACTTTCCAAACAACCGCCTGCTGGAAACATGCAGCTTTTTAAATGGCTCACTGCCGGTCATCCACCGACAAATCTTACCACCATAATTCAAGGCGCAGGAACGACCAGAACGGACCATCTGGGTTCGGCGGCATGGGAGCTTGAAACTGACGAAGCGATCGCATTGCGAAACAAGCTATCTAACGGCGGCGAGGCACTTACAAAGTATGTCCACGGTCAGATTTTGCGAGGCGTAGTAACTGGTGCGAATGACGTATTCGTTATTTCTAAGTCATTGCGAGATCAATTCATCGCGGAAGACGCGAAAAATGCCGACATCGTCCGGCCACTTTTGCAAGGCAGCCAAATCCGCCCGTGGCACAACAAAGTGACAGACAACTATATCGTGTTCACGAGACGTGGAATTGACATCAATGAATATCCAGTCATCCGGGATTACCTGACGGAGCACCGCGAACGAATCGAACCCAAGCCGCTCGACTGGAATGGCAAGTGGGGCGGACGTAAGAAGGGAGCCTACAAGTGGTACGAGATACAAGACGCTATCGACTACTGGCAAGATTTTCAGAAGCCAAAAATCCTTTGGCCTGATATCGCGAAGCAACCACGATTTACCATGGATTGCAGTGGCCATTATCTGACGAATACCGGATATATGATACCGATTGAGGACTACTTTTTGCTTGGCGTGTTGTCGTCTTGGTCCACCTGGTACTTCATAAGCAAGACTGCCCAACCTCTTCGTCTCCGAGGCGACCGCTGGCAGTATCGACTCTTCGGTCAATATATGGATGCAATCCCGATCGCAGAACGTTCGGCCATTTCTGATCTAGCCATTGCTGCAAACAAGGTTGGGACAGAGCTGTACGAAATTCAGGAGAACGTTCGACGCCGAATGATAAGTGCGTTCGGCGAGAGCGCCGACGGAACTCAACAGGAGAAATTGAACAATAAGTCGACAAACTGGTGGGAACTGACACTCAATCAATTAGGAGCTTCTCTGAAAACCAGTTTCAAGCTCAGCCAAAATCCTTTTAGGAACCCGGCAGTCGCTGATCAGTGGGATACGTACGTTGCAGAGCGCGGGAAATTAATAAACAGCTTGACTCGAAAGCTTGCGGATGTCGAGTCCGAAATGAATGAGCGCGTGTACAAATTGTATGAACTTACGCAAGAGGAGGTTTCTCTGCTCCAGCGCGAAGTAGAACACTAGAGAATAGAATTTATTTTGCAACTGCTGGCAGTTTTGACGGGTCGATATTCATTTTCTGAACGAGTTGCGAGATTAAATTCCGTATTGGGCCGCGATAGAGACGGACATACCTCGAATAATCGGCCCAGGGCCATAGTTAACGAGTTCAGGTGGCGTGCAAAAAACCTGATCTCGATTGTCTGCTACCAGCCTTGGCTAAAGCGGCAGCAGGTGATGGAGCAAAAAACCTCGCCCGAGAACTCGAAGGCATCGTCGCCGGGAATGACAGGCGTGCCGCAGAAGTTACAATCAAACGATTGGGCTTTACTATGTACACGAAGGCTGTCAGGAATTACAGCTGGTTCGTCGTCCGAAAGTGCTTCGAGCCAACGGGAAATAGTATCTGGATCATCCAAGCCAGATTTCCTTGCTTGGCTGATTTCATCGACAGATGCGCCAAGCCGAAATGCCAGGTAAGCAATTGACTTGCCATGCTCTTTCATCATGGCAACAAGTTCCTCGCCGCTGACATTTTGAATTTGGGCTGACAATTCTCGCTCTCGCATTTTCGTCAAAGGAAACGCGCCCATTACCTCGGCATAGAGTCGGATGTTTGCCCGATGAGCGGACAGACACTGCTCGATGAACTCGCGGCGATCGGAGTCTTTCATTTGGCGAAATGTTGTGTAGCCGTCTCGAAGCTTTGAGATGACATGCCGGATAACTGTCCTATTGCCTTCGCCAACGTGACAGTCGCGGTCGATGATCTGCCGGATAATGGGATGAACATCCCGACTATGCTCCCGACTATGCTCCCGCATGGCTCACCTCCACGCCTTTTTCGCTTTCCAAGTGCACATCAGACAAGGCCTCAATTATCTGGGCTGCTGTATTGCGGATGTATTCCAGAGACTGATGCAAAAGTTTTTCGTCACCAGCGTAGAGCTGGATATAATCAGAGGCCCTGGTTGAACACTCAAGTCCAGCAAAGCGACAGACTGCATAGGCAACTGCTTCAGCTTCGGTCTCCCGAACTGACCTCGACGTTGCAGACCGCCGGTCGCCGCGATGGAGTAATTCGTGGGCAAGCTCATGGACGGAAGTCGAGAACTTTTGGGCTGGCGGGAGAGACTGAACCACTTCAATTCGCCCGTCCAGGGAAACGCCGTTGGCACCTCCGAGGTGGTCGGCATAGGCAAACTCGATTCCCAGCGATTCAATGAGAGTGACAATCGCCAATTGGTACTTTCCAGGATCTCCCTGAATCTCGGCGAAATCTGGTAATGGCTTGCCGTCGGTTTGTGTCACGTCGTAGACATAAACAACGCGGAAACCATAGACCACTTTCGATTTTCCCTCGTCGACAGTGTCAGGCTTGGCAGGAGTATCACCATCTTTGCGTTTGCCAATCATCGGAGCGAGAATGGCGATTCCCTTCTCCCCTTTCTTGACCCAGCGTCCAAGCTGCTTCCAGCGACTGAAACCTGCCACATGACTTGCGGTCGGCATTTGCATGGCGATCATCATGCAGTTACCGAACGAATACTGGTGGAACCTGGACAGCATGTCTAAGTAGTGCACCATCTTCTCGCTTCGGCCAAGCCTCAGCGACTCTGCCAGTTCATGAAGTGCGTCTTCGCTCTTTTTCTGTGCTTCTTCACGATTCATCTGAGTATTCCTTTCGATCCAGTGCGGATCAAACGGGACTAGCAGCCAAGCAATTGCGACCTATGTGTCGCTTGACTACTGTGTGTAGAGTGGCAGTAACCGATACTGCCAAAACCTAGAAGGAATGCACGCCACCTTCCTCCATCCGCAAACGCTAGTGCTATTGCAGTGCAAGAGGTGGGCTGATTCGTTGAACTACTCGGATCGCGTCAAAACAAAGAGCGGTGATGGCAAAAAGGCTCGGTGGTGCGTCGAACCTTTGGTGAAATTTACGTGCGGACAGATTTCGAAGATTGAGTGCCAAGCATTAGTCTTCGGCGGACGCATGATTGGAGCCGCCATGTTCAAAAATCCAGGAGTGCGCCAAATCGGCGACTTTTTGGACCAATGGCAAGTCGTCACGCCCAAAGCTAGTTGAATCTTTCCACTGATCTCCTTCTCGGTATATTCGAGTAAGAGAGACGTTGTGGCGGGGTCCA
Organism: Pirellulaceae bacterium; assembly: GCA_041753315.1. Classification (GTDB taxonomy): domain Bacteria; phylum Planctomycetota; class Planctomycetia; order Pirellulales; family Pirellulaceae; genus Aureliella. Next base: position 8,847 of record JBGSUV010000006.1, on the reverse strand, counting down.
TTCTGAGTTGAATTTTCCCAGATGGCTGCTTTGATGCGTCCCATTCGAACTTCGTGAACGGGGCGTTTCGAGGTTACTGTAGACATAACATGTCCTTTCGAGTTTAAGTCATTGAAATTACGAATGCACAAGCTGCGGTTGCAAGCTCATGCTGGAACTTCCACGCCACGGAAAGTTGCTCTTTCGAGGCTTCCCTAAGAGCTGGAATCACGCAAGGCGGAAATCCGCCGCGCGTTAGCCATTCGTGAAGGTCCGTCGCGAGCGCGACAGATTCCTCAAAGTCTTGGCGTTGAATGGCATCGAGTAGATCTCGCCAAAGACAGTTTGGGTCCATTGTTCCCTCCAAGTTGCAAAAACCATGAGATAAAACGAGGATGCACCACCGGTCCTCAACTGTGGTCAAAACCCAGTTGAGTGCCGGCACGGTAGACAACTTCCCAAGACCGAAGATTTGGAGAGCTTGTAATGACTGATTCGTTTTGACGTGACTTGAGCAGGTGTGACAAAAGAATTTGATCTTTCGCGGTCACAAGTATCGTAATCGCAGATAGACGGCTGTTTTTGCTGATAATCTGGCGTGTAGAAATTGCGATAAAAATCAGCACGATGCTGCAAACTGCAGCAATCACCCCGCGCCCTGTCTGCTGACTCAATAGGTCGCCAAAGTCGGATTCGGATTGGTTCCGCGTGCTGAAAATTCGGCGGGAAGAAGTTTTATGAACGCGCGTGCGACCGACGCATTGCGACTATACTAGACATCAGCTGGGCACACAGGCCTCGCAGCCAACACTGGCCCTGCCCCCTACCAATTCGGCCATTATCAATATTTTTCCATCACACTGGGAATTAAAAGCAAGGTGTGCGCTATTGGGTCGAGTCGTAACAATAAGGCCCCGTTTACCCTCGCCAATCCGTTGGAACGTGTTCAGCCATGCATTCGCATGGTTGAATTTGAAACAACAAAACATTGGAGGCGTTTATGCGACGTTCGAGGCGTAAAAAGAAAAGCTCCGCAAGAGATAATCATCGATTGCGAAGCCAAGAAATCATTGGACTGTTGAGAATGACCATTATGGTCGCTTTCTTCGTTCAATGCTGGATTAGCTTTGGCCAGTAAAAATCAAAGTAGAGACAGCCCCAACCGGCTGTCTCTTTTTATGCGCGATCAAGCATTGAAGTCCGCCAACGTCTTTGTTATGCCACGGTTTTGCCAATAAGTCTACTAAGTCTGGGTCAGAATAATTCCGTCTGTTGAATTCTTGGTGGATAGAACACGCCAAGTACGAGCCAGACGTTGTACGGAAAAAACGTTCCCATAAAAAACCGAGTGTCGAGTTTTGTCGCGCACATCTGTTCGAAGTACTTCTTCTTCACACTTTCGGCGGCAGCTTGTTCTGAACCAAGCCGGTCGACTTCCTTCAGAAATAGGACGCCAAGTTCCCAGTCCTCGCACATGGCAACGTGAGGCTTCTCACTATCTTCACATTCGAAAATATAATGGAAACTGAACGGTATCTTTTTCAGCGGTTTCTGCTGGGGGCCAAACAAGGTCATCTGTGCGAACAGATTTTTCCAATCGGGTTTCCACTCTGGGTCAGCTTCACGGATTTCCAGTTCCAAGATTCGGGTTGGTCGGACTACACCAAGAGAAGTTTTGTCCGACGTGTACTTTGCCCGAAGCGAATTCACGCTCTCGGCGGGGAGTCGATCGATGATCTCTCGACGAGCTCTCCAATCGTCTTTTGTTGATAGCGGTTCTCCAACAACCCGAATGGAATCAAGAATGGGGCGCCGACTCTCTTTTCGGTCATCGTTTCCGGCACCCTCCAACTCTAGCTCAACCTCGATCCACTGGTATTTTTTGAACTGCTGGCCGCGAGGGCGGTAGCGATAGTCAATCGGGTAAAGCCGCACCCACTCCCCAGCTTCGGTGACCCCCGCAGTGCAAACCAACTCCTGGTAGCCACGAGATGGATGGGGATAGGTCATGACGGTGACCAGGACCTTAGTCTTTTCAGTTTGCGCCACAGTTTTCTTGCCCAAGATGAACTACTGCAAGGTTTGTCAATTTGGAAACCGCTTCTGCCAAGTGGGATCGGTGGCAGCAAGATGGCTTTTCCTCCATGCAAACCAACACGCTGGGTTGCTTCTGAATGAGCTCGGAAAGGCGTTCGATGGCTTCCAGTTCTTGCGCCAATGTGGATTCTTTATAGAGCTTAAACAAACGGTCGTAATCGGACTGATTCTCAAGACTTTGCCTTAGCTCAGAGCGAATTCCAAGTTCTGGTACGTGAACATAGCTGATTCCAAGATTTGCGGATAGTTTTCCAAGAGTCGATTTATGGAATCCATAGCGTCGGGCAATGGGGTTCATGCGTACATCAAGAAGCTGCGTGATGCCGCTTTCGACCAAGCGGTTTAGGAAGCCATCGACGCTCAAGCCTTCGTATCCGGCAGTGTAGACGGCTGGCTTGGCGATCACTTTTTTGGCGAGTTTCTTTCGTTTGCTATTTACTGTGTAGCGCGGGTACTTTGCGTAGACGTAATCTACCAGCTCATCTGTCGACACGCTGCTGAAGCGTCGCAATAAACCAGCAATGTCAGAACGCGTTTGGCTGTCGGTGAGCGGAGGAGGCGGGACTTCTCCAAGGGTCCACGAATCGTCGACCGAGCTAATATAGCCTTGGACTTCGAGCTTTCCTAATTCCTGGTAGAGACTGAATGAAAACGGACCATAGTGGTAGGGAACAAAGTCGAAGAAAGCTGATCCACCGGCGCTTGGCTTCTCGAACCGCAACAGGAAAGCCAACTTGGTGAGCTCAAGTCGCCCAAGAGGGCGCTCTGCTTGTGTTAGTAGCTCAAGGATAGTTTTTTGACGAGTAAACATAGTTAGCTCTTGGTTCGGTTGGGAGTAGGTTCGACTCTAACACAACTGCCTTGCTTCGGGAATCTCAGCTTGCGATCGATTTCATCTTTTCAACCTGCCTTCGTCGGCTTTCATCAATTGGGGCTCGTCTGACGAGGCCGTCAAGGCCCTTGGCCCCGATTGATGAAAGCCGACGAAGGCGCGGGTAAGCGTCTACCTTTCGCCGCTGCACCAGAGTGTCCCGCGTCCGCCAGTTTTTATCTGCCTTTGTTGCGCAGATTCAGGAGGGGCTCTAAGCGAGTTTCGTAGTCGGAAATGCACTAGGCTCGACCAATTCCAGAGAGTTTCAGGCAACGCGAATAGTGCCAAAGCATGTTACTCGGCCTATAACAGTTGGCAGAGGAATTGCTGCCGTAACTTTGTTTGAAAGAGAGCCATGCCAACTCAAACACTGTTCGTCGATATCGATAATGTGTGGGGCAAGAACTTCGACCTTACTGGCTTAGTCGACCACCCTTCAAAGCAAGGCGACTTAGTGCTTCGGCGAGCGTTTGGAACTCGCGAACAGCTCAACGGGATTAAGAAAAAACTTAGCGCAGCCAGAGCAACCGCATCGCACTCGGCCCATCTGACATCCAATAAAAAAAGGCGAGGGAGTCAATTGACTCCCTCGCAAAGTTTCCCGAACTAGTTAACGCCAGTCACGTTGGGCCTTAAATATAAGTCCCTAATCAATTTGACTTCGGTCTTGCACTGAGCGAGGTAGGTTTCGAAAGTAATCATCCCTACATTCTCAAATCGGACCCAAGTACAAATGGCCGCATTATTTTCCGGAGCGTTGGCATTTCTATCGAGGATATCTCCTGAATAAAAATCCTTCGAACAGGCATGCAGAACCAATGCCCGACAAATGTCGGGATATGGAACTAGTGCCAGAGCACCCCACGAGACAACTGTGTTACCGACATGTAGCCAAGGTATTAGCCCTTCAGCGTTGTCAGCAATCCAGTCGTCTGCATTCTCCATGATGATAGCTGGAGCATCACCACTAATTTCGAAACTGCTCGTGCAGTTTCGAAGCAACTTCATATCGACCACGGTAGGCCAATATTTCATCACGACATCCTCGTCCACCAATCGTTCCTTCTTAGATCCTTCCATAGTTTCCTAGTTGTATCCATGCGTTGGTAAGCGCAGAACTTTAGACTCCTCTGCAGGAGCAATCACCTTACTATCCACCCGGCGATTCGGCGGCCCTTCCTTGTTTTGATTCCTGGAGGGGCTTGGGAAATTTTATTGGGATTCAACGACCGAAGTTTTGCACACTGTGGCTTGGTCGTTGGAAGTGGTATTCATCGCATATCTCACTTGACTGCTTGTCAGTGTAGACAGCAATATCTCGCTTGCAAGAGCGACGCGTGTCCTGATTCGCGACCGCATCAACGGATTACTGAGATTCTGCTCAGGTCGCCAATCTGCGCCAAAATTCCACACAGAGAATACTTGAAGAAAATTTCAGAATGTTTCAGCGACGAACTTTGCGATCAAAGCCAGAAACGGAAAAAGTGGGCCCCTATGTTTTACCACCCGGGCCCAAGGTAGACGCCCTATGTTTAGTCACCCGGCATCCAGGTGAAGTGCTTTTAAGAAAAGCACCAAACTAAATCGGACTTCAAGCACCTAGGGAGCAAGCAAGCCTGCCCGAACCATGGCCTCTCCGTGTTTCTTCAAGAGCAATTGTGCGGGGTTGATATTCACCTTATCAAACGGCGTCATGGGAGCCGCACCGCGATCTCGGCCAGTCTCCTCTAGTTTGAAAATGTAGTGCCGCCAGAAATCGACATTCTTCATGTCGAGCACTCCGGCACCTTGTATTGTAGCCCACGAGACAGGTGCAGGCTCTTCGAGAGTTACAAACTGATTATTCGCGTCAACTTGAGTTTGCGGTTTACTGATAAAGGGCCTCAGGACCGATGTAACTTTCGCCATGTCATCTTGCAGCGCTTTGTCCGCAGCCGCAATTGCCCGTGACGACTCCGCTGCCACTTGACCGTCTCTGTCCTGACGATCAATGTTCAACATTTGTAGTCTCATTGCGCTCATCTCCGACGCATGCCGTTTGGCCTGTAGCTCGCGCTCTAATTCTAGTCGCTCCCGCTCCTGTGTTACCGACTCTTCAAGCCGTTTTTGATTTAGTTCCTGTTGCAGCCCCTCAAACGCCTTGGCCTGCGCTGCCAAGAAATCAGCTTCGGCCCGTTCGTCGGCCTTTTCAAGGGCGGCCTCCAAATCAATTGTCGCTACTCCTGCTGCTGGTGTTTGACTTAACAACGAATCAAGCGAATTCGCCGTTGCTTTAAAGCCAACCAGCAGTTCATTGGCGGTGGCGTGCAATTGATCGACTGAGGCTTTTAGCTGCGGGTTTACCGTTTGATCGGTGGTTGTGGTCGCATCCATGCTCGCCTTACCAAATCTGCTTAGTAATGCGGTAAACTCAGCACGAAGCTCCAGCAGATTTCCTTGACTCTTGTCAAAGTTTGAACGTAACGAACGAAAGCTCGAAAGCTGCGCGTCGTTGGCTGCTATAGCTCGACCTACCGGACTCGAAAGCAGAGTTTGGATTTTCTCGTCGATCTCAAGCTTTTTCGTGCCAAGCTCGTTCATAATATTCTGCGTGGTTGTCACCCGTGCATCGAGCAATGTCCAAGGGAGCACAGAGTTCATGACCTTCTTGCGCTCCTCCTCAGCAGCTTCGCGCTGGGCAACCTCCTCATTGCGTCTAAGCTCTTCACGTTTTGCTTCGAAAACTGCTTCTTTCTCCTTTACGACTACGTCGTGGGGATCTCCAATGACACGATACGTGAAGTAGATTCCGCAAATCAGTAACACGGTCAAAAGACCAACCACGAGCCCTCGTCCTTGAGTTCGTTCGGGACGAAAATCGTCATCAGTCATTTAGTATTTCTTTCGATTGTTTAGCTTCACTACGATGAAATGGGCCATCAAGGTTTCGAAGAATGTCGGAGAGTTCGACTTCCGATGCCTTGGCAGCCATTGCCTGTACTTCTGCGGGCTCTAACGCCTTTTGCCTTAGCTGATCCTGAAGCGAGGGCTCCAGTTGATCGTCGTCAAGCACCAGATCCTCGACCACGTAGGGGCTCTCCTCGTTACTTGGCCAACCCGCTTGTCCGCGTTGTTGGTACTCATCCCACGTTAAATGGTGTGCGCTATAGGCAACGACTGGCAAGCCGTTGAATTGAGCGTACCCTGCCCCCGTGCGTAGATACATAACGCTGGCGTTTGGCTCATCTCCGACAGCCAGAATGTCATTCACGCGAAGTCGCGGCGAAGGTATACCACCGGTCAAGAATGTCCGAATCGGTGCAAAACTGAATCTCCCGGTCTCGATTTGAGTATTCTGAACCAGGTATTCACCAGACGTTTCAATGATCGACGAAATGTCTTCGTTTGCGGCAACTGCAAAGTACTGTCGAATCCGCGTATTGCTAGTGAGCGCACTGACCAAGTTGGTTCCAACTCGTTGAAGGTCTTGAATGCTCTGGTTGGCAAGGATTACTGAGATATCGTGGCTGCGTGCAAGCTGAAGCACTACTTCTAGGTTACTTGAGAGCATCCGCTGAAATTCATCGATTACCAGATAGACTTGTCGCCGTGGTTTGGGTGAAAATTTTGCTGCGGCCAACAGAGAAAAGGAGATTAGTCTCGCGATATCGGGATTTATATTGCTTCCTAGCGTGGTTGGAAGCGATAGGAACCAAGCTTGAGGTTTGTCAAACAGGGATGCAAGATCGAGCTGCATGTTCGGCTGAAGTTCATCAGGCGCGTTTAGTACGTTCAGTCGAGACAGTCGTTTGACGACCATCTGAGCATTCGTTGAATCTCGTTTGATCTGCGGGTTAACTCGGCCAAGCGCTGTAGCAATTTGCTGCTCTAACTCTGAGAACGATTGAACCTCTGGATTCAATCGAAGGGCTGCTTCGACGATCGCAAAATTCGCATCCGAATAGTACTTTCGTGCATAGTCAGTGCCGTGAAAGAGCCCTAAGCCGGTGGTCAGCAAGTCTGTCTTGTCGTTCAAGCTGAGCATTTTCCATAGCGATTGCTTGAAAAGATTAAACGAGTAACTTCCCTTTCCAAGCTCTGACGTAAAATGAAAAAACTCGTCAGGCGCGTTTCGGCGATCTTGCCCGCAACGAAGTTCCTCTATGAGTAAACTGTCATCGCCTTTTAAGTCGATCACCACGACCGAACAATCTTCAAAGTCCATGAGCTGAGAAGCTAATGGCGAAAGGCCAATTGCGGTCTTACCAGAACCAGTACTACCAAGGAAATGAACATGCTCACGAAGGGCGGACCTTGGGACGAGAATCGGGGAACCATCTTCTTGGCAAATCCCCCACAGCAAGCTCTCGCGTTCAGTTGCATCATTGGATGTTCGAATGCGTGCAACTAAACTCCGCCAGTTCGATGTGTTGTAAACTTGCTCAAGGGGTAATGCAAAACCCTTGCTGTTTAACTCCGCTTGAGCGTGGCCAATAGTCGAAACGAGTAGACCGATAAGCGTGAGAAGAGGCAGGAAGGAAAGCACGAAGTGAATAAAGCCGATGAGTACGGCGTGCAAAGTGCCTTGAGTTACCATACGCCGAGCGTATTCCGCCCTGGCTCGATCAACGCGCGCAAGAACTGCGTCGGCTTCAGCTTTCCGATACTCTTGGCTCAGCACCCTCCCATTCGGCGTACTTGCCTGGTGATCGCGATAGAAGTCATTGTCGTAAAAGATCGTGAGTGAGCCATCTTCGTTAATCCGACCGCGCTCAGGATGGTCACTCAAGAAACGAATCGCTTGCTTGTCAAGCACAGTAACGGTTTCGTGCTTCTTCTTCGGCTCAAGTAGATTGAGCAGACCTTTCCCACCAGAGAAGAGTTCTTCGGCTGCAAAGTCTTGTTCGCGTTGACGGTCTAGATCCGTTGGAAACAGAAATCTGCCCGCTCTTAGTTGTTCACCTCGCACAAAGTCCATGCTCTTGTGGAAATACGGATTGGCGATGGGGCTGACGAAAATCAACGCAGCGACAAACAGTGCCAGACGCCTTCCCGCCGTACCAGCAGGGGTCTGAAATCCGACCGGCGTACTTGCTCCCGCAAGATTATAAGTAAACCAAGAATGAAGCGTCTGTAGCCCAGCACGGTAAGAATCGAGAACACCAAATTGCGGCTTTTGTCCGCTCATCTGGTAGCCGATATGCATGTGTAGCGGCAGATACCACACAAACGCGCAGACTCCCAAGGCAAACAGTTCCGGACCAACGTACTCGCGCGGCGTTGTAAGCCACGGCCACTGCCAAATTGTAAAAGCAAGTGTGACCGCAAATAGTGGAATCAAGAAGTGGTGAACTGGATACCTCGGCGAGATTTGTGCATATCGATAACGATAAATATCGAACAGCCTTTTTCGCCGCTTCTTGTCGCACGGTGCTGCGCCTCTAATCGCAAGTCCATGCACAAAAACGCTATCCGAAAGCCCGAGAAAAACGAAGAAAAAGACGATTCCTATGAGGTATGGCTCCATTAAAGAGCCAACCATGCCAAACGCTAAAATCGTGGCGACGATGCAGGAAATCCATGCATCAAAAGCAGCCTTCCTCCCAGGAAAAGTCCACAGGAAAACGCCTGCCGAGAACACCGCTGCGGTTATAAGTGTTTCGAGAATCGCAACTGCGCCAAACAACCCTCGGAGAAGAAGCGGATACGCAGCCACCATGAGTACGACTGGAACAAGTAGCCAGTAGCGCCGTGTGGCCCGGCGGTGCTGGTCCTTCGCGATCAGTGGCAACAACAACTCTGGTTTTCCGTTCGCTGGGTAGCGTGAGTCGTTGTGTAGGCTTGCCCGACCAGGTGACATGTTGTCAGGCCAAGCATTGTCTCTATTGGGAAGCAGGCTAAACATTTTGAATCGCCTGTAT
>JBGSUV010000005.1:0-90375 GCA_041753315.1 Pirellulaceae bacterium | reverse complement strand
ATCTCCATCGGGATACGTATGCCTGATGGTGAAATCAGAAGACCAAAAGTGAAGTTATGGACCTTCTTGTAGACCACCTTCTTCTTGTTGTAACGCCGGTTCTTGGCTGGATTGCGTCCGCGATTGCCCGTGCTATAAGTGTTCTGGGTTTTTTTCCCAGCTTGGCTAATCAGCGTAGCGTCGATCAGAAACAACCATTTTCCACGTTTGGTTTCTTTGGCTACTAGCAACTTCACGAGTGGATTGTTGAAGTCGTGTTGCTGCCATCGGGGTCGTGCCATGAAACGTGTAAGCTCGCCTCGATGGATCGGTTCGGAGGCAATACTTCCTGCGGCCGCTGAACAGCTCATTCGACCACGATGCATGATAAAAGCCAGCACCAACCGAAGCAACATGGTTCGAGCAAGCTGATTCAACCAAGTTTCTGCCAAAAACCCCTTGAGCGAGGAAGCAGTTTCAGAGACGATGATCATGGCGGATCCTTCCTGTGCAGGGTGAAAACACAACGAACTCGTCATGGGCTGGATCCGCCTTTCAACGCAAGATCAATTTTTTTGCTAGCTTCAAAATAGCGCAACTTCAAAAGGCGCTAGCCTCGGACAAGTTCTGTCAGCCGTAGGCGCTAGCCTCGGGCAGGATCTTCCGTTATTGTTTGAACAACCACCATACCCCAATCAGGCTCATTAATCAAAACGCTACATCTCGAAACATCAACATTCACATTAAATACCATTTATGAATTGCTCATCAATTTCCCGTGCTGCGACCCTTTGGTCGCTAGCCACTTTGTTTGTTGGAACCGTTGCACAGGCGACTGCTGGGGCTGAACCAGTATATTCCCAGCAGCAAAACGTCGTCTATGCCGAGTCGGACGGCGTGGGATTGGTCATGGACATTTTCACACCGACTGGCAACAAAAATGGCTTGGCGATCATCGATGTGATCAGTGGTAGCTGGGATTCGAGTCGCGGAAAGATTCGCGATCACCAGCGTGCCCAGTTCTTCGATATACTCTGTGGCCGAGGCTACACGGTGTTTGCAGCGCGCCCGGGCTCGTTGTCAAAATTCTCGATTCCGGAAATGGTCGAGCACTTGGAGTTGGCGGTTGTCTGGGTCAAAGAGCACGCCAGCGACTATTCGATCGATCCCGCGCGAATTGGTCTGACCGGTGCTTCCGCAGGTGGACATCTTGCGAGTTTGGTCGCAGTGAAAAATGAGAATTCGGATGTCCGAGCTGATCTCAAGCATCCGTCGGTTAAGGCGGTGGGGGTTTTCTTTCCGCCAACGGACCTTCTCGAGTTCGGCTCGCAGTCGGCAGAACTGGGCGAGGTAACGGCGATTGCCCGTCGCGTCGCGTTTCCCAATGGGGCAGGTGACTTGAGCGTCGAGCAGATTCGTGAGCGACTGATCGAGATCTCACCGTCCCGGCAAGTGACCAAAGATGCTCCCCCATTTCTGCTCATCCATGGGACCGCAGACCAAGTGGTCCCGCTTGAGCAGTCCGAAAAATTGCTCAAAGCCCTGCAGGCGCAAGGTGTGGCGGCGGAACTGATTCTAAAAGAAGGCGGTGGACATCCCTGGCTCACCATTCACGAAGAAGTTGCCGTGCTGGCTAATTGGTTCGATGGGCAATTGAATCATGCAGTTGCCGTTGACTCGACTGCTGCCCCAGTCGCCTCCGATAAAACAACTCCATCTACCTCGCCGAAGACTTCCTCGCCGACCGGCACCTCGCCGACCAACACGCCCACCACGGCTACTACACCTGTTTCAGCGACGTCTACTTCATCTGCGTCCCTCGATGCGGCGACGGGCAAGCGGTATTTGATCATCCACGCGGACGATGCCGGCATGTCGCATTCGGCCAACGTTGGCACAATTCAGGGGATGGAGCAAGGGATCGTTTCGTCGGCGAGCATCATGGTCCCCTGTCCCTGGTTACCCGAGTTTGCCGAGTACTGTCGAGCCAATCCCGACGGCGACTACGGAATCCACCTCACGTTAAACTCCGAGTGGGAGCATTACCGCTGGGGACCGGTCGCTCCGCGCGAACAGGTACCGAGCCTCGTCGACCCCAATGGTTACTTGTGGGACGGCGTGAAACAGGTTGCTCAGCATGCCAAAGCCGAAGAGGTTGCCATCGAGTTGCGAGCTCAAGTTGATCGCGCTAAGCAGTTGGGTATCCCGTTGAGCCACTTGGATACGCACATGGGTGCACTGGTGAGCCGACCCGATCTGTTAGAAGTCTACATCAATCTCGGCATTGAATACAACTTGCCAGTTATGTTCATGCGTACCACGGATATCGAAACGATTAGCGAATATCCAGCATTGGTGGCGCGCGGCGCCGAAATGGAACAGCGTCTGGAGAAACATGGCTTGCCCGTCTTGGACCAATTGTTGCAGTTCTATGGAGGAGATAGCCACCAGGAACGTCACGATGTCTATGTCAACGCCTTGCGCAGCCTTAAGCCTGGCGTGACGCAGTTGATCATTCACTGTGGTGTGGACGATGCGGAACTACAGGCAGTTACGGGTAGCTCGCCGCGTCGTGATGGCGATCGCCGAATTTTCACCGACCCTGACATCGCTGCTCTTATTCGCGAACTGGGGATCGAGGTGATTACCTGGAAACAGTTCCGCGAACTCAAGTAGGTGTTTCGGGGGACGAATCGTCTCGCGTTTGCATTGTGGGTGGATGCGGGTAAACTGAAGCAAGACCTACCGGATCTCCCACCTCGAGCTGCCTGGTCGCTGATGTAGCGGCCATCGCAAAGGACTCGACCCCGCCTAACCTAATTACATCCGCATGGGTGTTCCCCAATGCGCGCCAAATTATTGTCGATAAACCCAACTTCGACGTGCTGGTTGTGGCTGGCCTGTTTATTCCAGGTTCCCATGGCGGTGAGCCAAGTTGACATCAGCGGCGACCCGACCCTCAGCGGCGCAACCCGTGCTCAGCAACTTGAGTTTTTCGAAGCCAAGATTCGACCGGTGCTGGTGGAACGCTGTTATGAATGCCATTCTGCGGAATCAAAGATTCTGCGTGGTGGTCTGCAACTGGACAGTCGGGCGGCTGGGTTGCAGGGTGGCGACAGCGGTCCCGCGATTGTTCCTGGACATCCCGAAGACAGTCTACTGATCGAAGCGCTTCGACATGAAACCTTGGAGATGCCACCCGAGGAAAAACTCCCCGCAGAGGTCATTGCCGATTTTGAAGCTTGGATTTCGCAAGGGGCGATCGATCCTCGAGATGAGGTGCTGGCCGGTCGGCTGCAACCGGTGGACTGGGATGCTGCGTCGCGACACTGGGCGTTTCAACCAATTGGCGATCCGGTTCCCCCAGTGATCGAGCACTCGACTTGGATAAACTCCCCGATCGATCAGTTTGTACTGCACCGCTTGCAGGAAATGGGCTGGGAACCGGCCGAGATTGCCGATAAACGCACGTTGATTCGCCGTGCCACCTTCGACTTGATTGGCCTGCCTCCGACGGTGGATGAAGTCAACGCGTTTCTCGAGGATACGGAATCCGGGAGTTTTGCACGCGTGGTTGACCGCTTGTTGGACTCACCGCGGTATGGCGAGCGCTGGGGCAGGCACTGGCTGGATCTGGTTCGATACGCAACGAGCAATGGAGCCGACGAAAACCACGAACTGCCTAACGCCTGGCGATATCGGGATTGGGTTGTCCGCATGATCAACCAAGATCTTCCTCTCGATCAATTCATTGTTCAGCAACTTGCGGGCGATTTACTGCCACCTCCCGACGACGAAACATTGGCGGGCGACCTGTTGACGGCGACTGGAATGTTGGTCATTGGTCCCAAGATGTTGGCCGAGCAAGACAAAGACAAAATGACGATTGACATTGTCGATGAGCAGATCGACACCGTTGCGCGAACCATGCTTGGACTAACCGTCGCCTGTGCACGATGCCACGATCACAAATTCGATCCGATCACTGCCCGTGACTATTATGCGTTGGCGGGGATCTTCTACAGTACGCGCACGATGGCCAATCGCGACTTCGTTTCGCAATGGATGGAACGTCCGTTACCATCGAAGAATATCGAAAATCAAAGGGCCGAACACCAACTTAAAGTCGACGCCGCCAAAGCCGAGTTGGCGGCGCTGCAAGCGCCTGCTGATGATGAAGCCATCAAGCAAAAGACGGCAATGGTCGAAGAGCTAGAGAAGCAACTTCCGGCATTCGACATGGTCATGGCTACGGAAGAGGCCGAACCCCGCAATTTGCCTGTTCACATCCGCGGCAATCATCTGCAACTTGGTCCTGAAGAAGTTCCCAGGGGCATGCCCGAAGTATTGACAAACTCCGTCGCCGCGCCCGATATCCCTGCGGCAAGTAGCGGTCGCCTCGAGTTGGCTCACTGGTTGACTTCCCCCGAACATCCGCTCACAGCCCGCGTGATGATGAATCGCGTTTGGATGTGGCACTTCGGAGAACCGCTGATGCGCAGTCCATCGAACTGGGGTTTGCAGGCTGAAGTCCCCACGCACCCCGACCTGCTCGACTGGCTAGCCCGCGAACTCATTCGCAACCATTGGTCGCTCAAGTCGATGCACCGCACGATCATGCTCTCCTCAACCTATCAAATGAGCAGTCAGATGCGACCTACCTACCAGGAAGTCGATCCCGATAATCGCAGACTTTCGAGACAGAATCGACGTCGATTGGAAGCCGAACCCGTGCGTGACTCTATTCTTTTCGTGGGAAGCAGCTTGGATCAAACGGTTGGCCAGATGGCCGATAGCGTAGAGGCCAAACGTCGCGCGATTTACTTGCCAGTGAACCGCGCCGCTCTGTATGAGATGTTCTCTACGTTTGACTACGTAGAAACGGCGAATCACTTGGAACGGCGACCTGTCACGACCGTCCCCAATCAAGCCCTGTTTTTGATGAACAGCACTATTGTGCATGAACAGTCGCGAAGTCTAATCGAACAAATCGAGCGCGAGCATTTGAGTGAAGATGATGCCAGTCGCATCTCAGTGCTGTTCGAGCATCTTTTCGCGCGACCGGCTTCGACATTCGAAATCACTCGTACCCTCCAGTTTCTCAGCCAAGCGGAAGCGTCGCTGTCAGCGGTCGAAGATTCAAGCGAACGGCGGCTGCAAGCTTGGTCGGCCTTTTGTCGCACACTTTTGGCAAGCAATGAGTTTATCTATGTGGAATAGTAGTCAACATAGCAAAGGTGTAAGTCGTCGCCAACTATTGCAGCGATGTGGAGCCGGCTTTGGCGCATTGGCCTTGAGCGATCTCGTGGCCCGGACTCAAAGTTCAGCGGCCGGGCCCGACAACTCACCTCACAATCCGCTGTCGAGTCACGTAGGACACTTTCCGGCCCGCGCCAAACGCGTCATTTTCTTGTTCATGCATGGCGGACCATCACACGTCGATACGTTTGACTACAAGCCACAGTTAGAGAAGCTGGATGGACAACCACTGCCGATCGAAAAGCCGCGAATCCAGTTTGCGCAAACAGGTAATTTGCTGCGCAGCCCTTGGAAGTTTCGTCAGTATGGCGAATGTGGTGCCTGGGTCAGCGATCTGTTTCCACACGTGGGGAGCTGTGTCGACGATATCACGTTTATCAAGTCAATCCATGGCTCCAATGAAGCTCACGGCGGTGCGTTGCTTAAAATCAACACCGGATCGGATACCTTTGTCCGACCCAGCATGGGAGCTTGGATCAGTTATGGGCTGGGGACAGAAAACGAAAGCTTGCCAAGCTTTGTAACCATCAATCCCTCCTTGGGACACGGTGGCGTGCGCAACTTTGGCTCTGCCTTCCTACCGCCGATCCATCAAGCCACGCGCATTGCTACCGCGCGCGAGGGCGGAGTGACGCAGGCGAAGATCGCCAATCTGACTCATGCGCAGAACTCTCGTGAACTTCAAATGCTGCAGCTCGAAATGCTGCGAGAATTGGATAGCCTACGCCATGTGAATCGCGGCGAGCACGCAACGGCGCTGCATGACGAGTCGCTGAACGCACGCATCGACTCATTTGAGTTGGCGTTTCGCATGCAGACGGAAGCCCCTGAAATTTTCGATCTGTCGCAAGAGACCGAGGCCACTCGCCGCCTGTACGGTATCGATCAAGAGCAAACCAGTAACTTTGGGACGCAATGCCTGCTGGCTCGACGCCTCTCGGAGTCGGGCGTGCGATTTATACAAGTCTCACATGCCTACTGGGATCAACACTCTGATTTGAAAAAAGAACACACACGCTTGGCGGGTGAAGTCGATAAACCCATCGCAGGGCTCTTGAAGGACTTGAAGCAACGCGGGCTCTTGGAAGACACGTTACTGATGTGGGGTGCCGAGTTTGGACGCACGCCAACAGCCCAAGGAACCGATGGAAGAGATCACAATCCGCATGCGTTTACGTATTGGATGGCCGGAGGTGGCGTTAAAGCAGGATTTAATTATGGTGCTTCGGACGATTTCGGCTTTTATGCCGCAGAAGACAAAGTGCATGTCCACGATTTGCACGCAACGATCTTGCATCTACTAGGACTCGACCATGAACGGCTGACCTATCGCTATGGTGGTCGCGAATTCCGCTTGACGGATGTGGAAGGGAAATTGGTGCAGGGAATTCTTGCATGACCGTTCGCAGTGAACTAAGGCTTGCGATCAAGCAAAGGCCTGTGGCGATGGATGAGGGAAAAGGCGATGCTTAAAAAGTCGTTCGAATAAAGTGGCCTTGCGAAGTTGTGGGCTGTCGGAACGCACCACATGCGTCTTGCCGCGTCGAGTTTCTACCAATAAATCTCCATTGGGACGAACTTCGATGACGACCCAAAACTTGTCGACCTGATAATGGTAGGTCTCACCGTTGGGTGTCGCAAAGATATTCTTGGCCCTCGGGCCCGGGCATGGAGTATACTTGTCGCGTGTGAAAACCACCCGATCCCCTACATGATAGCGAGCTTTCATCTGTGTCATCTCCCAGGTGCTGCGTCGTGTACATCCATCATAATTCAATTCCCTATACTTCAAGCATAAGTCGCCCCCTGTCCGTAGAGTAGTTCAAGGCGTGTGAATAATTGATGAATCTCAAGGGTTTTGTGGCATTAATGCTAGCAATTGCGGTACAGGTTGATTATATGGAACAAGCTGCTGTACCTAAAAAAAGGCTGTTGTTTGTCTGCCTGGGGAACATCTGTCGCAGTCCCGCTGCCGAAGGTGTGATGCAGCATTTGGTGGACCGGAGAGGCTTGTCCGACGTTATCCAACTGGATTCTGCTGGAACCAGCGGCTATCACATCGGCGAACTGGCTGACCTGCGGATGCGAAAAGCCGCCTCAGCTCGCGGGATTGAATTGACCAGTCGCTCGCGAACGATCCATCGACACGATTTGAGCGAATTTGATTTGATCGTCGTCATGGATCGTGCAAACTATCGTGAGGTATTGTCATTGCAGGAAGGGCCCAACAACAAAGTGCGCTTGCTAGCGGATTTCCTTGACAGGCATTGGCCGCGCGAAGTGCCGGATCCCTATTACGGCGGAGAAGATGGCTTTGATCAAGTATTGGATATGCTCGAGGCTGCTTGCCCACGGCTGCTCGATGCGCTGCTAGCGAGTGACGAACAGGTGAAAACAGGTGACACACCAGCCACGGGAGAGCAACAGCGGTCGAAGCGACCTCGAGATGTTTTGCATGGCGTCACTTTAGAGATGATGTTGCACTTTTTGGTGGAACGTTACGGATGGGAGGAGATGGGGGAACAGGTGCCCATTCGGTGCTTCCAGTTCGAGCCAAGCATCAAGTCCAGTCTAAAATTTTTGCGACAAACTCCGTGGGCGCGCAAACGCGTCGAAGACTGGTATGCGTATGATGCGCGACGTGGCTAACAAACACTACTGGCCTACAATTTCCTTGATTTCTCGCCTGATCGGCGCTAAGCACGTCGCCACATCTATCGACAAAACCTACCTCAGTGTCGTCGGCCCCTCCAGTATTCTCTGGCTTTCAGATAAGCTGTAACTCCGCACTCGGAACCGATCATGCGACCTGGTCCATCGTCAGCCCGCGGATGAATTCCGCCAAAGATTCGCGAAATTCCAGCCTCGTCAGCAGCATCATAATATGTAGCCCACTGCAGCAAGACAGGTAGTTCTGGACCGTACTCAAATCGAAGGTGGAATCCGCCTTGCCCTTCGGCGGTTGCTGAGAACTCGCCAACGCCCCCGGGAAAAAAGGGATCACCGGTAATCAACGTCAATACCTCAGCCGCAGATCGACTAAAACAGGAATGCCCCGACGTATAACCTGCAAAGGGAGGCGTGACGAAATCGATCTGCTGGTAAGGCAACCAATCGATGCCGAGGATCCACCCCGCGCCGCCGTATTCGTTGAATGGATCAGCGGGGTGCCCTCGCCACGCGAAAACGGCACATTCACCCACATATGCGGCTAGATGTTCATGTCGCTCGCCAGCCGCTGCGGACTCGGGCGATATTTGCTCTATCAGTCCGGGAATAAGCGGCAATCCCAAAGGATGGTAACGTGGCAAACTCTGATCGGTAGACTGTCCATTGTGCGCCATCTGGCGAATCATCGTTACAGGACGACCATAGTCATAAAATGCTTTCACACCCCATGTTGCCACAGCTGCATCATGCAACGCACTATTTAGAGCGAAATAGAGCTTAACGTCCCACTCAAGGTCACTGACGACGCGGCCGACTCCGCCCAGCTTCTTCTTTAGTAGTGGATGATCGGAAACGGCATTTGCGATTTCGTTCCAGTGTCCCGGTGGGGTCGACGATAGTGGACCATCCGCCCAAAACTCTGCGAGCACTCTGCCCCAGTCGCCTGCAAGAACAAAATTGTCTGCGTAAGGCTCGCCGGTGGATGGATTGATCGGATGTCCGCTCCCGTCTTGCATTCCCAACGAGTTGTTACCAACAACTCGGGGCGAGATATTGATCAGCTCGCCACTTGTAGGATCAAGACTGCCGCTGTAGGCAATCAGCTGCACGATGTCTTCCACAATGTACTGGTGCCCCGAGTCGCCTAGCATAGGAGGCGGTCCAGGGTCCAGTAGCAACCCGTTTCCACTTGGAGCTGGTAGTGCAAAGTTTTCAACGCCACCCCAATGCGGAGTGAGAAACGTTTGCGGAGTATCTCTCGTCGGTACAATGAGTGGTTGCCAACGGTTTATATCAGTGAGGCTGGTAGTTCCTTGTGCGTCAATCACTAGTGGATCGTTAATAGGAAAATAATTTACCGTCTGCTCATAGTTGCCCTGTTCGTTCGATCCGTCCCGCAGGCCCAACTCAATGATGAACTTACCAATTCGGTTGCCCACGGCAGCCCCAGAATTTCCTCTAGTACTCACATTGCGAGGATTTAATCCAAGACGCTTCATGAGTTGGTCGAAGCGGTCCTGAGACTGCTCGTGGCCAGGGGAATTCCGGAATCGATGGGTCAGAACACGGTAGGCCGCATAGCTTATTGCTGCCTCTTGGTTTCGCCGAGAGTCGCTATTCGGAACGGTTACGACCTTAAAATAGCCCACTGCCTCGGAGTCATATACCGCCCACGCATCATACATTGCCGCGGACACATGAAATAGATTACGCGCATGGACGGTTGGACGTGGACTATCAGCGCGAATCGCATCAAGAAGCGCTTCGTTCCATAATCGAGCCACAGACTGCCTGCGCGGAAATGCATGTTCCGAATGCCGCAGGAGACTCTTCCCCGAGGGAAGTTTAGTAGGCATAAAATGCGTTCGGTTTGAATTCTCACTACTTCCATGGTTCAGCGAATGATTGTGCGGATGTACTTTCGACTGCGCATAGAGCGGACAAGCAAGAGGCCAAAACAAACAAAAGATGAGAATACGTCGAGTTGTAGTGACTAGCACTCTAGCCTCCCAATAAGATCTTAATCGTGTTTGCAGCAGAATTCGGACGGTTTGTTCGTATCGCAAGAGCGACCTATGATTGCAATTTCGTTTTACCGATTGCTGACGCTGTTGCAAGCTTTTTTAACAAACAAACAGAAGTTTTTGAAATTACGGTGAGATATTAAAAGAAGTTATAAAGCTCGTCACCGAGACAACTGGTCTTGGCTCATTTGGGCACAGTTTCCTATAAGCGACTAATAACGGCCCAAGATCCGCAGCGTGTTTCGACGCGGAAGTGCCGAGTCTGCTCTAGGATTTGAGTTATGCGACCAGTTCACAACCGACCGCTCGTCAAGCTTTCCTGTGCATTTGTTCTGCTCTGGATCGGTTCAGACTTTGCCGCCGGGCAGGGAGTCCCCAGCCTTGAAGGGGAAAACGCGGCAGCCACAGCGTCACCGAGCTCGCCGCCGCCAGCCTCGCCGTTGCAGACGCGACGATCAGGTGGCGTTCCCACTCTTCCCTCGGATGCCGGCCAATATTGGGAAGAATACGACCTACGACCCTATACCAAAGAACTAACCACCGTCGATCGTCCGCATCAAGCTGTGGTCGACTGGGTCTTGCGTGAGACGGGGACCGATGCCTGGTTCACCGATCCATTTGGCTTTATTAGCGCGGATCGTGAAAAATTGCGGGTTTATCACAACGAGCAGATGCATCAAATCGTTCGCAACGTTTACGAACGCTTCGTCAACGGCACTGCGGCTCCGCAATTGTATGGTTTGCGCGTGATGGCGGTAGGCAATCCCAACTGGCGGACTCGTGCCCATACTTTGATGCGAACGGTGCAAACGCAAAGCCCCGGAGTGCAAGCTTTCTTGGTCTCCAAAGAGAATTCGGCAATTTTATTGTCGATGTTGCGCGGGCGGACCGACTTTCGGGAGATCAGTGCGGTCGACATGATTGTGCACAACGGCCAATCTCAAGTGCTCGAACAACTGCGTGGACGCAACTTTGTCGAGGACATGAAACCCGTTCAAGGAACGTGGCCGCCCTACATGCCTGTCACAGGAGAAATCAAAGAAGGCTACCGGCTGCAAGTTAGTCCACTACTGAGCGTCGATCGCCAGACGGTCGATCTGGTTGTTAAGTGCAATATCGATCAAGTCGAAAAGCTGGCCAATGTGAACCTCGATCTTCCGCTGCAAACGGGGCAGACGTTTACTGGCCAAATCAACGTACCGCAAGTTGCAAGTTGGCGATTGCACGAACGATTTCGCTGGCCAGCCGATCAAGTCTTAGTGCTCAGCTGCGGTGTTGTTGCAGCCCCTCAAGGCACTCCCAACGCCAGCTTGCTGGGTCAAGGCACCAGTCTGCTGGGACTTGACCGTATCCTGCCGGGAGTTGGAGATCGGGCCGACGCGCTCCTATTGATCGAGTACCGGGGCGACGCAGCTGGACGTATTACCACGGGGGCAGCTCCCAGCAATACCGCCCAAGGCACATCGCTTAATCCCCTCAGCCGTGGTCGTTACTAAACCGAATTCCGAATTCATGTCGGTCAGGTCATCGAGTGGATGAGGACTTAAGCCGTTTGACACCGCTGATCGTTTGGCTGCGCATGCACCCGCTCATCGAATTCACTCGCTTGATGAACGGGTGGCCAAGTGGTCGTGAACAAGATGGATCCAACAGCTCATAGCACCCAATCTACCTGCCCCGCACACAGGATCCAAGACAGCTCATCACACCCAATCTGCCTGCCTCGCACACAGGAGCCAGTTGCAAAACAATCGCGAAGCGATGGCATCCGACAGCCTGGGGTGGAGCTTGGCTGGGACGTTTTGAAAAATCGTCCCAGCCAAGCGGAACCCCAGGTGCAGTGGAACGTGCAGTAACTGGCCGAGCGGGTGATTACCCCAACGAGCGGATGAGCGCCGAGGCCACAATTAGACGGTCTATCCAATCTGTTTCTTTGATGATGAGGCGAACAAGTTTTGCATCACCGAGTCCGTAACTGGAGTCATGCTCGACGGTCGGAACCTGGTTGAAAATTAGTGGCTATTAGTGTTCCGAACTTCGATCGATAGTGCGAACACTAATCTTCGCTAATCGACACTAATTGTTCCCGATACGCCGCTGGATCTGAAACTAGATTTCGCCGAGCGCGAGTTACATGGGCAGGGCGGCAGCAGCTAACCCACTTTGTCGATCGCTCACATCAGCGGATTGATCGAGCGGCGCAAGCAAGTGGTTTTGCTACGCAAGGATTAGTGAAAATTAGTGGCTATTAGTGTTCCGAACTTCGATCGATAGTGCGAACACTAATCTTCGCTAATCGACACTAATTGTTCTCAATACGCCGTTGGCGCTGAAACTAGATTTCACCGGGCGCAAGTTGCATGAGCAGGGCGGCAGCAGCTAACCCACTTTGTCGATCGTCAACATCTGCGGATTGATCGAGCGGCGCAAGCAAGGCCGGCACCACGCAAGGATTAGTGAAAATTAGTGGCTATGCCTCTCCGAATTACAGCAAGTACCCAAGTTCCAGTCTCGTTCCCATGCATCTCGGTGGCTCTCAAGGACTTCGGTGGATGCCACGTTTCCTAGCCGCGGAAGTTCACTTCTGCTTCGCCTCCATATCTCCTAGGCCGAATGCTGTGAGCGTGATGTCGATTCTGCCCGAGGTTCTCTCAGTCTCGTCAGCGTGTTTGTGATCTAGTTTCAATGGATCATCGGGAACGGAAAATTGCATTTCTACAAACGCGACCTCTTTCCCCTCGTACTCGCCGTGCTTCAACATTCTGATTGTAATATCGATCTCACGTTTAATTCCGTTTTCCGAAGTTGCGTTTGATACAGACGCCAATTCGTCAACGCATGCGAAATGCCGATCGCGACCAGGGCTGTCAGTAAAAAGTTGGTTTTGAGTGAGTACTTTGGCAACAGCTATATCTCGCGAAAACAATAGTTGTGTCAACCTCATACCCAACGGAACGACCGCGTTGACCGATGTTCGCTCTCGCACATAACGTTGGCATTCACGCCGTTCCGGTGCGTGACACTTTGTGCAAAGTAAAGTGGCCACCGGAACTGGCGTGCAATGCGTGGTTCGCCGTCTATTCCTCTAACCGCTGTCGTGAGAGTCCTGCGATAGTTCATGTGAGAATCCAGGTTTCAAATTAGGACCGTCCGCAATCTCGTCAAGTCTCCATAAGTTCAATGATGTATCCTGCGATTCATAGGGGACAAGATAGGCTGTAAATTCTGACGACGGGATAGTGTGTCCGTAACTCAGGTAGGCAAAATCAAATGTCTTGCCAATCTCCTGGTCAGTCTCGTTCTTAAACACGTGGAGTACATTCACACGCGTCCATAAATATTTGCTTCCGCCTGATGTTGCATTTGGACTGACTCTAAGCGCGATGGGGACCGTCTTCATTCGGGCGCGGTCAACTAAGTCCGCAACGCCCATCGTCGGTCCCGTTGGAGAGCAAGACACACAAAGTACAAACATCGTTATTACGACAGATCGCATAGATGGCAGAAAGAATTGTGATCGGCGAACTAAAAATTCTCGGGCGCCAGCGCCCGAGAATAAAGTTTCAGTCTACTCCATCTAGCGAGTCAAATGGGCCGTGGGAACCATTAGCTTGGGCTTCATCCTTCAAATTACACAGTTGCGTCACATCAAGGGAACTGTGTCCTTCGCCGGGGTCAGGGGTCAGGCTTTGTGTTCAGTGTTCGCACGTACTCCAATTATGTCGATCCACCGACATTTTGTACCTGTGGGACGGTTGCGCATTGACGATTGATGTAGGATTGTGGCCGAAGCATAAAGTTGGAACGACTAATGTTTTTCACCTCGTACGTCATGGCTGCCACTTAGAAGAGCAAGCAAACAGCCTTGGTAAGAAAATTTGTGGTAGGAAGATTGTATACCTCGCGTGCGCGCAAACCGGATTGGAGCACAGAATCTTCTTACCATCAATCTTCTTACCTGTGTGGTCGGCTTGCCGGCGTCAGTCCTTGGAGTCTCCGGCTGGCTGCATCAATACAGCTACAAGAGCCGTGGTAGTTCGCGTGAACATTTGCGAGTCTTTTCGGTCAGTGAAGTGAAGTTGCACTGGATAATCATAGAAGTATCGGCGGTGTCTGCGGTCAAGCAAATAGCTCGCGCACGGCTTGGCCTTTGGCATCTTTGGTGACATAAAACGGTCGACCTTCGATGTCAAAACCCGTGGCGGGACTGATTCCCATGGCCGTCATGATCGTCGCATGGAGATCGGTTATCGTGACAGGGTTTTCAATTGCAACAAGCGGACGTTCATCCGCCGTCTTGCCATATACAAAACCGCGTTTCATGCCACCGCCAAACATGACGACACTCGAGCCGCCTGTAAAATGTCGGTGCAACCCGTAGTGCTTCAACTCTTTGACAATGTCAACATTTTCGGTCGCCTGATCGGTGGCCGTTGAACCCGGCACTCCCTCAATTAAAGCATCGCGACTAAATTCCGAAGCGATCACGACCAGCGTCCGCTCCAACAAGCCCCGCGACTCGAGGTCGAGAATCAGTTGCGCAGTGGGTTGATCTATTTCACTGTGCATTCTAACGAGGGTCTCATGTCCGCTGGCATGCGTGTCCCAATGCAGGAACGGTACATATTCGGTAGTGACTTCAACAAAGCGAGCGCCCGATTCGACCAGTCGACGTGCCAGCAGACAACCACGACCAAAGCGACTGTTGTCGTATATCTTGCGAGTCGCTTCGGGTTCCAAACTGATATCAAACGCATCGCGGTCTTTGGAGCTGAGCAAACGATAGGCGTTGTCGAGCGAACGAAGCATCGACTCTTGCTGGTAGTCGCTGATAGCCTCGCGCTGCGGACTGCTGTCGATCAACTTTCGAAACAGACGATTGCGGTTGACGAAACGTTCGCCGGTCATGCCACTTGGTGGACGCACCGACTGGGCTGCATCTTCCGGGTAAGGTAGATTCATTGGCCCAAATTCGCTCCCGAAAAAGCCAGCGGTCGTAAACGCTTTCAACTCTTCGCTCTCCCCTACCCCTTCCAATCGCTGGCCGATGTTAATAAATGCGGGCATGACCGGATTGCGCGGTCCAAGGACTTTGGCCATCCAGGACCCCAAGTGAGGGCAAGCGACCGTTTGCGGCGGCACATAACCGGTGTGCCAATGGTATTGATGCCGCGAGTGCAAGATGCTCCCCAGATCTTCTTGCACGGCTGAACGAATCAACGTGGCGCGGTCCATGACCTGCGCAATGTGCTCGAGCCCTTGGCAGATTTGCAGTCCACCGACCGCGGTGTCGATTGCTGAGAAGGTACTCAGCATATCTGCCACCGGCAAACCGTCGCGAAACGGCTCATAACGCTTTGGGTCAAAGGTGTCGGGAGCGGCCATTCCGCCCCCCATCCAAATTAATATGCAAGCGTCCGCGGTAGCTGCCGGATGCTCCACATGCATCTGCTCGTCAGCGCGCAAACAGCGCGGCGCTGAACAAGCCAATGCCGCAGTTGATGCGGCGCTTAGGGCGGCCAGAAAGTCGCGGCGGGCAATCTGTTTTGGGGCGGTTGGATCCACTTCAAATGACATCGTCATTCACCTTTTGCATCTTAACGAATCAACATAAACTCAGGCATCATCAACACCGACCACAGCAAATCTTCAATTTCTTGCGCCGACGGTCGCGGACTTAAGAACGCCAGCACCGATTCGAGTTCCGCCGGTTGCGGTTCGCGGCACAGCGCCGACTGGAAAACATGTTCGACCAACGCTGTACGATCTTTCCATTCTCGGGCTGCCAACATGGCTCCGCCACTTTCAAGCGATTTGGCAAACGAGGGGCCGTTCGACAAATCGATCGCTTCGAGTGTGGTCAGATCGCTTGGGCGCATCGAGACAATTTGTTCGCGGAGTGGTCGACCCAGTGACTTCATCAAGAAATCATTTTTAACCAATGCAGCCCGCACCATTGGTCCCGGACCGGCAACTGCAACGCGCAGCGCTTGGGTGCCTCCATCGCGAATCACTTGAGTCCACGAGGGGACCGCTGGCACTACGGTCGCGGACGACCAGGCACCTGCTATATCACCTACCCTCCCTTGCTCGATCGCTGGGACTTGCGCATTAAACTCCCAAGTCGCGTCGGAGGCTAAAGTCGTCGATGTTCCGTCGGTCAGCATCAAGTGCACGCCGACAAAAAGTCCCGCCGGATTAGGACTGGTGCCGGCGTTGGTAGCCAAAACCAGTAGTTCGTTTTCTCCCTCGCGCAACACGGTGTGCAACGGCACCGATTGCAACTGCGTCCAGTTGTCGCCACGCACTGTTTCTTGTCCGTTGACCAGCAGGACATAGCTATTGTCGCATGTAATCACTCCCCCACCCCGCTCCACGGCAGTCGACAAGGTGAATCGCTTGCGAAGTGCAATGGTCTCGTCCGCTGGAGGTGTCTTTCCAGCCGCCGCCGAATCTCCCCAAATCCACTCTCCGCGCAAATCTGGGAGTGGTTCATCGGTAGGCGGCGTGCGCACGATGGGTGCATCGATTGTGGTCGGAGCCGATTGAGTCAGCTTCCAAACATTGTCGAGGAATTGTTCGGCAGTCATGCGGCGGGCGATCGGACCGCTAAAAATGTAGTTGCCAGCCGTATCCAGTTCTTGCGCCACCGCTGGAGCTTGATAGGCTTTCGAAGTCGCGATCAGCCGCAACGTCGATTTCAGGTCGTAGTTGTTGTCCCTAAGCGACATCGCCAGATAGTCGAGCAGATCGGCGTTCCAAGGTTCGCTTTGCATGGCATCCAGCGGATGAACGATGCCGCGTCCCATCAACTTGTACCACAGGCGATTGACGATCGTCCGCGCAAAGCGTCCATTTTCAGGATGAGTCATCAAATCGGCCAACTGCTTTAAACGTGCATCGCGCGGCAGGTTGGGGTCGATCTCACCAAGCTCGGGGAAGAGCCATTTGGCTTGCGCTTGTTGCCCGATTGGTTTATCGCAGCGATGAATTTCCAACGGTCGTTCGGAGTAGATGGCGGCGAGTCCAAACGCTTCATCCAGTTTCCAGCGGTCGATGAAACTATCATGGCACGACGCGCATTTCATATTGATACCGAGGAATGACTGCGAGACGCTTTGTGCAAACTGGATCTCGACCGTCTGCCCAGCGCTAACTTCCCCGCGCCACTTAATACCATCGATATATCCGCGGCTGGTGTCATCCGGGGGTGCGATCAGCTCGCGTGCCATCACATCAAACGGCTTGTTCTTCAGTAGCGAATCGTATAACCAGCCGCTGATTTGAGCGCGACCGCCGGTAATGAAGCCCGTTCCGCTGTAGTCGTTGCGTAGCAGGTCATTAAAGAATGTGAGCCAGTGATCTGCATAGGCAATGTCGTCTTGCAACAGTTGGTCGACCAATCGCTCCCGTTTTTTCGGTGCTTTGTCGGCGACAAAGGTTGCTAGCTGTTCAGGATCGGGCAACAGACCAATCAGATCCAACGAGACACGTCGCAAGAACGCCGCATCATCGAGCGGTTGAGGAATTGTCTGGCCGTACTCTTGCCGATGGGCATCCAATATGCGATCAAGCGGATGCTCGCGTCCATGGATGGCAGTGGGCAATTCGGGGCGGCGGGGCTTGAGTGGCGGTTCATACGTATTAGGGGCAAAACTGAAGCCATCTTCCCACACCGCACCTTCGGCGATCCAACGCGCAAGCAGTTGTTGCTCCGCCAGTGGCATGCGCGGCTTGTCATTCGGCGGCATCTGGGCATCTGTGTCGGAAGATCCAATCAACTCAATCACATAGGAGTCCGCCGGCTTACCAACTTCCACGTGCCCCGAGTTAACGAGCAGTTCACGGGTATTCAGCGAGAAACTACCCTTCGCCTCGCGACCGCCGTGGCAACTCACGCAATGCGTTCTAAGCAACGGCACCACATCGTGAGCGAAGTCAACCGGTGGCTGCGCCCTCGCGCCTTGCAGCGCGAGCAGATTAAAAATGACAGATGCCACAACGCAGCACAGCCCACGGATCGGCCGAGGGGCAACGCGAAGTCGCGAGTTGGCGGTCAAGATCGAGATGGCGGGAGCGTTGTTGACAGAACTCAGCCTGCAAGTGGCGAGTCGATGGGGTCGGTAATTCATGTACTGGCTTCGCAGCGGCGGGACGGTGGTGAGAGCGGTTTCGATGGCAAGTCGGACGATTGTTATCGTTGCAAGCGTGTCTCTTGATCATACACCAGAAGCGCAGCAAAGCTAAGTCAAACGTGAACTCAGGGCAGTCGGGCTCGCCGCAGAGAAAACAGCCCCAACAGACCCAATAGGGCCAGCGCTGCAGTTGGCTCCGGTACGGCGCTGACTGACAGCCGAACGTTATCGAAGTCGACTTCCAAATCGGCAGCAGGAAACGCCAAGTCGACGGAATTCAGATTCACCAACCGGATCGCCAGCGTTTGGCCCAGCAGCGGGTGTGCGTCGTCGGTCAGCAGGTTGATTGTCGAAGTTGCAAAGGTACCTTCCTGTATCGAGTCGGCCGGTATCGAGTCGGCGAGCGAGTTGTTGTCCGAGGCGATGACCACACCTCCGGCCAACAAATCGACTCGGTACCCAGGAAAACCATCCAAATTAAAAAAGACGCCGTTTTCTGCAGTACCTGATGCGATATTACCGATCTCGACGTTGAGCGTGTATCGCGAATTGGCTTGCAGAACCGCATCAAGAGTTTGCTCGAGCCCATACTCGCCTTGACCCCCGCTACCCGCGAAGTTAAAGGCGATCGCCACGCGATCACCCTCCGGAGCACCAGCTATGAAGTTTGTGGGCGGATTGGGTGTCAGTGTTCCAACGTAGTAGGTCGGGCCCGCGCCACCAGCCGTGATGCCACTGGGGTCGTACAATTACCAACCTGCCGGAGCTCCAAAGGTGAACTCATTGAAGACCGTGCCAACGGAGATATCTTCGAATCCCGGATTTAGAATTACAATATCGCCCCGAGCAGGCAGCGAGGCTAGAGAAATGAGTCCGAGGCCGGCACCTAGAATAGCTAGATTGAATGCCGCAGTTAACCGAAAACGGCGAGGGCGACCCAAAGGCGATACATGAAATGGCAAAAAGCGCCCGAAGCTTGGGTGAACCACGTTAAACTCCTGGTTATGCAAGACGAGTGCCGCTCGAAGTAACGATTGACGGCGGCATGAAGGTACCTTCGCTTTCTTGGTGGAAATGCGACATGGGAACTGGTAATATTCCAGGAAAGCTTTGACGCCACGAGTTTGCCTGTGGAGATTGAGTTGAAAGATAGCGTTCCAGACAGCTCACAACTCTCCGAAAACTCTCTGTTCGAGTGGTATTCCGCCCTGCGCGACGGTCGGCAACAGGCGACGGAACGGTTGTGGCAACTCTATTTCCAGCGGATGGTGGATGTCGCCCGACAAAAGTTGCGGGGCGTCAATCTCGCTGCCTACGACGAAGAAGATGTGGCCCTTAGCGCGTTTAAGAGCTTTTGCAGAGGGCTACAGGAGGGGCAAATCGCGATTGTTGGCGAAGCCTGGAATTTGTGGCCGTTACTCGTATCGATGACCGTGCGCAAAGCCATCGACCACGTGCGTCACGAAGGTCGCCTCAAACGGGGCGGTCCTGGAGCAAAAGCTTCACCATTTTCAGCTGGAGAAACAAGTGAAGCCGGCCCCCTCTACGCGAAACGGGAACAATTGATTGGATGGGAGCAGGTCGCCGCCTTCGAGCCCTCACCTGAAATGATCGTGGTAGCTACCGAGTTTTTCGAGCAACTGCTCGACACCTTGGAACAGACGGGAGACTCCTCGCTTCCCGAGATAGCCGTTGCGAGCTTAAAAGGATACGACAACTTGGAAATTGCGAATTCGCTTGGATGCACGGTGCGAACGGTACAGCGCAAACTCAAGACGATTCGCAAGCTGTGGGAAGGACTGAGCTCTTGAGTCATCCCACACGCAGTTCGACGAACGACGCCGAGTGGACTAAGTTTGATCAGCTTCCCGCCGACGTCATGCTTCGAGTTAACAACTACTGCGACCAATTCGCGAACATGTGGCGGAGCAACGAACAGGCATCTCTCGAACTGTTCATCAATCAACTTCCCGAAGGAGATCGCGACGTTTCCCTGCAGGAACTGATAGACATTGATCTCTTCTTTCGCGCTCAACGAACTCTTTTGCGTCAGCCAGAGGCAGCGCAACGGTACCTCGAGCTTTGGCCAAAACTGGATGCTAACTGGTTAACCGATCGCGTCCTTCATCACCTGCACGGCGATGCAGCCCGACTGGAGTCGACGACAGACTCTTCGCAATTTTCACTCACGCAAGTTGGCGACTATGTGATCGATGGACCACTGGGAACGGGTGGCATGGGACACATCTACCGAGCCCGCCACCGATTGATGGGACGCCTGGTGGCGCTGAAAGTACTGAAAGAAAATCAGTGGCAAGACGATTCGTCGCGCAGACGTTTCGAGCGCGAAGTGCAACTCCTGGCTAGGCTTTCCCACCCCAATATTGTCACCGCATTTGATGCCCGACAAGAAAACGGCAGACTGGTGCTGGTGACTGAGTTGGTCGAGGGTGAAGATTTGGCCAAGCGAGTCAAGCGGCTCGGTCCGCTCGAACCTCTTCAGGCCATGCAGTTCGTTCGACAGGCAGCTGGCGGTCTTAAATACGCACACGAACAAAATATCATTCACCGCGATATCAAGCCGAGCAACCTGCTGTTGTCGTCAAACCAAACAATCAAAGTGCTGGACTTGGGCTTGGCTCGCTGGAGCGAACCACCTGCAAATTCGCAACCTGCAGCTGGCACGCTCACCAGCGCGGAACAGGTTGTTGGAACACCACAATACATGGCCCCTGAGCAAGCTCGTACTCCTCTGCTGGCAGACCACCGGGCTGACATTTATAGCCTGGGTTGCACGTTGTACTTCTTACTCACGGGAACTCCTCCCTACAGCGGTCAGTCGAGTATCGAAGCGATCGTTGCGCATTGGGAACTTCCGACACCACGCCTACCGACCCGTTTGAATGGCAATATCATCTCCGATGGTCTGGCGGAGTTGGTGCAATCGATGATGGCAAAACAACTTGAAAATCGTATCCAATCGATGGAGCAAGTCCTCGAAAGACTCGACGCCATCATGATCGGCGCAGAAAGGAATTCGGATGAATCGAGCTTGACTGAAACCGATTGTACAAAAACAGCTTGGCCGGAAACTGAGTGGCCGGAAAAGGACCGAACGGAGGAGACGCCCAATTCGATCGATACGAGCGACGAGAACTTGGTGACCTTCGATGAAACGCTGGTCGCAAGATCCAAAATAACGCAGACTGGCGAAGTGGAGAATCCGCGTCTGTCGGGTAATCCTACTCGGCCGGTAATTCCATCGATTCGTCAATGGACTTGGCAGAGATGGTCGCTAGCTGGTGGTGCGATAGCTCTGGTGATTTTGCTTGCGTCGATATTCGTCGATCGGGGCGATGATTTGCTTCCCGCTCGTCTGCCCCAAGCGACGTTGTCGACAGGTGTCGTTTTTGACGGCCAGGCCGATTACATCTCCGTCGACGGTTTTGCGCCTCGTGTCGACCGCCCCGTGCGGATTGAAGTTGCTGCAATTGCGCGGGCGCAGAACAATGCCGCCAACTTGGTTTCTTGGACAGGCAACCCCTCAATATTCATTTTTACATCACAAGGATCTTGGGGTGTGGCGTATCAAGCTGACGGCCAGCCTCAATTGATCGCCAGCCAACCTTCGATCCGCTATGGCGAGCGACAAATGGTGTGTGGCGAATGGACCGGTGAGGAACTGCGGCTATACGTCGACGGAAGTGAAGTTGAAACAGAAGAACTCACATATCCTATGTCCCCCACGACTCACGGATTGTATCTCGGTGGTGTCCCGGATGGCATATTGCCGGAAGATCAAGGACCTCGTTTCTTTCGTGGGACCATCTATTCAGTCCGCATTTCCGAGCCGGACGGGAGTCCACCGGAAAAGGATTGGTTTGCGCTGACCAAAGCAACCGAAAAAACACTTTACATTTTCCCCACTCCGTTGGCGCCGTAACTGTGTGCTTGGCTGCTCGGCAGAGTCTTACGTTGTGGGAATGTCGAAACCTAGGTTGTCAGTTTTGGGATCCTCCGCCACACTGAGCAATGGAAGTTGCCTGCGCAAGGCAAAAACCTCCCGCATTACCAGCATTGTCCGTTCTCCATCATCTGCCGAACATCCATGCCTCGCCTAAACAGCCCACGTGTCGTGATCACCGGATTTGGCCTCGTAAGTCCATTGGGAAATGATGGCCAAACCCTGTGGGAGAGTCTAAAGAGTGGAAAATCGGGAATAGGGCCCATTGAGAGCCTGCCGACCGATTCACTTCCCATCAAATCGGGGAGTGAAGTCAAGGATTTTACTGGTGCGATTGAAGATTATGGTCCGCTGGACAAGGCTCTGCAGCGTGCGATTAAGAAGAACATGAAAGTCATGTGTCGCGAGATTGAGATGGGGGTCGCCGCAGCGCAGAAGGCGTTGGCTCATAGCGGTTTGCCGGACGATCGCGATGCGGAACGTTGTGGTTGCCTTTTTGGCTGTGACTACATTTTGACTCGGCCAGAGGAGTTTGCTGACGGCTTGCGCAATTGCCGAGATCATGCGGGGGGAACATTTCGCGTCAGCGACTGGCCAACGGAAGGGCTTCCCAAGGTCAATCCCCTTTGGTTGTTAAAGTATCTTCCAAACATGCCCAACAGCCACGTCTCGATCTATAACGACTTTCGTGGCCCGAATAATGCGATCACCGTACGCGAAGCGAGCATGAATCTGTCGATTGCGGAGGCAGCGTCGATCATTCAACGGGGAGCTGCGGACGTAATGTTAGTTGGTGCGACGGGGAGCCGGATACATCCGCTGCGAACGGCGCACGTTTCGTTGACCGAGCGTCTTGCCAGCGAACGCGACGATCCGACGGAAATGTCGCGTCCTTTCGACGCAACGTGCGACGGAATGGTTGTGGGAGAAGGAGCAGGTGCGTTGATGCTCGAATCGCTGGAACATGCACAGGCGCGCGGTGCAACCATTTGGGGAGAAGTTGTCGGGCAGGGTTCTGCGATGGTCGGCCCTTCGAGTGAGGGGCGAGACTACGTGCGAGATGCGGTTCGCCTTGCCATGCTTGCCGCCTTGCAAGATGCCGATTCGCGATTGCCAGAGAGCATGCATATTCACGCATGTGGACTTAGCAATCCCGATATCGACGCGTCGGAGGCTTTGGCGATTGGTGATGTTATTGCCCAGCGGCGGTTGGATGGCGTCCAAGTGACGGCCGCCAAAAGTTATTTCGGAAATTTAGGCGCCGGCGGTTCGGCCATTGAGTTGATCAGTAGTTTACTGGCCTTGCACCATGGCGAGTTGTTTCCGATCCGCAATTTGAAGATGTTGGCAGAAAACGCGAATTGGCGGCCAGCGGTAGCGGGCTCAAGCGCAGGCCGAGGCTTTGTCCATAACAGCCTAACCATGCAGGGACAGGCTGCCTGCATTTGCATCGTCGCCGCCTAATCGTCGATTCGGGAGGCATTTGGCCCACGGGCTGCCCCTTACCCGTTCGGAGAATGAAACTTCGTGCGTTGACAGTCCGGCTTCGCAAAAGTACGATTATCCGGTTACTGATTGAACTTATCGGCTCGCGTTAAGTTCTGTCGGCCGATTCCGCCGATGCATTTGGTTGGCGTTCACACTTCCTTACAGCCGGAATACCTACGGTGTGTTTAGTTTAATTGGGATTTTAGTGAACTAGCCCGATGCGCATTCGCCTCGCTGGCGCTCGAAACTAATGAGCCCTGTCGGACTGGGAAGCCGGCGGCAGGATCCGCGAGATTATTTAAAATGCGCCGCCAACCCAATTAGCTAGCATGAACCCACACGAATTACTTAGGCTGGTCGATTCGCTCCATCGCGAAAAAAACATCGATAGTGAAATCGTGTTTTCTGCGATCGAGTCTGCGCTGGTGACGGCGGTTCGCAAACACCGCGGCGAAGAGGCCGAAATCCAGGTCGCCATCGATCGACATAGCGGAAATATAAGTGCCTCTTGCAATGGTGAAGAGCTAGACCAGGCCGAAATCGGGCGGATTGGGGCTCAGACTGCCAAGCAAGTTATTATTCAGAAAATCAAGGAAGCGGAACGCGATTCGCTCCTCGATGAATTTCATGACCAAGTTGGACAACTCGTCACCGGCACCGTGCAGCGCAGCGACCGGGGCATTACGACGGTTCAGCTCGGGAATATGGAAGCGATTTTGCCGCGAGGCGAACAAATCGCCGGTGAGTCGTATCATAATGGCGATCGCATTCGAGCCATCGTGTACGAGGTAAAGGCAGCGGGAAACCGGGTTAAAGTCATCCTGAGCCGCACCAAACCACAACTGATTCAACGCTTATTTGAACAAGAAATACCGGAGATTGCCGAAGGCGTGATTACGGTCAATGCCATCAGTCGCGAGCCTGGTCAGCGCAGCAAAGTTGCGGTGAGCAGCACCGATCAGCGTGTCGACTGTGTCGGTGCATGTGTTGGCGTTCGCGGCAATCGTATCAAAAATATTACCAGTGAATTGGCTGGCGAACGGATCGACATTGTGCGGTGGAGCGATGATCCACTTGTGCTGATTCCTAGTGCATTGCAGCCAGCTGAAGCTGAACAAGTACTGTTGTGTGACATGATTGGTCGCGCGATCGTGCTGGTAAAAGATGACCAACTTTCCCAAGCGATTGGGAAGTATGGGCAAAATGTTCGCCTTGCCAGTAAACTGGTTGGCTGGGATATTGAGATCATGACGACCACGGAACTTGAAGAGCAGATTGACCGAGCGGTCAACTCCTTCATGGAACTGGAAGGAATGACCGAGGATTTAGCGCAAAGGCTGGTGGAGCAAGGGTATTTGTCATACGATGATTTATCTGTCATTGAGCCCGATGCGCTGATGGAGATGGGTGGAATCACGGCCGAACAGGTTGACGTCATTGTCGAGCAGGCCGAAGAACGAGCGATGGCTGCTGAAGTGATCGCCGACGAACAGAAACGCCAGAAGAAGCAAGATAAAATTGACTCGGCCGCAGCCGCCGCTCATGCAGCCAAGCACCCGGCCAAGCCCGCTTCAGAGGGCGTTGCTCCTACGCTCGAACCAGCCACGGTAGAAGAAACTTCTATTGACGCTGAGCCAGAAAATGAAAATGTTGCAGAAGTCGGCGAGACCGAAGTGGCTGACTCCGACGCTGCCGAAAACGAATCCACAGTATTGGATGAGGGGCTGTCCGACGACAACGCCGAATCCGAAGAAACTGACACAATGATAACCAAGCTGTCGGAGGACTCTTCGACAGCTGCTAGCGCTCCAGAGGAAACTATGGACCAGACAAATGTCACCGATCGGAATTAACCCCCTGATCGGTTCGAACTGGGAGACTGCCTGCATGACAAATGTCGCGCAAGTTGTTGGACCAGGTTTCCGAATTGACGTTTCTCTAATAGGGAGACGTCCATGTAAATGACACTCCACGTGCGCCAAGTGGTCGTGTCTGAGCGCAGCGCCCGAGCAACAGATCGGCGTTCGTAAGTTTAATGACCACTAATTGATTCCGCAGGAACAACAGCACGTGCCGAAACGCATTTACGCGTTAGCCAAAGAGCTATCGATGGACAGCAAAGAACTAGTTGATCTTTGCACAAAACTTGGAATTCAGAATAAGGGCTCCGCATTAGCCAGTCTCGAAGACGACGAACTTGCGCGGATTCAGAAGTATTTGTCGGGTGGGGACGCACCTCAGGCAGCTGCGACAGCCGTAGCGGAAAAGCCGGCCGAAGCGTCATCGACCTATCAGCGACCCGCCAAGACGGCAATTCGTTCTATTGTCAGCATTGGTCGGTCCACTCCCAAAGGAACGTCGACCACTGCGGTCGCGACTCCTACTGCTCCAGAAGCTCCCGCGACGACGAAAGAGGAGCCTCCTGAGGAACAAGAGGAGGAGGAAGTACGTATGGCCCCGGCAGCCAAACAAGCGCCATCGCCAACTACTCCAGAACCACCTAAGCAATTGACTCGCGACGATTATATCGCGCCACCGTCGGCAACCGCGATCGGTCGAGTGAGAAGTCTGGATGCGAAGCGGACCAACACCAGCAACAAACCGCTGGGAGTTGAAGAGCGCAAAAAGCCGCAACAGCGACGTACGCCCGTCATTAATTTGGCCAGCGTCCCCAAGTCGAGCGCGCCTCCAATTCCTCAACCAAAGTCGAATGAGCCTGCCCCGCAACGCCCTGAAATTCGCTTTACCAAAGATGACATCAGCGGTCAAAAACAGGGCATGAAAGCGCCTCTTCGCGAGATCGAAGAAAAGCAGGCTGCAGCACAATCCAAAGAAGGTAGCCGCACGGGTGGTGCAACGACGGGTGGCAGCAAGTCGAAGTCGGCACAATTCCCAGCGGCCGCCGATGGTGGTCTAAAAGGTTTCGCCAAAGCGGCAGCGGACCGCAAAGGACGCCATCGACATGGCGTCGACGAAGAAGAAGAAGCGCGAGGCAAGAAGGCATCGTCGGGAATCGCTGCTGCGCGTGCCGAGCGCAGACGCCGCGGACGTAGCTCGATCGATACCGCAGCGGAAGATGATCGCCGACAGCGCGGTGGTCGGCGACTGACTCGCAAAGGCACCAACACCGCTGCGCCACGCAAAGACAATGCCGTACTAGAACTCCCCTGCACCGTGCGCAGCTTCTCCGAAGCGGCTGGCGTGCCTGCCGGACGAGTGCTTGGGACGCTGATGCAAATGGGGCATGGCATGACGATCAATGCCAACCTCGATCCCGAAATGGCAGAGTTGCTCGCCGTCGAAATGGGAATTGAACTTGAATTCAAACACCCAGAAAACCTCGAAGAAGGGCTCATCGACGCGATCGATACCACCGAAGATTCCGCCGAGTCGCTGATCACACGACCTCCGATCGTGACCTTCCTCGGTCACGTCGACCACGGCAAGACTTCGCTGCTCGATTATCTGATCGGCACCCGCATCGTCACCGGCGAAGCAGGCGGTATTACCCAACATATTCGCGCCTACCAAGTCGAAAAGGATGGAAAGCTCATCTCCTTTGTCGATACGCCTGGCCACGAGGCATTCACGGAAATGCGGGCTCGTGGTGCCAACGTCACCGACATCGCAGTGCTAGTCATCGCGGCAGATGACGGCATCATGCCACAAACGGAAGAGGCAATCAGCCATGCGAAAGCCGCTGGAGTCCCCATCGTCGTCGCCCTCAATAAGATCGACTTGCCAGGAGTTGACGTCAATCGCATCCTGACGCAAATGACCGAACATGGACTTACACCAAGCGAATGGGGTGGCGATGTCGAAGTGGTCCGCACCAGTGCTACGACGGGCGAGGGTATGGATGACCTGCTCGAAACACTGCTCACCGTAGCTGAAATTAATGAATACAAGGCAAATCCTAATCGCGAAGCGGTGGGAGTCTGCCTTGAATCCGAACAACAGTCGGACAAGGGGGTCATCGCCAAAGTGGTCGTCCGGAACGGCACGCTCAGACTGGGCGACGTGGTCCTCTGCGGTTCCAGTTATGGTCGTGTGAAAGCGATCTACGATACGCTCAATCCGTCGATTCATTTGAAGTCCGCTGGGCCTTCCATGCCAGTCCATATCACCGGCCTCGATACACCTCCCGGTGCCGGCGACCGCTTCTATGTCCTGCCCGATATTGGCAAAGCACGAGAACTGGCCGAATCGCGCAGCGATTACTCGCGAGCCCAATCGCTTTCCGGTTCATCGCCGAAGGTGTCTTTCGAACGCTTCCAAGATTTGTTGCTTTCCGGAAAGCTGGGTAAAGCCGAGGAGCGGGTTGAACTGAACCTGATCATTCGCGCCGACGCGCGGGGTAGTTTAGAAGCCATCGAAAAAGAGCTATCGAAACTCGATCACCCCGAAGTCGGCATTCGCTTGCTGCAAAAGAGCGTGGGTGGCATTACGGTGGCAGACGTCACCCTGGCCAGCGCTTCCGACGCGGTAGTCGTGGGCTTTAACGTCATTCCCGACGAAAACGCCCGAAACTTGGCGGATGAGCGAAGTGTTGAAATTCGTCGTTATGACATTATTTACAAACTTGCAGAAGACATCAAAGCAATCGTCGAAGGACGCCTGCGACCGGAAGAACGTGTCATCGAATTGGGCCGAGCCTTGGTCAAGACGGTGTTTACGATTTCGCGAGTGGGTGCGGTCGCCGGTTGTTATGTCGCGCAAGGGGCAATCGAACGTGGCTGTCGCATTCGAATCAACCGCGATGGACGAACGATTGGCGATTACCCTCTCGATTCGCTCAAACGGCACAAGGATGACGTAAAAGAGGTCCCACGTGGAATGGAATGCGGTATCCGTTTGACAGGCTTCAACGACTTAAAGCAAGATGACGTTCTCGAAGCATATCGCATCGAAGAGGTCGCTCGGAAACTCGACTAATACTTTGCACCAAGCAAGCTTTTCTCCAATTCAGTTTACTACCGAACCGCGGGCGAGCATTCGACGGACTATCGTCTCGTCCGACGGTTCGCCAAGCGTTATTTAACAAGGTTTGTCGATGGCTAGCCGCCGTATGCTAAAAGCCGCCGAGGCAATTCGCGAAGTCGTGAGCATGGCGATTCTGACCGAGATCCGAGATCCTCGCGTTCAGAATGTGACCGTCACCAATGTGGAAGTAACTCCCGACATGCGCTCTGCCAAAGTTCTCGTGAGCGTCATGGCGGACGAACCGAAGCAACATCTTTGCCTCAAAGGTCTCGCCAATTCAACCGGCTTCCTCCAGTCGAAAATTGCCAAACGAGTCGAAACGCGCTACACACCTAAGATCACTTTTGAACTCGACCAAGGTGTCAAGAAGAGTATCGAAGTGCAGCGCATTCTGCATGAACTGGCCGAAGAGCGAAAGCAGCGCGAACAAGCACTTGGCGGCCCTCCTGAGTCCGATGATGATGGCTCAGTCGAAGGCATCGACGACGAAGAACTCGACGACGAAGAACTCGGCGGCGAAGAACTCGGCGGCGAATTAGTTAACGAAGACACCTCTGAAACTGAAATGCTCGATGCCTCTGGCGATCCAGATGATCATGACAAAGGCACTTCTGCCAGTACCGACCCAAAATCAAGCTGAGCCGTGATCGGCCGCTCCACTTTCACACATTCGCTTACCCCACCTGCAAACAAAGAATATGAGTACGAAGAATCGCGGTGATCGCATTCAGTTGCTACACAAAGTGGTGACCAAACACTTTTCGCCCGTCGCCGCGTCCGACGACCGAACCGTATTGGAGCATCTGCTCTACGGCTGCTGCCTTGAGAACACCAGCTACGAAGCTGCCGACGAAGCGTTTCATCGCTTGCAAGAGTCTTTTTTTGATTGGAATGAGGTCCGAGTAACCACCGTCAGCGAACTGCGCGAGACACTTCACAACTTGCCGGATCCTACGGCGGCCGCCATGCGCATCAAACGCTGCCTTCAGTCTCTGTTCGAAACTCGCTACAGTTTCGATCTGGAGGATATGATCAAGATGAACCAAGGCAAGGCGATCCAAGAACTCGAGAAGCTCGCCGGAATGTCGCGGTTCGTACTGGCCTATGTAACGCAACATGCCTTGGGTGGACATTCCATACCGATCAGCGACAGCATCATGCAAATTCTGTTGATGACCGAGATCGTGAGCGAATCCGAGGCGGCCAAAGGCCAGATACCCGGTCTCGAGCGAACGATATCCAAGACCAAAGGCGTCGAATTTGCCTCGTGCCTCCATCAATTGGCAGTCCTCAACGCGCAATCGCCGGCGGCGAAACAAACCAAAGCCATTTTAAAAGACGCTGGCGCTGTCGAACCGAAGAAGCCGGCCGCGACTACTCCCCCAGCCAAGTCGGCAGCAGCCAAGCCGCCCAAAAATGATAAGAACGATAAGGCGAAAACCGAGAAAGTTGAAAAAGGCGACAAACCTGAAAAAGCAGACAAGTTAGCCAAAGCCGAAAAGGCAACTCCCAAAGCAGCTACCAAAAAGTCTCCTCCCAAAAAAGTGGAGCCAACTAAGAAAGTAGCCACCGGTAAGAAGGCTCCGAGCAAGAAAATTGCCAGCAAGCCGGCAGCCGCCAAGAAGTCATCCAAATCACCCGATCCTGCAGCCAAAAATTCCAAGCGCAAACCGCGTTAGTGCTTTGTCCCTATTAGATTATAGTGTGGAAACGACGGTCTCAATCGTTTCCAAAGCGATTGGGGACAATCGCTCGACACTCAACTCATTGCTGTTTACGGTAACTCTCCATGGCAGGACACTCCCACTGGGCCGGAATCAAACATAAGAAAGCGCTAGTCGATAGCAAACGCAGCAAGCTTTGGTCAAAACTCTCCAAAGCAATCATCGTGGCTGCCAAGATGGGCGGGGGCGACCCGGATGCAAACATTCGGCTGCGGGCCGCCATCGTCGACGCGAAATCTCTCAGCCTCCCCAAAGACAACATCGAACGCGCCATTAAGAAGGGTATCGGGGAGTTGGACGGAGGCAACGTTGAAGAGACGTTGTATGAAGGCTACGGGCCCGCCGGTGTCGCCATCATGTGCGATATCATGACCGACAATCGAAATCGGACCGCACCTGAAATCCGCAAGATTTTTGATGTTCACGGCGGCAGCCTCGGTGCAACCGGTTGTGTTTCCTATCTGTTTGATCGAAAAGGTCTGATCGTTGTCGCGGCCAGTTCCGACGGTTCGCTCGACGAAGAGCGGATCATGGAAATCGCTCTTGAAAACGAAGCCCAGGACGTTCGAACGCTCGAGGATCGCATCGAGATTACCACCGCGCCAGAAGGCCTGACCCAGGTCACGACCGCTTTCGAAAAAGCGGGCGTTATCATGGAAATGAGCCAGGTGACTCGTATTCCGCAATTGACGGTTGATGTCGAACAGGAAGAAGTTGCGAGAAAAGTGCTCAAGCTACTCGAAACACTCGAAGACCACGATGACGTCCAGAATGTTTCGACCAATCTCAACTTCGAACACGCTGCGGTCGCTCAAATTTTGGGTTCTTAGGAGAAATGCTGTTGCGGCAACTCGACGAGCTGCCGCAACCCGCACTTGGTCACTCCACTTTATTGGAATTCTCCTTGACCGCCGCGATACGGTTGGTTGCGTTGAGCATCGCCAGAATCGTGGCTTCGACGGTGTCGGTCGAGACGCCGACTCCCTTGTAACTCTTTCCATCGTGCTCAACTTCCAACTGAACTTCTCCCAACGCGTCTCGACCGAGTGTAGCGCTTCGAACTCGAAAGTCTTTGCACACGACTTTTACTCCGGTAACGCTCTCGACCGCCCAAAAGGCAGCATCGATCGGTCCATCACCTTGTTCAACTTCACTGACGAACTCTTTGCCTTGGTGGGCTAACGTCAGGCAGACCTTTGGTTGTTTACCACTTCCACTGGAGACTTCGAATCGCACCAGCGTCCACGACTCTTCAACTCGACCTGATATCTCCTGCTGAATAAGAGCCACGATATCACCGTCATAGATCTCCTTTTTCTTATCCGCCAATTCTTTAAATTTCTCGAAGACGTGTTGGAGTTGTTCTGCGGTGATGTTGAAACCCAAAGCCCGAGCACGATCCGACAAGGCGGCTCGACCGCTGTGTTTTCCCAACACCAGATCCGTCTTGGAAAAACCTACATCTTCAGGACGCATGATCTCGTAGGTGCTTCGTTCTTTTAACATTCCATCTTGATGGATCCCCGATTCGTGCGCAAAAGCGTTGCGACCGACAATTGCCTTGTTGCGCTGCACTTCCAATCCAGTAACCTTGCTGATTAGGCGACTGGTTGGGACCAGCCGTTCGGTTCGAATCCCCGTTTCGCAGCCGAATAATTCATGGCGAGTCTTAAGGGCCATGACAATTTCTTCGAGTGGACAATTACCGGCGCGCTCACCGATGCCGTTGATCGTGCATTCGATTTGGCCACAACCGGCTTGAACCGCCGCCAACGAGTTGGCGACCGCCAGCCCCAGGTCGTCGTGGCAATGTGTGCTGAGGACTGCTCGGTCCATGTTCGGAACGCGTTCGATCAGCAATCGAATGCGAGCGAACATTTCCTCCGGCGTCGTGTAGCCCACTGTGTCGGGAATGTTGATGGTGGTCGCACCCGCGTTGATCGCCGCTTCCACCACCCGGCATAAAAATTCGTGTTCTGTTCGGGCGGCATCTTCTGGAGAAAACTCGATGTCATCACAGAATTTTGCGGCGAGTTCAACGCCTTTGACGGCCCGTTCGACGATTTCATCTTGTGACATCTTAAGTTTGAATTCGCGATGGATGGCGCTCGTAGCCAAAAAAACGTGGATGCGCGGTTGTTGCGCACCTTTGAGGGCTTCCCAAGCCCGCTCGATGTCGGCGGGATTGCACCGCGCAAGTCCACACACGGTGGCCCCGCGCACCAAGTTGGCAATCTCGCGGACCGATTGAAAGTCACCCGGTGAAGCGATGGGAAATCCTGCTTCGATAACGTCGACTCCCAAGTCGACCAGCGCTTGTGCGACCTCCAGCTTTTCAGCCAGATTCATACTCGCTCCCGGCGATTGCTCGCCATCACGCAGCGTAGTATCAAAAATGCGAATTCGACGCGATGTGTTATTCGTCATGCTAAGATCGTCCT
Source organism: Pirellulaceae bacterium (assembly GCA_041753315.1). Taxonomy (GTDB): domain Bacteria; phylum Planctomycetota; class Planctomycetia; order Pirellulales; family Pirellulaceae; genus Aureliella. The sequence goes on along the minus strand of JBGSUV010000005.1, from coordinate 57,708 downwards.
CGGCTTGAGCCTGTTGAGTTGAATGCGACGCTCAGCACCGGGTACAAAAAAAACCCCGATGCTCTGAGCGAGCATCGGGGTAAAATTTGATCGAATCAATGGTGCAAACCAACCCCTAACGCTCGCCCGTGGCGAGGTTGAGAAGGAGCAACAAAGCAATTGTGCTGTGGCTGGCGATCATTGAAATTAGTTCAAAATGAAAAATTGCTAATGGGGCGAAAATGCGATCTCATGCCGCAAAATCTGTTTCTATCATGTTGGATAACAGGTATCAACGATAGCGAACAACCGAGTTGTCGTCAAGTTAAACTTAAATAACCGCAGAGAATGCTCAGGCAATGGCATCTAGCTCGATGACGGTCTCTTGGTTGGATTGGACGGCTGGCTTGTATTGCAAGTGCATCCGAGGAAGGTGAGGATTGATCCTTGATTTGGTCGTGGTGTCAAAAATGGCGTGCAGATGCTCCAAGCGGTCCATCTTACGAACCAGTTCTGCGACATGCTTAAGTTCTAGCTTGCGGTATACTTTCGCTCGCCTTGACTCGACGGTCCGAACGCTCACTTGCAGCTGCTTGGCGGTATCCTTGTTCGAGACCCCAGCCAGGACGCAGTCGAGCACATTGCGTTCGCGGGCAGTTAAGCTCGAAAAAAGTTGCGAGAGCTTAAAAAACTCTTCTCGCGAAGCTTGTAACTCTCGAGCCGCATCCAACATCTCAGGCAAGGCTGTAGCTAGCCGATCCTTGTTGAAGGGTTTTTCGATGAGATTGCTCACCCCCCCTCGCATCAGCTCGACCACCGCCTGCACGGAGAGGCGACTACCGGTAGCCAAAACCAACAACTGAGGTTGCATCCTACAAACTTGCAGTAGTTCGTTTTCAAAAGACTGAGCAATTGCCGACTGATCAATGATCAAAATTTGAGTTGCGTCAGGAATTCCAGACACACCATTCCAGACGGAATAGACGTTTAGCTGAAGGCTGTGCAAAGACGCGAGTTCTTGCCAGAGCTTCGTTGCCTCGGGCTGGGCATCGAAAAGACATAGGTTCATCGTACTGTATTTGATCCTCCCTTCGAACATGTATTGCGAGCTTTCACCAGGTTCCGCTGCTTCCGACTTTTTCATTGCGAAAGGGTCGGGCAAGGTTAGCAAAAATTCTCGACTGAAAACTCTAAAATCCGAACTTCCAGATTGGCTTACAGTTAGAATGCGTCAAAACACATCGCGATCCGCAGTTATAAAATAAATTTAACCAAATTTCACCCACTAGCAGTCTGGCTGCACCGTCTCGACTGAGCTAGTCCAATTTGAATAATTCGTCGATTTTTTAGCGTCACTGTCGCCAGTAATTTTGCCCACTTACCCATTAGAACATGCCAAGCAAGATGATTCACCGGTCTGGGCACAGCACTTCGGTTTTCGCAAATGAGCAAAAAAGAACCCTTTGTGGACTCCAATTCATCTCATGGTTCGTCGAAATGGATTGAGCAGCTATACGTGGAACTGCATGAACTGGCATCAGCCTACATGCGGAATGAACAGAATACGGTCTCGCTTTCTCCAACGGTTCTGATTCACGAACTCTATTTGCGGTTGCCAGGGATGGAGAACGAGCAGCTTTCTCGCACCCACTTTTTTGCCTTGGCCGCGACCACGATGCGACGCGCTTTGGTCGATCAAGCTCGATTCCGCAAACGTAAAAAGCGAGGTGGGGAAAACGCTCGACGCGAACTTGTCGATTGGGAGGCGATTAGCCCAGGGGATAGCAATCATGTTTTAGCTGTCGACGAGGCCCTATCGGACCTCGAATCGCTTGACGCCCGACAAGCCAAGATCGTAGAAATGCGTTTTTTTGGCGGAATGACAGTAGCAGAAGTCGCCGAACATCTTGGCGTCAGCAAGCGGACCGTCGAAGCAGATTGGACGATGGCCAAAGCCTGGCTGAGGCGTTGGTTTGATCAAGACGAAAAGGGTTCCGTCGATAACGATGCTCGAGGAAGTTCACCGAAGGGATCTACTTCTTGACTGCCGAACTCTATCAACGCGCCAAGGCTGTTTTTGCCGAACTTCTTGAACTACCTGAAGCGGAACAACTTGCCAGACTACAGACCATCCACAGCTCCGATCCTGCCCTTGAAAAGGAAGTTCGTTCGCTGCTGGAATATCACACCGCTCAGTCGTTAGTTGTTCCACAACCCCCTTCACCACGAATTCGCACGCGTGCCACACTCAGCACGACCTACCAATCCAGTTCGCTAAACTGGATGCCTTTGCTACTCAAGTTCCTGGCCATCACGATTCCGTTGGTCACCATTGCCTTGCTCATCTCAGCATGGATTGGCAGAACCGTCCATCAGTCGCTTCGCGAATCGATCGCCGCTCGATTGACCGAGACCGTGGAAAATCGTGTCGAGCAACTACGGCAATGGGAGAATCGTGAACTGGACCAAGCGATTGGCTGGAGTCGGCATTCAGAGGTTGTAGCAGGCGTTACCGCCATCCTTAAGACGGCACAGTCCAATGCTCTCCACACGGACACATCCTCACCGGACTCGACCATCACCGATGAGACTTCCTCGGACAATATTCCCGCTCAAGAGCTTGCCGACCAATTAGAACGTCTGGCGGGAGACAAGGTGCAGTTCATTGTTCTCGATCGACGGATGATCCCGGTGGCAGATTGGAGCCCAGCTCAACCTGGCCAATCGCTAGCAGGCTTAATTACTCCCGCACTTGCCGCGCGTTTGGCACCAGCGATGAAGGGACAACCACAGCTTTACTTGCCACGACCACAGCCAGAACAAGTCGCATCGCAACAGCCCGACAGCAAGTTGGCAATTGTGGTACCGATTACCAACGAAACGAATGTTGTCATCGCCATCCTCATGCTCGGCGGCTATGGACTGGACGCGCGATACGCACAGTTGCTCGATGGCTGGGCCAAGTCTTCGCCGGGAGAAACATACATGCTCAATGCACGTGGAGCTATTGTCTCTCGTAGCCGGTACCACGATCTACTTGACTCACTTGACCTGGCAACAGATGGCCTTGGATATAGTTATCCACTCGCACGTGATGCGGGGGTCAATTTACTGCGCGGCCAAAAGTCGACGGTTAGCCCGGCAGCCTGGCCCCCTACACTGCTGGCGCGCGAAGTCACCTCAGGTAACAATGGCCTCTATGTTGATAGCTACCGCAATTACGTCGGTCAGCCTGTGGTGGGTGCCTGGCGGTGGTTACCCGACCATGAAGCAGGCATCGCCGTTGAAATTCACTACGACGATGCCTTTGCCATTTCCGACGCCGTTCGCCGCTCGCTGTGGGGCCTGAATGCATTTTTTGCGGTGACTTGGCTGGGGCTATTCGGCGTAGTTGCAAGTCGACTGTTCCCCCGTCGCCGGCTTCGCGATCTAAGCGAAGTTGGCCCTTATCAAGTTCAGGAGATCTTGGGAGAAGGCGGAATGGGCCGCGTCTATCTGGCCGAACATGCGTTTCTTTGCCGTCAATCGGCCATCAAAGTGTTGACCAACGGGGCAACCGATCTAAGCATCCTCAGTCGCTTTGAACGCGAAGTGCAGTTGGCCAGTCAACTAACGCATCCAAACACCATCGCCATCTATGATTTTGGACGCAATAAAGATGGTGTGTTTTATTACGCCATGGAGTACATCAATGGCGCCCATCTTGGCCAGCTTGTCGAATACGCCGGTCCGATCGAACCTGGACGTTGCATTTTTATTCTTCAGCAACTGTGCCGCGCCTTGATGGAGGCGCACCAGGCTGGAGTCGTGCATCGCGATATCAAACCCCAAAACATCATGGTCTGCAACCGCGGCGGGGAGCCGGACTTCGTCAAGCTATTTGACTATGGACTTGTCAAAGCCTTTGCACCCGGCGTCTCGCATCATACCTCACAGACAAAAGTTGTGGTGGGTACGCCACGCTTCATGGCTCCCGAACGACTCAATTCACCGTGGCTTGCCGACCCACGCGTGGACATCTACTCTGTGGGTGCGCTGGCCTATTATTTGCTCACCGGCAAGCTCCCACCGCTGGTAACCCTATCACTGTCGGGGAGTTCGTTAGACAACGAACAGCCTGGCATCGAGACGCTTGACCTACCGCCCTCGGTCGTCGAATTTGGCGGCATTCTCAGCGTCTGCCTGTCGGTCGAGCCAGCCTCTCGACCATCCAACATGATGTCATTGCTCCGAGAGCTCGACGCGCTGGCTGAGAAATTCCCCTGGTCCCGCAATGAATCCGTTCGCTGGTGGCAAAAAAACGAAGCCAAGCTCCTACATTTGGTACATAACAAACGCAAACAACTTTAGTGCTTTGTTACAACTAAAAATTGGGGTTGCCGTAGCGGAAGTCGTCAAGACTTTCGGTGATTGATGACTATTTCGAAACTCTTGGCGAGTTCCGCTACCCTAAAACTAAGCTGTAACACGCCACTACGCTTGAACTTCATGTACAACTAGCAAGTTATGGGTATTGCTCATGACGCCGGTTCCAGTAACGAAGACGACGCGGTCGCCGGGGACAAACAATTTGTTGTCGCGTCCCCAATTTGCGACTTCTTCAAACAGACGCTGAGGATCATCCATCGATTCGACTCGATGCGGCATGATTCCCCAAAACAAGCTCATGCGTCTGAGCGTGACTTCGCTATTGCTCACGCCAAGCGTTGGGATAAAGTTGCGTTGCTTGGCCTTGACCCAGGCGGTCCCGCCGGTGCGACTGGCAACGACAACCATCTTGGCATCAATTGCTTCCGCGATGCTTGCCGCCGAGTAAGTCACGGCCGAAGTAATGGGATGCACGCGATGGATTGATTTCGAACGCGCTAACTGCGGTCGATCTTTTAGTAGCTGTTCGGTATGCACCATGATTCGGTCCATGGTGGCAACAGCTTCCACAGGGAAATCCCCAATCGCCGTTTCACCGCTCAACATACATGCATCAGCGCCATCCAAGATCGCGTTGGCCACATCGCTGGCTTCGGCGCGCGTTGGCCGACGGTTGTGGTGCATGCTTTCCAACATTTGCGTCGCGACGATGACCGGTTTCATTTTGTCGCGACATACGTCGATGATTCGCTTTTGAGCCACCGGGGTTTCTGCCACATCAATCTCTACCCCTAGATCGCCTCGCGCCACCATGACCCCATCTGCCGCTTCAACGATCGCTTCCAGTCTTTCCAAAGCCTCCCGCTTTTCGATCTTCGCAATTACCAAAGCACTTGAATCGAGCGATGCTAATAGATTTTTAAGCGATGTCACATCGTCGGGACTACGAACAAAACTGAGGCTAATGAAGTCGATTTCGTTGCGGGCACCCCAAATTGCATTTTCGACGTCTTCCGGTCGCATTGCCGAAACGCTCAGCGTCACTCCCGGTAGATTGATTCCTTGGCGACTGCGCATCGTACCTGCGGTGACAGCCCGGCAAGTAAAAGAGTCTTTGTCTTTGGCGGTGACCACCAAGGTGATGGTTCCGTCGGCCAACATCACTTGATTACCGACGACAACTTCGTCGATCAGTTTGGCATAGTTGCTGCAAATTTGATGAGGTTCCGACGCCCGCTCGCCGCGCACAAAGGTCAGTTCCATACCGACTTCTACTTCAACAGGGTCGACCGCCAATTGTCCAAGTCGAATCTTAGGACCAGACAGGTCGAGTAGCGTGGCGATGGGATATCCCGTCAACTCGCGAACTTGTTTAATGTTGTCTAATACTCGCGCAAAGTCGGCTTGCTTGCCATGAGCCGCATTGATTCTGAAGATATCGACCCCATGTTCGACTAACTTATGCAACATCTCGACGGAGTCGCAGGCGGGTCCAACGGTAGCCACGATTTTCGAACGCGCTTCGTTGAGGTTTGGACGTTTGCTGGCCATACTCTACTACTTATGAGGATTAGGGAATAAGTCGATCGACTTCACCGTTGTAGCCGATTCGACTAGATTCTTACAGATGAGTCCCGCCAAGTGCCCGCAAGCCTTTCGTCTGGTCGAAACGTGTCTCAGACATCGCTGAACAGCCGAGAAATGTACTCCATTCCCCAAAGGACAACTCGTAACAATGCCCAACGCGGATTGGACCGGAAAATCAGCCATCATCTGTGGAGCTTCTGACGGACTGGGTTTGGAGATTGCCAAGCAACTTTGTGAAGATTCGATTAGCTTTCTGCTCTTGCTTGCTCGCAATCGCGAACGCCTGGAATTGGTTGCAGCAGAATTGCAATCAAAATACCCACATTGCCGCATCTCTACGCTAACGGTTGATATGAGCGATGTGTCGCAAGTCCAACAACTTGTGCAACAAGTAACCACGCAACCGAACGTATTGCCAAAAATTGATCTGTTGGTTCAAGCGGTTGGCAAGAGTGATCGTGGAACACTTCAGGACCTAACAAGGTCACACCTGCTCGAACTGTTCGATGCCAACCTTTTTACCAGTTTAAATGCGATCAATGAATTGTCGCCTCTGATGGGAAATCCCAGTACATTGGTGCTGATTGGATCGTTGGCCTGCCATTTTGCTCCTCGATTTCTTGGTGGTTATGCCATTGCCAAACATGCGTTGGCGGGACTTGCACAGCAAAGTCGCTTGGAGTTAGCTGAACGAGGAATTCACGTGCTGCTTGCCAGCCCTGGTCCCATAGCGCGATCGGATGCTGGCAATCGTTATCGATCGTCTCAGTCGACTGGCTCGCTCCCGCCCGAGGCACTTCAGCCGGGTGGGGGAGCACGCTTGCGTGGACTGGAACCCCAGCAACTGGCCCGCGACATTCTTAAAGCGGCAGCGCGGCACAAAGCTGTCGTCCTTTATCCCGCCAAAGCTCGTTGGCTGCGAGTGTTCTCGACCCTGTTCCCCGGACTTGGCGATCGACTACTCCGCAAAAATTCAAGCTAAAGAGATTGGGCGTCATGCATAACTTCGTGTTGAACCGGCTTCCAGTTGCGATGCACAGGCGGCTCGCCGGGCTGAATTCAGTTGGATCGCAGGTCTGTTGCCGGCGAGAATTTCGCCGCAAAGTGCCAAAAAACGCAGAAATACACCCCTTCAGAGCTATGCCACCTAGAGTCTGAGACCGGCGAGTTGTAAAACATTGCCAACAATCCATCAACAGTAGCTCAATACGGCAGAGCTCCTCAAACTAGCACACTCCCATCAGGCAGTTTCATGAGTCATTTTCCAGACATCCAACGGATCGAATACGAAGGCCCCGAGAGCAAAAATCTCCTCGCATTTCGCTGGTACAATCCCGACGAAGTGATCGAAGGAAAAACGATGCGAGACCACTTGCGTTTCAGCGTTGTTTATTGGCATACCATGCGTGGAACTGGAGGAGATCCATTTGGTCCAGGCACCGCCGTGCGGCCTTGGGATGACGGTACCGACAGTGTCGAAAATGCGCTACGACGAGTCGAAGTGGCGTTTGAAATTTTTGAGAAGTTGCAGGCTCCGTACTATGCGTTTCATGATCGAGACGTTGCACCGGAAGGAAGTACGCTGGCCAAGTCGCACGAGAACTTCGAAATTGTCGCCCGTTCGCTCCAGGAGCATCAGTCGAAGACCGGGGTCAAGCTGCTGTGGGGTACGGCCAACCTGTTCAGCAATCCACGATTCATGCATGGAGCTGCTACCAGTTGCAATGTAGAGGTCTTCGCCTATGCCGCTGCGCAGGTCAGGAAATGCTTGGAAATCACCAAGATGTTGGGTGGTGAAAACTATGTATTCTGGGGCGGTCGCGAAGGCTACCAAAACCTTTATAACACCGACATGAAGCGAGAACTCGATCACCTCGCCCGCTTTTTCCACATGGCCGTCGACTACGCCAAAGAAATTGGCTTCACGGGACCCTTCCTGATCGAACCCAAACCTAAGGAACCAACCAAGCATCAATACGATTCCGATGCGGCCGCTTGCTTGAATTTTTTGCGAGCCTACGATTTGCTCCCCTACTTTAAGCTCAATTTGGAAACCAACCATGCCACGTTGGCTGGCCATACGATGATGCATGAGCTTGACTATGCGGGACATCAAGGTGCGTTGGGGTCGATTGATGCCAACACAGGAGATTTGCTGTTGGGGTGGGATACGGATCAATTCCCCACCGACTATTACCTGACGACACAATGCATGTTGGCGATTCTCAAGCATGGCGGACTTAAGACGGGTGGCGTGAACTTTGATGCCAAAGTACGTCGCGAGAGTTTTGAACCGATCGATCTATTCCACGCACACGTTGGTGGAATGGACACCTTTGCGCGAGGTCTCCGCATTGCCGCCGCCATCCGCGCCGATGGTCGACTGCAAAACTTCGTCACCGAACGTTATCAGAGTTGGGATGGAGAACTCGGAAAGCGGATCGAGCAAGGCAAGGAAAGTCTAACATCACTAGAAAAACTGATGTTGGAAAAGGGAGAGGCAGCGCCTAACCAAAGCGGACGCCAAGAAATGCTCGAAAATCTGGTCAATCAGTACTTGTAGTTGATCGACGGATTTCCTGGTAGGTTGCGGCGACTCGCAATATTTGCATTTTGGTATACTACCTTGCGACACGGGCTCGGCGTTCCTCCGAGCCCAGAGTACTTGGCAACTCAGTTTTGATTCGGAAGAACCATCATGCTACCCCTACTTGCTCAAGACCTGAACTTAGGCAGTCTCGTTTGGTGGATCGTCATCGGCTTGCTGGTGCTGCTAGCCATTTTCGTCGTCATCTCCTTTTTTGCCTTTGGGGCTCTGTGGATTCAGGCGTTTGCCGCTAGCGCTCGCGTATCGATGCTAAGTCTTATCGGGATGTATTTCCGACAGGTCAAGGCACCGATCATCGTGCATGCGAAGATCATGGCGGCTCAGGCCGGATTGGATATTACGTCGCGAAACGGCATTCTCACCCAGCGTCTGGAAGCCCACTATCTGGCCGGTGGCAATGTCATGAAGGTGATTCAGGCGATCATCGCAGCCCAACGGGCTAGCATCGATCTTGACTTTGACCGCGCCGCTGCCATCGACCTCGCAGGACGCGACGTTCAAGATGCCGTGCGCACCAGCGTGCATCCCAAAGTGATCGACTGCCCCGATCCGCGCCGCAGCGGTAAGACGACGCTCAGCGCTATTGCGCGGGATGGCGTTGAGCTTCGAGTTCGAACGCGAGTTACCGTGCGCACTAATCTCGAACAGTTAATCGGCGGTGCCACCGAGGACACGATCATCGCGCGCGTCGGCGAAAGCATCATTAGTTCGATCGGTTCAAGTGAATCGCATCAAACGGTCCTTGAGAATCCTGACATGATTTCCCGCACGGTACTCCGCCGGGGACTCGATGCCCAAACGGCCTTCCAAATCGTCTCAATCGACATTGCGGATATCGATGTTGGCGATAACATCGGTGCACGTCTGCGTGCCGACCAGGCTGAAGCGGATGTGCGCGTTGCACGAGCATTGGCAGAACAACGCCGAGCCGAAGCGATTGCGACCGAACAAGAAAACCGGGCCAGCGTTGCCGAAAACCGAGCAAATCTGGTCTTGGCGGAAGCTGAAGTTCCACGCGCGATGGCACTGGCATTCAAGCAAGGCAACTTGGGTGGCATTCTCAACGGCAATTGAGCTCGATTGGACGAAAGGAGCTCGCTTTGGTGAGACGGAGCCAGCGCGTAGCCTTTCCCGGTGGCGCCAATTACGAACTGAGTGGCATTGTTGACTTTCCCGAGGGTTCACCTCGAGCTACAGTCGTCTTCACACATTGCTTTACCTGTTCAAAAGATCTCAAAGTCATCGTCCGGATCAGTCGCGGACTCGCCGAACTCGGGTTTGCGGTACTTCGCTACGACTTAACCGGCCTCGGAGGAAGTCGAGGCGATTTTTCTCACACAAGCTTCACCACCAATCGCGCCGATCTCCGAGCCGCGGTTGATTTTCTCTCCAAACATATGCAAGCTCCCGAGTTTCTGATCGGTCACAGTTTCGGTGGAGCCTGCAGCCTATCTCTAGCTCAAGAATTCCCATCGGTTATTGGAGTCGCATCTTTGGCCGCCCCCAGCGACACTGCACATTTAGCGGAACGATTGCAACGCATGGACCCGCGCATTGCCGAACAGGGCGTTGGTCAAGTCACAATCGGGGGCCAAGATTACTCCATTCGAAAGTCAATGCTCGATGACTTTCGTAGCTTTGATCTACCGGCAGAACTGCGCAAGCTGTCCAAACCAACTTTGCTGTTCCACAGCCCCGCCGATGAAACACTGGGATTTGAACATGTCTTGCGACTCTATAGCTTGTTGACACAGCGGGCCGACCACGATGCCGAGCCTTCTCCCGCTAGCCTCATTTGTTTGCCTGGAGCTGATCACCTCCTTGTCAATCAATCCGCCGACATCCCTTATGTCACCGCGATGATTGGGACGTGGTTCAATCGATTGCTTTAGTCCTTAGTCCTTAGTTCTTTAGCCTTTAGCAAAAAAAAGAGCGCCCTCTCGAAGTTGAGAAGACGCCCATGGTGGGGAGACGCGATGTAACGTATTGCGGTGAGGGTATTAATGAATTACCGCGACTCCACTGTCAATTCCCATACGCTTCCTCCTGGTTAAGGTAAGTGCTGATAGCACAAAGCCAAATTGGAACTCCAAGCTATACAAGCCGATCTGTCTTAGGATTGGCGAGAAATAATCCCAATCCGTTGCCTCGAACGGATAAGGGGGGCAATAAAAAATCTAATGTTCGCCGATCTTTCCTTCATTCACGATTAGCTAGTACCGTGCCATTAACAAAAGAGGGCACAATTTTATTGAATGTCTATTTGACAAACGCGATATTCACTGCAAATCGTTCCAATTTTCTTTCCGCACCAACCTTCAGACGTTGCTCAACCGACTAACAACGCCACTGCCCAGCGCGTCGATCTGAGACATTCGTCTCAAACTGAGAAGCCATAAATCGGTAGCCGCCAGGGGCAACAGATTTAAGAATCGAATAGCGTCAGGTCATCGCTGGGTCTTCGCTGGTGGCAATTGCCTCGAAGGTTGGTCACAATACATGTACTCTCCGTTACTGCGTCGACGCAACTACTTTTGCGCAACCTACTCCTCCGATGATTCCCTACAACACCGACGCACCGCTTTATCACTTTCCGCTAGCCACGCTCGCCTTGATCGTGCTAAACGCGGTCTTGTTGGTGACCACTCCCGCAGAGATGATTCAGCCGCCGAGCGAGACGAAGTTTTCTATTCTCGATTTGGCGACTGTGGTGGAAGTAGAGGATCCGCTGCAGTCCACTGCTGCACCGTTTCGGCTATCGCTTGACTACGGACAAGGACTCAAGCCATGGCAGTGGTTTACCGCGATGTTCATGCACAACGGCGTAATCCACTTGGTGCTCAACATGATTTCCTTATGGGCCTTTGGCTTGGTAGTCGAGGGAAAAGTGGGATCGCTCGTCTTCTTATTGCTCTATGTGGGGATTGGCGTGACGCAAGCAGCGGTCGCCCAAACCTTGCTCAGTTTTGGCAACGCGGGTGGTTCGCTGGGTGCCAACGCTGCCATTCTCGGATTATTGGGGATTGCAATTGTATGGGCTCCACGAAATGACTTTGACATCTTCTGGTCGTTTGGTCTGCGTGGGGGTACCGTCGAAGTTCCCATCCTGGCATACGGTTTCATCGCTTTGGGATTTGAATTTTTGGGTGTTGCTTTTGGACCGTTGGCAGTCGCGAGCAGCATTTTGCATCTGCTTGGTTTGGTGCTTGGGATTGGCTTTGGGTTTCTTTGGCTTAAACGCCGCTGGGTGGACTGCGAAGGCTGGGATTTGGTCAGCGTCTACCATGGCGTGGAAGGCAAATATGCCAAGGACCACGAAGCCAGCGCTGCGGTAGAACAGGAGGCTCGCGAATTGATCCGCAGCAGCCTTGGCGCCCGCCCAGAAACGCCGATTCCGATAGCTCCGCGCGGCAGCGCCAAACCAAATCACACCTCACCTGCTCCCAGCTCTCCTGCCAAAAAACGGCTAGGCAATAGAAAAAGCGATTGCGGCGAAGCCACTTCAGCTAAAAAAGCGGGCTCGACGAACGCCAACCGCACTTCTCCACCCGCGCCACCCAAAACTTCTTCAGCCCGAGGTTCCAACAGCGCTAAGCAGCCCGCCTCTTTGAATATCGAAGATGGAGTTCAGCAAGATATCGATAACTTAATCAGCGCAGGCAACTACGCCACAGCCCTCAAGTTGATAGACAAATTGCGGCAATCGGGCATCTCGATCGAAATGACACAACCGCAGCTTGGGAAAGTCATTCGCGATCTACTGGCGGCTCATAACTTTGCAACAGCTATTCCATTTTTGACTGAGCATATTGAGCGGTTTACGGAAGCGAGGAGCTCGCTGCAATTGAATTTGGCCAAAATATTACTTCATATGGAGCGTCCGCATCGTGCCGCAACGGTCTTGCGGAGCATTCCGCGCGAGACTCTCGATGAAAATTCCAAAGTCACATGGGGCAAACTGGCTACACACGCCAAGCAACAGATCGACAGTGGCGTCATCGAACTCAGCGACTGAAATTCACTGGGAGCGCAGTGCCATAGTCGAATCAGTCATCAGGCACGTTGTATTCTGCCCTTGCGTTGTCAGAATGTACAATTCACGGGGTGAACGATTGGAATAGACTTCTGGAAAAGACCAAGCCGCCGGTGGCTTTACGATAGGAATAAGTTGATGGCTGGGATGGATGATGCGTTGCTTGCGGACAAATTGCACAATGACCCACGAATTAAGGAGGCTGAGGCGTTAATGTTGGCCGCGTTGGCAGATGCGCAAGCCGAAATCAAAGGCGTGCGTGGCGCCAAAGAGTCGTTGCGAGCCGGGTATCAACAGTTGCTTGATCGTTTGGCAGTCGCGCGGGGTGGCGCACCCTACTTTCCTTATCTGGGGAGTGGCTTGGGCAAAGGTCCGTGGGTCGAGTTAGCCGATGGAAGCGTCAAACTCGATTTTATTGCCGGAATTGGCGTACACGGGCTGGGACATAGCCATCCACTTCTGTTGCAGTCCAGTTTGCGTGCTGCGTTGGAAGATACGGTGATGCAAGGCAATTTGCAGCAGCATCGTCCGTCGGTGGAGGTTTGCGAACGACTCTTAAAGCTTGCCAACGCTCGCGGTGCCAGGCTCGATCATTGTTTACTGTCCACCAGTGGAGCGATGGCCAATGAAAATGCCCTCAAGATCGCCTTCCACAATCGCGCACCTGCCGATCGAGTACTCGCGTTGGACAACTGCTTTGCCGGTCGTTCAATTGCCATGGCTCAATTGACCGACCGTCCCCAGTATCGAACGGGGATACCGACTGCGCTGGCGGTCGACTACATTCCGCCAAGTGACCCGGATCATTCGTTGGCATCGCAGGATCGCTCTCTCGCGGCACTTGATAAGCTACTTAAACGGCATCCTGGCAAGTATGCGGCGCTGTGGTTAGAGTTAGTGGCTGGCGAAGGAGGTTATTACCCTGGATCGTCGGAGTACTTTTGCAAGTTGGTTGCTCGCGCCAAGGCCGATAATGTGTTGGTCATCTTTGATGAAGTCCAGTCCTTTTCGCGATTGAGTCAACCCTTTGCGTTTCAACATTTTGGATTGGATGCCTTTGTCGACATCGTAACGATTGGCAAGATTACTCAGTTGTGTGCGACGTTGTATGGGGAACCCCTCAAGCCTAAGGGGCCTTTGCTCAGCCAAACATTCACGGCGGCCAGCAGCTCCATTGCTGCCGCTCTGACGGTGCTCGACGAACTCGACAGAACGAAATGCTTTGGCGAAGATGGCGAAAACATGTTGCGGCATCAGTACTTCGTCGACAAGTTGGAGGATTTAACACGCAAACATCCTGGCAAATTGTCAGGACCTTATGGTTGCGGAATGATGATTGCGTTAACTCCCCGCGATGGTTCGACGACCGCAGCTACCGAGTTGGTACATGCGCTGTTTGCCGCAGGTTTAATGAGTTTCATTGCCGGCAACGATCCGGCGCGCGTCCGTTTCTTGCCACCCCCAACCGTAACCAAGCGCGAACATATCGATATCGCGATCGACATCATGGACCAAGTTTTTACAGTCTTGTGGAACTAACAACAATAAGCAGATCGCCAGGAGAAAATCGCATTGATCATCGTACGTGCAGTTCGACTTGACGATTTGGACGATCTATGGAAGCTAATCGAGCAGGCCACCTATGGATTGACGACTTTGCAAATCAGCAAAGAACAATTGAGTGAACGAGTAGAATTGTCAAATTTTGCGTTCACCCGCAAGACCGAAAAAGCATCGGGCGAACCGTATGTTTTCGTTATGGAAGAGACAGACACCCAACAACTTGTGGGACTGTCCTGTATTTTTAGTAAAACGGGAGGATATGAGTCGTTTTACAGTTATCGCCGCGTCGTGGAGTCCAATAGTTGTGAGATACTCGGCAAAACGCACGAAGTCGAACTCCTTCATTTGGTTAAGATCCACGATGGTCCGACTGAGATCGGCAGTCTTTTCTTGTCGCCGGATTACCGTGGACAAGGCAGAGGGCGATTATTAAGCCTGGCGAGATTTGCCTTCTTGGCAGCCCATCCCAAACGATTTGCCGAGCATGTCATTGCGGAAATGCGTGGTGTGATGAGTGACGAAGGGGATTGCCCGTTTTGGGAAGCCATCGGTCGCCATTTTTTTAAGATGGATTTTCCCCAAGCGGACACGCTTTCGACGATCAACAAGCGCTTCATCGAAAATCTGATGCCTCATCATCCGATCTATACCAGTCTATTGTCGGAGTCGGCACGAGCGGTCATGGGTGATGTTCATCCACACACCCGCCCTGCCCTGGCAATGCTGGAAGCCGAGGGTTTTCACAAGATTGACATGATCGACATCTTTGATGGAGGTCCTGTCGTGCGGTGTCGCGCAAGTGAAATCAATGCGGTTAAACGAACGCGACGATGCACACTGGGTAAAATATGTGCAAGCTTCGATGACAACCAAGCATCCGCACCAACCATCCTGGCTTCATTCAGTGGCGGTTTTTGTTCGCTGATCGGCTCTACAGTTGGTATCGACGAACAGCTTGAAATCGACCAGCAATCGGCCAAAGCGCTGAACTTGAGTATTGGTGATTCCCTGCTCCTCACACCACTTTACCCAACATAACCGTTAACCTTCATATCTATGAACATACAACTGACCGAAGGCTTGAACTTGATCGCTGGTCAATGGCTAGCGGGAGCGGGCGAAGCTTGGGAACGCAATTCACCGGCCGACGGGGCAGTCGTTTGGCAAGGCAACTGGTCGAGCCCTGCACAAGCTGATCAAGCGGTGGAAGCCGCGCGGGCGGCATTTCCCAACTGGTCGGAAACGAGCCTCGACGAACGAATCGGAATTTGTCGACACTTTGCAGCCATCGTCTCCCAAAGCAAAGAGGAGTTGGCGAGGTTGATCGCTTGTGAAGTTGGCAAGCCGTTATGGGAATCACGGTCCGAAGTTGCTACCGTCATTGCCAAAGTTGAAAACTCTTTGGACGCATTGATGAAGCGCCGTTGGACGACAACGGATCAACAAGGAGACTATTTGGCGGTGACTCGCTTTCGCCCTCACGGCGTGATGTTTGTCATTGGACCCTTCAATTTTCCCGCTCATATCCCTGGCGGGCATATCATTCCCGGGCTGTTAGCTGGAAATACGTTGGTGTTTAAACCGAGCGAACATGCGCCGGCGACTGGCCAGTGGTTAGCGCGTGCCTGGACGTCGGCTGGTCTACCGGCCGGTGTACTCAATCTTGTCCACGGTGCTGCCGACGTAGCGCAAGTATCGGTGAAAAACAATGCAGTGGACGGCGTGCTCTTCACCGGTAGCTATCGAGTCGGTGCAAGCCTGCATCGCGCCCTGGCAGGAAAGCCCGAGAAAGTTCTTGCGCTTGAAATGGGAGGCAACAACGCACTGGTCATCCATCGCGCGCAGGACATTCGTGGAGCCGCCATCACGGCGATCCTGTCAGCCTATTTGACATCAGGACAACGCTGCACGTGTGCTCGGCGATTGATCGTTAGCGGCGATGAACTGCACGCCAGAGTGCTCGATGAATTGCAAACGCTTATTCCCCTCATTCGCGTCGGCTTGCCTTTTGATGAAGAACAGCCCTTTATGGGACCACTCATTCATGCGACTGCCGCGGAACAGATGTTGGAAGCACAACGACAATTGCTCGCCGCTGGAGCTGAGTCCTTGGTTGCCATGCAGGCCGATTCCCGTTCGCCCGCACTGGTGTCGCCTGGGTTAGTATGTGTATCCAAACCGAATATGATCGAAGATTGCGAGCGATTTGGCCCCTTGCTAACGGTACAAAGGGCGCGGGACTTGGATGAAGCCATTGCTATGGCGGGAGCCACCCATTTTGGACTTTCTGCGGGCTTTATTGGTGACCACGTAGACGACTTCCATTATTTTCTGCACCGCGTTCGTGCTGGCGTAATCAACTGGAACCGTCAAACGACCGGGGCAAGTGGTAAACTACCATTTGGCGGTGTGGGTTTGAGCGGCAATCACCATCCAAGTGGCTATTACGCTGCCGACTATTGTTCCTATCCCGTTGCCTCTTTGGAAAGTCACGAACTGATCGAAGCCCGCAAGCCGCTTCCAGGACTTGGGTTTTATGCTGACTGAGATCAACATCGATGCACTGGTCGGTCCAACGCATCATTTTGGCGGGTTGGGAGTTGGCAACATGGCGTCGCTTGCGCATCAACAGCAAGTGAGTCATCCCAAGCTGGCTGCCTTGGAAGGGGTTGCCAAGGCAGCGCTGATTGCCAGCTTGGGCATACCGCAATTCATTTGGCTCCCACCTTTGCGACCGCGTTTCGATTTGCTTTCCGCATTTGGATTTTCCGGGACGGCTGACGAACAATTGTCTGCCGCTCGGCAGGCCGCCCCGCGCGCACTTTCGGCCATCTACAGCAGTGCCTTCATGTGGGCCGCAAATTCTGCGACGGTGTCTCCCGTAAGTGACACGTCGGACAAACGCCTGCATATCACTCCTGCAAACTTAATAAGCAGTTGGCATCGCGCCGGAGAAGCCAGTGAGCGAACCATCGACTTTGAGAAGTTGTTTAACGGCCTTTCCAACGTAGTCGTACATCCGGCGTTGCCCAGTATTGTTCCGTTGCGTGACGAAGGAGCTGCCAACCATATGCGACTGTGTGACTCCTCGGGATTGCATGGCTTTAATCTGTTTGTGTACGGAGAAGACGAACTAGAGCCCGAACCGGCCAGCAAATTTCTGCCGCGGCAGACTCGGGCAGCCTTCGAAGCGATCGCTCGGGCTCACCGTTTGGACCCGCAGACCACGGTCTTTCTTCGTCAACATCCCGCCGCGATTTCTGCCGGTGTATTTCACAACGATGTCATCGCTACGAGCCACCAACATTTGCTGATTCACCACGACTTGGCTTTTTGGAACGCCGAGGAGACGTTACAGCGGATGGAAAATCTATTTCTCGCGCAAACTGGCCAGCCGCTAATTCGCATCGTGGTCAGCCAGGATGAATTGCCGTTGGAAGCGGCTGTGCAATCCTATTTCTTCAATAGCCAGTTGTTAACGTTGCCTGGTTCAGACCGCATGACCATCGTCTGCCCAACTCAGTGCCAGTCGATCCCGGCGGCTCGGAAACTCGTCGACCGCTTAGTCGCCCAATCAAATATTCCCATTGACAGCGTTCATTATGTGTCTTTGCATGAGAGCATGGCAAATGGAGGTGGGCCGGCCTGTTTGCGACTGCGCATCCCCGTTGACGTAGAAACACTTTCGAACATGAATCCCGCATTGCGAATGAGCGAGCGTCTGGCGGATCGGTTGTGTGAAGCTATCGAGCGTTGGTATCCCGACCGCGTTGAGCCCCACGACTTGGTCGACACGGACTTTATTGCAGCGGCGCGAAGAGCCGTGGCGGAATTGAACCGCGTGACGAACGCAAAAGAGTAGCGTTTTGCTACGTTTTTGGCAGCGAATTTTATGCCCCAATACACCTCGCTGAGTTCGCTGGCTAATATGGCAGGCAGGCGCCCATCGTTTATGACTTGTGCAGACTTACTTTCAACGACAAGGCATCCCCCCATGACCCGACCTCAATGGCTGATCATTCAGGCGCATCTATTTGCTCTGCTCCACTCTGTGAGCATGGCTGCTGACCCGTATCAATTTGAAGCCGTCGAATTGCCAACGCAATTGCAGGTTGGCTATGCTGTTCGGACTGTCGACGTGAATGGCGACGGCGTTTTGGACATAACAATTGTTGACAGCAAGCGCGTGTTGTGGCTAGAAAATCCAACATGGCAGGAACATGTTATTTACGAAACGCCTGAAGCGAAATTCGATAACGTCACATTTGCTCCGCATGACATCAATGGCGACGGACTAATTGACTTTGCGATTGGCGCCGACTGGCAGTTTAACAATTCTGATTCAGGTGGCAGCATTGGATGGCTTGAGCATGTTCCAGCGGGACCATGGATTTACCATCCGCTGGCGAATGAGCCGACAACCCATCGCATGAACTGGGTCGACTTTTCAAACGATGGCCACGCAGAGCTAATTGTTGCACCTTTGAAGGGGCGCGGCACGCAAGCTCCAGGCTTTGATCAACAAGGAATTCGCCTACTTGCCTTTGCTCCCGGCCGGGATCCAACCACGGAGACATGGGGCAGGCGAATCTTGACCGAAGAACTGCACGTCATGCATAACTTTGAAGTCGTCGATCTCGATCGCGATGGACGTAGTGAACTGATAACAGCCAGCTACGAGGGTGTCACTTGGTTGAAAGTCGGAGCGACCGGAGAGGTGACTCTCCGACAACTTGGTAGCGGGCAAGTCGAACCGGCGCCAAAACGTGGATCCAGTGAAATTCGACATGGCCAGCTTTCAGAAGATCGCGACTACTTGGCAACCATCGAACCCTGGCACGGCGACAAAGTGGTCGTGTATATCGCCCCTTTCGACTGGCAGTCATCCGATGCACTATGGACGCGATATGTAATTGACGATCAATTGGCTTGGGGACATGCCATTGCCTGCGCCAACTTGGATAACGACGCTGACGAAGAGCTAATCATTGGAGTGCGCGATGATCAAAACGATCAACATCGACGTGGTATTCGCATTTACGACCCGACTGGTACCGATCCCACGGCGTGGCCTCGGCAGTTGGTCGATCCGGGTGGGGTGGCCGTGGAAGATCTGACAGTCGCAGATCTCGACGGCGACGGCCGCAACGACATTGTCGCTGTTGGACGACAAACGCATAATGTAAAAATCTATTGGAATCGGTGAGCTTGGAATGAGGTGCAATGACCATGCGCGGCCCGGCAGAATTTAGTCGATATGTCTACGATTTGCTGAAAGAGCACTTTCCCGATCGCGAGCTAGAGCTCGACCCAGTCAACCATACCATACATGCTGGCGAAGCCCGCTTTGGCATGTCCAATTTGTACATTGAATTCCAGCAAGGGCAACTTTCGGAGTCTGAAGCAAAGCAGGCGCTGATTGCGAATTTTCGCCGCGCGTTTGAAATGCTCGATGCTGCCGACACGATGTTGCCTGATAAGTGGGAGGATGTGGAGTCGCGACTACGGGTGCAGTTGGCGAACGCATCACTCCGTGAACTGAACCCTCAGCTTTCCGTTCTCTACGGAAGTTCGCTCGGCCATTGTCGTCGATTCGCCTGCCGGTTACGCATATATTCGTCAGGTGGATGCCGATCGTTGGGGGAAGTCGGTAATCGATATTCAAGAGATTGCGCGAGACAATTTGCTGAAAGCTTCCAGCAACATGCAGATGGCGTTTATTCCTGGCCCACCCAGTTTTGCCATCTTGCAAACATGTGACGGTTACGATGCGGCTCGGATCCTCCTGCCAGAGATTCGCAAAGTACTTATTGAGAAGATCACGGGTAGCGATCGCGGAACTGTTCTGGTGGGTATACCCAATCGCGATTTCCTGATTGCTTGGCCAGAGACGATGCCGGCCGATCTTGAAAAGAGCATTCGAGCGCAGGTCGTCGCTGATGCCAAGAATCAGCATCATCCGCTCAGTAGTCAGCCGATGCGCATTACGTTAGAAACGATTACACCGGCCAACTAAGTTCGATCTCATAACAGTCTGGCGCAGTGATCGGATAGCTGAAGTGTGTTGGTACACAGGTCAAACATCTGCCGAGCGCGGGCAGCTGTTTGGCTCAGTCGCTTGTGCAGGTCAGCCCCTTCTGTTTTTATCGCCAACAACGCTAATCGAATCTGCGCCGCCAAACTGGCGGGCTCGCGGGCTTGGGCAATCCAACTTGTGCAGCCATCTTGACTGTGGACGTTTAGCACTTCCACGGTACCTCCCACGGCCGTCGCGACAATCGGCTTGCAAAGCATTTGTGCTTGGATCAGGACCAACGACAAGCCTTCGGCATGTGAAGGGTGAACGACCAGATCGGCAGCCGCCAGCAATTGGTCGGCGTCGTTGCGGTAGCCAAGCAACTTGACCTGTGCCGTCAAGCCGAGTTCATCGACCAAACGCTGCAGGTTCCCCAGCTCTTCACCTTGTCCAGCGATGACCAATTGTGCCTTGGGATGAACCTCGACAACGGCCGGCATTGCTCGGATCAAATCGGCATGACCTTTACATCCGAGTAAACTGCCAACGCACACGATCAGGGGATCGTTGTCGGACAAAGCGAATTCGTGACGAATTCTCTGCGGGCTCTGGAACTCGACGACTGGTGGGAGACAGCCACCATAAACGACCAACGATCGTTCGGGAGTCAACCCGCCGCGGATGAGGGTCTCGCGGGCTGCGGAGGAAACGCAAACCATTTTGTCGGCCAGCAATTGGTATTTGAGTTTGCTGCGCAGTGGAAAGACCGTGTGCTTGTAGGCTATCCGCAGAGGTCGTGGGCGCCTGCAAAACCAGGTGGCAGAGCCAACCAATGGCACAGCGTGTGTGTCGTTGAGCAGGACGACGTCAGGTACCCAAGTACGCAATGCGTGTACGGTGGAAAGCCAATCGCGGAGGTTGCTTCCCCGCCCCTTGAGCAAATGCAACACTTGTTGACCGCTCGAGGCCAAATGCTGAGCGACCTCGCTATCGCGGCGCGCGATCCAACCGATGCTATGGGCCGCTAAGGACAGTTCCAAAGCCATCGAATGCAACAGAGCTTCGCCCCCGCCCCAATGTTTTTGCGTGCTGACCAAGCAAAATCGCATAATACTGATGATTGATATGAAGTGCAGCGTTTGAAATCTGGTGGCAGTCTAAGGTCGTCAACTCCCTGGCCGCCATGGCAAATAGCTCGGAATTGTTAACACGTGCTTTGCTGGCAAAACCGGAAGTTTTCCAAATAGTCTTGGCGCAGAAACCAACTGTCGACGATGAATGCCTAACTTCCACTGCGTTCGCGAAGTCTTCAACTGTGACTATGGACAGCACAATCGATTCCGACATGGAATGCGACGCCCAACTGGACTTGACCCCGACCTAGCCGCTGTCCTATAAGAACTTTTGAATTCGATACTCAGGGGAGAATTTTTACATGCAAATTCATGGTTTGCAATCAGCGAGTGCCGCGCATTCGATTCAACGCACACCGGCAACAAAGCCAACCAGTCCAGTCCAGGGGGTGCAAGCATCGCAATCTCCCTTTACTGACCAACTCGACCTATCCGCCGAGGCTCAACAATTGGGCCAAAGTCAATCGGTTGGATCTGCGCAGTCCACCGACGGAATTCGCACGGAAAAAGTAGCCGCATTGCGTCAAGCGATTGCCAATGGAAGCTATGAAACGCCTGAAAAGCTCTCCGCTGCGTTAGACAAGCTGCTGGATACCTTCGCTTAGCGACGTTAGCTACCTCTAAACATCTTAAAGTGTGATTTTTCCACTTTTAGAGACGCGGGCGGGCGAGGCGGGCGAGGCTCCTGGCGCGCGTTTCGGGGCTTCGAAAACACCACGTCTTGCGTGCGGATGTTAGTTGGCGGCCCAGGAAGGCTCCGCAGGAGCGTATTCCGTTAATCGCCTATTTCGTGTGCTCAAAGATGTTTGAAGCAGGAGGTAACCCCGGTAACCCCCTCCAGAGCTAACTGGTAAAATTTGGCGTCACGACTTACAATGCTGTATCCAACGCATCCAGGGGCGCAAGGCTGTTCATCGCCGGGACGGTGAGGTCAGACCAACGGCCTACTCCCTACCTCATCGCGATAATGCTTAAAAAGTGTCAGCACGAACTGAATCCAACCCTGAATCAAATTTCTCCACAGCGTTGGAAGCTGTGCCCGTATCGCAGACTCCGGTCGAGCGATTTGAAGAGTATTTGCTAAGCCGTGGGTTGCGTAAAACGGAACAACGGCGTTTCCTGGTTGAGCAGGTTTTTAGCCATCACGAGCACTTCGACGCAGACCAACTTATCGATCAGTTGCCGCGTAAGGGCGAAGAGAACCACGTTAGTCGTCCGACTGTCTACCGGACGCTTAAAGAATTTGTCGACGCAGGCCTACTCCGCCGATTCGAGTTGAATGGTCGAAGCGTTTACGAACACGACTATGGATATCCAGAACACGATCACTTCTACTGCATCAAGTGCCACAATTTGCTTGAGTTTCAATCGGAGCAAATTGCACAATTGCGGGAAGAGATCGCCCGCGAGCATCGCTTTCGCGTTCGCTCGCACCGATTGATCATTCAAGGTGTGTGCCACGAGTGTAGCAGTCGCCGCAATCAGCGACGACGACAGGACCTCGTTTAGCTCCAGATTTGCAGTATCGTTGGACCTCGGTTCATCTGCTGCGACAGCTTAGTTTTAGGGTAGCGGAACTCGTCAAGAGTTTCGACATAGTCATCAATCACCGAAAGTCTTGACGACTTCCGCTACGGCAAACCCTATTTTTTAGCTGTAACAAAGCACTAGCATGGCTCAAAGTCGTCATCGTCCCGCGGCTCTTCGCACTCCATTCCCAACCGCATCGACAGCGTTTGAAATTGATCGTACATCTGGTCGCTGCTGGTATGCACATGTTCCGCTTCGGTAATGAAGCGAATGTCTTCGTCAACGTAGACGTCGTGTTCGATCATGACGCGTTCGAATGATTCCAATGGCGAGCCATAGGCAATCACCAATTTGTGTTCGTCGAACTGAACCTCTTGCTGTCGTTTGGGATTTAGTACGGCAATCCCCGTGCAACCGTCGTTCATCAGCATCTCTTCGAAGTCATACAAAATGCTCTTCAATACGGGCATATCGATGTGTTCGCGATAATAGTCCTGGTGGCCGCCCGTGTGGTAATGGCTTGTTTCGAGCACAACATCCACAACTGGGCCCAATGTATCAATCATATCGATAAACAGGTCGAACAGACGTTCCCGGGTGGCAGATGCCATGATCACGGGTACTTTGGCTTGGCTGACCGGGTCGACGTAGACATCGTGCCGGAACCCCTGACGTGGAATTACTTGAAGATCGATCGAAGGACGGATGGCATCGGTCAATTCGAAGACTCCATAACAGTCGATTTCCAAATGCGCCTCCAGTTCGGCATCGGTCAGCGCCCCGAAGCTGCTGAGTGCGTCCGCTTTCGAAGTGCCACCTTGAGTTGAATTGGATGTTTGGGAGCTTTGCTGCGAACCCATTTATCTGATCTCTCGAAAATCGTGTAACCGAGTGGGGGGAGCAGGATGGCAACGACCATTCCTGCGAACAACCAAAATTAGGTCACCCTCTCGAACTAAGCTGAGGAACCAGAAAACTTGGCTATTTTCCCCGCAAGGGGACTCGACGCGACTGTTACAGCTAGCACAATCGAACGTGAGCGAGATTATTAAATTCAAACCCGCCACTCGTTAGCAAACACGTGATGCCTTTTGGCATCATGCAAACCAACCACGAGCTTCGTCTGGCTAATCCACAAGAGGCGATTCCATGCGCTCCTTAACTACTGAGCTTTGCGCACATCCATTCCAGTACCCATTGATCGTTGTGGCTGTACTCGTAGTCATGTGCTGCGGTTGTTACGAAGCTCCAACGCCGCCGCCCATGGTCAAATTCGACCTGAAAGCCGATTCAGAGCCGAAGCCCGACGCGAATGACGAAGAGAGCGATGAACCAGAAAACGAAACAACAAATAACGAAAATGCAGTTTCGCCTGCTGTCGAGAATCCTGTTGTGGAATTTGCTGTCGATGAAGACGCAGAACCTTGGATTAGCCGCGATCGGCTGCCGTGGATCATCGACTACGTTCAGTACCTAAATGGAAGACAAATCGGCTTCTCGCATATCGAAGTCCTGCCACCCGTCAACGTGGACCAAAAACTACAGATCATCCGCAAAGACACGATCGAAACGATGCTTGAAGGCCAACCTGGGCGAGCCGAAGTCATGCTCGATGCGATCGAGTCGAATGCTGGAAAGTTGATCGACTTGAAAATCGAAACCAAACATCGCGGTGCAGCCACATTCAGCGAAGGGCACATCAATTCGAATAGACTCGCCATGAAAACCAAGGTTACGCCTCCTTCAACAACTGTTGTGGGCTTAAAGACCGTCAATTGGCAGGAGGGAACGTGGGGAACGCTAGGCATTCAATCGCTGCTGCTCCGACAGCCCATCATCGAAGCGGGTGAACGCCGATCTGCCAAAGTCTTCATCCCCACCTTAATGGAAATTGCGCAAGTTGAACTCACTGCTGGACAACCGGAGTTAACACCGCTGGTGGGTGGAGTAACTCCCGAACTCTTACCAGTCGACGTGGTCATGCGGACAGAAACTAGCGGTATGCGGTCTCGCAATTGGATTAATAGTACCGGCGAGATCGAAAAGACGCTGGCGCTAACGGGACCCAGTGTGACCACGTTTCGAGTTCCAAGGGCCGTCACACTGCGTCTTGAATCGGCCATTCAGATGGAAGCGTTCATGTCCCACAGCATCGAATTGGGAACAACTGAAACAAGCGATATCGAAGCGATGAACGATCTTCGCGATCGTACTTATTCGATCAAGACCGAGGGACGAAATTTGGACTTCTTACGACGCTGCCCACGACAAGACGTAGAATCAAGTTCCCCCTACGAAGGCGAAATCACCATCCGCAATTCGCCACCTGTATCGGCCGACGTGGGTAGCAGCAGCACCGATGAACCAACAGATGCAGATTCGCAAGCCAACACGTGGCTGCCATCCGACCATCCCACGATTTCCAACTTCGCTGCTGAACTGCTGGGCGACTCCACCGATCCACATGAGATCGCAAGCCAACTGACGCGTGCGCTTGCAGATCGCATTCAAACTCAGGAGCTAGACACGCGGTTCGCCAGCGTGTTGGAGACAATCCGGAATCGTTCAGGCGATTGTATTGATCGCGCGATCTTACTAACCACACTGCTGCGTAACCGCCAGATACCGGCCCGAGTCCGGAGTGGTATATGGCTTGAAACCACTTCTCCTGCCTCGTTTCAATATCACATGTGGACAGAAGCCTGGATCAACGAACAATGGCAATCGTACGACCCAACCTCGGGAGAGCAGATTGGCGTAGGGCACATCGCGCTGGAGCACGATTCATTGGAAGAGGAGAATCCTTACAATGCCGTGGTTCCCGGGTTGGAAGCCTTCAATAGCATCGTTGAGATTAAAGTCGTAGCGGAAGACCAACCCCTCGGCTCGAAACGTCTTTAAACTCCGAAATAGGCGATTAACAGTACGCAGCAGAACTGGCTGCTATGTATTCATGTTGCCCCAATCGCTCTAAAACGATTGAGGACAATATTGAGGACAATCGTTTTACACTGCGTTGTGTTTAGCGACGGCTGCCAGCAATGGATCAATCGTCTGCGGCTGTATTGAGCCAATTGCGGGCCAATCGAACCACTGATAGCCGATATGTTCTGTAAGCTTAATGTCGACGGGTAGGTCAATGGTGCCTAGAAAATAGGTGACCCGCTTGTGATAATCGCCTCGCTTCTTGCCGACGACATAATATTCCGTAACGAATCGAAATGTTTCGTCCACGGAAATTTGGTTGGCTGCAACACCTGTTTCCTCTTCGGTTTCGCGCAGCGCGGTTTGCAGGATTGATTCACCAGCTTCAGCGTGACCTTTGGGGAGATCCCAGCGGTCAGCATGTTTCATCAACAAGAATTGAACTGGCGTGCTGCGTGTAAACAATATTAGGCCGGCCGCTTCCACCACGTCTGACATCCACAACTCCAAATCGTCAAAGTTCATTTAGAAGAATGATTGTATGAAAATCTACACCAAGACGGGCGACAGTGGCAGCACGGGACTATTTGCAGGTCCGCGCGTCTCCAAAGACCACCCGCGGATCTGCGCTTATGGAACCGTCGACGAGCTCAATGCGCTGCTTGGAGTCGTTGGTTCGTCGATGAGCGAAGCAACTCAGCAAAATCCAATTGGTGAGATCGGATTTACGCTTGAACAGCTTGTACGGAGCATTCAAAGCGACTTATTTTCGATTGGTGCCGAGTTGGCGACTCCAGAGCCTGACAAGCACGATATGTGTTTGCTGACCGAGGAGCGCATCGGCTTTTTGGAGCACGGCATCGACGAAGTTGAGGAATTGTTGGAGCCGCTGAGCAGTTTTGTGCTTCCGGGAGGTTCGCGAGACTCCGCCATGCTGCACTTGGCCCGCACCGTTTGCCGCCGCGCGGAACGCGAAGTTGTTCATTTGGCCCACCAGCCCGACGTCCACGACTGCAGTAGGATTGTCGTTTATTTGAACCGGCTGAGCGATCTTCTGTTTGTGATGGCGCGACTGGCAAATCGCCATGCTGGCGTTCCTGACTTACCCTGGCACCGCCCTACGAGAGGGTAATCGTTAAAAATTATTCGCTGATCCTAGGTTCTTCGTAATCGGGGGGCCGATTCCGGCATTGCCACCGAAACGCTAGACTACTGGGTTGTCAAGCTCAGCCACTGCGAGTCAACGGGCGGTCCGCACCGCAAAGATATCTGGAGAATTACGAATGAAAAAAGTCGAAGCCATCGTTCGGCACTTTAAACTCGAAGATGTAAAAAACGCACTTACCGAGCAGGGAATCCACGGAATGACCGTTAGCGAGGTTCGTGGCTACGGTCGACAAAAGGGACATACGGAGATATATCGCGGCACGGAATATGCCGTCGACTTTGTTCCCAAAGTGAAGATCGAAGTTATCTGCACCGATGCGAATTTACAAACGGTGATCGACACGATTCTCCAAGTCGCTCAAACGGGGCAAATTGGCGACGGTAAAATATTTGTGACCGACTTGAGCAATGCGATCCGCATACGAACCGGCGAATCTGGTGAAGAGGCGATCTAATTCTCATCGAGGCACTCACTCCCCTACTGGCGGCTGGTCGAGCGTGGTTCGATGAAACAAACAGGTAGCCTTCCTACAGCCGTGATCCAAGCGCGTGAGCGGCTTCGCGAGGGGCGTCTCAAGCTTCGCGCGCAGCACGATAGCGGTTCGTCGGGACTACACGTCTGCGTACGGCTCACCGATCTATTGGACGCCATCGTACTCGAGCTGTTTGAAACGGCCATGCAAGAGGCCAAGCTCGAGTCGCTGCGCAGTCACTTTGCATTGGTTGGCCATGGCGGCTTTGGCCGTCGGGACGTCGCTCCCTTTTCCGACGTCGACTTGATGCTCTTACACACCCGCGAGTCGACCGAACAGGCAGAACAGTTGGCTCGACATCTCAGCCAGTGGATCGTCGATGCCGGATGTCAACTCGGTTTCTCTCTGCGCACACCAACTCACGCCTGGAAATTGGCCTGGTCGGACGCCACCATCTTCAGCTCGCTGGTCGAAAGCCGGTTGCTAACCGGCAGTATCGAACTGTTCTCCGGTTTCATGCGCGGCTTTCGACAAGGTGCGCGGCGGCGTAGCAAACGTTTGATCTTGGCGGTCGAAAAAGCGAGGTTCGAAGAACGCCGAAAATTTGGTGAAACGGTCTTTTTGCTCGAACCCAATATCAAACGCTCTCGCGGCAGTTTGCGCGACATCCAACTCGTTCGCTGGATCGGCTTTGCACAGTACGGCGAATGCGACCCAGAAAAGCTCTCGCAATTGGGACACCTTGCCCATGAGGACTATCAAGTTCTCAGGCTCGGCTATTTGTACTTGCTCCGCATTCGAAATCAAATGCACTTTGAAGCAGGTAAGACCCAAGACCAGCTCGATCGCGCTCTTCAAATGCGACTTGCCGAATGGAGTGGGTTCCAGGGTGCAGAAGGCATCTTGCCCGTTGAACAATTTATGCAAGAGTATTTCGCCAACACCAGCGAGATCCGCTATAGCAGCGCGCACTTCTTGGAATCCACCAAGTGGCAGTCGCCTCTCGCTCATTCACTCGAACATTCGGTTGGTCTACCTGTTCAACGCGACTATCGAGTGGGCTGGCGGCATGTGTGGGCCACGCGTTCGGGTATGGAACGAATCAAACGCGATCCCGCCGCCGTGCTTGAGCTGATGAGTATTTCCAGCCGTTATGGCAAACCCATCGAACACCGGGCCTGGAGAGAAATTCGGTCCGCCATGTTGCAACGCAAAACGCGTGAGATCGACCAGGTCACCATCCAAAGGTTCTGGGAATTAATGTCCAGCTCCGGTGAATTGGCCGAACAACTCCGACGACTGCACGAGTTGCGGGTGCTTGAGCAGATCATTCCCGCCATGACCCACGCGCGCTGTTTACTACAGTTCAATCAATATCACAAATACACGGTGGATGCACACTGCATTCGCGCGGTCGAGTGCATTACCGATTTAGAAACAGACGGTTCACTCCTGGGAATTATCTATCGCGGATTGAAGAATAAAGCCATCTTGCACCTCGCCTTGCTCATCCACGACTTGGGCAAAGGGACGGCCGAGGATCATAGCGAAGTTGGCAGACGGATCGCTGAACAAGTTGCCGATCGATTGCGACTAAGCGCGCAAGATAAAGAAACCCTGATGTTCTTGGTTCATAAACACCTGCTGCTTGCGCATACCGCGTTCCGCTATGACCTGAGCAACAACGAGGCGGCCGTCAAGTTCGCCTCCGTCGTCGGCTCCAGTGAACGATTGCAACTCTTGTTGCTGCTCACCTACGCCGACCTTGCGAGCGTCGGTCCCGATGTCGTCAATCAATGGAAAGTCGACCTGCTGCTCCAGCTCTACTATCAGACGGATTCCCATTTTCGCGACGACAAGCCGGGCGACGGCTTTCGCGCCGAAATCGCGGCGCGGCGTATCGCCATCCTACAGGCCGCTCCCACCGCTGGTGATCCCGAGTGGTGGAAAGCACAAGTTGATGCGCTTCCAGTTGGTTACTTGATGCGCACGCCACCCAATTTGGCGGCCAGTGAAGTCGCCAAACTGAAAGAACTCGACACCGAGCCCTGTATGGCTTGGGGGAAATATAACGACTCGCAACAAGCTATCGAATACACCATCGCGACGCGTCAGAGTGGTCGCCCGATAGGTACCTTTCATCGAATCACCGGTGCACTTTCCAGCCAGAATATGCAGATCATTGCGGCCGACATCCACACGCAACCCGGTGAAATCGCTTGGGACCGCTTCTTAGTCGAAGACCAGGAACACGAAGGACGGCCTCCACAATCTCGGATCAATGCGGTTTGCGAAAAAATCAAGCAAGCACTCGATCCCTCAAACGTCCAACCCCCACAATTCCCTCGCAAGTGGAGCAAACTTACACCAAAGGCCACCGAAGAACTCAAGACTCAACCCACTCAAGTTCGCTTCGACAACAGCACCTCCGACAACTACACCATCATCACCCTGTTTGCTTATGATCGCATGGGACTTCTCTACGCAGTCTCCAAGGTACTATTCGAAATGCAGTTGATTCTTCACTTTGCAAAGATCAGTACCCACCTCGACCAAGTCGTCGACGTATTTTATGTGTCCGATCTAAATGGGCAAAAAATCGAAGAGAGCACGCGACTCTACATGATTCGCCAGCGATTGCTTCAAGCTGTCCAATCTTGACTAACCAGTGTAGAAAGATTATCCCAATATTGTCCCAATCGCTTTGAAAACGATTAGAGACAATCGTTCGACAAGCCTCCCAATCAGCAGATTTCTCGCAGTCGCACCACCCACCTCAGCCGCACTATTTTTCGCGATCTGCGCGTTGAACACCGACTGTTTTCATTCCGAAATTTTTTTGACCACCGCGACTTGCCGTTTGCTAGCTAGAGCGCATGGTTTGTTAGTGCACCAACGATGCCCACTGCGACACCTGCCTCGCAGCTAAACTGTGGTTCCTATTACCACCACCAGGGATTGGTTCGTGGTGCCCTTATTAAGCGACATCAAACGCCACGGACACGGCATAAACCATTCGCGTAAGGGTACCGTTATGAAAAAAAGTACGATTCTATGTGCCGCAGCTGCAATTGCTTGCGGTGGTTTTTCGAGCGCATTTGCGCAGATACAGGTTCTCAGTGGCCAGCCAAACTTGGCACCACGCTTAGTTGCAACGAGCGGAGTTGCGCAAGAAGAGATTCCAAACCCGTTCGACTTCTTTGCTTCGGAAGATCCGAGTTCCATTCCGTCGACTCCTGCTCCCTCGGCCATCGAACCGACGGTGGCTCCCGAGATCATGGCTGAAGTGGACGAGAGCCCATCGGATGCCGCTGCCGATTCCTTACCGGTTGGACGTCGCCATCGGCAGCAGAGCATGACGGAGACCATTCTCGACCATGCAACGGTGTTGGGAGTTCCTCATACGGGCATGGCGCCAGTCTGCTGGTCTGCACCTGACCAGACACCTAATCCGATCGCATCCGTCATGTTGCGTCAGGAATGCAATCAACAGGCGTTATGGGATGGATACTCTGCGCAACGAGCCGCCGAGTGCGCTCGAATGTGGCAGCACATTGCAGGACAACACCGTTGTGCACACGGAAACAACTGCAAATGTGCCAATGCTAACTCGGGCTGCACGCATTGCGCTGCACCCGCGCGCAATCGCTATACGGAACATCTACATGGCCAACACTCCGCGACATGCGATTCGCCGCCTGCTGTGGTCGAAGCACCACTAGCTCCGAACGCGTCTTGCAGCACGACAGAAACGGCCGCTGCCGACGCTGAAGCGCTGCTGCAGTCGATCGCTCCTCCCCAAGCTGCTGCTGCCAATGTGGCTAACCTGCCATTCTCATTCAACCGCTAGCGTGCAAGCGGGGCGAAAATGAGTCTCAAAAGAGAAAGATCGCAATAGTGAGGCCAAATTATTAACTTTCCCAATCCGCAATGGTCGATCATAAACAGTACCACGGATTGGGAAGGCAGAGCGGCATCAAATACCGCCCCGCCATATATTGGTCATGGTGTGACGATGGAGCGGCATACCATGGCCATTTTTTTTAGGCGACTCGGCAAATAAAACACTTCAGATATTCGCTTTCGGGACAATTGACATCGATCGGATGATCAAAGTCCGCGCCGAGACCTTCAACCATCTGGATTGACCGTCGAGTCCGTTTCGAGACGGATGCAAGCATTCCCAGCATATCGCCTCGGGTCACTCGTCCAGAACAGCTACATGTTACGAGCGTCCCTTCCGGTTCCAGCAAATTGACGGCGGAGAGATTCAGTCGGTGGTACGCGCGCAATGCGCTCCCCAACTGCCCGCGACTACTTGCCATGCGTGGAGGATCAAGGACGATGGTTTGAAACTTGCGTCCGCTTGCGACCAACTCCTCCAAGTAGTCAAAACAATCGGCTTGGACAAACTCGATGTTCGAGAACTCATTCAAAGCGGCGTTCACTTTAGCTTGTTCCAGCGCGCGGGCGCTGCTATCAACGGCCAAGATACTGGATGGCCCTCCTACTTTGCATGCTGCCAGCGCGAAGCCACCCAGATAGCTGCAAACGTCAAGCATTGGGCCACTCCCTGCCCAGGTCGCCGCACGCACGCGATTGGCCCGTTGATCAAGGTAGTAACCAGTCTTTTGGCCGCTAACGAGATCAAACTGTAGCTTGACTCCATTTTCGGTGAGTTCGATGGGACCTGCAGGCGACTGTCCACGATACAACTCGTCGCGAGGTTCCATGCCTTCATGTTGGGCTGTCTTGCTATCGATGCGCAGAAAAATGCCTCGCGGTGAAAGTTGTCGATGAAACCAGTCTGCGATCGTATCGAGCCAGCGCAAGATGGCCTGCGCGGTGACTTGCATCACAAGGTAATCACCAAAGCGATCGACGATCAAGCCACTTAGCCCATCACCTTCACTGTTAACCAAGCGGACGGCAGCATGATTTTGGTGACGCTGCATCCACCTCTCGCGGAGGTGAACGGCTCGCACGAGTTGCGCTTCGCACCACGACGTATCCAATTCTTGTGCTCGATTCCATTGGTACAATCGCACTCGAATGCGGCTTGACGGATTGTAGATACCGCGACCGATCCAGCCACCACCGGGCGACATCAACTCAACTACTTCACCGCTGGCGATCGGTACTGCCGGTTCCACCAACGCATGGTCGCGAACCCAGGGGTGGAAGCCGTTGAAATCGCGAGCTCTTTTTGAATCAAAGAAGATCTGTGTTGGAACATTCATGCAGTGTCATTCTGGGGTAGCCCAAAGTAGCTGGAAATTCAAGCCGTCGAGAACCACGCAGTTTAGTTGCTGGTTGTAAATTCGCTAGGGCGTCCGGTCCCGTTTGCAGCCGTAGACATAGTCGTCACAATAGCACAAAGTGACTGGATGGAAGGTCATGTACGCCGTTACCAACAAACACGCAAGGCTATAGCAGTGGCGGAAGAAATCCCAAAGTATTGGATCGGTTTTGATCTTGGCGGCACGAAAATGCAATGCTCGCTGTATGACGCCGACATGAAGCTGATTGCCAGTAAACGACGGCGTACGAAAGGAGAATTGGGGGTCGAGGGAGGGTTGAACCGCATCGAAGGCACGATTCGCAAGCTGTTGGACGAATCCAAAGTCACCGACGCTCAAGTGGCAGGCATCGGCATCGGCTGTCCTGGCCCGGTAGAGTGGGAAAAGGGAATTGTCCGCGTCGCGGTCAATCTTGGATGGGAAAATGTGGCGGTCGGTAAGTTTCTGAAAGAGAAGTTCGGCTGCCCCGTAGCCGTGCTCAACGACGTCGATGCCGGTGTTTATGGGGAGTACTGCGCCGGAGCGGGCAAAGGCTCGCGAACGTCCGTCGGCATTTTTCCAGGAACTGGGATTGGCGGGGGATGCGTGTACGATGGCCAAATATTACGTGGCAAAATACTGAGTTGTATGGAAATCGGCCACATGAAAATCTCTGGCTCGCCGCGCCTGGGTGCCAGTGGAATGAGCGGAACGCTCGAGACGGAAGCCAGTCGCTTGGCCATCGCCGGCGAAGTAGCCAAGTTGGCATACCGTGGTGAAGCTCCCCATCTGTTCAAGGCGGCTGGTACCGAATTGAGTGCCATTCGAAGCAAGGTCATCGCCGATGCAATTCAAAAAGGAGACACCAAAGTACAGGCTACCATCGAGGAAGCTTGCGAATTGATCGGTTGCGCCGTTGCCAATATCGTCCTGCTCATTTGCCCCGACTGCATCATCCTCGGCGGTGGGCTAGTGGAAGCCATGCCAGACCTGTTTCTTAAAGAAGTCACCAAGTCTGCTAAGAAAAATGTGTTTGAATGTTATCGGTCGGAATTCGAAGTACGCATCGCCAAACTGGGTGACGACGCCGGAGCTGTTGGCGCGGCCGCTTGGGTCGCCCGGCAAGTTGCAGAAGGTCGCGAAAAAAAGCCGAACAAGAAAACGGAACCACTTCCCCCTATCCCCATCGCCGAACCGGCCAAAGTCGAACCGGAAACTGGTAAGTCTCCTCTCAACAACGACTTGCCTTAGAACATAACAACGACTTGCCCTAGAAATCCACCCGTCCTTCACCGCACGCAAACCGTCCAACTATGGCTCACGAACCCGACCAATACATCAATCGCGAAATGAGTTGGCTAGCCTTCAACCAGCGCGTTCTCGACCAAGCCCGAAATCGCGAAGTCCCACTCCTCGAACGCCTTAAGTTCCTGGCGATTACCAGCAGCAATCTCGATGAATTTTTCATGGTTCGCGTCGGAGGCCTGCAACTACAACGCCGCGCGGCCGTAGCATCGACCGACCCAGCCGGTTTCACCGTGTCGGAGCAGTTGGCCGCCATCCATGAACGCACCACCGAGATCATTCAGAGCCAATACGATTGCTATTTTGGCGAACTCGAACCAGCCCTTGCCGCTCAAGGGATCGTTCGTATTCGCATGACAGATGCGAGCGTTCGGCACCGCGAAGCGGCATTGCGCATCTTTGGAGAGGAGATTTTCCCGGTCCTCTCACCAATGGCAATCAACGGCCCCGAGGACTTTCCGCTCCTGACAAACCAAGCGCTCTATGTTTGTGCGCAACTGGCCGTTTCACACCATGCCTCGACCGACCAAATCCCCTATCGATTTGCCGTAATACCCGTCGGCAAAGCGCTGCCACGCATTCTCACCTTGCCCTCCGAACAAGGCTTCTCGTTCGCGCTACTCGAGGATGTCGTCAGCTACTATGTGAGTAGTTTTTTTAATAACGAAGAGGTCTTGGCG
Organism: Pirellulaceae bacterium; assembly: GCA_041753315.1. GTDB lineage: Bacteria > Planctomycetota > Planctomycetia > Pirellulales > Pirellulaceae > Aureliella. The sequence goes on along the minus strand of JBGSUV010000005.1, from coordinate 23,062 downwards.
GCCGTACCATTTCGTATCACTCGCAATGCTGACATGAGCATCCAGGAGGATTCAGCGGCAGACTTGTTGCACGGCATGAAGGAATTGCTCCAACAGCGACGCACGGCCGCATGTGTACGGTTGGAAGTCGACGCGAAAGCCCCCGAGGAGATGATTCGCTTCCTGCAAAGTTGCCTTGATATCACATCGCGTGAAACCATTCATTCACCCAGTCCGCTTGATCTCTCGACCTTCATGCAACTCAATGGACTCGAAGGTTTCGACCACCTGCGCGATACGCCTTGGCCCCCGCAACGCAGCCCGCAACTTGACCCAAGCCAATCGATGTTCTCGTCGATCGCCGAAAATGACGTTATCCTCTCCCACCCCTACGAGAGCTTTGAACCTGTCGTGCGTTTGATCGAAGAAGCGTCGGAAGACCCAGATGTCCTGGCGATCAAACAGACCCTTTATCGAACCAGCCGCAATAGCCCAATCGTCGCCGCCTTGCGCAAAGCTGCAGAGCGAGGCAAATACGTTACCGCCATCGTGGAACTGAAAGCAAGATTCGACGAAGCTCGAAATATTGAATGGGCACAAGAATTGGAAGAAGCCAATGTGCAAGTCATCTACGGCGTGAAGAATCTCAAAACACACGCCAAAGTCTGTATCATCGTTCGCCGGGAACCGCGAGGCATTGTGCGATACATGCACTTTGGAACGGGCAACTACAACGAGTCAACCGCTCGACTGTACAGCGATATCAGCTATCTCACCTGCAATAGTGAGCTGGGCGCAGAAGCCAGTGCATTCTTCAACGCAGTTACCGGCTACAGCCAACCTCAGAAGTATAACGCCATTGAAGCCGCTCCGATCGGGCTGAGAAAGAAACTGTTGAGTTTGATTGAAGCCGAAATCGAACGTAAAAAGCAGGGACAACGCGCTCTGATCGTCGCCAAGCTCAATGCACTTGTCGATCCACAATTGATCGGTGCACTTTACAAAGCTTCACAAGCGGGAGTGACCGTCCGCCTCAACGTGCGCGGAGTCTGTTGCCTGCGCCCGGGAGTCGAAGGACTAAGCGAAAACATTACAGTTATCAGCATTGTCGACCGCATCTTGGAACACACACGAGCCATCTACTTTCACCATGGTGGCGATGAACTGATCTACATTAGTAGCGCCGACTGGATGCCACGCAATCTAGACAGACGTGTCGAATTGCTGATCCCTATCCTCGATGCCAACTGCAAAAAACGGTTGATCGATATGCTGGAAAGTTACTTCCGCTACTCGCGCAATGCATGGCAGTTGCGCTCCGACGGACAGTACGCTCGCTGCGAAGCGGGACCAAGACAATCATCGACAACCGGTCATGAACGCGTCCAAGAAGTACTGTACCGTGCGGCGGTCGATGCGATCAAACAGGCGGAACATAAACGGAGAACCGTGTTTGAGCCCCATCAACCGGCCAGCAAGCTCGATTGAACTTGTCAACTACGCTGCGCGACGTTGCGGTACCGCCAGACCTTCGCTTTGATATCGCTTGAACTGAAGCTGCGGTTCGGCGCTCCACTGCTCCTTCGCCAAAGCAATTCGTTGTTTGACCGACTCAGTAGCACGGCCACTCATGATTCCCGATGCCCAGGCAACCGACAGCGATACGTTGCCAGCCAAACACCCACGCAGAAGATCGCCCATTGCATGCGTGGCGCCCCCGGCGGTTACTTCGTACCCCACCGCTAATTCGGCCAGTTGTTTCATCGACGCATTGGAGAAGTTGCGGGCACATTTTGCATCCATCACAACTTCGCTCGTCGTGGCACAAGTGACCGGTAGTCCCAGTGCTTGTAAGGTCCAGGCCAAATCGATATCGGCAACGCTAATATCCAAACGCTCATTCCAGCCGCCGAGAGAACGCAGCAGCCGCTTCGGATAAAATCCACACGACAACTGCGGGCCACAACAAGGGCCAGTCGCCTTCTCCAGTTCAACCTTGCCGCGTTGAAGTTCGCTACCACTTCGGATCGCCCGAGTGGAAATGCCATAGGTGACTTGACTCGAATTGCCCACGCGGGTCGCGACTGAAACCACTGTATCCCGCGCAGCCCCCATGATCTCCAATGGCTCTTCTGCCCAGTCATTTGACACGACCAGTCCGTCGAGCAAAGTACAGACGACGGGAGCACATGCGGCCATGACCGCCGTGTTGAGCAACTGCAGACAGTTCGATCGAGGCTCACCTTCAACCACGAGCAGCTCATCCGCAAGATCGTACGGGTCAGCATAAGTTCCGTTATGCACGACGATGATCTCGCTATCTTGCGGACGATTCTCAAGTACGCTGAGGACCGTAGCTTCGAGTCGCGCGTCGTCGTTGCGGTGTGGAATAATGATCGAGAGACGTGGCACAGAACATCCTCCTCGCATGGCTGCCGCCTTTGCCTTGCTTCCTTGCAAAGCTGTCAAGGAGAAAATCGGACGTCGCACGGGGGAAACTCAACGATTTCCCCATCAATCGAATAGTCAGCATTGGGTAATATCTAGAAACTAGGCAAAAACTAAGGCCGCTCGCCGGTTATTTAACTTCAATGCAGGAAAAAAAAACATTTTCGATGTTTTTGTGAACCTTGCACTTGATTCACGGTCTTAATCGAGGCAGACTAGAAGTAGCGATTGAGGTAACTCAGCCGCTAAGACTTTCAGGGTCGCGGAACGCAACGCGACAGGCTTGTTTCAGTCTCATCCGTGTTAACCCTCTAGGCTGAATCTGGTGGTGACAAGATGAGCGGACCCAGTTTTTGGAAGGAGGTGATCGCGTGAGTAGTGTTTGTACCAGCCATCGGGGTGATTCCCCATAGGTAGCCGGCGGGCTGCTATTGGCAGTCATCCCCTCGTGCAGATCACCGAAAATTGCACGAGCTAATAAGTTGCGGGCGTGGATCCTACCTTGTGATCCACGCCCGTTTTTTTTTCAGCGCCTGTGATTTCGACGTCTGTGACTAGTTTGAGAAACGACCACGTTGAAATCTATACCGACATCGGACGCCCGCAATGAGGACAACTTGCTGCAAGCTGCGAGACAACGCCACCACAGTCCGGACAGCCGCGCAAATTTGAATCGCCCGAAGCGCCTCCTTTTTGAGATCGTAGCAGGTACATAACTACCAGGATCACGATCACCAATGGTATTACGGTTAGTGCCAGAACTACAAGCAGTACCAGTATTTCTGAAATCCCAATTCCAAACATGATCAAATTCCCAAATAAAAGCAGTCGATGACTCACGACGCAGTCCGTGACTTGTTTCAACCCGCGTCGCCGCCCACTGAGTGTTAGCCCGCTCCAGCCTCCGAAAGCCTCATCAAGTACCGCATCTCCAGTCCAACCAGCAAAACAATGACAAGTATTTCTGTCGGAAAATACAACCAACTAAGTACCGTCATTGTGCCACGCTGCGTCGCTAGCGAGAAGATTGTTACGAGACAATATCCCACATTCAAACAGATCACGATTCGTAAACGACTCTTGACCGTCACACCAAAAAACCAAGCAGCCCATCCCACCAACGCTATCGACAAAGCGAATACGGCTAGTAGCAGGAGTTTCGATTGTGGAATCCCTGTCTCGATGATCACGGGCAAGAACAGGCCACCGATGATGGCGGCGGATAAACACGCCCCAATGGCGTCGACCACAAGCAGGCTTTCATTTTTGTAACCGTTCACGGCAATGTAGAACAAATGTCCCCAATTGTTTTGTTTTGATGTTTTATTGTTCTGCACGAAAGAAGCGGAACTCCAGCGTTCCTACTAATCTATTTCAGACGCTCTAGCTTGCCTTTTCTGCGGACGATATTTTTGTAGTCCCATTGAATCTTTTTAGCTTTGTTCAACCACCGCCGCAAAGCAGTCTTCTTGATCTCAGCAGCGTCAGTGTAGAAGATCGATGCATCTTTGAATTTTTTGCCAACGACATTTAGCCCCGGCTCGTCAAAGTCAGCGCCGCTCCAAAACATCAAGCGGATCCCAAGTTTCTGTTTGCTGTATCCGACGATTGGATTGCCATCGAGGAACCAGACTGGATGAGCATGCCAGATTTTGCTCTCAGCCCCAGTCAGTCCGCGATCAATCTCTCCTGCCACAACATCGCAGACTTCCTTATCGGACAGCAGCTGCGTCTCGTTGTATTTTACGATCTCTGGATGCATTTACATCTCCTGCTTCATCTTGCGCTCGCAGCAGGTCGGGTTGGAGCAAGCTACTTTTGACGTGCGGCCTCGAGCGTGAACACTTCAGAAGTCTGCGGAGTCCTGATGCGTGCATCGACCTTTCCGCCACCGCCGCCAACGGGGTGTACATAGAATCCCTCACGCGTTCGCAATCGAAGTCGAGTTTGGCTTTCGTCCTGCCATTCCACAGTGAAAACTTCAGATGTGAGCGGTTCCTTGACGGTCGCGTCAACAGTGTCTCCGCCACCAAGTCGCGCACCAACATAGTGACCATCTCTGGTACGAAGCCGAATTCTGGTGGAACTGAGCCACTCCAGCGTAAAAACTTCCGACGTTTTTGGATCACGAATATCTGCAACAACCTCGTCGCCACCACCAAGTTTCGCACGTAAATAGTACCCGTCGCGGGTTCTTAGCATGAGTCTCTCTGTCTTGATCGGCGTTGCCTGGGATGTTTGCGTGGACGAATCAAGCATGCGCGAGGTTTCTGAATCGTCGGCTTGAAGACCGCCGTTGCACATTGATGCCAAAATGAGCATTACGACTAGCGTTTTGTTCATCGGAGTTTTGCCCTAATAATATAGTTAGTACATTGGGATTCGATTTGTTATAATCCAAATCGCTGCCATCCAACTAGAGACTTCCACGGTGGGCTAGCTCGGTAATATGGCGTTGTGATAAATATCCTGGACATCATCGCACTCGTTCAGCATGTTCATGAACTTCTCGAACATGGGCAGGTCCTCTGCGCTGATTTCCACGCGTGACTGCGGGATGAAAGTGATTTCTTCCAAATCCATCGTGAGTGCCGGAAACGCTTCGACAAGTGCACTTTTTGCTTTGAAAAATTCCGTGGCGGGGGCGAACAACGTAACTTGTCCCTCCTCGCATTCCACGTCGGTGACGTCGACCTCTGCGGCCAACATGGCCTCCAGAACTTCATCACCGTTGTTGCCTTTAAAGGAAAAGACCGCCAAATGATCAAATAGATGGGCTGCCGCTCCAGGTGCACCCATTTTAAAGCCCGTTTTGGTAAAGCAGTTTCGCACGTCGGTGATCGTCCGATTGTTGTTGTCTGTCAGACAATCGATGATGATTAAACTACCACCCGGGCCAAAACCTTCGTAACGGGAGGGCACGAAATCCTCGCCACCCGCCCCACTAGCTTTATCCAGTGCTTTTTCGATCACATGACTTGGGACTTGTTCCCGCTTGGCCCTTTCGATCAGGCTCCGGAGCGACGGGTTGGCGGTTGGATCTGCACCGCCATTTTTGGCCATTACATAGAGTTGTTTTCCATACTTGGAATAGAGCTTCGACTTTTGACCGGCAGTCTTGGCGATCGACGCTTTCCGTACTTCAAAACTTCTGCCCATGGCTGCGATCTCGGATGGTGGGGGGAATTCGGTTGCTAAGTGCCCAGCGACGGTGCGATCCGTCTCAGCGATCTCTGAATTCTAACCACATAAAAAGAAAAATGGAGTGAGGGTCCGCGGTCGTGAACACTCTATAAAATCCCTCAAATAAAGCTAGGTTTCGTTGCTCGATAGCCGCTCTCCAATAATTTCCAAAATGAGCGTCAGCACGCCAGAGACGATGACGACTCCAAGTACCAGTGGCCAACTGTCAGGGCTCTCCAAGGGACTAATCAACTCGAACTGCTGTTCCTTGAAAGGTAATCCGGCTGTATCTGCCGTCACTTTCTGAAACGGCCAGATTTTTCGCAAAGAGCCCAACATCAGTCCCACGAGAACTGCCATCGTGCCATCATGCCGGTGGGCCAGTAGCCAGCGCAATAATCGGCTAAAGGATAACAAGCCTACCAAACAACCAATCCCAAAAGCTGCCATGATGACCAGCCCGCCGAGTGTCAATTCGCCGCGTGGCAGGCCCTTGATCAGATCGGTAATCGGATGATAGAGCCCCAACAACAACAAAACGAAAGCCCCACTTATGCCTGGCAAAATCATGGCGCAAATCGCAACTACGGCCGCCAAAAAAGCATTTAAAGGTGTCAAATTGCCTTGAATTGGGTTGAGTTCGCACAGTTTCCAAGCAGCAAATGCGGCGACAAACAGCAGTGGAAAATGTTGTATTTTCCATCGCTCCAGTCGCCGAGACACAATGTAACTGGAGCCTAAGATCAGTCCAAAAAATGCTGCGTACGTATATGCTTGATGATGCTCCAGCAAATAGTGCATCAGCGACGCCAAGGCCACGATACCAGCGGCTATCCCTGCACCCAGAGCGACAAGAAAACGAGCATCGATATGTTCAAGTGCCTGCCTAAACTTCCTTGCGAATATCAATTGAATGAATTTCCGGTCAATTTTTCCAATCGCCGTCACCAATCGCTCGTAATGTCCCAGAATTAGGGCAATCGTTCCGCCGGAGACACCCGGTACAATGTCCGCAGCCCCCATGCAGAGGCCACGCAAGCCATTGACGAAATCTTCGTTAAAACCGTTACGTTTGTCAGACATTAAATACTCTGCACACGCGAACACTTGCCAAGCACACAACCGCCGCCCAGGACTGGCCCAAGCAGGTGGAGCAACCATAATGAGAAATCGTATTAAACACCATAGCTTGCGTTTTGAATGTAGAGCAATTGTCCCCAATTGCTTTAGAAACGATTGAGACAATCGTTCCACACTCCCGCAACATCTACTCCGACAAAATAAGAGCCAGACCCATCGCTGTGAACAACTATTTAGCCGCCGTCATTATTGGAATCGTCGAAGGTCTGACCGAGTTCCTGCCGGTGAGTTCGACCGCACATATCAGGCTGACCGAAGAGATACTTGCCATTCCACTGGACGACGCCTACTGGAAGATGTTTAGCATCGTCATCCAACTGGGTGCCATTCTCTCCGTATTAGTTTACTTCCGTCAGCGGATCGTCGAATTTATCAAGAGTTATCCGCGTGGCAAATCCGGCAAACACCTTTGGTGGAACCATCCATTGGCATTGGTGATCATCAGCTTTGTGGTCACCGCCCTTCCCTGCTTCTTGATGAACGAGCTGATCGGAGAGCACCTGGAAAGCTTGTTTGTGATGGGCTGGTCGCTGATCATCGGCGGTGTCGTGATGTGGTGGGTCGACCGCACCTACAGTCGGCGGGCAACCACCGAGCGGATAGAAGAGATGTCCTTTCGACAAGCCGTGGTGATCGGTTTTACGCAGATCTTTGCCGCGATGTTCCCAGGCACCAGCCGATCGATGGCGACCATTGCGGGCGGACAACTGATGGGACTCTCGCGTCCGGCAGCACTCGAGTTCAGCTTCTTCCTCTCAATCCCCGTCATGATTGCTGCCACTGGGTTCAAATTACTGCAGTTCATGCTCGAGTCCGAAACGAGCGTAACGGTCGAGCAATGGCAAGTGTTAGCGATTGGTTTTGGAGTGAGTTTCTTTGTCGCTTGGGCCGTTATCGCCTGGTTCATGGCGTGGGTCAACAAGCACGGTTTCACGCCCTTCGCGCTCTACCGCATCGTTGTTGGTGCAGGGACGCTCGCATATGCGTATGCAACACGTTGAGCAGCGTGCGACCATCGAGTGTCGCTTTTTCGCTGCCCAGCAGTCAGGAACTACGTAAAAAAACAGATGTCAACCGCCAATGAGCTGAGGTCCGACGCGCGACATAGCCTCCCCATGCGCAGCCGTGTTGGATCCTTGATCGTCAATCACTTTGGCAGGAGTGACAGTACGGACTGGCTTGGGCGAGCGATGACGTGTGCAGCGATGAGTTTCCCTAGACCTTCAACGCGCGGACGAGCTGCTTCTACTGCTGCGCCAACCGCGGCCACATCACCTCGAATGACGATCGTCACATAGCCCCCTCCGAGCTTTTCTTTGCCTACCACTTCAACTTGAGCCGCTTTGCAGGCCGTGTCGATGGCTTCGAATACAGCGGTAAAGCCCTGGGTTTCGATGAAGCCTAATGCTTGGACGGGTTCGGAGCTCACAGAATTTTCCTTATCAGATGATGATGTTGATGGTTCGTGGACGACATTTTGTTGGATCAACGGATTAAATTCGACTCGGCTATCGATGCCTTGCCATCCCCCGGCGCTCAGTCGTGGAATGACCGTGCTAACCGGACTTCCTTGCATCCGTTCGGCCACCGCATGACCAGCATCGATCGCGGATCGTACCGCATCGACCGGTCCAATGATCTTCACGCAGGTCCCCAGAAAATCGTTCAATTCGACCTGCCAAAGCGTGATGTCGGCAGACTTTTCCATGGCGTCCAAAGCCACCATGGCTGGGGTCCAACCCTTGGTTTCCAAGATGCCAAATGCTTGCGAAGTTACGTTGGGGAGTGTCACTGTCGGGTGTACCCAGGGACGAGGAATGGAGTGCAGAAGCTCTCTATTGTAGCTCCAGTTTTTAATTTTGCTGCCACGCACATTGCGTAGATTCGCTACATTTAAATCAACACCAAAACGGTTATCTCGACTGTACTTGTTTTCACCAAGTTGTTGAGGGTCCCGTTTTCAAAAACCACCCTTTTCCCTCCACAGAGAGCCTTTATGCGATTTTCCTTATTTAACCTGCGATCGTTGGCGATCGTCACCGGACTTGTTGCATGCCTCGCCGGGCTATGCGATCGAACTTGGGCTCAGCAGCCAACCTACGATGTCAAGCCAGATGTCGTTTATGGCCACAAGGATGGAATGGCGCTGACCTACGATGTCATCACGCCAAAAGAAAATGCCAAAGGCGTCGGGTTGTTATTCATGGTCAGTGGAGGATGGGTCTCCGCTTGGGCTCCCCCTGAACAGACCAGTCTATTTGTCAGACCATTGCTCGACGCCGGCTACACTGTTTTCGCAGTCCGGCATGGGAGTAGTCCACGTTACGTCATTCCCGAGATCGCCACCGACGTAAAACAAGCGTTGCAGCACATTCACGATCATGCCGCCGATTTTCATGTCGATCCCCAGCGGCTAGGAGTGTTCGGTTTTAGCGCCGGTGGGCATCTGTCGCTTCTATTGGGAACGCAAACCAACCAAGCGGCTGCGGAGAATTCAAAATCGCCAAAGATTGCTGCGGTAGTTGCTATTTTCCCACCGACCGATCTCAAGCCCTATGTCGAACCAAGCAATCCGTTGCGCGAGAGATTTCCAGCCCTGAAATTTGAGCAATCGCGGGCGGACGAATTTTCACCGCTCGCCCATGTGACTTCTGATGATGCTCCCACGTTGCTTGTCCACGGTGACAAAGATGAATTGGTACCGATTTGGCACAGTGAAAAGATTGTGGCTGCCTTCGAGACCGCCAAAGTGCCTCATGAGTTGATCACGATCGAAGGAGCTGACCACGGCTTCGATGCTGCGGGTAACAAACGGATGTACGAGGGAATGACGCGTTGGTTCGATCAACATCTCGCTCCTTAGTTGTTCGCCGCCTCGCTCGTTGTCGGGAGAAGGTTGGCAGAATGAGGCTGTCGGGAGGACGAAATTGTCGGTAGTACGACGCGGTCACGGGAGTGCGACGCGTGCGACGCTCCGGCGGAGTGCCAGGGCAGAGCCTTGGCACGAGGTTCAAAAAGGGAAAACAACTTAGCGAGTGCTTCACAACATGGCAAGAATCGGCTTGAAGCATCTGTTTTATGTAACCGCGCTAGCCGCAGCTTCGATCGGAGTCATGGGTGGAGCGGGCCTGTTGGTGGCGGGGCTCATCACCGCAATTTGGTACTATGTCTTCTTCGGAACTCCGTCAAAAGCGATCCGACACCGCGTGAAGGAAGCCGGCATATCGACGCTCATCTTAATGTTGCTTGGACTCTGTCTGTCTCCATCGATGAGATATGCTCGCCCCGCCGCGCATCGCATGCAGTGTGCGAACAACATCAAACAGATCGGCCTGGCGCTCCACAACTACCATGATGTCTTTAAGAGCTTTCCACCAGCAGTTACATTTGATGCGGCTGGGAAGCCGATGCACAGTTGGCGTGTCCTTATCCTGCCATGGCTCGAAGAGCAAAGGCTCTACGATGCGTACGACATGGACGAGCCGTGGGATGGTCCGAACAATGCACAGCTTCTGGATCAAATCCCCAGAACGTTTAAATGCCCCGCTCATGATAGTCCATCGAATTCCGATACAACGTATTGCGTGGTCATCGGTGAACGAACATTGTTCCCACCCCAGGGCGCACGCTCGCTTAGGGATATCGTTGACGACACTTCCAATACCGTCGCCGTTGTGGAACAGTCCAAAGGCATTCCATGGATGGCTCCGCTCGACCCAAACATCGAAGATTTTCTTCAGCAGAATCGAGATTCGATGAACTCGTCGACAGCCGCACATTACCGTTCGGACCTGCTAACGCATTTCTATTCCTCTGGACAACTGGGGATGGCAGATGGAAGTGTTCTATATCCCTTCAGCCAAGAAGCCATAGATCATTGGCGACGCCTTTTGCAGATCGACGATGGCCAGCTTACGTCCGAAGAGTTAGAGGAAGTGGAACAGTTGAGTTCCAGCCGAACTCGCCCGCGTGTTGAAGGTTATGTTGCCCTGTTCTGCTTTTTGGGTTTGGTGCTACTTCCTTGCCTGGCGCTCTTGCGGCGCTAAGCAGGTCGCCAGATCACTGGACTGAGTGCCATGCTGGACGCGGCTTGCTGAAGCTCTAGAATCTGGAATATCGGAACAGCATCAAACTGTTCTTACAAGACAACAGTTTACGCATCGCCTTAAAATTTAAAATCGCCCACAACATCTGCAGCAAGTCCGTAAAGACCTCAGTCAGTTTGCCCACTGAGCTGCACTGTCCTGCAAGAAAGCCGATCGTCTATGTTAGCGAGAATTCTCTGTGCTGGTCGAACCGATATCGGTAAAAAGCGTGAATCCAATCAAGACCATTTTCTAATTGCCGATCTAAACAAGTCGATGCTTGTTCAGTCAACGAGCTTAAATCTGGAGACCCAGTCGCGGCTGTATGGCATGTCGCATGGCAAGTTGTTCATGGTGGCCGATGGTATGGGCGGTCACCAAGGAGGGAATCGCGCAAGCACGCTCGCCATTGATCTGCTTATCAATCAACTGCTCAACAGCATGCATTGGTTTTTTCAGATGGACAAAGAGCAAGAGGAACGCGAACTGGGGTTTATTCAAGACTTGAAAAAACTATTGCAGAAAGCGCATGAGGGAATCGAAAAGGAGTCGCACGAAAACATCGAACGCAAAGGCATGGGAACGACGTTGACGATGGCTTACGTGATCTGGCCATGGATGTATGTCGTTCATGCGGGCGATAGTCGTTGTTATCTAATGCGCGGTGAAGAAATTCGACAACTCACCCGCGATCACACCGTTTCCAGTCAATTGGTAGCCAGCGGCGGCATGACCGCCGACGAAGCCCAGAACTCTCCGTGGAGCAATGTTTTGTACAACGCTCTCGGAGCTGGAGCGACCGCCGTGGACGCGGAAGTTCACAAAGTTCGCCTGGAACCTGACGATACGGTCATGTTATGCACCGATGGACTCTATCGCTACATTGGCGAAAGTGAAATCCAAACGATGCTCGAGAGCGAAATGGAACCACAAGAATGCTGCCGGACACTGATCGAACTCGCCAACTTTCGAGGGGGCGCGGACAACTCGACCATCATCGTCGCTCGACTCGGTCAACCCGATGAATCGCGCCCACGAACACGAGTGGCTGCCGAAGTTACCCTCGAACGCCTCTTAGGGGAAGTTACCGGCTATCATCCGCGCGGGCAGCGTGACCACGATACCTTAGAAGGTCCAATCGAAATGCCGGACACCCTTGACGGCGATCGTCCAGTCTAAGTCAACAGCCCCCACTCATCGTACTTATCGCCTTCAGGTTACAATACTATTTTCCCTGATGAGAGCACAATATGGATCTTGGTCTAATCGCTGGCGAACTGAAGAACTGTGAGTCGAGCGATCTGGAAAGTGTGGCACGCGTTTCGATCACTTTAGCTCGTGCAATTCAGACCAGAGCCAAGGCGCTGCAAACCCCTGCTGAACGCCGACAACAGGCTGAACTGGATCGCATGATCCAACATCCGCGGGACAAAGCCACTTTGACGCAAATGACCGACCAGGCGTTTCGCAGTGAAACGGCCGCTCGGGCCGTCGATCAACTGGTCCATATTCTTGACGTGCAAGGCATTCCTAGATTCTTCAGCCCCATCGATCGGACGATGTTGCGCGGCTTCCAATCCTTCGGCGAGTACTTGCCGGGTGTGGCGGTGCCTTTGGTCAAAGAAAAGATGCGCAAGGAAACGGCCAACGTGATCCTGCCGGCCGAAAAGGAAATGTTGCGCACTCACCTGCAAGCTCGCCGCGCCGAAGGGGTCCGCATGAATGTGAACTTTCTCGGCGAAGCCATACTGGGCGAAGAAGAGGCGCAGCGGCGACTCGAATCGTACTTGGCCGCCTTGCAGATGCCGGAGATCGAATGCATGTCGGTCAAGATCTCGACCCTCGATTCGCAGATCTCCACCATCGCCCGTCGCGAATCGATTCTGTCAATTTCCAATCGCCTCGAGCTGCTCTACCGCGCCGCCCAACGCCACTTGTTCAAAAAGTCGGATGGCAGCCAGGTTACCAAATTCGTCTATCTCGATATGGAAGAATATCGCGACATGGGTCTGACGTCGCGGGTCTTTATGGACACCCTGGACCGTCCCGGCATGGAGCAGGTGCGGGCTGGCATCGCCCTACAAGCCTACGTCCCCGACAGCTTTCCCACCCAGCAACGCATTACCGAATGGGCCAAGCGTCGCGTCGCCTCCGGCAAAGCACCGATCACGATCCGCATCGTCAAAGGTGCCAACATGGAAATGGAGCGAGTTGAAGCCTCCCATCGCGGTTGGCCTCAAGCTCCCTACCAACGCAAGATCGATACCGATGCTAACTACAAACGCATGGTGGTCTATGGCCTGCAAGCCGACAACATCGCCGCCGTCAGACTCGGTATCGCCAGCCACAACTTGTTCGAAGTTGCCTTTTCCATTGTGCTAGCCGCCAAGCTGGGTGTGCTCGAACATTTGCAATTCGAGATGCTCGAAGGGATGGCCAATCACCAGCGTCGCGCCTTGCACGAAATGGTCGATAACTTGCTGCTGTATGCTCCGGCCTGCAAACAAGAGGACTTTATCCATGCGATCGGTTATCTGGTTCGCCGCATGGATGAAAACACCGGCCCCGACAACTTCCTCCGCCACGCCTTTAAGATCGAAGTGGATAGCCCCGATTGGCAAAAGATGGAGGGAATTTTCACCGAGTCGATTCGCCGCATGGACGCCGTCTCTGCCGAACCATGGCGGACGCAAGATCGACGCCAACCGACCGAACAACCACTTGCACCAACTCACTGGAACACCCTGGCCAACGAGCCCGATACCGACTTCTCGCTCGAAGCCAATTCGCTGTGGGCGCACGACATCGTGGCGCAGTGGCAAGGCAAGTGTGATAGCAACGCGACGCGGATTCCACAGGCCATTGGCGGAGAAGACATCGACGGCGAAGGTGCCCCAGTCGAATCGCTCGACGCCTCGCGACCCGGCGTGGCCGCCGCTCGCTACCAGCAAGCCAGCGAAGCGCAAATTCGTCTCGCTGTCGAAACGGCCAAAACCGATCCGAGCGGTTGGAGGCACATGGCGGCCGACGAGCGCTATCAGCTGCTGCGAAAAGTGGCTCAAGAACTGCGCCAGCGACGCGCCGACCTGATCGGAGCCGCGATGGCCGATGCCGGCAAGACGATCTTGGAAAGCGATCCCGAGATCTCCGAAGCCATCGACTTCGTGGAATTCTACGCCAAGACGGCTTTGGAAATTCAACAGGCTCCACAACTGCGCGCCCGGCCGGTAGGTACCGTGGTCGTCATCAGTCCCTGGAATTTTCCGATCGCGATTCCTTGTGGTGGCGTTGCGGCAGCCCTGGCTGCTGGCAACACGGTCATCCTCAAACCCGCTTCCGATACGGTCCTCCCCGCGCGGATCCTGTGCGAGTGCTTTTGGGACGCCGGCGTCTCCCGCCACGCCTTGCAGCTGGTGGCTTGTTCCGGCTCCGACGCAGGCAAACATCTCCTGGCAGATCCCGAGATCGGCTGCGTCATCCTGACCGGCGGTACGGAAACGGCCCGACGCATTCTCAAGTCGCGCCCCGAGATCCATCTGCTCGCCGAAACGGGTGGCAAGAACGCTACGATTGTGTCGAGCCTCAGCGACCGCGACTTGGCAATCAAGAACGTCCTGCACTCGGCATTTTCGCACGGAGGTCAGAAATGCAGCGCGACCAGCCTGTTGCTGTTGGAAGAGGAGGTCTACCACGACCGCGACTTCCGTAACAGTTTAGTGGACGCACTCGAAAGCTTGACCGTCGGTTCGGCCTGGAATCTGAAAACCAAGATGGGACCATTGATCCGTCCGCCCGAAGGGGAATTGCTACGGGGACTGAAGGAACTCGAACCGAACGAATCGTGGGCGGTCATGCCTCGCAATTTGGAAAACAATCCCTGCCTCTACTCGCCAGGTCTAAAGTGGGACGTGCAGCCTGGGAGCTTCACGCACTTGACCGAGTTGTTCGGACCAGTCCTAGGCGTGATGTCCTTTAAGCATCTCAACGAAGCCATTGCGCGAGTGCATGAAACCGGCTACGGCTTGACCAGCGGCCTGGAGAGCCTGGACGATCGCGAACAAGCCATCTGGTCGTCGCGTTTGATCGCTGGAAACCTTTACATCAACCGCCCCACTACAGGTGCGATTGTCTTGCGGCAGCCGTTTGGCGGGATGGGCAAAAGTGCCTTTGGGCCCGGTATTAAGGCGGGTGGTCCCAACTACGTGGTGCCGCTGATGAAGTTTGAATCGATCAGCCAACTGGCTCACAGCAATGCGACAAGGGTGGTAGAGGCCCCACCGGAACTGCCACCCCTGGCAATCTTCTGGGAACAGTTGCAAAGTGCCGACAACGCGGTCGCGCGAAAAGTCCAAGAGCACTTAAGTGAACGCGAGAAGCCATTCTTATTAAACGCGATCCGCGACTACGACTGTTTCGCCCGTAGCGAAATTCGTCAATCGCACGACACGCTACGCTTGCTTGGACAAGATAATATTCGCCGCTATTTGCCGATGACCCACGTTCGCATTCGCGTCACCGAACACGATACTTGGCTCGACATTTTTGCTCGCGCTGCCGCCGTCGTAGCCGCAGGTGGACGAGCGGCAATCAGCCATGCTCGGGGTGTACATGAAGAAGCCATCGACACGCTTGAGGCCCTGACCGAAGAGTGGGCTGGTGACATGGAGTTCGTACAAGAGAGCGATGCCGAGTTAGTAGCCGCCATTCACCGACATCAAGTCGATCGGGTGCGCTATGCCCATGCAAAAGTCCCGCTGGAAATCCGCCAGGCTGCCGATGAGGAGTTTGTTTACGTGGCCGACAGCCCGGTCAGCGACAGTGGCCGGATCGAACTGCTCTGGTACGTCCGCGAACAGAGCCTCTGTCACGACTACCATCGCTATGGCAACCTCGGCTTCCGCGCCGGCGAAGAACGTAGCGAAGTGAAATGAAGTTCTTAGGGCTTTTTGAGCCCCTTTTCCGTACCGAGAAACGTCGTTTTTCAAAAGTGCGTTTTTGAAAAGCGTTAGCGGCTGCCAGTCTGCCTCCGGTTGTTCATAGGTGATATGAGGTACTTGTGCTTCGCTTGTCACACGCGGTTATCTGAAATAGCTTGATGCTCTTGCCTAGGATGCCACGGTTTGGCTCGATCTAAATTGGGACGCAGGTATCAGTGTCCAACCTAGAGATCCAGGTGCATCGAATTGGCTTTATTGAAGATCGCTTTCAGTGACGTGTCCGGAGATGCCTCGATACTTATCCTGGTGGTCGTCATTGCCTTGGTTGTTGTCAACCTGGGACGCGCACGAAGCCCGATTAATGAAAGGTCATCTCCAAACAAGTTCGACACTCACACTGCTCCTATCGGTTTTGCCTCCATGTTTTTGGTTCGTTGTTAGCTGTAAAATGGGCGTGCCTGGAGAAACAGAGTTGGGCAATGCGGGGACGCAACCCAACAAGGGATATCCAGGTCGAAGGTTGTGCCAATGGCGCACGGGCCCCTGGTTGGTTCGCTCTAGCCAGGGGCCGACTATTGGTACACCCGAGCTTATGCCTTAAAAAATCCACCACTGAGGCTCGCATAACCATGATCAATGTCGTTGACGCTAACCCGCTTATATGCTCTGTTTACTACCATGGGGATGACCTTCCACTTCCTGGTGCCTTCGGGAAAAACACCAGTCTCAAGGCATCCCCTATTTTTTCAACACCAGTTTCTCTGACTATAGCCAACTTGCCCCGGCGGGATCACGACTCATCAATCGCGGCCCCGCCGGGGCAAGCCCTAGCCGCCAGTTGTCGCTCCGAACGGGACGAGCCCGGCGGAAGCGAATTTGAATGGCACTAACACCTAACAACTAACGAAAAAACCCGCCGGCTGCCCGGCGGGTTTTGATGTTCGTAGAAACAATGACAATACCATCCGAAGATGGCAGAAGGAATTACTTCTTCTTCTTCTTGTCCTTCTTGTCGTCGCCCTCTTCCTTGACCTTCTTCTTCTTCTTGAGCGAGACCTTCACGACGCGGGTCTTGGGAATGCCCAATACCGGATCGCCTTCGCTCCAGCGGTCCAGTTCCTGCAGACGCTTGAGGCGCTCAACGCGGGTCAATACATTGCGGGACTTAATTGCACCGCCAGCTACTTTGAGGCTCTTGTCGAGCGTCATGGGACTATCTCCAGACCATTATTTTTTTATCTTAAAAGCCCTCCCGATGGGGCTCTACCATGCACGTAGAACCTCGAAGTGTACAAGCATTCCTCGGGTGGGTCAAGCGTTGTTCCATTTGCCAGCGGTCGCTCTATTACTTTGAGCCGTCGGCGCCGGTTCGCCAGCACGCGACCGGCTACTTCCTCTTGGTGACATCGCAGCCGACTCCCATACCGGATACGGCTAACAGATAGACTATCGGCATCGCCGGCCCACGCATCCGCATATTGCTCCAATAGACCGCGTGGATTCCGGTAAGGGTCACTAAAAGCCAGACGGCAGGCAGCCACTGCGCCCAACGCAGCTTGCTCAGCCAATTCCTCCGAAGACAACCAACGGAATGCAACGCTGCCACGAACCAAACGCTATACCATACCCCAATTGTCCAGGTGGCAAGGGAATAGGGCGAAGCGTTGGGCCAAGGTGCCCACAACCATCCCACCCGGACAATACAACTGACCGCAAACAGCAATGGCTGCTCCGTGATCGTTTGCCATGCCTCCGCGTAAGCCCAGCGATCGTCGGCCAGTTCGCGTTCGGTCGCAGTGCCAACCGGCCGGGGACGTGCCAGCCAATCGGCATCAAAACGGTCCGTGTTCCAATCCCGTGACGGACCGTTGTTGACAATGTGTTGATAGAGTGTCGGATTGTTGGCAAGGTACAACGTGTAGCCGCCATGCGAGGTGGCCCAAATCGGTTTTCCAAGTTGCGACCAATTCCGCAGCGTCCACGGCGCGACGCACACCAACACCCCCAACACGGCAATTATACTGGTTGCCGAGCGCCGCTTCCAGCAACTCGCTCCGGTCGCAACCAGACTGAGCACACACAACGCCGCCCAGGGTGCTGCGGTGGGACGAGCCAAAATGGACAGGCCGCAGAGCAATCCCAGCAATCCCGCGGCGCTCCACGATCGCAGCGGGAATCGCGCCGTCGAACACCCGGGTCCAGCCTCAATCGCTGCCGACACCGCACTCAGCCATAGTCGCCACGCGAGCAATACCAACAGCGTGGCCACGGTTTCTGTCATCACCAATTGGCTGGCCCGCATTAGCAGAGGATCAACGGCCACGGCCAACGCTGCCAACGGAGCAAATCGTAATTGCAATCGTCGACCGATCGACAAGGTCAGCCAGACGCTGGAAAGCCCCATCACACCATGAAGCCAAGCGGTACCGACGAGCGAAAGCTGGCCGTCAACCACCAACCAGCTGAGTAGCCAAGGGTAAAGTGGGGGTCGGAAGGCGGTTGGATGGACAGAGTTGTCTTCCGCTGTACCGCTGGCTGAGAAACCATACACTCCAGACTCGGCCCAGTTCGTCGCTAGCTGGGCATACGAGTCGGGGTCCTCGGCTAAACCACCGCCACTCATCCACAGTGCCGTCACGCGGACGATCAGTGCGAACGCCAAGACGACGCCCGTTAAGAGTGCGCCTGGCGGGCTGTCGCTTGAACGATGGCCGACCCCGAGGCTCTGTGGCTGGCTCATCGGGGCATGCACCACTGAGGATCAAGCTCTTGCAATTCCGCCGGCTTGCCCCCGCGCAGCCCGTTCAATTCACTCTCCAATTGAAGCACGCGATCGGGATCGTAAATCCCCTCCAACCGCATCATGAACTTTCGACTTTCACCGGCCGCCAATGGTACCGTCCGACCTTGCGACTCTTCGAATGTGCGGGTATTGGGAAAGCCTGTCGCAGGCTCCAGGCCGGTGACATAGCCGTCGGCCTCAGCCACCGTGTTCTTCCACTGACTAAAGTAAGGGAGTGTGCTCGGCATATAGTGCACCGCGAACCCACGCGATTGGTCGGCCGAGCTCAACATGGCTTTAGCCCAACCATCGCTGCATGGGACCGATTCCGAAAAGTAGACCTGTTCGGCATAACCAGACGTTGGCCCCAAGTACTCGTCCCATGTTTGAAGATCTTCAACTGCGCGTGCATCTCGCGCCACCACCCGCTTGGCCCCGATGTGCATTTTCGCACCACGCCCGAGAACGGGGGTGCCTACGTTGATGTGGTAGAGCAGTTGCATGGAAGTTGGCGTGCCCCCAATGTTCGTCACCGTATCGTTCACACCGATGGCTGGTTCCCCGAAGATGAACATATAGTGCACATTCAATTTCAAGTTGTATTGCAAGAAACGGGTCTCGCACACTTCGGCTTGTACGTGCAATATGGAATGTTGGGTGTCGACGAACAACTGCAAATTCTGAGCGGGCAAGTTGCCGATACGACCGTGGACCGGCCATTGCACCCGCCCTGATCCGTCGTAATCTGGAGCTCCGAAACTGCGCAGTCCACACCGCACGAACAATTCGTCAAAACCATCCAGCCAACCGATACCCCGCGGTTCATCCACCGGCACAAAGCTGGGGTGGATCGGACCCTCAACAGGTGAATTCCAGCCAAGGTCCACCCCGCCGATATAAGCCTTCCAGATGCTCATACCACGAGTTGGGCAAATTGCCACCCGCACCCCCTCGGTATCGATCACCAACAGTTCGACCCCCTGCCGCATTCCGTCGAGCAACACAAAACGCTGCAGCTTGAAGGCACCCTCAGCACATGCCAACAGGGTTGGATTGGGCAGAGGCTGCGACAACGGCGGCGGCTGTTGCACAGAGGTGGCTTCGATTTGGTGATAGTTGGTGGATGTGAAAGTCATCGGTTGGTCGCACTACGTAAAGGCCCAGGTTAAGGAAGGAAAAATGCCGTCCTTACTTGTAACCGCTGTCCGCTCCGAATAAAACAGGCTCTCATGGATTTCCCAACCCGAAGTGTGAGCCAGGGAGATACCAAGGCATTTGCTTGGGACAGCCGGGACTGTCCCTCGCTCACGCTTCGGGTTGGGATCGGAGTCGTAGCATGACGTTCATCAATAAATCGAATCTACTAATAAATCAAATCAACCGCCCGCGGCTAGCGCCGTCGGCTCATAATACTGTCCTGGCCCGCGGCTAACGCTGTCGGCTCATAATACTGTCCTGGCCCGCGGCTAACGCTGTCGGCTCATAATACTGTCCTGGCCCGCGGCTAGCGCCGTCGGCTGACTAACTATATTTTCCACTTACCTCCACTAGCGATCCACCCATGACCACTGTGAAACTCGACGAAGGCCTGATTGAAAAAGACAACGTAGCCGCCATTCTCGACCGGGCGCTCGACGCGGGCGAAGGGCTCTTGCGACTGACACCCACTTGGGTGCCGCGGAGCTTCCTGCACCCCGGCCGTCGCATCAAACTCAATCCGGCCGATCTATACGCCTTTGGCGCCGACCGAGGTGGTATCGACGAGCGCTGGTTCGGCAGCACCACCGAGGCAGCCAACGAAGGGCGAGTCTGGCACGAAGGACTGAGCTTCTGCCTGTTCGAAGGAAAGAAATTTATCCTTCGCGACGCAGTGGCCGAGGCTGGCTCGCGACTGGTCGGCGACAAAATCTATTCGAAATACAATCGCTGGCCGGTCTATTCCAAGTTCTTCGACAACATGGGACCGATCCCGCACCACATGCACCAATCGGCCGAAGACGCCGCCCTGGTGGGCCAAGAAGGCAAGCCAGAGAGCTATTACTTCCCGCCGCAATACAACAACGTCGACAACAACTTCTGCTACACCTTCATGGGTCTTGAGCCCGGGACGAGCAAAGAACAACTCCGTCGCTGCCTGGAAAACTGGAACAAAGGTGACAACGGCATCCTCGATCTTTCCAAAGCCTATCGACTCAAGCGTGGCACCGGTTGGCTCATTCCACCCGGCGTGCTTCACGCCCCAGGTTCGCTCTGCACCTACGAACCCCAGTGGGGAAGCGACGTGTTTGGCATGTTCCAGTCGATTGTCGAAGGCCGCTATGTTCCTTGGTCGTTGCTGGTCAAAGATATGCCCGCAGAAAAACACCAAGACCTGGACTTCATCATCGGGCAACTCGACTGGGACAAGAACGTCGACACCCACTTCAAAGACGCCAACTACATCGAGCCCATCGTGGACGAAGCCCGCAGTGGCCCAGGCTACTGCGACAAGTGGATCGTGTACGGCACGATCGACGGCAAGCAATTGTTCAGCGCCAAGGAACTAACCGTTGAACCCGGCGCCAAGTGCACGCTCAAGGATCCAGGCACGAGCAGTTGGATCACCGTACAAGGCAAGGGACGGATCGGCAAGTTGGCGTTGCAAACTCCAGCGATGATCAACTTCGGCCAAAACACCGAAGATGAAGTGTTCATTTCGCACGAGGCCGCCACGCGTGGCGTTGAGATCGAGAACACCGGCAGCGAACCGCTGGTTGGCCTGCGCTACTTCGGCCCCGACGCCCACGACAATTTACCGGCCAACGGCGCCTGGCAGCAAAAG
The DNA here is from genome assembly GCA_041753315.1 of Pirellulaceae bacterium. GTDB lineage: Bacteria > Planctomycetota > Planctomycetia > Pirellulales > Pirellulaceae > Aureliella. Next base: position 1,687 of record JBGSUV010000005.1, on the reverse strand, counting down.
TGAGCCGTAGGCGCTAGCCTCGGGAGTGAGCCGTAGGCGCTAGCCTCGGGCAAGACACCGGCGATGTCACTAACGAAAATGCGGCGCGGCTAACGAAACAACAACGCGGCAACGGGAGGGCGAGGCTCCTGCCGAGCTTTCCTAAGGCCGCCGCCTAACGCCCACAAGCCAAGTGCGGCCTTGCTTGTGAACGGCAGATGGCCGCCCATGAAGGCTCGGCAGGAGCCTCGCGCTCCCGACCGCGATTTCCACAAGCAACCCGACCGCGATCTTTACAAGCAGTACGGCAACGAGAAACCCACTCGACTACTCAATAAAAACAACCTTCACAACAACACCTACCTTCACCCAAACAACCTTCACCTCAAGACCACTTTCCTAACCCTCGATCCTGGGAGCCCTTCCGCATGACCCACACATCCCCAAAACTTCACAATGCCATGTGGCCTGGACTGGTTGGTAAAGGCGATGGCGAAGGTCAAGAGCCGCCGATCAGCCTCGAACACATGCTTGACCTGACCGCCGCCGCCAACGTCAACGGCCAAAAGTTCGAAGGGATCGATTACTTTCTCTTCCTACCCCACACCAACCCTGAAGCGTCCGAAGCCGAACTCAGGCAAATCGCCGACTTGATTCAATCCAAAGGCTTTAAAGTCGGCTCGCTGGTGGCTCCTGTCTGGCCGGGCACCGTCGGCGATTCGGCGATGGGAGATGCCGAGCAGCGCGAAAAATTCCTATCCGCTGTCCGCATGGCTTGCCGTATCGCCAAAGTCTTCAATGAACACGGCGTGCGTCAATACGGTTGCATCCGCATCGACTCGGCGGAGTTTGGAGTAGAGAAATGGCGGGCCGATGCGAAGGCCAACACCACCAAGATCGCCGAGACGTTCCGCGAAGCGGCCAAGATTGCTGCCGACAGTGGCGAACGCCTGGCCGCCGAAGGTGAGATTTGCTGGGCCGGCATGCACAGCTGGAAGGACATGCTGAATCTGCTGGAAGAAGTCGGGATGCCAGAAACGCTGGGCTTCCAAGCCGACCTCGCGCACACTTACTTGTACCTGATGGGATACAACGCCCCCGAGTGCGCACTGTTGCACGAGGGCTATACCGAAGCCGAATTCTATGCGGCCTACGAACAGATGACCGACAAACTGCGTCCCTGGACGATCGACTTCCACGTCGCCCAGAACGACGGCCACGTGCACGGTGCCGGCGCACACGACAAGACTGGCAAGCATTGTCCGGCCGACGATCCCAACGGCAAACTCGACATCGTCCGCTGCGCCGGCTATTGGCTCAAAGATGCCCAGCAACGCGGCATCCAGCACATCTGCTGGGATGGCTGCATGTTCCCCAACGCCATGCTCGAAGAACCCAAGACCTGGAACACCATCCTCGAATCGATGATCCAAGTCCGCAACGCCCACGGCTGGTAAAGCATCTTTCACTGTGATTTAACCAGCAGAATGTGCAGTCGGGAGGGCGAGGCTCCTGCCGAGCTTTTTTGTGGGGCTACCCCCTAACGTTCACAAGCAAAGCCAGTCCCGCCCCTTGCTTGTGAACGACAGGTGGCGGCCCATGAAGGCTCCGCAGGAGCGTCGCCCCACCGCTCTAAACATCTTTATTGATTCTAAGGTGTTGAATCGTATAGACTTAGGTCATGACAACAAGGAGGTGTTGCATGACT
>JBGSUV010000004.1:0-39302 GCA_041753315.1 Pirellulaceae bacterium | reverse complement strand
TTCCTGCCGGTCCCTGCAACGTTCTGCTCGCGCTGGTCGAGTTCTGGCGGGCATTTGTTGATTGGTCTCGCCGCGTGCTGTTGTCACGGTGTGGAACAATTAAAGGAAGCCACCAGTGGAGCGCGGAGCGTGCTAAGCAATTAGGTCAGTGAATTGTGTTTTAGCGTCGCCGCTCAAGTCTGCCCGCACCAAATCAGGCTCTCATAACTTCACTCTGATCGGCCTCCATCGATCACTCACGCCACTGACGAGTGTTGAGGCGACGAACTTGTAATTATCCCGGTATGGGGTATTCGATAACGGTATTTTCGGACTTATCCGCGGATTGTCAAGAAAATTATCGCCAGGTAAAGCCACTTATCCCGGATAGTTATTGCGGACAGCAGCACTTATCCCGGATTCGCCTAAACCGGGAAAAGTACTTATCCCGGATTGGCCCCAAAAATCGTGGCGGCGAAGCAGGGGCTTTGGGGGCCTTGGGTAAAACGTACGCGACTGGTGAGCGACTCACCAAACCGCGTAGTGAAGCTGTGGTGAATTTTCTTTTTTTGGATTTGGTGTGTTGTGGTTATTGCTAATTGATGAACCTGGCGCTGAGGGGTTGAATGACACGCGGTGCCCTTGATGAATGAATTGTCAGCGACGTAACCATCGTACTTTTTCGCAGCTAGTGCAATCGTGCCGCAGCTAGTGCTATCGTGCCGCAGCTAGTGCTATCGGCGCAGAAAGGGCCCGCAGCTAGCGCTGTCGGCTGACTGCTGCTAGATTCGGAATTTACTACATTTCGCCCGAGTTTTTCGAACCCTGCGACGAGAATGTTGACAGGGGCGATAATTGCCTTAGAAAATGCCTCATCGGAGAACAATTGCATGGACGTGGAAGTCCAAACACTGAATGGAATAATGAGGAACTTTGAGTGTAGGATGAGGACAATGGGATCGCACGGTAAATCGGAGTTGATGGAGCGCGAAGCTAAAACGGAAAAGTATGCTCGAGCCTGGTTCACGTCGCTGGCCAAGTTTCATGATATCCGCGATCCGGTGACATGGGAGTTTACCGAAGCGCATGTGATTGCGTTCCTACGCTCTAAACTGAAGCAAAACATGCCGGCTTGGAAACGGCTGAAAATCGTCGAAGGAGTGATTTGGTATCGCGACCATGTACAGAAGTCGGCAGCGCCAAGGTTGGACATGGTACGCGCGAAATTGAAGGAGCTGGCTGCACAAGAAAGCAATTACGTACCGGAAGCGACGATCGATGACGTTGTCGGGAAGATCAATCCCCGCGAACCGGACGTGATTCAAGCCCTGCGGAGGAACCTCCGAGTTCAGGGGAAGGCGTTTAACACCGAAAAGGCCTACGTTCAGAAGGTCCGCGCTTTCATGGCCGACCGGGGACTTAAGAATTTGGCGGACTTTGACGAGATCGGTGCGGACGACGTTGGGGCACATTTGACCGATTTGGCAGTCGATGGCGATGTGGCACCTTCCACACAGGATCAAGCATTCTATGCGCTGTTGTTTTTATTCCAGTTCGTGTTGGAACGGGAATTTGGCAAGATCGATGCTATCCGCTCGACGAAAGCGGCGCGGATTCCAACCGTTATGAGCAAGGCGGAAGTGACGCGGGTGCTATCGTCGTTGACCGGCGTCTATCTGCTGATCGGTCAGTTGCTGTATGGCTGCGGGATGCGGATCAGCGAATGCCTTAGGTTGCGTATTAAGGATATTGACTTCGACCAGGGGCTGATTGAAATCCACAATTCGAAAGGTGACAAAAGTCGGTTCGCGCCCCTGCCAAAACAACTCGTTGAACGGCTGCGGAAGCTGATCGATGCAAGAGGTGAGTTGCATGACCACGATGTAGCCAACGGTGAAGCCTCGGTCTGGCTACCGCATGCACTCGACCGCAAATATCCTTCGGCACACAAAGAGCTGAAATGGCAGTTCTTATTCGCTTCGGCCAAATTTTCACGCGACCCCAAGACTGGGAAGCGACATCGCCATCATTTGCATGCCGATACGTTTGCCGACCACTTGAGGCGGGCCGTGGGTGTGGCTGGAGTGCTAAAACATATCACTTCGCATACTTTTCGACATTCCTTCGCCACACATCTATTACAGGATGGAACGGACATAAGGACGATTCAGGAACTGCTAGGGCATAGCGACATTACAACTACCATGATTTACACGCACGTTTTAGCTCGTCCCGATGTGCGCATCGTCAGTCCGCTCGATCGATTAGAAATTCAGCCCAATCCAGTGGGAGATTCAACCGAAGTGGGCAAGAGTGCGGGATCAACTTCTGACGTCGACCTGAACGAACATGTGGAGAATAAGCCGTTTGAGGCTGCAGCGGTGGTTGACGGTGAAGCTTCGAGTGCTGTGGGCTGGTCAGAGGCTGGCGAGGCAACGGTTCAATCTCGAATAATAGATCAAAGCTGGTGGAATCGGGCGGTGAACCGTGTTTTCCTACTGCCATTGAGTCGATTGTGGCTTGGTCGTCGGGTCGCTTCGGGTTGATCTTTCCAATCGCGTTTGTGTTGCGAGGCCTTTGCGGGTTTTTCGGCCCACCACGTAGTTGCGTCTCTCTGAGACGCAGTCAATTCGCGTCTCGGAGAGACGCTGCTACGTGACTTGCCGACGTCCTCACAACATCATAGGATCAAAGGCTCATGGCTATGGATGGTGGCGATCAGCGAAACGTTTCGGAAATTTAGCTCTTTTCGATGTTGAGCATAAAAAAATCGAAACAGATTTTGAACTGAACTCCAAAAGCTTTTTTCAGCATAGCGTCGCACCTCCCGAGACCGAGTCGCCCTACCTGAATCGTCGAATTCATAGTCCAAAAGATGTTAAGAGCGGTGGCCTAAAGCCTAACAAGGCTAACCACGCGAGAGTAGGTAAAAATCAGCTGGCAACGGCTCCTGAATCTGTTCGACGAGTCGATAGCGCGATGCCGTTGGTAGCAGTGGTCGAAAACGCGCTACGGCGTCACGCGGCGTGAATCGTTCTAAGAGTTCCACCAATTCGGAAGTCAAGTACTGCTGCTGATCACTCTCCATTTCGTCATCTTCGACCATGTAGTCCTTGAGTCGATCTTTTAGGAAAAGTTTTCCGCAGCGATCATGTACGACCAAGATGTCGTCTCCGTCGGTATGCATTTCACCCGCCGTATCGGCGAAATCAAGCAAATACTCGTCGACGCGATTCTGCCACTCGCGGGCGATAAGGGCTATTTCACTTTCATCGACTTCAATACCTTGCGCAACAAAACTTTGGCGAATCTCCGCTTCGCTGACGCCACCTGACTCGATGCGGGCTACAATCTCCGCTTCGTGTGCCGATTCATAAAAATCATCAACTTCAGTTGGGTTGATTACGCGAACGGTATGTTTGCGCATCAACTTTAGCGCCTCGGCATACATCTGATCTAGCAGCTTAAAATCATCGCGAAGTTGTCCGGTGAAAAATTTTCCAACCGCATCGTCGGGAAGTCCTAATGTGCTGCTTGGTGGATTGCTCACACCTCCCCGTCGGGCGTTGCCTAGATCAAAACAGAACTCGACATACAATCCGTCGCGATCGTTCAGATCGCGAATGGCGGCCAAAAGTTTGCGATCTCGATTGAGATAGATGCAGAGATCTTCGTTCAGTTCCTCGATCTCAAAAAAATCAACTTTCTTGAATTCATGCTTACGCATCCACTGATCGATTTTGCGTACCAGACCATCGTCATCGTAGCCCGTTTTGCGATCTTCAATAGGGAACAGCGTAATGTACATGGGTGGGACATGCGCGGAGATGGTTTCTCCAATTTCGCGAAATCGCTCTGCATCGACCGTCTCGCTAACAATGGACTCGAAGCGTTCGATTTGTTGCTTGACATTTCGATGTAGGCGTCGCACCAACAAGAAATAGATCAAGAAGACTGCCCCGATGGCCATAACGACCAAGGCACCAATTGTAGCCAGTATGCCTATCACGATCTTCAGAAACACGGGCCGATTCCTTGATGGCTGCGATGGAACGCAAAAAATCCTAATACGGTTGCCGCCAGCAATTTTAACCTCCCCATCGCGAACTGGGTACACCTGGCGTTGAGCCTGTTGCCAGCCAGCACCAAGCTAACTCGGCTACTCAGTGAAATGGTGCCTCGTACTCGTTCTCGTTCTCGTACTCGTTCTCGTTCTCGTGCTCGAAACGGCGTGACGATCGAGTAGGAGTAGGAGTAGGAGTAGGAGTAGGAGTAGGAGTACCGCCGACGGCTGAGTACGAGTAGGATTAAGAATATGTGTAATGGAAGCGATCGGACGGATGGGGGAAACAATTGGGGACAATTGTTCTACATTGAGTCGAAACCTTTAGAATAGAGCTTGCCTCGTGTTTAATTCGAATTCGTTTCAAGAGCTTCTTCCAGCGATGGTGCGACCTCCCGTCTTTGCGCAAAAGCATGGAGGAGGCTGTGACTGTTTGCACCACGTTCTCCATCGCATTCTCCACCACTTTCTCCAACGAGCCGTTTGGACGGTTGTTTTGGGCGCGGGACTGGTCGTTGGCACCCCGCTGGGACATCGCTTGGCATTTGCTCAAACTCCGACGAACCCTGACGCGGCAGCCGTTCCTGACACTCTCGATAAAGACTACTCCGCCGAATTGCCTCGTATCCCTGCCAAGTCGCCGATGGAGGCTTTGGCGGAAATCGAGGTTCTGTCTGGTTTTGACGTGCAGTTAATCGCTGCCGAACCTTTGGTTACGGACCCGGTCGCATTCGCATTTGACGCGCGCGGAAGGCTGTTTGTTGTCGAAATGCGGGATTACAGCGAACAAGCGACGGAACATCTAGGTCGAGTTGCTTTGTTGGAGGATCGCGATGGAGATGGTGTGATGGACTACCGGACGACCTTCGTCGAAGGACTCTCCTGGCCAACTGCCATTTGGCCGTGGCGCGACGGAGTGTTGGTCGCGGAACCACCGCGAATTACCTGGTACCGCGATACCAACGGCGACAACCAGAGCGATACCAGTGAAGATTGGTTCAACGGCTTCGCGCGTGGCAACGTCCAAGGGCTCGTCAACAGCCTCCGCTGGGGAGCTGACGGGATGATTCACGGTGCCACTAGCAGTTCTGGCGCAGACGTGGAAATGCTCGAAGTCGACGCGCGTAACGCGAGCGTTTCCGGCACGCGCGTGAACTTGGGACGCCGCGACTTCGCGATCGATCCGATTAACAAAACGTTGCACCCAGAGAGTGGCGGAGGACAACATGGACTTAGTTTCAACCGCTGGGGTGACAAGTTCATCACCAGCAACTCCGACCATCTACAGCAAGTCATCGATCTCGACGAATGGCTAGCGAACAATAACACTACCGTTCCCATGCCGAGTAGTCGACGGAGCATTGCCGTCGACGGCCCCCAGGCAGAAGTGTTTCGGGCTAGCCCCATCGAGCCTTGGCGGATCGTTCGCACACGCCTACGCGTCAGTGGAGTAACGCCCGGTATTGTCGAGGGCGGCGGGCGGGCAGCTGGTTATTTTACGGGTGCAACGGGGACATGGATCGTTGATCATGAGTTCGGTTTTGGCAGAACCGGATTTGATACCGCGCTCGTTTGTGATGTCGGCAGCAATCTCATCCACCGCAAACAGTTGACAGATGAGGGACTATTCTGGAGCGGCCAACGGATCGATGAACGGACAGAACTGTTGCGATCTCGCGATACCTGGTTTCGTCCCGTTCAATTGGGAGATGGACCCGATGGCGCCATCTACATCGCCGACATGGCCCGTGAGGTTATCGAACATCCGCAGAGTCTTCCACCAGTTATCAAACAACATCTCGATTTAACAAGCGGACGTGAACTGGGGCGGATCTGGAGGCTGGCCAGTCCCCAAACGCCTCACCTCCCGACCGTTCGCTTGTCAGACTGCAGCTCCGAAGAATTGATCGAACACTTGCAAGATGCGATCCCGTGGCGACGCCTGATGGCAAGCCAATTGTTGATCGAGCGTGGTTCAGGCGACCGAGGCGATCAATTGGTCGATTGCGCAGTGAACGCCCCTCGTGCGGAAAGTCAACTGTTGGCATTATATGTTGCGGCACGGCTAGGTCTATGCGCTCCAAGTCTTTTAGCGCAGTCGTTAAACGATGCGGAGCCCAGAGTTGTCGAACATGCCGTGCACTTAACCCGCAAATTGCACCTAACTAGCGAACTCTTGGAGGAACTCGTCGGCAATTCTCACGCCTCGGATGCACGCATTCAAATGGCCCTGTCGATGCTCGCCGCCGAACTTGACGTAGCGGAACGTCAGCAGCTGCTGGCACCGATGTTGTCCAAGGTAACCGATCCGCTCGTACGAGGTACTGTGGCGGCGGCCGCTGGAGATACAAGTTGGCAACTCTTGTCCGAGGCGATCCAATTAGAAATCCCAAATGAAAATCTAGGAGCTTGGCTGAAATTATGGTTGCCGACGTGGATCAACAGAATCCGGACTGACGCTGAACTCGTCGCCTGGTTGCGAAGTCAATTGGTTCCCACCAACGATCATCTATCGATTTGGATCGATTCCATCTGCAGTTCAACGAGCCACAGTGAAGCCACTCAAATACTCGACGTTCTTGATGATCACAGCCGCCTGCAGTTGGTAAAGTGGATTGACGGGCAACTCAACAAACACCAGCTCTTGTCTGACACGTTGCCTGATGAAAGCAGCTTGCGACAGATGCAATGGCTCGGTCTGTTGCCCACAGCGACGCAAGCACAATGGTTGGAGTCGCTGTTTGATCCCAAGTTCACTGATTTGTTGCAAACACGAGCGATGCGTGCGCTGGCCTGGGGCAATTTCCCTGAACTTGGTAACCACTTCGTCACTGAGTTTTCGACGATGACGCCAGCGGTGCAACGGGAGGCGCTGCGGCTGATGCTGGCTCGAGCTGATACGACGGAACAGCTTGCGAGCGCGCTCGAACACGGACAGATTGTGCGATCGCAAGTGCCGCCCGAAATGAAACAGCAAATGTTGACGGTCAGCGAAAAACAACTTGCCGAACGTTTCGCGAAGTTATTCAACAATGTTTCGCCGGATCGGGCGGCTGTGATTGAGCAGTACACGCAAGCCATCGAAGCACTAGGCTCAGCAACAACGGATGTCACGGCGGGGCGACAGGTGTTCGAACGGGCGTGTGCACAGTGCCATCGTATCGGCGATGTTGGTAACGACGTGGGACCTCCGTTAAGACAATTGGGGAGCAAATCGCCCCAGCAGTTGCTTGAGACCATTCTCGACCCTAACCGCGAAGTGGATCCCAAATATGCAAGCTATACGGTCTTGCTGGAAGATGGCCGCGTTGTCGCCGGGATCATTCAAGATGAATCGACATCTCAGCTGATCTTGGTCGAAGCCGGTGGAACGCGACAGACACTGGCCCGAGGTGACATCGAGCAATTGAAAAGTAGTGGGGTCTCGTTTATGCCAGTAGGACTTGAAGAGCAAGTGTCGGTCGAGCAGATGTCAAATTTGATCGAGTTTTTGCGGAGCAGGTAGGTGACTCGTGCCGCGAGTCACCATAACGGTAGGTGACTCGTGCCGAGAGTCACAAAGGGCAGGTGACTGGAGCGGAGTGTAAACTTACTTTCGATTCGACAGCCATCGTCCTCTTCTTAATCTTAATCCTGATCTTAATCTTAATCTCAAAGTCCAACTCAAACCCAAACCGAGTCATCTCACTTGAGCTGCGAGTGACCAATCGTAGAATTCTTGGGTTTGTAGTTGATGGTATGACTCTTCGGTTGATGGGGAGTTGGAGGAGGTTAGGAGGGAGGTTAGGAGGTTTGAGTTCGAGATCAGGATCAAGATCAGGATTAAGATCAAGATCAGGATCAAGATCAGGATTAAGATCAGGATTAAGATCAGGATTAAGATTAAGAAGAAGATTAAGAAGAAGACGAGTTTAAGTTTAAGTTCGAGTTTAAGTTTAACAACGGAGTTAACCGGCGGCGTCGGAGGTGGGGAGATCCTGCGCGGAACTGGTTTCGGTTGTGTCTGACGGCTCGCTGGTGCGTGGCAGACCTTCGGTGCCGGGCATGACGCGGGGGCCTGGGAGTGTCTCGTCGATCAATCGTTTTAGCTCATCGGAGTCCATCACTTCGATCTCAATCAACTTTTTGGTGACACTCTCCAGCGCTTGTCGTCGCTCGACGAGGATCTTGCGGGCTTTCTGCGTGATATCATCGATGATGCGTTTGACTTCTTCATCAATTTCGCGAGCCGTCTGTTCGCTATGATCGCGGACCATCGCTTCGCCACCTCGTCCACCGCCCAGGAAAGGAGATCGCCCGCTTTCGCGATAGTTGACGCGGCCGAGCCGGCTCATTCCAAATTCCATCACCATGCTGCGCGCAATGGCACTGGCTCGTTCCAGATCGTTCTGAGCTCCGGTGCTGATGTCTTTGAAAATAATTTCTTCAGCCAACGTGCCGGCGAGTAGGACTTGCATTTGCGCTTCCAACTCGGATTGTGTCATTAAATATCGATCGCCGACGGGTCGCTGCAAGGTGTAGCCGAGCGCCGCCAGACCTCTTGGAATGATCGACACTTTGTGAACGGGATCGGTATTGGGGAGCGAATAAGCAACCAGCGCGTGGGCAGCTTCATGGTACGCAACTCGCAACTTTTCATCTTCGTCCATGGCACGACGCTTCTTTTCGAGCCCCGTTGTAACGCGTTCGACTCCTTCTTCGAATTCTTCTTGACCAACAGTGTTCTTTCCTTTGCGCGCCGCCAGCAACGCGGCTTCGTTGACCAAGTTCGCCAAGTCGGCTCCGCAGAAGCCACTGGTCATCGACGCAATGTGCAGCAAATTGACGTTGGCTGCCAGTTTGACGTTCTTGACATGCACTTTCAAAATTTCTTCACGGCCCGATTTATCAGGACGGTCGACCAAGACGGTTCGGTCAAAGCGGCCAGGTCGGAGCAAGGCGGGATCCAACGTTTCAGGGCGATTGGTCGCAGCGATGATGATGATGCCTGTATTCGCATCAAATCCATCCATCTCAACGAGCAAGGCGTTCAACGTCTGTTCACGCTCGTCATGCACGCCCACCGAACTACCACTGCGGCTTTTTCCGAGCGCGTCCAGTTCGTCGATGAAGATAATGCAAGGCGCTTTGGCACTTGCTTGTTGGAACATGTCGCGCACGCGGGCGGCACCGACACCCACAAACATTTCCACGAAGTCGCTGCCGGAAAGACTAAAATAAGGTACGCCAGCTTCACCGGCAATCGCTTTGGCCAACAGCGTCTTACCCGTGCCAGGAGGCCCCACCAACAGCACTCCCTTGGGAATCCGTCCGCCAAGTCGTTGGTATTTGTCTGGATACTTCAGGAAATCGACGATCTCGCGAACCTCTTCGACCGCCTCATCCACACCCGCAACTTCGTCAAAGGTGATGCCAATGTCATCCTGGGCATACAACTTTCCACGCGAACGGCCAAAGGACATCGGAGAACCGATGCCGCTGATGCGGCGGGCCATGAACATCATGATCAAAAAGGCGGCGCCCACCATGACCAACACTGGACCGTACTGATCCATAAAGCTGGGACCATCGGAGTACTCCCAGATGACGTTGCTCTGATCGAGCGCTTCGCGGAGCTGCGTTGCGGTCTCTTCCGACTTGTCTTTGTTGGCGCGAAATGTCACTACTTTGCCAGCGGACAGTTCGTTGCCTTCCTTGTCGAGCACGCGTTTGAACACTTCGCCGGTAACGGCATTTTCTTCTAAACGCACGTTGCTGATCTTCGAAAGCTCGATCACCGTATTGGCTTTCGACTTCGAATCGATCGTGATTTTTTGGTCGAGCTCGATGAGCTGCGATGGATCGCTTGGATTGGGATAACTCGAAAGCATTTCTGAGCTTCCCTGGGAAACATAGCGGGTTTGTCGCAGCAGGCTGATCAGATCGGGATATTTGAGTCGAAAGATCGAGCTGTCAATTACGAACATCACAATCGAAAGCAAAATGATCGACGTCAGAATTAGGTACCAAACCCAACTGTTTCCTCGTCCCTCGCCCTTTCGGTCCAGATCTTCGTCACCAGCCATAGCTTATATGTACCTATGTATAGATAAATGGAGTTACTTACTTGGATACTAAACAAGAGTATACGGAACTAAAGTAGCCCGCAGTGCGTGGGGGGCAACAAGTTGCATAAAGAAAACCTGGGGTAGAAATTGTGCAAGGTGTTAGGATTGTATTGCCCCAAAGTGTGGCACACTTTACCCTTACGCCTTCAAAGCAAAGTTGAGACTGAAAGAAATACAAAACAATTGGGGACAATTGTTCTACATTGGACGTTCGTCTTGAGTTGGGTACGAAATACGAAACAATTGGGGACAATTGTTCTACATTGGGGGACAATTGTTCTACATTAGATGGCGAGACGAGAAACCCACCCTGTGCCGTTAGAAATTGCAAAAAATCCTTCAAAACGCACAATAGCGGTGCTTGGCGCGACCGGTAGTATCGGCACAGCCACACTTGACGTGATCAAGCATTTGGGCTCGCCGTGGTCCGCGCTGGGGTTGTCGGCCCATTCGCAGCTTGACGATTTGGTACGTTTGGCGAACGACTTTGAACCGCAACTGGTCGCAGCGACCTGCCTGAGGAGTTCAAACGGCTTCGATTTCTCCAAACTTCCTAAAGCTAGCAAGCTATTGTTTGGTCCTGAGTCGCTGATAGCACTTGCCACGCATCCGCAGGTCGACACAGTGGTCGCGGCAGTGGTTGGATCGGCTGGATTGGCGAGCACGTTGGCGGCGGCTGAACAAGGCAAGCGATTAGCGCTGGCCAACAAAGAGACGTTGGTGGTGGCGGGCAGCTTGGTCCGACAAGCGCTTCGCCAAAGTGGCGGGGAGCTACTCCCTGTGGACAGCGAACACAGTGCCATATTTCAAGCGATTCAAGCTGGCTCACGGCACGAAGTCGCCCGCGTCGTACTGACCGCCAGCGGTGGTCCGTTTCGCACTTGGACTCAGTCGCAGATCCGTGACGCCAGCGTGGAAGATGCTTTGGCGCATCCGACCTGGCAAATGGGTCGTAAAATCAGTATTGATTCGGCCACGATGATGAATAAAGCGTTGGAGGTGATCGAAGCGAGGTGGTTGTTTGATCTGCCCGCCGACAAGATTCAGGTCGTCGTGCACCCGCAGTCGATCGTGCATTCGATGGTGGAGTTTGTCGATGGGTCCGTTGTGGCTCAGCTTAGTCCGCCCGATATGCGGCTTCCCATACAATATGCGCTGACGTACCCTGACCGAACTGGCTCGAGTTGCCCTAAAATGGACTGGACGCGATCGCAAACATTGGACTTTGAGCCTGCCGACCTCGATCGCTTCCCCGCATTGCGGCTTGGTTGGGAAGTTGCCGAGCGTGGAGGCACGTGCGGAGTCGTGGTGAATGCAGCCAACGAAGCGGCGGTCGAGCTGTTTTTGGCGGGGGTGATTCGCTTTACTGAAATAGTCGCTGCCTGTCGGCGAATACTTGACCAACACAATTTTGACCCGAGTCCAAGACTCGATGAACTTATGCGCCTCGATCGTTGGGCGCGAGAGGAGACAAACAAGTGGGCAGCACTCTGCTAATTGACACCCTAATGCTCGAATCGCTATCTGGTGCGGGACTGAACGCCCTATCTAGCTTGTCGAGCAACCTGACCGTTGCCTTGCCCGGTTTATTGGCGGAGAGCAACAACAATTTACAGTGGTTGTTTGGCATGGCCAGCAATATTCTGCAAGTTGCGTTGGGGCTTGGCTTTGTCATCTTTGTCCACGAGCTTGGACATTTTCTGGCCGCCAAGACATTTGGTGTGCGATGCGACAAGTTCTATGTTGGCTTTGATGTGCCGATCTCAATCGGTCCGATTAAATTTCCACGAACGCTGGGCAAGTTCCAGTGGGGTGAAACGGAGTATGGCATCGGGATTATTCCACTGGGCGGTTACGTCAAAATGTTGGGACAGGACGACGACCCTCGACAGGCGGAAGCGGAAGCGGAGAAAATTCGTTTGGGTGAAGGGACCGATGCTCCCTTAGACCCGCGTAGTTATCCAGCCAAGCCGGTTTGGCAACGGATGATTATCATCTCGGCAGGGGTGGTCATGAATCTCTTTTTTGCCGTCATCTTGGCGGGAACCGCATATTGGCTTGGTGTCCGCTATGAGCCAACAGTAGTCGGTACGACCTTGGCCGGCAGCCCTGCATGGGAAGCTGGCTTGGAAACAGGAGATCAAATCGTTCGCTTTGGCGACATGACCGAAGATGATCTTAAGCTGCGCTACAGCGACTTTGCGACCGGTGTGGCCATTCGTGGTTTCGATAAACAAGATTCGCCACTCCCCGTCACGATCTTGCGCGGCGATCAACGAATCGACCTGTCGGTTACTCCAACCTCTGCATATACCGAACAAAAATTCTATCGCATTGGTTTCAACAGCCAACTCTCTTCCAAAATTGGTGACAAGCCGACTTCCAAGAGGTCCTACCTGGCGAGCGTTAATCCCGATCTCAAGGGAAATGATGTTGTTACCGCCGTGAACGGCGTAGCGATGCCGGTCGACCCGCGATACGGCGAAGTGTTAGGTAGTTCCATCACCGAAAAATTCCAAGAACATTGGCGCGAACCGGTCACACTCACCATTGAGCGACCCGCAGAAAAGTCGGACCAGCCGCCTACCACGCACACCGTGGAACTGCCTCCTGTGCCAATCAAAACTACCGGCATTGGCTTTGCTGTCGGTCCGATCACCGCTATCCAGCCCAACTCGATCGCTGAGAAAGCCGGAATTAAGGAAGGAGATATCATCGAAGCCGTTAATGGTGAAGCGGTTGTCGACGGGCTTAAGTTGCCATCCATGGTCGCCTCGTTGGCCGGTCAAGACGTCACTCTCAAACTGCGTCGACCCAATCCTCAAACTGCCGAAGCGGAGTCGGACGCGCAGCCTGAAACAGCAACAGCAAGCAGCACGCACGAAGTTACTTTCAAGAATGTCGACCGCGCTCGTTTTGATCCCATTGCACCGATGGTCGGCCGTTTGACACTGGCTGGCGTGGGCGTAGCCTTTGACGTTTCAAACACCGTCTCCTACGTAGATGAACAAGTTGCGGCAGATTCAGGCATTGCCGTCGGCGATGAACTGATTCAATTTCATTGGGTTGCGACCACCGCTGAACGCAAAGATTTGAAGGAGTATTCAAAATCAGCTTTTGAACCAACGCTGATTGATAAGTCGATGAACATTCCTGTTCTGTTTGACTCGATGCAACGCATTCCCGAAGGCTCCACGCTCAAGCTCTCTCTGCGCCGCGATGGGAAGACGCGCGAAGCCAACGTGAAATTGGCTTATGCCGACGACTGGTACTGGATTCAACGCGGGCTCAGCTTGAATCTGCTGCAACAGACGCACCAGTCCGATTCATTGGCAACTGCGGTCAGCCTTGGCTTATGGGAAACCAAACGACGCTTTTACGATGTACTTACCTCTTTACGTCTGTTGGTCACTGCGAAACTGGGCGCCAATGGTTTTGGTGGTCCCTTGATGATCGCGGAAGTCGCATCGCATGAGGCGAGCAAGGGTGTACCATCGTTACTGATCTTCCTCACCATGCTGAGCGCGAATTTAGCGATTCTAAACTTTTTGCCGATCCCAGCCCTCGACGGTGGACACATGGTCTTCTTAACTGCCGAAGCGATCCGTGGTAAACCGGTCAGCGAAGCGTTGCAGGTGCGGCTAACCATGGCCGGTGTCTTGGGACTGCTAAGCCTGATGGCTTTTGTAATCGTCAACGACATCATGCGCATCATGACGTAGCGAGCACTGCGTGCCTGAAAGCCATCTATATGAGTGCACCGCTGGAACGGGCCATTGAGCAGTCTTGGCCGCAACAAACGTGGGGCGTGCATCGCGTATTGGTGGCAATCAGCGGAGGAGCCGACAGCGTTGCTCTGCTGCGGGCCCTATTGAACCTCGCAGGTTCCCCTTTGCGGTTATCCGCAGCCCATTTCAACCACGGTTGGAGAGGCGCGGAAAGCGACGGCGACGAACAGTTTGTGGCAGAACTGTGCTCCAGGCACGGCGTCGATTTGCATGTTGGACGCGGCCACACCACCGATTCCAACTTGGTAAAAAGTGAGGAAAACGCGCGGGCGCAACGCTATCAGTTCCTCATTGGCACCGCCTACCAAGTGGGCGCTCGCTATGTCTGCACGGCACACACAGCGTCCGACCGCATCGAAACAATGTTGCACAACTTGTTTCGTGGTACGGGATTAGCCGGAGTTTGTGCCCCTTCGTCGAGTCGGACATTGCACGATGAATTACTGTTGGTGCGACCTTTGCTTGCCGTCTATCGCGAAGATGTACTGGCCTATCTGTCACAATTGGGGCAAAAATTCCGCACGGATTCCAGCAATTTCGACGAGAGCTTCAAACGCAACTACATACGACACAACTTGTTGCCGCAAATTCGAGAGGTCTATGGTGAGCAAGTCGATCATCGGCTGGCAGCGTTCGCAAAAATCGCCGAAGAAGCGGTCGAATCGCAGAGAGAAGCAGCCCTGCAGTATCAAACAGCCGTTGATCGCATGAGCGCACTCCACTTCTCAAGCACGGTTGTTGCAAACGCAGTAAAGCAGATTGCCATTCCGAATTTGGCTCAACTTCAATCAAGTTGGCCAGTAGTGCATCAAGCGCTAATTGTTGCTTGGCACGCGCGAGGTTGGTCGTTACAAGCGATGTCGCGCGAACATTGGCAAGTCATTCGACGTGCATGGGAAAGTAAATCAGGAATTGATCCCACGCAAGTTGCGGTCGTTGCCCAGCTCCCAAACCATTTAGAATTGTGTCGCATGGGCTCGTGGATTTTGATCCGCGAAGTAGGCATAAAAAAAACGAGGAGCCCCGGCCACGAGAACAATAAGGACGACGATTGTTCTCAGCGAGCTCCTCGTTAATGATCTTTGTAGTGAACAAACAATTCTGGTCAAGGTGTTTTCTTTAAAAATATCTGAGAGGATCGTGATGTCGCAGCGCGGCGATCCACCAATCCATACAGCTTACGATCCACTTCCGACGAATGAAATTGGTATGACGCAACCTTTGGACCACATCCATTTTGTTACTGGCAAACTTGCAGAACATGCGGTTCGAGAGCAAGTAGAGCAGATGGCAAAGCGTGTTCCATTTGAATTCACCATCGATGTGTTGCCGATCACCGTAGCAGCCCTGATGACGCCCAAATGGCTCTTCCGAAATTATGAGATCGCACCTACCGCAGCCCGCGTCATACTACCTGGTTCTCTCGCGCCTCACCTGAATGAAATCATCGATCACTATGGAACTCGCATCGAATGTGGACCTCGTGATATTCGCGATTTACCCGCTTTTTTTGGGGAAAAACGCAAAAATCGTGACGGTTATGGTAAGTCGTCGATTGAGATAATTGCAGAGATCAACCATGCACCCCGACTAACGTTGCAAGAGCTTTCCGTAGTCGCCATGCGCTACTCGCAAGACGGTGCAGATGTGATCGATCTCGGTTGCTCACCTGGATATCAATGGTCACAAGTTGCGGATGCAATCCATTGTTTGCGCGATTTGGGAATGCGCGTCTCGATCGATTCGTTTGATCCTGTTGAGGTATCCCATGCATGTAGCGCTGGAGCGGAATTGGTCTTATCGGTCAACAGCACTAACCGCGACGCAGCCGTAGATTGGGGATGCGAAGTGGTGGCAATTCCCGACGTTCCCGACGACAAAAAAAGTTTTTGCGAAACGATAGATTTTTTGTCAAAACGAAATATTCCGTTTCGTTTGGATCCCATTCTCGAACCAATTGGACTTGGGTTCTTCGACAGCTTGCTGCGCTTTGCGGATTGCAAAAAAGAAAATCCCGATGCGCGCATGATGATGGGCATCGGCAACATTACGGAACTCACCGACGCCGATTCGGCGGGTATCAATGTGCTGTTGTTAGGAATCTGCCAAGAGTTGCAAGTTGAAAGTGTGCTTACCACCGAAGTCATCAACTGGGCGAGGTCCAGCGTGCGCGAATGCCATCTCGCTCGACAAATGATGCATTTTGCAATCGCTCATCGAGTGCCGCCAAAACACTTGGAGCCAAATTTGGTGCTGCTCCGCGACGAACGGGTCAATCAGTATTCGCCCGCCGCGATCGCATCCATGGAAGCGGCTATCCGGGATCGCAATGTAAGGATCTTAAATGCCGATGGCGAAATTCACGCGCTCTCCGCCGGCGTACATGCGCGCAGCCACGATCCGTTTGAGGTCATGCAACAACTGCTTTCAAGTGAGATGGGAGCAACGATCAATCCCAGCCACGCTTTTTACCTTGGCTACGAAATGGCCAAGGCACACACCGCAAACACACTGGGGAAGCAATATGAACAGGACCAGTCACTCAACTGGGGCTTTTTGACGCAACTCGAATCGCATCATCGACTTAAGCGCGATTAATTTCGTCGACGATGGAAAATGCGATCTCCATCGCTTGTTGATAGTTCAGGCGTGGGTCGCAAGTCGTATTGTAGGCGGTGTGAAGATCGGCTTCGGTCAAACCGCTGGTACCTCCCAAACACTCGGTAACATCTTCGCCTGTCAGTTCCAAGTGAACGCCACCAAGTTTCGAACCACAGCTGCGGTGGACTGCAAACGCGGACCGAAGTTCTGCCAGGACATCATCAAAACGTCGCGTCTTGTGACCAGAGTTGGTGGTTACCGTATTGCCGTGCATGGGATCGCAAACCCACAGAACTTGGGAGCCACATTTGGATACTTCGTCGATCATCGCCGGAAGCACTCGCTCAACTTGATCGCGTCCTACGCGATGGATCAATGTGATGCGTCCTGGTTCATTGGTCGGATTGAGGAGTCGAATGAGATCGACGACTTCTTGAGAGCTCGCCTTGGGGCCAACTTTAATTCCGATCGGATTGCGAATTCCGCGTAGCAGTTCAACGTGAGCACCGGCGATCGATCGCGTTCTTTCACCGATCCAGGGAAAGTGGGTGCCGAGGTTGTAAAACCCACTACCGCGTACGCTGTCGCGCGTCAGCGCTTGTTCGTAGTGGAGATGCAAGGCTTCGTGGGATGTAAAGAAATCAACTCGCCTCAGTTCCTGAATGGGATTGCTCGAGATCGTATCGATAAAACGAAGTGCGTTGTCGAGCGATTGAACCAATTTTTGATACTGCTCGCACTCGGGACTCTCCGCCACGAAGTTGAGATTCCAGTATTCGGGATGATGGAGGTCTGCAAAGCCACCTTCGCTGAGCGCCCGGATGAAGTTCAGGGTCAAAGCGGCGCGCTCGTAGCCGCGCAACAACAGCTTTGGGTCGTTGCGTCGATGGTCAGTGGAGAACGGCGAACAATTGATCAAATCACCGCGGTACGAGGGCAGTGTCAGCCCTTCGCGACTTTCCGTGTCACTGCTGCGCGGCTTTGCGTATTGCCCAGCGATTCTGCCCAGGCGGACGATCGGCTGACGCGAACCAAAAATCAACACGAGACTCATCTGCAGCAAGACCTTCAACTTGCTGGCGATCGACTCCGCATTGCAGTCGTCAAACGACTCGGCGCAGTCACCGCCCTGCAGTAGCCAAGCCTCACCGCGCTGCGCTTTGGCTATTTGGCCGCGCAACTTATCCACTTCCCAACTGGTAACTAGTGGGGGCAAGCGACGAAGAACTGCCAAGACTTCGTGCAATTCTTCTTGTGCCTGATACTCGGGCTGCTGGTGAGCTGGATGCGTTTTCCAAGAATCGGGAGACCAATTTTTCGGCATAGTCGGGTTTCAGCGAGTAACAGGACAGTTAACGACGCTAGGTTAATCGCTGAAACGGAATTCTGCTAGCGACCGCGTTGTCAGCTCTCACTAGCGTTCGACGATTTTCAACTCCAACGATTCACTCAACTGCTCCAGCGGCGCACCTGCCTCGTAATTGAACCTAACTTGCAGTCGCTGTCCTTCCTGCACCTCGATGGAGTCATGCAGGGGAAGCACCAGGCATTGGTTGGGCCATGTCACCGCATTCTGGTTGGGAACGTCAACTGACAGGACGTTTTGCGTTACAAAGCGCACGGCGTTGACACACCCATCGCTGGTCGCCGCCATCTCCTGTTGGCAATCAAAATGCATCGCAAAGTCATCGTCGTAAAAGATCGCTGCGTACGGGTCGAGCGCGGCCAACTCAGTCGTGCGACTGTCAATGACCAACGGCGGCTGAAACATCGGCACCGGCGCCCAATAGCCGGAAAAATCGAACGACTGAACAACCGGCTGCCACATCATGAACGAAGCTTCCGGAATGAATTTTGGCAAGGCAACGGTCAGGCCAAAACGACGGCGATAGTTGCGTTTGAATGCATCGATGACATGCAACTGTTTTTCTCGCAACAAGGCCACGTGCAGCATTTCGCAGATTACAACATCGACAGGCTCTGCGGGTATGTAATCGCTAGCATCTGCCAAACAGACATGCGTGTTGTTCGCCAATCCGTTGCCAGACAGCAATCTCTCAGCGGCCCTTGCCAACGCCGGATTGCGTTCAACACACGTTACATGCGCTCCGCGACGAGCTGCAAACGATGAAAGAATGCCAGTGCCTGCTCCCAACTCCAATACATGCATTTCCTTCTCAACCGTGTGGTTGATAGCAGACGCAAAAGCTCCTACCCGATCCTGATCTTGTAGCATGTGGAAGTGGTAGTGCAATGGAATGAATTGCCCCAATTGAAGCTCTTCGGCCGGAGACGCACTGGTAGCGGGGAAAATCGGACGCAGTGGCATTGGGAACACCCCGGGGGGAGAGAGTCTTAGAGGCTCAGCGACAGCCGGGATGCTAGCGGTCGGGTGCAGCAGGGAACAAGGGCAAGTTGTAGAGCGATTGTCCCAATCGCTTCGCAGAGTAGAGCGATTGTCTCAATCGCTTCGGAAAACGATTGGGGACAATCGTTCTACTCTGTTGTCGCAAGTTGGGGCGCGCGATGTAATTATGACCGACTCACAAGACATTTTTACTGATCGATAATCATCCAACTCGCATAATCCGTTTTCTTGGCACTTCCGTAACCCATTCAAATATAACAACTTGCGTTCTCTCGGGCAGGAATGCTGTGACCACACGGAACGAATGGCACAGTCGTTGCATCTGTACTAAAGCATGGAACTGCCACAACCTGCATAACGGTGGAGGCAGTTCTATGTTGGGTCAGTGCTAGCCCCCCAACTCTTTACCCAATTCAACTTTTAGATAATGAACTGCTTTTCGCAAACAAGGACGAATGCCATGAACACGCTCCAATTAAGCCGAACTCATCAGCTTTCAGAAGATTGTGGTCCAGAACTACGCCATATTGGCGAGAATTCCAATGAATCTGCCGAAGGAGAAGGTCTTCTTGATTTGGCGACGATTCGACGCCGAGTCGCGCTGATCAAAAACCGCTGGAGTGCCGAGACCGTTCGGGCTCGCGCCATTGAGGGTGCTCGTCGCCGCATCGAGTTGGAAGGGCTTGTTGCCAATGTCCTGGCTCATGACAACGACGACGTAGAAGGCGAAGAGTGCGGATTGCGACTCTTTTTGTAAGAATTTAGCTAACGACGGCCCAATTTGCCGCAAATATGCCACCCCACTGCAGGGAAGCAGAGGTGGCGAGTGCCCATCATCGGATCGCTCTGACCACCGCGACCTTCTCATCTCCATTTTACCGCTTGCTAGCCAAAAAAGTTTTCATTGGTAGTTCACACCAGTGAGCGTCTCATCGCCGTTGACCAGATCGCTAGAAAACTCTACCCTTACTAGCTATAAATTAGTTGCTCTACGCAAGTTACGTTGCTTGAACTGATCTTCACGCGCAGGCGACTTCCGTGTTGATTGTTTTCTCGTGCTCTTGGTCTGCAGATTGCTAGGGGTGGGAGATTCTGACAGTTTGGCATGGTTGCCATCGATGAGTCAGCGGAATTTGGGCATTAAAACACTTCTTTGAAGTTTCATCGGCTATGGAATTATTGGAACGCGTTTGGGAAGGCACTGGTTGGTTTTTCTCCAGTGCTTTACAGGGAATCGAGCGGGGCGTTACCGGCTTATTTGGCTCGTCCAATGCTCGTCAAATCAAGCGATTCGAGCAAATCGTCCAAAAGATCAACGGCCTCGAAGAGAGCTTAAAGAAATTAAGCGACGATCAACTGCGCAGCAAAACGGAAGAGTTTAAACAACGTTTGCGCGACGGCCAAACGCTGGACGATATCCTCGTCGAAGCGTTTGCGGTCTGCCGAGAGGGTGGCAGACGATTTTTGAACATGCGGCATTATGATGTCCAGATGATCGGTGGAATTGTGCTGCACAACGGCATGATTGCTGAAATGGTTACTGGAGAAGGCAAGACGTTGGTTGCTACGCTCCCAACTTATCTGAACGCCTTGGCCGGGCGCGGTTGTCATGTCGTAACCGTCAACGACTATCTAGCGCGCCGCGACATGGAATGGATGGCTCCGCTCTACATGGGACTTGGATTGACCGTTGGGGCAATTCAAAGCGGTTTATCGAACGATGAACGACAGGCCGCGTACGCCAAGGATATTACTTACGCGACAAATAATGAACTGGGCTTTGACTACCTGCGCGACTACATGCGGCTGGCAGCCAGAGACGACGATCGGTTTCCCAAGCATTTGCAACAGGTCCAAGGTCCGTTGGCTTTTGCCATCGTCGACGAAGTGGACAACATCTTGATCGATGAAGCGCGGACGCCGTTGATCATCTCGGGTCCGGCTCACCAAGATATTGGCAAGTACGCGGAGGCGGATCGAGTTGCTCGGCAACTTACGAAGACCACGCACTTTATGGTCAATGAAAAGGACCATACGGTGAATTTGACCGACGAAGGCGTGCGCGCGGCGGAAAAGTTTGCAGGTGTCGAGAGCTTCTATACCGCTGGCAACATGGAATGGCCCCACTTGATCGACAATGCGCTCAAGGCGCACCACTTGTATAAAGTGGATGTCAACTATGTGGTACGGCGCGATAGTGAAAATCCACAGGGTGCGATTATCATCGTCGACGATTTTACCGGTCGACTTATGGAAGGCCGTCAATGGAGCGACGGGCTGCATCAGGCGGTCGAAGCCAAGGAAGGGGTCAAGATCAAGGAAGAATCGCAAACGCTGGCCACCATTACGCTACAAAACTTCTTTAAGCTCTACGACAAAATTGCCGGCATGACGGGTACCGCCATGACCGAAGCCAACGAGTTCTGGAAGATCTATAAGCTGGATGTGATCGCAATTCCCACCAATCGCGGGATGAAACGCATTGAATACGCCGACATGATCTACTTGACCGAAAAGGAAAAATTTGCGGCGGTAGCCCAGGATGTTGAACGGACGACGAAGTTCGACATGTTGGAACTAAAAAATGGTGAAGAAAAAGTTGGTGTTATCACCAAGGAAAACGACCAAGAACTCACGCTCAAGCTCAAAGAAACGCGAGAAGAAGTCAAGCTGTCCAAATCCGAGATCACGGCGATCGATCGCCGCGGGCGACCTGTACTGATCGGCACGGTATCGATTGAAAAAAGTGAACAACTCGGCCGTGAACTTGAACTGCGTGGTATCCCGCACCAGGTGCTCAATGCAAAGCATCACAAACGCGAAGCTGAAATCATCGCACAAGCGGGCCGCCTTGGCGCCGTAACCATTGCTACAAACATGGCTGGTCGGGGTACCGATATTATCCTGGGGGGAAATCCCGAGACCATGGCTTGGGCGCAATTGCAGGACAAATACGCAACGCGACTCGATGTCCCACGCGAAGAGTGGGAGAGCTTGATCAAAGAGATTGAGCAGCGCGAGGGCATGAAAGTCGCCGGTGAGACAGTCCGCGAAATTGGCGGACTTTATGTGATCGGAACCGAGCGGCACGAGTCTCGCCGCATCGACTTGCAACTTCGTGGTCGCTGCGGACGCCAAGGCGATCCGGGAAGCAGTCGTTTCTATCTGTCGCTCGAAGATGATTTGATGCGCATTTTTGCCGGCGACTGGGTACGCAATGTCATGGGCAAACTGGGCTTGGGTGATGGCGAACCAATCGAGAGTACTTTCGTCAGTCGCCGCATCACCGCAGCACAGAAAAAAGTTGAAGAACGCAACTTCGAAATCCGCAAAAATCTGTTGGAATATGACGAAGTGATGGACCAGCAGCGAAAGCGGGTTTACTCCTATCGCCAAGAGATTCTCAACGGTGTCGCTTGTCGCCACATGGTGCTCGAACAGATTTCGCAACAGATCGAACACTATGTCAACATGTACACCGATCCCATGTTTGGTGCCGAAGCCTATGCGAAATGGATCAGCAAGAAGTTGTCGTGCGAACTCGAACCACGCGACTTCCGCAACTTGGATCCCGGCACTGCGTCCGCATATGCCATCGATGCTGCGGAACGAAAAGCGGAAACGCAGATCCTCGACGCTATCGAAGAAAACTTGCCAATTGGCGAAACGGAAGACGACTGGAATTGGGGAGCGTTGTCGAAATGGATCAATACTCGCTATGGAACCAACTTCAGCATCACAGACTTGAAAAAATTGCCGCGTGACACGATCGACGAGACACTCATCGCGCGCGTCCGCGAAATCCTCAATAACACGGATTTGAACGAGGGAGCGCCTCTACTGTCCGCCGACTATGGTTTGCAGAATCTGGTCAGTTGGATGCAAAACAAGTTCGGAATTGAACTTGCCATCGACGATTTGCGCTCACGTGAAGCGGATGACATTCGCGACGAATTAACGAAATCGGCGGAAGCTGCCTACGCGCAAAAAGAGTGCGAATATCCGGTCCTGGCTGGTCTGACTCGCTTCGGTCGCTACACAGGAAACAATCAATTCCAACTCGATCGAGATGCATTTTTTGATTGGGCGCAAACTCGCTTTGAAGTCACGCTGCCACCGGAAGATCTGTCCGTCAGTTCGCTCGATGAGTTCCGGGCAAAATTGATCGAATACTCGAAACGCAACAATGTCTTGGCTGAAGAAACGACAGAAAAAGCTTTGGCCAAAGTGAAAGAGTTTTTTGGCGGTGCGGAGCCAAATACTTCGGCAAAGTATATCGCCGGAACTAACGGTGCGCTCGACTCTCTTGGTCGTTGGTTCGAAGAAACCCTGCGCCACGAATTTGAGACCGAAAAACTGGCAGAAATGGATGAAGACGATCTGACTCGTGCAGTCCATCAGGCATTGGACGATCGCTTCCATCCCGAAATCCGCCGCATGGAGCGACAAGTCCTTCTCAATATCGTTGACGGTGCCTGGAAAGACCACTTGCTCGCCATGGACCACTTGCGGAGCGCAATTAGCCTTAAGAGTTACGCCCAAATGGACCCCAAGGTCGAATACAAACGCGAAGGAATGCGGATGTACGGCGATATGTGGTTTGCGATCGGTGAACGCATGACCGATTTGATCTTCCGCATGGAAGCCTTGGACGAAGGGTTTATCGCCAGCACGATGCCTGAAATTCAAACTCGTCACGACGCAGCACCCACCCCCTCGCAACTCGTGCGACAACAGGAAGCGGATCTGGAAGCTGCCGATCGCGCCGGTGCAAAAGAGGTTCGCGCTGAGCCCATTCGCAATACCGACCGCAAGGTGGGTCGCAATGACCCGTGCCCCTGCGGCAGTGGCAAAAAGTACAAAGCTTGCCACGGCCGCAACTAATTCGCTCGAATTGGATCAACGCGTACCACGATTGCAGGGAGGCAATAGATGAAGGTGAATCACTGGCTGCGGAATGCAATCTACGCTGGACTCATTTTCTGTCTGACTCCCTGGATTCTGAAGCGCATGGTAACGACCGGTCGCTATCGGCAGGGCTGGCGTGACAAGCTGTTTGGGCTGGCCAGCCTCAGCAGCGGCACACCGCTTATGACAAACGCGCCATTGATCTGGTTGCATGGAGTGAGCGTTGGCGAAATTCAGTTACTTAGGCCATTGATCGAAGAGCTGCGGGCGCACCGTCCCGACCTTCGTTTCGCCGTTTCGACGACCACGGAAACCGGAATGGAGTTGGCCCGTAAGCTCCTTCAAGATTCAGTATTGCTATTTTATTTTCCGCTTGATTTCTCCTGGAGCGTGCGGCGAACGCTGCAAGCACTGAAGCCATCGCTCATCGTGTTGGGCGAACTCGAGCTGTGGCCTAATCTGCTTGACACTGCCCATGCGATGCAAGTGCCTATTGCGGTCGTTAATGGACGGCTAAGCGAGCGCAGTTTCCGCGGTTATCAGAAATTTTTTCGATGGACACGAGGCATGTTCTCGAAACTTAACTCCGTCTCCGCGCAGTCGGCTACCTATGCGCAACGTTTCGTCGATTGTGGTACACCGCCTGACCATGTGCGGGTAACTGGCTCCCTCAAATTCGACAACGTTTCGTTCGATCGTCATGCACCCGAGGTCGAGTCGCTGCGCCGCTTGGTTGGCTTAAGCGACCCAACTTCGAGTGGCAAGCGTGTGTGGGTGGTCGGAAGTACGCAGACCGACGAAGAGAAAGCAGCCTGCAGTTGCTTCGCGCGGGTGCGTGAGGAATTTCCGGATTTAAAACTGATTATCATTCCGCGACATCGTGAGCGATTCGACACCGTGGCAGACGAATTGCGGCGAATTGCTGCTTGCCAGAGCTCTCCGTTGCACATCATTCGTCGCTCGACCCTCGCGGTCCCAGTTGATGCAAACGATTGGGATGTGTTGTTGGTCGACACGATTGGAGAACTGCGATGGTGGTGGGGATTGGCCGAAATTGCCGTCGTGGGAGGGAGTTTCGGAAAACGTGGTGGGCAGAATATGTTGGAACCAGCCGCGTATGGCGTTAACGTAGGCTTCGGACCCAACACCAGTAACTTTCGCGACGTGGTAGAAATGCTCTTAGCTTCCGACGCAGCGCAACGGATCGCATCGCTCGACGCGCTCGACGCCTGGCTACTGGAACAACTTCGCAACCCGGAGGCGGGACAGCAACGAGGGCAGTCGGCGCAAAAGCTGGTCGAAGAACAACAAGGTGCGCTTCAACGTACTGGCCAGGCACTGCTGGAAATGCTTCCCGTAACTTCTTCACCGCTGCGCCGCGTTGCCTGATTCTTCTCGAGAACCTGCATGAATGAAATACCAAAATCGCGCACGATCGATTGGGAGAGCGTGCGCGATCGGATCGAAATGGATCCTGCGATCATTTACCTGAATACCGGTACGTCGGGGTTGATTCCTAAAGCGGTACATGACGCTGCCCACGCTTTACGAACGGAACTGCATCACAATCCAACGCGTTTCGTGTGGCGCGCCATGGAACATCGGCTTGCGGAATCTCGCGAACGACTAGCGACGCACCTCCACACCTCCTACGATCGGCTGATCTTTTTCTCCAACATCTCGCAGGCGATCAACACCTTTTGCTTGTCCGTCAAGATACCTTCTGGCTCTGACATCTTATTGTCGGACCATGAATATGGCGCGATGCGCTGGGCATGGGAGCGCGCGGCCCAACGGCAGGGCTGGAATCTCATTACTTGTGCTCTACCGGTTGACGCGGAAACTTGTGGAGAAGTCGTCGATGCGGTCAAAGCAGCAATCACCCCCAAAACGAAACTTCTGTTTCTCAGCCACGTGCTCTATACGACGGGAATGGTATTGCCCATCGCAGAAATATGCAAACTCGCTAATGAGCGCGGCATCATAACGTTCGTTGATGGCGCGCATGCTCCGGGGATGCTCGCACTTGACTTGCCAGCGATCGGAGCCAATTTCTATGCGTCTAACTTGCACAAGTGGTTCTTGGCACCCGTTGGCGTTGCGTTCCTTCACGTCAGTCCTGGGAGTGAGCATCATCTGCAGCCGTGGCAAGTCAGTTGGGGTTACCTGGATCCAACTGCGTCGCAGGCCGGTGAACAGGCGAACCTATTGCACCAAAGAAACAACGTTGGATCAACACCTTGGATTCAGCAATTTGAAATGGAAGGAACGCGTGACCTGACTCCGTGGTTTGTCCTGCCGTTGAGTTGCGACTTCGTCGAGTCATTGGGCTACGACGCAATCAGTGAACGGCACTTTGAGTTAAGCGAGTTGGTGCGCGAATCGATTGCCGGATTGCAGGGGCTGGAACTATGCACCCCTAACTCCAGAAAACTACGAGGCGGACTGACAGCGTTCCGCTTGCCGAGAGAATGGGACGGACAACAATTGCGAAGTCGCTTATGGGACAAATACCAGATTGAGGTCAATCTCATCGATCTGAATGGCGTGCAGTATTTGCGCATTTCGACGCACTTTTACAATACGGGTAAAGAAGTTGAGCGATTAGCGGTCGCGCTGGCTAGCATGGACACCGTTCATTCGAGAACGGAAGAACATTAAGTTAAATTGGGGACTGTAGGAGTTGTTGCCGCGGTGACATATAATTGCGGATAGCTAAGCTAATTGCGGATAGCTCAGCAGCTGGCCAAGGTCGGCGCTATCAGCGCTGAAGTCGAGCAACACGTATCTCGACCACATCTGGTGACTTGCATGAATTGCTTGGTTGCACCCGGTCTCTCACGAAAATTTTTCGAATAGAGGTTTCTATATGCGACGCTTAACCTATTTGCACATCGCAGTCTTAATTGGACTGAGTACGGTCGGCAACTCGATATGCGGCCAGGAGGTTTCAATTTTGGAAAATCCTGTAACGCCTACCGAGGAAGCTCAGCAAGATTCTGCCGTAAGCTCTTCCGCCACCCAGCAAGTGACAGAAAGCAATACGGAAGACGCCGAGGAGCTGCCGGCTCCTCCGAGTGAGTCCGCAGCCGATGTGAAGCAAACCGCGGATGTTCAGCTTGACGACGAGTTGAAGTCGATCTTGGAACCCTCGGACGCTGATTTTGTGGTTCCCACGCCGGCCGCTGCCGGCTCTGCGAACCCTTCTTCCGCGACATCCGCTGCAGACGGATCGCCGAGAGCGCGAGTTGCTCCACCCATCCCACGTCCATTGGGATCTCGTAGCGAATCCGCAAAAGGACCAACTGATTCACCGAGTCGCGGTGCGGTGGGAAGAACGCAACAACAGTCGTCAGCTCGGTCACAAATTCCGCAAGAACGCCCAACTCCGCTGAATGCGGCCCCATCGCGTTTGAGTCAAGGGGTTCAGGCGCTCCAAGCCGCCAATGCGGCTCGCACTGCCGCTCGACCAGTGTTGCCTACCACTGGAAGTCCCGCTAATGTGTTGTTAGAACCGTTGAGACCAGTTCCTGTCGTGGTGGTCGGTGGACGGTTTGGACGGGCGCTGGCCATACCCGCCCCGCCGTTTCCAGCTCCACCCATCGCTCCGCCATTTGTGGCTGGTCGTAATTTTGCCCCGCCTTTTGTAGGCGGTCGAGGTCTGTTTCGTCGGAGATAGAAGCGTGGAGGTGACGGCGTGCGCACGTATTCTTGGATTGGCGTAGTCTGTTTAGTCGTAGGTGCGTTGGTCGGATATGCGGTTCGCGAAGTGACGCGTCCCACTCTGGCCCAGCAAGGTCCCCAGTCGACGGTGACCACGCAAAGCCCGTCGCCTAGTGCTGCCGCTCTTCCTCGTTCAACAACTGCCAATGCGCAAATCGACTTAAACGCCGGCCTGCTGCCCGAAGAGCAAGTGAACATTGCGGTCTATGAGAAGTGCAATCGGAGCGTGGTCCATATCGCGACGCGTTCCGCCGCCATCCGTTCGTTTATTCAAGTGGAAATGCGCGAGGGTTCTGGAAGCGGATCGATCATTAACCGAGACGGTATGATCCTCACCAACCATCACGTCATCGATGGAGCGCGCGAGATTTCGGTCAGTCTATTTAATGGTCTCTCCTACTCAGCGGTGCTCGTCGGGCAGGACCCGGATACCGACATTGCCGTGCTAAAAATTGAAGCACCCGCGGCAGAACTGGAGCCGCTGGTGTGGGGAAATTCGCAAGCACTGCGTGTGGGCCAGAAGATCTATGCGATCGGAAATCCATTTGGTCTGGAACGCACCATGTCGACTGGGATGATTTCCAGTTTGAATCGTCAAATTCCATCACGCGAAAATCGAACCATGCGGTCGCTGATTCAAATCGACGCATCGATCAACCAAGGAAATTCGGGTGGCCCGTTGCTCAACACGCGCGGCGAGTTGATTGGTATGAACACGGCCATTATGAGTAGTAGTGGTGATAGCGCAGGCGTTGGATTCGCAATACCTGTCAGCACGCTCGAACGGATCGTGCCCCAACTAATTCGGAACGGTCGTGTCCTACGGCCGTCGATTGGAATCACTCGTGTCTACGAAACGGATCATGGATTGTTGATTGTCAGCGTCGTACCGGGCGGCCCGGCCGAGGTGGCTGGACTGCGCGGCTTCAGCTTGACAACCAAGACGTTTCGTCAAGGCGGTTATCAGTATGAACAAAGCTCGATTGATCCATCCAGTGCAGATCTGATTCAGAGCGTCGATGGACAGAAGATCGTCACGGCCGATGACCTGCTCAACGCCATCGAATCCAAACAACCCGGCGAGCAAGTGCGGTTGATTGTCAGTCGCGAAGGAATTGAACGCACGGTTGATGTCCGCTTGGGACGACCAGATTAATCGATGCGGTTACGAGAGGGCGACGCGGTTACGGGGGGCGACGACACCGCTCTAAAATCGTTGTAAGGCGGTCGCGGGAAGGCGACGCGGGCGACGCTCCTGCGGAGCCTTTTCTGGCCGCCTGCCGTTCACAAGCGAGTGTCTGTACTCGATTGGCTTGTGGACGTTAGGACGCAGCCCGAAAAAGCTCGGCCGGAGCCTCGCTCGCCTCGCTCTCCCGACAGCATATTTTACCTGTCAAATCACAATCAAAGTTGTCTAGAGCGGTGGGGTGCGGTCTCTTTGTGGGCCACCGCCTTACGTCCGCAAGCGAGTGGCTGTACTCGATTGGCTTGTGGACGTTAGGACGCTGCCCGAAAAAGCTCGGCCGGAGCCTCGCTCTCCCGACAGTGGACTTGTGGACGTTGTGAGACCGCACCGAAAAAAAGGCTGTTTACTTGACTATTGAAGCGCGAACAACTTGAGAGCATCAAGAGCTTTCACCACGTCGGCTTGGGCGACTTCTCCCCAACCGTCCGCGCGATGACGAATGATCGCCAACTTGAACTGCTCCAATGCTTCTGCCATATCAACCGGCAGACTGGGAAGTTTGGCAAATGGTGATTCGAGGGATGCCACGGGTGACGTTTCCTCCCAAGCCAATTCATCGTCACCTTCGTCGTTAGATGACGCTGCACCAATCTCGTTTTCGTCGCCGAAATCCGGATCATCGTAACGCGGACCTTCGGCAACATTTCGAGGGGAATCCTCTTTGCCCGTCCTGTCATCCACTTCAGAGAGCGGTTTGTAATCTTCGTCGTCGCTGATTCCCACGACTTCCGCTGCTGGTGGAGTCAGCGCGGGATCGCCGCCGCTTGCTTCCCATCGCATTTGACGCATTTGCGTAACACTCCAGCGGCTTTGAGTTGCCCCTTCAAGCCACATTTCAGCATCGTCCCAGTCGAGCGAGGTTAAGAAATGGCTCCAGTAGAGCTCGGGGTAGGTTGCATGGGTTGCACCAAAGCGTTCATAAACGCGACGAAGGCGTCCTACGTGTTGAGCCGTGACGCCGCCTACGCGACGACTCCACGCTTCGTCGGAATAGGCAGTGGCGGGAGATTCGGAGCCCTGCAAGGCCTCACGCCATTCGAGAATGATTCTTCCCTTTTCCCAATTCGTCGTGCTAATCAACGTGGACCAACGGCCAACAAATTCGGACGACAGTTCTACGCTTTTCGGATCATCCAATTGAGGGTCAAACGCGTCGACATCTCGTAAATCGCGAGAATTCAATTCTGCGGAACCTGAATTTTGAGCATCTACCGAGCTATCCAATGTGCTACTCCAATTTGCGTTGAGTTGAATCCTTTGCGGTTGCCCTTCCAGCGGGGCAGCCGACCACGTTCGCACCGCCGCGTCGATATCGTGGTGCGCCGGTGGCTGTGGGCATCGCAAAGGTTAACGATTCGCGATCAGAAACAAAGTGCTAGCTTTAGTGACACTGGCGCAAACGCGTGAAATGGCAGTCGGAAAGTGAGCAAGTTATGGACTGGAGAAAGTTTACGACTTACCGTCCCAAGAGAAGATTTTTCCGAGCCAACCGTTGAAGCCACTTTGAGATTGTGGAAGACTTGTTGGTAAATCGCATTACCAAGCCCCCAAATTGTCCCGGATGCATTAACGCGCCAATTGAAACGCCGCGTGCTGCGGAAACCCCATGAAAACGTCGAGTAGTTTTCCGCCTGGCGTATTTAAGAGCTCGCGTTCGACCTGCATTTTCTCGTTAAAGGAGTCGACGGCACTGTCTAACTCAGGCGTGGAGTCGCCTGGGGAACTCAGTGAGCTCTCATTGCTCGCCAAAATCGCTTCGACTCGATCTGCCGCTGGACGTTGACTACTGATTTGTGCCGTGGTTCGGAAGCCATCAAGTGCCATCCGAAATTTCGCTTCGAACGTGCCGGTCGCCTCTGCGTCTACGTTAAGGTCAGCTGCAACGTCGCCGCTCTGCGTCGCATTCACCGTCCCATCCGTCGCCTCCTCGGCGACAATTTGTAGCTCCAGTGCGCGATAGCGACTGTCCAGTTGGGTGGCCAGCAATCGCCACGCGTTGGCAGTGCTTTCACGGGCGACATCCAGCTGACTATAGACCCACAACGTATAGCCTAGTGTCGCGCCGACAACCACCATGCAGAAAGTAACCAGCAGTGCGACTCTTTTGCCTGAAAGACCAGTTGATTGGGTAGTGGTATTGCTCACAAACGCTCCTTAAAGGTCGAATCTCCGTTAGGTTATATAGTTGCTGGCAAAAGTGGCCTAGTGCGTCGTCCAGATTCGTTCGATCGCCATTGCAAGAGCAGTGGGCATTAAATCCTGCGTGACATTCGTCGTCTCCTTCGATTCGTTGGACCCCGTACGAAGTTTTTATAGCACGGATAGCAAAGCCGGTGCACGGATGTTCCAGCCAATGCGCACCTGCGGCGGGTTCTGTTTTGCGCAGGCGAAGCGGTCACGGTAGGGCCACGCGGGCAGCGCACTTGCGAAGCAACTTACGGGATGCCGTCTAACGTCACGTCCACAAGCAAAAAACGAGTGAAGTAGGCATTAAATCCTGCTTGACATTCGTCGTCTCCTTCGATTCGTTGAACCCGTACGAGGTTTTTATAGCACGGATAGCAAAGCCGGTGCACGGATGTTCCAGCCAATAGGCACCTGCGGAGGGTTCTGTTTCGTCTTGGGCGACTCGGTCACGGGAGGGCGACGCGGCTCGCACTCCCGGCTGCATATTTTATTGGTCTCAACCAAAACGTGGGGGAGCTTGCCAATGCTCGGCTCAAGCAGCCTTTATGATTGCAGAATGAGCTGCATGCAATCAGAATGTCACTGGATCAAACCTTTGGCTATCGCCGCCCCCCGCCTCTACCTTCAGGACCGTCGATGAAACTTCTGCGACTCTATTCAGCTGTTCGCTCATGGGCGTTAATCGGTATCACTTTTGTCGTCGCCACAAATTCGACAAGTCTTTTGCTCCGCGCACAGGAACAACCTCCGGCTCCACTCGAGCGTGTTGCTTTGACGGAGCCTCCGACAGGCGACGAGAATTTTGACCTGCAGGGCGAGTTTGTCGGACCCATCAGCGTCGGGGAGAATAGCTACAAACCGTTGGGATTGCAAATTCGTCCCATCGGCAACGATCGTTTCGAAGCGTTGCAATTTATGGGTGGACTGCCAGGGCAGGAGGGTTTTGAAGCCGAAGCGATTCCGCTGATTGGTAGACGATCAGGTGATTTCCTGATTCTCTCGGGTGGACCTTGGGCGATCTTCGTCGAAAAAGGGTATTGCTCAATTGTAGATCGCACTGGCAAACGGGTGGGACGGCTCGAACGCATCGAACGTGGCAGCCCAACCATGGGAGCCAAACCACCGGAAGGCGCTGTCGTGTTATTCGATGGAACGAACACCGAACAATTCATGAAGGCCGCTATGACTGACGACGGCTGGCTTAAGGCGGGTGCTGATGTCAAACCAATGTTCCAAGACTTCGACATGCACGTCGAATTCCGGTTACCCTACATGCCACATTCCGATGGTCAGTCGCGGGGCAATAGTGGCTGCTATCTGCAGGGCCGCTATGAAGTGCAAGTGCTTGATTCTTTTGCCCAGTTGCCAACTTTTAATGGGTGCAGCAGTTTGTATCGCACGAAGAGTCCCGATGTGAACATGTGTTTTCCACCTCTAGCATGGCAGACATACGACATTCACTTCACGGCGCCACGCTGGGCAGCAGACGGTAGCAAGTTGCGAAGCGGGCGCATTACCGTTTGGCACAACGGAGTAAAAACTCAAGACAATTTCGAAATTCCTAAT
Source organism: Pirellulaceae bacterium (assembly GCA_041753315.1). GTDB lineage: Bacteria > Planctomycetota > Planctomycetia > Pirellulales > Pirellulaceae > Aureliella. The sequence continues at coordinate 6,766 of JBGSUV010000004.1, read as the reverse complement.
AAGACAGGTGCCGGGCAACCCGAGCAACCGGTGCTGCTTCCAACAAAATTTCAAGATCACAATGATCCAGTCGTCTTCCGCAACATATGGGTGATCGATCGTGGTCTGACTGGAGGCATCGACTTTCCCATCATGAGCCCTGCGCGTGAAAGTCACCAGAGTGCGAAAGATGCAGCCGCTTCAGCGCCAGCAACAGAACCGGCGCCCGAGGTGAATGTTCCAGAAGCGGCTGCAGCCGAGTAGCGGTAGGCCTGCGCGCATCGCGACGGAGTATCGCACCTTCATTGCGAAACTCTCCGCAGGTTTTGGTAAGAGGCATCTGCGGCTGCTTGCTTTTCAGTGTCAGCATCTGGTTGTCCGTTGGCGAATCGCTTCTCGATTCGACCAATGCACCACAGGATAACTACAGCCATAATAACAGTGCCTGCGGCCAGCACAATTTCATGAACAGCGACCGCGATGCCTACCCCCGCAGTCATGTAGATCGATCCGGCGGTCGTTAGGCCTTCGATTTCTTTGCCGCGTTCGTGGACGATCGTGCCAGCCCCAAGAAAACTAATCGCAATAACGATAGCTTGCACGATGCGAATTGGGTCGGCACTTAGACCTTCACCGAACGCTGCACCGTTGGAGGAGTAGCTATTTACAATAGAGTTGCTGAGCAAGACGAGCAGTGCGGAACCAGCACTGACAAATACGTGCGTGCGGAGACCGGCTGCTTTACCGGCAAACTCACGTTCTAAACCAATCAATCCGCCAAAAACGGCGGCAAGCAGAACGATGCCAAGTTGATACAGCTCAGATTGGATATCCACACATTGTTACCCCCAAGCTACCTTGATTGACGGACCGCCTCGATTAGCTCAGCTTTTCGCATCCGACTTCGTCCGCGTATGTTGTGTTCCGCTGCTAAATTGCGTAACTCGTCGAGCGTCCTGTCTTCCAATCGCGTATTGGGATTACCAGTTCCCTGGGTCTTCGAGTTGGGGGTACGTCCATCGAGACGGCGGTGCTTATTAACAGTGCGAGCTGCGATCTCTTGGGCATCATCTTCTGACTGTCCGCGGTCGATGGCGTTTTCTTTCACATGCTCGTATTGCCGTTCGTCTTTATCGCTCCAGGCAGGCATGATTGCTCCCAATAACAAGTAAGAATTACCGACTGATTTTTAGGATGAAGCAGTATGGGGAGCATCGAATATCTTGCGACGCGGTCACGGGAGTGCTGTGCTCTGCGGAGACATTAGCAAGCAAGGGAGCTGTTACTCGATCGGCTTGTGGACGTTAGGACGCTGCCTGGAAAAGCTCGGCAGGAGCCTCGCTCTCCCGACTGCATTTTCTTGTTAAATCACCATGCAATTGTTTTTACAGTACGAGGAAATCGTGACACGGGAGTGCGACGCTCCTGCGGAGACATTAGCGGCTGCGACCTGCCGTTCACAAGCAAGGGAGCTGTACTCGATCGGCTTGTGGACGTTAGGACGCTGCCTGGAAAAGCTCGGCAGGAGCCTCGCTCTCCCGACTGCCATTTTCATTGGTCAACTGCAAGGTATATGTCAGCACCTCCGTGTGCTGACTTCCACTTTGTTGTTTGAAATTTACTTGTTATCGCGATCGACATCTACGTCGACGCCATTGCGATTGATATCCACATCGACGCGTCCCGAGCGTTCGCGCATCCTCTGACGGTCAACGCCATAGCGTTTGTCTAATTCCTCCGTGAATTTATTGTCAGCAAAGTCTGGCCAGTTTTCTTCGTCAAAGCCAACAGCTCCTTCCAGTTTCTGCTCGTTGATGTTCAGTATTAAAACGGAACGATCTGCGTCGTCCTGATCGCGTTCGAACTTAAATGCTTCGAACGGAACAGCGAACATCTTATTACCGATCCCCAGGAACCCGCCATAGGTAACTGCGGCGTAGCGAATTTTGCCGGTATTGGCATCCATCACCAGGTCGTTGATATCTCCTACGTCTTTACCTGCGGGATTCTGGATACTCATCCCGATCAACTGGCTTGCGCGAAACAACGAACCGCTTGTGGCGGAGTCGATGTTGCCCGCGACATTGCGATCTGTTTGCTGCGTGCGCGTTTGCTGTGGCTGCTGGCCCGGTTGTCGCGGAGTGTCTTCAACGGCAGGTCGCGCATCCTGAGCAGCAGCAGGATTGAGGCTGGCCGACATTGCGGCACATACTACGATGACACTGCTGAACCTATATAAAAAGCGTTTCATGATTTGCTTGCTCGATTTCCTATGTGAATCTGTACTTGTGAATTTGTAACTTAGTTTATTTTGGGGGTTATGCGCTGGCGCTCGCCCCATGTCAATGCGCTATTCGTCAAGTGCGCCGCTCGGATTTGCAAGCACGCTTAAGGTCCAGTTCTGCCAATCGGTTCGCAAGGGATTATCCTTGTTTGTGCGTGTGTACGCTCGCAGATGATGACCGGCACGTGTGCAGCAACCACTAACGCGTGGCATGCCACGCGACTAGTTTTAGTTTTTTAATTTCGTTAGAACGTTTGAGATGACTCGAAGTCTCTGACCTGCCGATCCGCCTCGTCGCGAGCAATTCCATACCGCTCTTGAATGCGTCCGACGAGTTCTTCGCGTTTACCATCAATGACTTGCAAATCGTCGTCCGTCAGTTTTCCCCACTGTTGTTGGCAATTACCTTTGAACTGCTTCCACTTTCCTTTCACTTGATCCCAATTCATAACTTTCTCCTTTGAAACTTCTTCAACCCAACCTTCGATTCGTCTTACTGTCTGTCATGTCGGGGACCTCAATCTCGTTTACCACGCGTTCGACTCCCTCGACTTTCGCCGCCGTCGATTGTGCAATCTGCTTTAAATAAAAGGAGCCTATGGTTCCTTGTAGCGTGACGGTTGCGCCATTGCTTTTACAATGCAGTGTCCTGAGTTGCCGGTAGCCCAACTGTTGAAATGCGGCGTAGACTTGCTCGGCAAGCTGCTGGGTCGTACTCACTATTCTCCGCCTCTCACCCTCCCCTATCAAACAGCGTCGAGGAGTGGTTGCAAATGGAAGTGCCTCCTGTTTGAGGATCGCTTGCTGCATCGGATACCTGTGCTGAAAGAAGTTGAAGAGAATCGGTGCGTTGATAAGCTGCTTCTGCAAAAGTCCGCGAGCAACAGAAGTGCGTGGTGCTGTAGCGGCTTTAGCGATTTTGCAAAGTGCGTGCCAGCTTTAAAGCAGTTGAGTTGCGACGAAAGGTAGACCGCAACTTAGGCATCCCGGCCGGACAATTAGAGGTTGCCTCGGTGCAGTTGGCATTCGAGTTGGTATGCAATGCAACAGCGTTCATCGGAGCGTGGCGCAATTTCGCGCACTGTGAGCGTTACAGTTCCGATCAATGGCTCGCCCATTTCAGACGTCCCTCGTTGGGGTTGCGCAACAACGGCATAGCGTTCGCATGTCGTACCACAATCAGGTTCCTGGCCAACTCTAACTGGAGATGCGATGATGATGCTTCAACCCAATGCAAACCGCCGCGCGACGGTGGCCTTTGCCACTCTTATAACGTGCGGACTGCTGGTGCCGTCGGTACGTGGGAACTACCAGGAGACAACACCACCCGCAGAACGGCCGAGCAAACCTGTTCAAGGAACGGCGAAGAACCAAGACCAGGATCAGGACAAGGCGAAGAAAAAGAGTCAGCCTGAAAAGCCAGAGGATGTAGAACAGGTCCGCCAACGACTGCATGGCGACTGGAATCTGATCGCTGGAGTCAACCAAGGTCACAAGCTGTCTCCCAAAGAACTAGAGGGATCCCATGCCATCATCAACGACAACACGATCGTAGTACTCGATACTCAGGAAAAGGAGCTATACAAAGCATCATTTGAGCTCGAAGTATCCATGGATGACAAACCGCATCGCTTGAATATGTCTAGTGACAATCCCAATGCATCGAAAGCAGTCGCCTTTGGCATCCTGCAATTTACCAAAGAGGGTTGGAAGCTGGCCTATGGGCTTCCGGGTACAGAGCGTCCAAAAGATTTTGTATCCCCAACAGGAAGTAAAATCATGTTGTTCGAGGTCGTCGCCGCTAAGAAAAAGGAACCTCTCATTCCAAAGGATAGCAACCTTCCTGAAGTGGAGTGACGTTGATCGGTTGTCAAATCCCCGCTACTTTGATGGACGATTTGACGACTTATACGATAGAGATCGAAGTGGAAACAATATGCCGTTCGCCAGCGTTAATCCCGCAAATAACCAGTCCCTGCAGCAGTTCGACTTGATGGAGCCCGACGAGACGCAAAGGGCAATTGAAGATGCACAATCTGCGTTTTTGAATTGGCGTCGAACTGCTTTTGACGAGCGTAAGCGGATTCTGTTGGCTTTCGCTGCCCTCTTGCGCGAACAACTCGTCGAATTGGCCGAGTTGATCACGATAGAGATGGGCAAGCGGATTTCAGAGAGTCGCGCGGAGATCGAGTATTGCGCCAAGATCGCAGAATTCTATGCCAATGGCGCAGAGCAGTTCCTCGCAGACGAAAAAATGGGCGTCGACGACGCGGATGCTTACCTACACTACGAGCCGCTGGGCGTCATCTTTGGCGTCATGCCCTGGAACTTCCCGTTCTATCAAGTTGTCCGGTTTGCGTCACCGAACATCATGTGTGGAAATACGGTAATGGTCAAGCACGCTCCGAACGTACCGCGTTGCGCGCTGCGAATTGCCTCCACCTTTGAACTCGCTGGACTACCTTCAGCTGTCTATACCAATCTCTTTATCCCGACGGAATCGGTTGAGACGATCATCGCCGACAAGCGTATCCGAGGCGTATCTTTGACTGGCAGTGAAAGAGCTGGAGCGTCGGTTGGTGCTGCGGCGGGAAAATACTTGAAGCGTTCCGTGCTCGAACTGGGCGGAAACGATCCGTTCATTATCCTTGAAGATGCTGATCTTGCACACGCAGTCAGGATGGCCGTCCGCGGCAGAATGGTCAACACGGGACAATCCTGTGTTGCCTCCAAACGATTCATCGTCGTGCAGCCGTTGGCTGACGAATTTTTGACCGCCTTTAAGCAACAGATGAGTGGTTTAAAGCTCGGTGATCCACTAGATCCGGATACCGAAGTAGCTCCACTTTCAACCGAAGCAGCTGCGCAGCGCCTGGCAGAACAGGTACGCGAGACACTTGATGCTGGAGCAACTTTGGTGCTCGGGGGCGATCGGCCTGATCAAAAAGGTGCTTACTTCAATCCCACCATCTTAACCGACGTCCGGCCTGGCATGGTCGCTTATGACCAAGAGCTGTTCGGGCCAGTCGCAAGCGTGTACATCGTGGCAGATGAAGCTGAAGCCATCGCGCTGGCCAACGACTCGTCGTATGGCCTAGGGGCATCTGTCTTTACGCGCGACGTGGCGCGAGGTCGACGAGTGGCCGAACAGATTGAATCGGGAATGGTCTTCATCAATCAACCCACTCGGTCCCAAGCGGAGCTACCATTTGGTGGCATCAAGAACTCCGGTTATGGACGAGAGCTTTCGCATCTCGGCATTCTTGAATTTGTCAATAAAAAGTTGATCCATTGTAAAAAGTAGAGCCGCCGTGCGTCCCATCGGGTGCCCCCTGCTCGTAAGCCATCAGTTGCCCACCCCCATCAGTTGCACATCGTGGAACAACTTTGGCATCTGCTGCCGATTCGACCACCGCGAGCGATGAACGGCCAGTCAAAAGCCAATGCGGTGGTGAGAATAGTGTAGGCGATTGAGGACAACCCCTCGACACTCAAAAGCCCACTTATTGGCACGACAATTGCCTAAGGTAGCTAGGTTATTGCCTGACACAGTACTAATGAGGTTGCCATTGATGACACGCGTTGCGACGGCGGATGAAGCCGAACTGATTGAGCGAATGAACCGAATCCGCAATGCGAGTGAACAGCATGTGGCGCAATTTCATCACGAAGTCGAACGCTTAAAGGACTGGCGGGAACACGTTCGGGCACAACCACTGCTTGCAGTCTGTGCTTCTGCCGTAGTTGGCTATATCCTAGTGAGCAAAGTGTCCAAGCCGCGCGAAAAGCCGCGTCGTAACGCTGCTCCGGCAACCGAACGCAAAATGGACGAAAGCACGGCAAATGAAGTTGCGACCACCACTTCGCTTTCCGCAGGAGCGATGGCATTTGTAGGATCGCTTGCCAGTTCCGCTCTTCGGATGGCAGCCACTCATTACGTAAGGTCAGCGTTGGACAAGCGAATGCATTTGCCGAAGTAGCCCTGTAGGTGACTTCCCGCCGGGAGTCACCAGCTAGACGGAAGTAGTCAGGTCACCGCTCTAAACATCTTGCGCTGTAGTTTGACAAATATGCTGTCGGGAGAGCGAGGCTCCTGCCGAGCTTTTCGGGCCGCGCCCTAACGTCCACCAGCATGCCTAGTGAGTTTTTCTGCGCAACGGACACCCTCTTAAAAGCGCGACTCATGTATCATCCTTGCTCATGGCAGAATGAGGAGTGTGGCAGCAAGATTCCAAGAGAGGCAGGAGCCTCAAAGCAGAGCATTCCAGGCAGAGCCTTGGAACGAGGTGCAAAAATATGCTGTCGGGAGAGCGAGGCTCCTGACGAACTTTTTCGCGCCGCGTCCTAACGTCCACCAGCATACCTAGTGAGTTTTTCTGCGCAACGGACACCCTCTTAAAAGCGCGACTCATGTATCATCCGTGCTCCTGGCAGAATGAGGAGTGTGGCAGCAAGATTCCAAGAGAGGCAGGAGCCTCTAAGCAGAGCATTCCAGGCAGAGCC
>JBGSUV010000003.1:0-3149 GCA_041753315.1 Pirellulaceae bacterium | reverse complement strand
GTACGCTCGGTAGTATGCCCATTGCACTTCGGTGACAATCAATAAGGTAACGTTAGCGACTGCTCAACTGCACGACATCTGGTTACGCACCAGCCGAATTCTCAACACCAATCTACAGCCTGTGAACACAGGCCCTACAAGTTATCAACTCCCCCGGACCCCCTGGGTAGTCCGTACATGCTACGTACATCCTATAACTTAACATGCTTCAAAAAACCATTCCTAATACTGTTGACGAGTTCCGCTCTATAGCATCGCTTGGTTATCCCGCTTCTATCATTTGCGCGAGCGTCCGTGCAACGACACCAATGGTAATCGCGCCGACGCCAAGTAGTACGCTCGTGGCAGCCAATGAGAATACGATTGTTCGGTCTCGCTTTGCGTCAGGATACTTTGTTCCAAGTGCAAGAGCAATAACAACGATGCCAATCGCGATCGCGACATAGCCACTGTAGACAATTGATGCCAAAATTCCGGCAAATGAACAAAACGCCAAAATCAAGAATGCGCCAGATATTCTTGACGGTGTATAAGTGTTTTCCATAAGTAAATTCAAGCCTCAATTTCAGGTCAGCATCTGCAAATAGCACCGACTTAACAGGGTATCCGCACATCACAGGGAAGCGCACACGTCGGTTCCATCGTGCTGCAAGGGATAACGAATTGCGATCTATCCGTAGGGCAGGCACGAAGGTGCGATGCTTAACGTTGAAGGCTGACTGGCCTGCCGTACGGATAGATCGTGCGTTGAACTTTGTCGAACGCCCCCGCGTTAGGGACTCCAGTATCGACAATTTCGTTCGAACGCTGTCAATAAGATTCTATCAAGTAGCCAGACTCGGGGCAAAGTCCCGGAAGATACAACTGCCGAGCGACCGCCGGCCGTGGCTCGCTCATTGTACTTTCTATGCGTGTTTCCAGGTCCCAGTCCTCATAACTGATACCATACTCACGCTCTAAGTACGCACAGAACTCCGCGTACTCCGTCTCTGCGTACCACTCCGGGCAACGCTTGTCCAAGTGACTCAGCACCACCGACCACTCAGGCTTGGGCGTGTGTGCAATCAAGCGAAGCGCGCTGCCGGCACATGCTGGACACTGGGGAATTGAGACTGTGCACCGGGAATCAATCGCAGGCTGAGTCGACAGGGTTGTGGAGTCACACTGGTTGGAATCAGCCCGAGCGGAATCAGCCTGAGTGGAATCGGGCTCGGCAACTTGTTCAGCCGCAGGATCCTGGTCCAGACCAAGTAGCCGCTGACAACGCTCTTGATACTCAGTTCGATTGCGCGAGCACCAACCGCCGAAGTAGCGTGTCTTGGTCAACTGTTCCGACTGGATGTGCTCGCACCAGCGACGCACGAACTCAAGCGTTGGAATTGTTACTGGCACCTGCCTGCGCTCGCCACCAACCCGCTTACCTTCGCGAGCCATGAAGATTACGAAGTTAGCATCAGCCGCCACGATGCGACTGTCACTGATGGGACCGCCGGTCAAGTAACGCGTCAAGTAACGCACCACTTGATCCGCCGCTGAACTCTTCGTCGGTGGCGGTCGAATTAAGCTCACCCAATCCAACTCAGCCAACTCGTCACAGAAAGTCTTCCAGGCAGCGGCGTCGTTCAAGTGCTCGAACTTGCCTCCCAGCTTCAATTCGCCTTTGGCGTGCAACATCATCAATACGCATGCGATTAAGCCGACAGCTCTGAGCATCGTAGCACTCTAGATTGACCGAACGACCGCGATCAGCCGGTTCGAGGGGTTATTGTTTAGTAAGTGCGACGTCATCGAGAACTCGGTTATATCGCTTGTTTATCCGCGTCGTGCAAGCCATTGGTCCGGTTCTTGCGAGGGATGATACACACCGATCAGGAGAACTTCGGCCTCTGTCAAGTCGTAAAGAATAACGTGCGGGAACCGAACAACAGGCCAGTATCGGAGCCCATACTCAAACGCCGATCGACGCTCTGGGTCTGCAAGTAATGCTAAAATTGCGTCTTGCACCTTTTGAGTGAAATCCAAAGCGAGAGATTGACTGCTCTTTGCGTACCACTCAGCCCCGCCAATGACGTCGGCGACAAAGTCAGGATGGTATCTTGGTGTTCTAGGCATTTCGCCAAGCTTCGATACGGCTCCAGACTTGTTCATGTGTTTTGCCTAGCGTTGGGTCGGCAGCCATTGCATCTCGGCGAGCTTTCGCATCTTCTAGAATCGCCCGCGAAATTGGCAGTTCAGTATCTGGGCGCGTAAGATCACTCCAGATGCGTTCGACTAGAAGAAGCCGGTCGACAGCAGGCAAATCGCGAATCGCGTCGGTGTAAAGGTCCATAGTTGTCTCCTTACCACCATTCTAGCCATGAAGCGGGGCGTCGACAACAATGCCGCAAGTCAGGGCTACTTCAGTCGGATAACGGTTAGCGATCACCTCGTCGCCGTGTTTGATAACTTAGCAAAACGGACGGGCTCGGCGACTGAGGTGCATCGCCGTGGTTCGTCACGGTTGGGCGCTACGCTGACGAAGTAGCAGTGTAGCAAATCGTCACGGTGTTTGCCAACAAAGCCGTTGCCGAACAACCGAAGGAGTTGACTTGCAAGCCATCTCTTCTTCCTCGTCCAATGCCGTGCGAGCTGGAATGGCTTCCTGATTTGGGCAGCGTGTGGTGTACGTGACGAACGTATCCATTGACCGAGCCCGAGCAGTTGACTCAACACAAGTCAAATCGGCTGATCGAGGGCTTCGTGTCCAATGGTTTGTTCTGTTGCATTATTTGAGGACAATCAGAACGCAATAGGCTTGTTCATCAGTTTCGCACATCCTACCAGGTCGACAAGTTGAATGTGGAAGTAGTCTACAATTTCCTGCGATCGCTTTTCTCCGCAACAAAAATTCTGCAGCATTCTCAATTCCATTTCAAGCTTGAGTACGTCCTCAATGGCCAGGAAATCGCCACAATGAGTTCCCGAGTAAACGATCTTCTCGAGAATGAGCGGGAAGAGATCGGAGTTCTTGCTTAGTTCTTCGCGCAGCCGTTCAACGCGCGCAATGTTGCCAATGTAGTGATGTGTTAGAACGGTGTCTTCATGCTCACACGCATCGTTAAATCTCCAAGTATCGAACGCCATGGAAGTTTCGAGGTCGCTGTTGCCGC
>JBGSUV010000002.1:0-15394 GCA_041753315.1 Pirellulaceae bacterium | reverse complement strand
CTGTTCGTACCTATCGGGAAGTCGAACGTCGCGACAAGGCCGAACTAGCAAGACTCCGCAACGCCACTCGACGCCTGCGCAATTAAACGCCCGTGCGCCGCCCAGCCAAATTCCCATTCGATCGCTCTGTACGCTTACGTTAGGGTCGCGCCGGAGTTGGCTGACGCTGACGCTCGATGCGTCGGCGGACGGAATTTAGCTTAAGTTCAGGATAGTCATCAGGCGTCACTAGCTGCTGTTCTGCCAGGGACTTGGAATTGTAAGGAACTTCCACTTTCAGTTCCGATTCACTGAGCATGGTGATCTTAACCTCGTTGAAGGGTATCGCCACATACTTGGTCCCAATCCCCAACGTACCGCCATATCCAAGGATGGCGTAGCGAACTGGTAACTCTCCCTCTTGGCCGTTGCCCAGGCCAAGCAACAAGTCTTCGACGTGTGCAATCGTAGCTGTGTCGCCCTGGCCCAAAACGGTATGATCCAGCAGGTCTGCGGCGGGTATGGTTAACGACGCTTCTGCGGACGATTCTGAAACTGCAGTCTGTTGCACGTTAAAGAACTTTGCATTTTGAGCAACCCAGGCTTCGTCTCGAAGCTCCAGTTGGTTTCTCGCTTCGAGTGGTGGTGCTTTCTCGATGACCTCTTTGGTCAGTTCAAGTGACAGCCAGGCTTCGGTTGATGCAGAGTCGTCGGTATCGCGTAGTCCAACAGCAGACAGCGGAATTGCAATGGCGCTTCCCCCCAGTCCCAGCACGCTCCCAAGCTCCATCGTTAAATGAACGAGCTTACCATCGACTGTCAGATAGATGACGCTGACATCTCCCATATCTGTTCCCGCGCGGTCCACAATCGTCGCCCCAGCCAGGTGTTTGGCTGAAACTAAAAATCGCTGTGGTTCTGCTTTGTCTACCGTTTGTGCCGGAATGCTTTCGTCGAGCAACCGGTTAACGATGGATGGTTGAGCATTTCCAGGGGCGTTGTCTGCCACTTGAGCGATCGCAGAGGTACATAGTAGCGTTACCGCGACAGACGCTAGAGCGGCACTCGTCGCGAGCGAAGACGCAACCGCATAACATCTGTGTAACGACGCGCTGTAAATTTGATGAGAACACATGGGGAATATCCAAGAACTAAGTTGAAGCTAACCTTCGAAGCGCTTGCGATCCAGTAGGTCATTTACGCAAGATAATGAAGATCGCATGGATGATGCCGGGGATATACCCAAGCAAGGTTAACAATATATTGAGCCAAAAGTGAAGTCCCAGACCGACTTCTAAAAACACGCCAACGGGCGGTAGAAATATAGCGAGTATAATTTTGAGTAAGTCGCCGATATTGGAGTCTGCTGCTTCGGTCACAATAATAATCCTTGAATTAGGTGGGCAAGCGGTGGAAGCTTGAGAGTTTGCGTCAAATCCTCTCGCCAGAATCAGAGAAGCAAAGGATGTACCAAACAAGCTACGGTGGACGGGTGCTTCGGTCAGCCGTCACCTGTTCCATCTGAAATCACTAGCTGAATTCACTAGCTGAATTCACCCGGGAGAGGACAGATTTCTACTCGGAATACCGCTGATAATGGCATTCTTTTTGCGGTGTTGACGCGGATCGTTCGGATTGTAGGGTGAATAAAATAGGGAGAATCGCAGTTATGATCGCCAACGATAGACGCAACGTACTTGAAAAGTGGATGGACGAGTCGAACGCTAAGGAACCGACAGTCAAGGAAAAGACTTCTGCTCAGGTCTACAGAAGAGTTGCGATTGAAAGACATCGCACGTGGGTCGCGGTCGCCAGTACTGGCGCAACGCTCATGTTGACCGTTCCAGCGATATCCCAGCAAGTCTCCACTTACAGCAGTCTGCTCATGAGTTGGATTGGCCACCCGTAATGGAGCTTGCCAAAGCTCTCACGGGAGGGCGCTCCGGCGGAGCCTTCTCCGGCCGTCACCTGTCGTTCAAAAGCAACGGGCCTGTACTCGGTTGGCTTGTGGACGTTAGGACGCTGCCCGAAAAAGCTCGGCAGGAGCCTCGCTCTCCCGACTGCATATTTTATTGGGTCAATTCGCAACGAAAGATGTCGAGACTTACCCCTGAAGAATCGACTGCGCTCCGTCAATCCAGACGGGAGTGCCCGTGATATGGTCCGCCAGATCGCTGGTCAAGAAGACTGCTAATTGAGCAACTTGCTGTGGCGTCCCCATCTTTCCGTCAGTTAACGGGATTTTTCCTTCGGGAAATTCGACTTGATCGCCAAGTCCCTCGAGTCCCTGGCGTTCGGTCTTGTCATGGATATTGCTTTCAATCGCCCCGGGACAGATGACGTTCACGCGAATGCAACTTTCGGCCAGCTCCAGTGCGAGCATCTGACCGAGTGCAAGTTGAGCAGCCTTACTGCATGCATATGCGCTTGCGCCTTGGTTGCTGAACATCCGCGTGCCGTTGACAGATGACATTATCAGAATACTCCCGGCACCTGATCGTCGCAGGTGTGGCACTGCATAATGGATCGCAAGGAAAGTACCTGTCAAGTTCACGGCGATCGTTTGCGACCAGTCTGCGGGATCAAGCTCGTCGATGCGAGCCCATGTGCCGTTAATTCCAGCGTTCGCACATAAGCTATCAAGCCGCTTCCATTTTTTTATTATTGTGTCGACGGCCTGCTTCATTTCCTGTTCATGGCTCACGTCGGCTGGTACGGCCAAGGCAGTGCCGCCATGTTGCTCGATTTCGGCAACCACCTTTTCGAGAGGTTTTGGATCGCGTCCCGTGACGGCGACCTTGGCTCCACATTCGGCAGCAAGCAAGGCAATTCCACGGCCAATTCCTTCGCCACCGCCGGTAATCCAAACAACTTTTCCAACCAACGAAACTTCCATCACAGAATCTCCAAGAAAAACGACTGCCGACCATTTCGGGACAACCATATAGTCGGCAGTCGCTGCGCGCGAGGATGGCTTCTCACATCCCATCTGCTGCGCACAAAACGGAACGAATTGGTAGCTTCAAAGCACAATAGTTTTCAAGGTCAACCTGTTGCAAACTTAAGCTTGGGAAGCATGAATATTCACCCAACTTTCGGCCACCTTGGATAACGTCTTGTTCGCGTTACCCTCTTCGTCGAGAGTTTGTTGCAGGAGCTGAGCAATTTGGTGATGCCCCAATTGGTCGGCAAAACTCCGCGCTGTTCCGTAGCCTGCCATTTCGTAGTGTTCAACGCGTTGGGCGGCGGCGATGAGTGCTGCATCTTTCACCGCTGGATCGCCTTTGGCATCGACCATTTTTTCGCCCTCCTTGATCAGTCCCTTCATCGCCTCGCAGGACTCACGCTTGGCATCGCAACCAAGCTGTTGGAAGGCAGTTTCGAGGCGGCTGACATGTTGCTTCGTTTCTTTAAGGTGGTCTTTAAACGCAGCCTTCAGTTGTTTGTCAGTAGCTGCATCAAGCATTTTTGGCAAAGCATCGACTAAGCGATTCTCAGCGTCATACAGGTCCTGCAGTTGTTCAACGAACAGATCTTGCAAGTTGGTAAGTTCCATACTGGAAAACAACGCCATGATTATGTACTCCCTTTAAAACATCAGAATGGGCTCAACGAGAGCCAGTAATCCAACTCAAGAAAGAGAGTTAGAACTTGTGGCTAAAAGTGCAAGTGTTATGCCATGGGCTACTTTCAAAGCGGAAACGGACTTGAATTTTTACTTCGATGACGAAGCAAAAAACTCGTCAAAACCTGCTAGCTCCTCGTCCGTTGCACCAAATTCGCGAGCTCGATTTAGCAGTTCGTGAACGTCGGCGAGCAACTGTGGTGAATTAGGCTCTGCGGCACTGTGCAACATAGCGCGGACTTCAACCAGCAGCGCAGCTTTCTCGCACGCTCCCAATTCTGGTGGCACAGATGCGGAGTCCGACTTCGATAATAGAGTTGCTAAAAGTTGGCGCGCCTCCCGGGCGGTTGTTAAAGCCGCTTCGAATTGCGAGGCATCAGCCAGAACAAGTGCATGATCATTTAAGGCGCGGGGCAATTCAATTTGGTACTCTGCCACGTCCGGGTTATTTCTAGCGAGCTCTTGGGCGAGGCCCAGGCTTTGTTCGGCGAGGCTATCGCGCTGGGCAAGGTCGCTTTCCTTCTGTACGGCCAACATGGCCAACCGCATGTGCAGTGCATCGAGTAGATGGCCGCGGGCAGGCGTAAAGTCAGGATCGCTGGCGAGTATGGCGTTGACGATTGCGTCGCTTTCAGCGAGTGCCGTCGTCGTTTTTTCGTATTGTTTGAGTTGCAGCCAGGTGGACGCAAGTTCGTAGTGATTTAATGCGACAGGCAAATACGCTTCGGATGAAAAGTCGAGTTGCTGGGCGTGTTGACGTAGCGATTCTGTGGCCGCCTGCAGTGGAACAATGGCTTCTTCGAGCTTGCCCATGTCTCGCAAAACGATGGCGATATTGCTTTGCAACATTGCTTTGACCTGTTGATATCGTTGATTGTCGGGTTCTCCTGCAATCAAACGATCGAGGACGGGCACGGTTGCTTGCCAACGTTCAACGAGCGATTGCAAGGTCCCGAGTTCGATATCCGGCCCTCCCGAGTTTAGAGAGGCTACCACCAGGTTCCATTGATGGCTGGTGATGCTCGGCTCCAGCTCGATCATCCGCTGGGACTCCTCCATGGCAGCTTCGTAGCCAGCCTTCGCCGCGACGTTGTTACCCATGCGGCGCTCGGCCAAAGCCAGATTTGTGAACACTTTGATTTTCATCTCACGAACTCTCAGCGAGATCGCATCGTTTTCATCAACTTCGTTAAGCAAAACGAGTGCATCGGCAAGGTGTAATTTGGCTTCAGTCGCCTTGTTGAGGTCGAGGGCAATTGTAGCCAACGTCATATGGCAAGCGGCTGCATTTCGAAGATAGCTTTGATTGTCAGGCTCGCCGGATCGTAGCTTGACAAACATCTCTTTGGCAGTGGTCAATAACGGGATCGACTCATCGCGTTTGCCAACCCAGGTGTACGCATTTGCCAAACCCATGAGGGCGGTGGCATGACTAGCAGCTAGTCCGTCGGGACTCTCTTCGTCAGCTTCATCGCCAGCTTGTTCGTCAACGGATTCACAGGTTTGAATGGCATCAAGCAGAATGGGAATCGCGCGTTTGGCTTCACCTGCTTCGATATAATAGTTCGCCAGTACGACCAGCGTATCGCACTTGAGTTCCGCTCGTTTGGATTCTGGAATCTCCGTTGATGGTATGAGGTCGATCAGTGCAATTGCGGCTTCTGTTTCGGCTTCCAGGGTTGCGGCATCGCCCACGCGCATGGCAACGACGCCCAATCCCGAGTGCGCCCGCGCGAGCTGATATGTCAGAGTGACATTGCCTTCGTTGGTTTCGAGGAACCGCTGAAAGTAGTCACGAGCGCGTTCGAGCAACTTGCGCACAACCTCTTGCGAGCCTGGAGTCCGCGGCAATAAGTCGGATTCCGTAGTGACTGCCAACAACAGGTCATCGGCGGCGGCGATTGACGCTTTTAATGCTTCTTCCGCAGAGCGCTTGGCACGGCGCTCGCTATTTGCCGCCATTTCCAGGTTTTGATTCTGATGGTAATAGACGTATGCTGCTGTGGCACTACCGGCGGTCAACAAACAGACCAGAACAATACATGTGACTAAAATGGATGTGAATGATGGATTGCGGCGAAGGAACCGCATGACTTTGGTAGTGGAAGAAACCGGTCGAGCAGCAATCGGTTCTCCAGCCACAAATCGCCGCAAGTCGGCGGCAAATTGTTCCATGCTGGGATATCTCGACGCAGGTTCGTGCTCCATCGCATGAAGACAGATGGTCTCCAAATCAAAGGGAATGGCTGCGTTGATCAATCGAGGTGCGACGGGTGAGCTCTCCGCTACCTGTCGTAGTACAGCGGCAGGCCCGCCCTGAAATGGTGCTATGCCCGTCATGAGTTGATAGAGCGTGGCACCAAGCGAATAAGTGTCGCTGGCGGATGTGATCGTGGAATTCACAGAAACCTGCTCAGGACTCATAAAAACCGGAGTCCCCAACAGATCGCCGGTGCGCGTAACTTGCGTTGCATCGGCATCGGACAGCCTTGCCAGTCCAAAGTCTGCTACTTTGATGGCCGTTCGATCGGCGTTTAACAACAAGTTGCCCGGTTTTACGTCGCGATGGACAAGACCTTTTGCATGAGCCGCCGCGAGCCCATCCGCGGCAGTGGCCAGCAAACTCGCCAAATTTCTAAAGTACTTAAGATCGTTCGCTTTGCGTTCGACAGCCGAATTTTCCGAATTCTGCAACGTGGATTCGAAACCGAGCTTTGCAGAGGTGCCTCCGGAAAGGTACTCCATCACCAAGTAAAGTTGACCACTCTGTTCAAGTTGCGGATCGACATTCAATCGATCCACTTCTCTCTCCAGTGCTCCAAAATCAAATATGCGAACAACGTTTGGATGTTCCAAGTCGGCTAGCGTGCGCGCCTCTCGAAGAAACCGCTGACGATCGCGCATCGACTCGCGGGCGAGGATTTTGATTGCGACCTCACGTTGCAGTCGCTGATCATAGGCCAGATAGACAGCTCCGGCACCTCCGGAAGCGATAAGGCGTTCAATTACATAGCGGCCAACTGGCAACCGCCGACTCAGCATGTCAGTTGAAAGAATCTGCAATGACGGCGAGTCGAGATGAGTCGATTCCAATTTGGCACGCTGGGTCGAGACGAGTTCACCAGCTCGTGGCGGTGGGTGAACAACATCTGATTCTCGTGCTTCCGGCGGAGTTAGGTCGCCAGAATCCAATTGCGACAGTCCGTCGAGCGACCAGGCATTTAACAATGAGCGAAGATTTTCAAATTCGGGTTCGTCGGAAAAGAGCCGACGGGGCTTCGTCTGCGAGCGGTCGGCCAACGAGTGCAGGCTCTCATCATCCGTCATGGCTGCGAGCGACGCGGAGCAGCGTTGGCAGTTTTCAATGTGTTGCTGAATACTCTCGGAAAGCTCCTTTCCACCATCTAACCATTCACGCAGTTGTCGCGTGGTGGGGCATCCAACCTCGTGCGGTGATGGGGTCGTACTCATGAAACGGCGGTCTCAAAAGAGGATATCATCGGCCAAAATTGCTACTTCGTACCGCAGCCGTTTCAATACCCGACTGCGAGCCACATAAATGCGATCAATACCAACCCCTAAGTCACGCGCAACCTGCTCTACCGGCAGTTTGCGTAACCAGGAAAGGTCAAACATCCTCCATGTCTCCTCGTTGAAGTGAGCTTTGCTGCGGTCGAGTGCTTTTGCAAAGATGTATTGTTGGAATTGCTCATCCCAGCTGCTCTCAAGCAACCCCGAGTCATGGTCCAATTCGTCAGGCGCGATGGCCACATCTCGGTTTTTCTTGGCGTTTCGGCGCACTTCATTCAGGACGATCCTGGCCAGCCAATCGCGAAATAGACCTTTTGTACGATCATACTCAAAGGTGCGTATTCCCTTCGCCACGCGCAGCAGTACCTCCTGGGTGACGTCGGCCGCATCCGATGACTGTAACTCGCGAGTGCGACAAAAATCGTAAATCAACGGGCCGTAGACATCCACAAATTCAGACCAAGCTAGCGCATCTGAATGATCCCGCAATCGCAGCATTAAGCTGGGTTGGGTCGTGGCATCTATCTTCCGGCTCAATGAAGTTACCCTGCGAGTTTGTAGACCTTGCGCGCAATTTTCTCAAAAGCACATTATAATCCGCGCAATTTTTAAGGGGTAATCGACCCGCCCCCACCCTTCCCGAACATCCATTACTAGCGTCAGCGGGGTGCGACTTTAGGAATTACGCAGGTGTTGACTATGGTCCAGAAGAAACTGGCTACCTACAAACATCTCAATTGCACCTGGTTCGACCTCGAACTGAACTGGTTCTTCGTCGATCACTTCGCCATCGAGGGTAAATCGCATTCCTGGAACCGAATGCAACTTCAAATAGGGAACTTGCCGGAAGATGACTTGTTCGCACTCTAGATAACTGCCGAGCAACGCATTGGAGACGATTTCCACGATATCCAGCACCGTGCCATCTCGGATAATGATGACATCCAGCAGACCGTCGATCGGGGACGCTTCAGGAGCGACGGCAATACGGCCAGCGCTTGTGCGTCCATTTGCTACCAGGACCGCCCAGGTATCAAGGTCTTTTAGAAGTTCCCCACCACAGTCTGCCGCAATTCGAAAGCTCTTCAAGTCGGTTAATACCTGCAAACCACCCCTCAGGTAGCAAAATGCCCCCCATGCCGACTTCATCTCATCGGTCATTTCTTCAGCGACGCGCACACTGTTTCCACCGGCGGCAATGTTTGCATAGAAGTACTCAAAGTTGTCGGCTTGGATGCGAACCACATCAATGGGAAGGAATTGGGATGTGGAAACCAAGTCGAGGCTCGCATCGGCATCTTCCGGCAACGCAAGCGTACCGGCAAAGTCGTTGGCAGTGCCGATCGGCACCAACGCCATCTTGGGCCGCTCGCCGGTGTCGATTTGCATCAGTGCATTGACAATGGCATTGACGGTGCCGTCTCCGCCGGCAGCGATAACGGTTTCGCATTCGGCTTCTTTTATCGCCGTAACCAAGTCGACGTCTCGTCGCATCTCGACGAATCGCGTCTTCGGGGTGGAACAGCGTTGGCGAAGTTGGTCAACCAATGCAGCTTTTCCTGCGTTACCATTCCAAATGAGAAGTTGTTCGGGCATGAGCTTCCGTGTTCCATTTCAAGCATTGGAGGGGAGGTCGTGGACGCCAAGCAGGCAATCTGGCGAGACTTCAAACAGCTTGCCGCAGTCGGTGCACGGGCTTCAAGAGCCTAAATTCGACACATCTACTGGCAACTCGTGCGCCAACTCTGACGCCAAGACAATTTTGAGTGGATGGCGCAAACATTTTCGGCGTAATCGCCAATTACTAATCATCAAAACTGGCTCGGGCGCAGGCCGCTATGGCATTAGAATCTGTTTTCATAAGATTAGTTCGTTATCGAAGATTTCACGTAGCAGCGTCTCTCCGGAGACGCTATTAAAAATTCGCGTCTCGACGAAGAGACGCGACTACGTGTAGGGGGAAACATGGGGCAAGAAATAATCTCTTGGACAATTCGGCTCTCCATGCTTTTGTTCTTCGGCAGCCTGATCGGATGGTTGGCACCGCCGTCTTCAAAACGAATCGAATGGTGCCTCTGCCTCGCATGGTCGGCAGGCGTTGCCCTTTTTATCGGGCATGTTGTCGCGGCCTACCATTTCCATCATCATTGGAGCCACTCGGCCGCATTAGCCGATACGGCACGACAAACTCGCGATTTGATCGGAATCGAATTTGGAGGCGGGCTCTATTTCAACTATGCGTTCATGTTGATTTGGGGCGGGGATGTCGCGTGGATTTGGAGCGTCTCGCGAGCTACCGTCAAACGATTCCGCTGGCTGCGCATCGCGTGGCTCGCCTTCCTTGTATTTATTGCGATCAATGGTGTCGCTGTTTTCAAAGGAGGTTGGATACGCACTGGTGGAATAACTGCAATCAGTCTGATGCTACTGGCCACTATCCTCCGTTGGAGAAGCCACTGCACACGGCAGCGGCTCGTTTCCGCAAACTAGTAGATAAGCAAAGACGACTGAGCCAGAAGGCTGAAACCCGTTTGACATTCGTGGTCTCCTTTAATTCGTTGGACCCGTCGCGTCCTTCACCCCAGGCGACCAGTTGTCTAAGGTCTCGTAAAAGGGTCGAAGAAGAAAAGCCAGGGAGAATCTTGGTTATCTCGGTTATAAATGGGGGTTAAAAATGTAGAGCCGGCGAATCACCGCATTGAACATCTTGCTTGTGGACGTTAGGACGCAGCCCTAACAAGCTCGGCAGGAGCCTCGCTCTCCCGACTGTATATTTTATTGGTCGAATGTAAATGATGTTTAAAGCGGAAGCCGCTGGTTCGCAAGCTTACTTTTTGTCGCCGGCTTTGAGCGTCGTCAGGAATTCGACCAAATTTACCAAGTCGGCTGTGCTCAGGTTCTCGATGATGTTCTCCGGCATCAACGACTTTTCCTGCTTCCGCAACTCTTCGAGCTCATCGCGCGGAATGCGGCGTTCAATTCCTTCTGCATCTTTCAGAACGACTTCGTTGTCTGTTTCACTGATCAACAGCCCAACGATCACTTGTCCAGAATCGGTCAGAGCTGCCCAACTTTCGTAGTTATGACTGATACCTGCTGAAGGATCGAGGATTGAAATATACAGCGATTCCTTGGCAAGTTTGCCACCTATTTCCGAGAGATCGGGTCCGACATTTTTGCCCTCTTTATTAAGCACATGGCAATTGGCACAAGTACCGGTGGTCTTGAAGAGCGTGGCGCCCGTCTCTGCGTTGCCGGTCATCTTGACCAAGTCAGCCAATTCGGGCAGGGGCTCTTTCGACTTCATCTTCGGAGCTGGAAAAAGTTGTAAAGCCTGATCGCGAATATCTGGCTTGTTGCTGGAACGCAATGTTGAACCGACGACATAGCGAGCTTCAGAGTACAGTCGTCCATCGTTGGCCAGACGGAGCAGCAGACGGGCACCGCGTTCACTGTTGGCTAAGCCTTTGGCTGCGACGACCCGAGCCTCAGACGGGATCGATTCGTTTTCCAGAATCTGCTGCAATGGCGCAATGGCGTGTTCTGGACCACAGGCTGCAATAACTTGTGCAACGCGACGCGCCTGGCCAACGTCTTCGGTCAGCAATAACTTCATCAGTGGATCGATGGATTGA
This sequence comes from Pirellulaceae bacterium, assembly GCA_041753315.1. Lineage (GTDB taxonomy): Bacteria > Planctomycetota > Planctomycetia > Pirellulales > Pirellulaceae > Aureliella. The sequence continues at coordinate 4,624 of JBGSUV010000002.1, read as the reverse complement.
CCGCTCAGTAACATTTCGCAGGCACCGACACTGACCGAATCTACATTGCCCGTCGTAGCGAGGTTCAACAGCGCGGAGGATGCGTTTGGTACCTTCACTTTTCGGAGAAGAGTGAGTTGCCGCTCGCGATCAGCGCTCTGCATGCTTCGTTCAATCACCGCTGCCATCGCTGGCGTAGCCGATACCTCTCGCGCATCGGGCAGACGCGAAACAACTTCTACCAGCATCCAATCGCTGTGTTCACTACTACTCGCGGACTGCAGTTTTTCCGCGATTTGCCGCAGCGCTTGCACCCGGGGGGCATCGGAGTGATAGTCGAGTGTTCGAAGCATCCTCAGCGACGCAGCTGGCGAAGTGTTAGGATTGGTGAGGATCTCAACAATGTACGGGAGCGCCCGATCAGTTCTCGCTCTCCATACAATGTCATGCGAAATTGGACGAGACGCCTCGCCCATCAGTTTGACGTACTCATCGAAACATGCATCCCAGCGTCCTTCAGCGGCAATTCCAAGTGCTTCTAAATACCAACGATCAGCATCGTTGTGTTGTTCTGCCAATGAGGCCCACATGACTGGCATTTGATCAGAACGGTTTTCACGCAGCGCTACCGCCAATTCCCGACGCACGCCAGGAGATGGGTCGGTGAGAACCTTGGGAACAAAATCATGCATGTTGAGTTGCCGCGCTAGTCGGATGCCCATCATCCGCACGTCGGGCTCTGCATCGGACAGTGCCGTTGCAACTGCGAGCTGACGGTTGGCAGCCGTGCTATCTGCCAGTTTTCCAAGTGCCCATAGCGCCCGCGCTCGAAAACGAGGATTGCTGTCTGTCGCAAGTCCTTCCAATTCACTTCGCGCCGCTGCGCCCATTGATTGAAGCGCTTGCCACGCGAGATAGCGAACCGACTGATTGGGGCTCTTCAATGCCGCCACAGCTCCCGCCGCCGAGCTGAAATCCTGCTCAGGAATGATGTACTTCGAGCCAGGCGGAGCGAGTCGAAACAATCGTCCACGTTCGGTATCCACCATCTGATGTCCACCGACTCCAGGGTCGTACCAATCGGTCACAAACAGGCTGCCGTCTGGCGCAGTGCAGACGTCGGCCGGACGGAACCAACGATCTTGCTCTCCCACAACTAAGTCTTCGATTGTCGCGTTGTAGCCGGCACCGTAGGCCGTTGCTGGATAGGCTCGCACGACGTTGGGCCCTGCGTCGCAATGGATCACTTGATTGCGAAATACTTCAGGCAACAACTCACCTTCATAAACGGTAATTCCAGTTGGTGAACCGGCACCGGTGATCAGCATGGTCGGGACGACTCCAGGATCGTTCAGATGCCAGTGTTGTTCAGGAATTGTCGCTTCCATATTGGTACGAGCTTCCCGCCAATTTGCACCGGTTAGTTCGTCGAGGTATCCGTAATTGCCATACTCCATCACAAAGTTAATGCGGGTGGCGCGATTGCCATCGTCGTCGTTATCCGATTGCCATAAAGCACCAAAAGAGTCGACGGTCACTTCGTAGTTGTTGCGGAAATTGTGCGCTAGGACCTCGAAATCCGATCCGTCCAAGTTGCAGCGAAAGGGCATGCCACCATAGTAGGGCTTGCCATTGTCGACGACTTCGTTGCCAGCTTTGTCGACCACAATGTTGCCTCTTGCATCGTGAACGCTTTTGCCCGTATTTCCAAAGTTCCAATAGAGCTTGCCGTCGGGTCCGAACAAAAACGAGTGGGCGGAGTGATCGTGCTGCTCCTGACCGGTCTTACTAAAAAACAGTTCCTTGCGATCAGGTACATCATCACCATCTTCGTCGGTGAACACCCAAACGTTGGGAGACGCAGAAACAATGACTTTGTTTCCCAGTACGCAGATACCCATCGCTGAGTCCACTTCACGTCCTTGGTAATAGACTTTGGTTACGTCAGCGACGCCGTCCTGGTCGGTATCTTCCAGGATCAAGATGCGATCGCCCTCGGCGCGTTCGCCTTTGTGACCGCGATAGTTGACGACTTCGCAAACCCAAATACGTCCGCGATGATCGATGTCGAGATTGGTCAACGAAAGCAACTCAGGCTCCGCAGCGACCAGCGTCGCTTCAACAGCTGGATGTACCTTGAGGCCTGACACAGCGTTTGCTGGATCGCGGCTCGCTCCATCACTTGCCCTGCCATCCAAATTGGAAATATTACTGGGAGCGTTGTTCACGTAGACGCGAAAGCGAACCGACGATTGCGCACCACCTTGCTGACCAACACCACCCTGGTCGAGGCCACCGATGAATTTTAGTTTGGAGTAACCCTCGGGGATCGTGTATGCAATCAAGCTGTTAGCATGAGTTCCAATCCCTTTGGCGATCGGAACGGAGTTGACGATCATTGGCCCTCCGTCGGCGTTTTTGTTGCGATGCACGTTGCCCCATTGCGATTCCGCTTTGTCCCAATCGAGCGTGGTCAGGTCGAGCTCTTTATCGGTGGAGTCGACAAGCGTGGGATTCATCCAATTGGCCCAATCGCAAGCAAATCCATTCCCACCATCGGTGCAGACTAGGAACAACTGCTTTGCACCCGAGATATCAACTTCCGCGGCGACCTGATGACCTGGCGTAGCTGCCGTAATGACTTCACTCACAAATATTGGCTCGGTCCCACTGGACGCAGAGACCCCGAGATTTTGTCCACGTCGATTTTGGCCACGACCCTGTCGACGATTTACATTGCGCGGTGCTTGGCGCTGGCCAACGGGCGCCGCAGTCAACTTGAAATCCGATTGTACTTGCTGAGGATCGAAGTCTTGGGGAGGTGTTTCGTCTTGTCCATCTCGCAGAACATCAATACCAAGTTTGTTGATCTGCAAGCCACCTTCTGGGATATCCCTTCCACTGGTCCATACCACAGCATTGGCCACCAATCGCAAAATGTCTTCGCGCCCCCAGTTCCAATGGAAATGACCTCCGGTGAATCCAAATGATCTTCCTGCTTTGGAACTTTCTGTCGCGGGACGTTCGTAAACCCAGGCGACATGCTGTGGCAGCCTTTTGGCTACCGCTTCGCGAACTGCTGGATTGCCTGAATGCGGGCCGTCCGGGCGTAGCATCGTATCTTCCGGTGGTATCGCACTAAGAACTGGGGTGACTCCCTTCATCTCCGGTTGGAAACGCATGTGAAAGTACCATTCGTCGTTGGCAGCAAAAGGTTTCACGCCACGCGTTACCGGATGCTCTGGCAACGACTCGAAATTGGCAGTCCAATGCGGGTTCACCGACCAGTGGGTTTCAAAGTAGCCTCCCAACCATTTCAAAAACTCTTTTCCACCCGGCTCAACAGGAACTTCGACAGCGTAGTGCAGACATACGAAGCCGATGCCTTGATCCATTAACTTGCCAAGTTTTTCTAGATGTCGTAGTGCAGGGTGTCCTCCACCTCCATCCGCATACATGACAATGGTTGCTGCACCATCCAGCACCTTTTCATCTTCCGGCCAGCCTCCGGCGATCACTTCACAACTCACATTGTCTGTCGCCATCTCAATCGCCTCGGCGAGTATACGACATCCAGCTAAATGTTCATGCGAACCATAACCATGGCTCGGATTGCCAGCCAGCAACACGATCTTCGTCGGGGTGGATCCGGAATTGGATTGCCCAAAAGCAATTCCATCGTGGGTGCAATGCAAAATGAAAGAGATCAGCAGAGCTCCCACAACTAGCCAAAGTCGAGGAAGGAAGGATGGCTGTTGCAACTTCATTGGGTAGGTCCTAGCGCGAGAAGGTGGGGAACGTGCTTAGGACCACAAAGAATGCCCTTCAATAACCTGAAGGTATAGCGGATCAGTTTTGTTCTTCGCGGACCGTTAGCAACCGTACTTGGGTCCGTCCATCTTAGCTGCTAACATCCCCGCGCTCCAGTAGTTATGCGTGAGGACCGTACTACGGGATCGCAAAACGAAGTGCGTTTCGGACGGGTTGGCCCGGAACGTAAGTGTTGGGCAGCCCCCCAATTCCAGGCCCGACAACAAGCGGACGGTATTGCGTTACCGGTACGCCAACCGCTGGAGCGATTACCACAGGTGCCACCGGCCTCGCCACGGTATAGGGCAGTCGATAACTTGAGCGCACCGGTGTCGCGACCATCGGCGTTGGAATAACCGGTGCGTAGCGGACCGTTGGTGCAACATAGGTGGGAACGATCGGGGCCACCGGCACAGCAATCGGTGCCGGTATAACCACGGGTGAGTAAGAGGGTTGAAATAAAGTGATCTGCGAAAAGGCAAAGGTGGAACTGCATAGCCCCACCATCGCAGCCATAACTGTTATCTTAAGCGTCTTCATTTTTGATCCTCTCCTGAAACAGAACAATTGGGGACAATTGTTCTAAATTCGTGTTCTGTACCCAGCTTATGGCAACCATCCGCAAGGAGCTGAACAATTGGGGACAATTGTTCTACATTGCTGTTCTACATTGCTGTTCTACATTGCTGTTCTACATTGCTGTTCTACATTGCTGATCTACATTGCTGATCTACATTGCTGATCTACATTGCTGATCTACATTGCTGATCTACATTGCTGATCTACATTGCTGATCTACATTGCTGATCTACATTGCTGATCTACATTGCTGATC
>JBGSUV010000001.1:0-180755 GCA_041753315.1 Pirellulaceae bacterium | reverse complement strand
CGACACTGCATGCAGCAGCCATTGAGCTTCAACAGTTCTTCCCAACTGGCAACCACACTACTATCTCAAACCAGCCAGCAAACCCGCAACACACTTCCAGCCAACTTGCTAAATTGGCTGATTCTTAATTGCGTTTGACAGAAATGCGCGCTCATCGAATTTTCAACACTGGTTCCCGCCAACGCACCGATGCCTGGAGCGTGTATCGCGCCCGTGCGCGTGTTTTCAAACATATAGCTATAGGCGGCGTTGACACTGGTTGCTTCAAAGATCCGAAGCGATAAACCTGAACTGAGCATATGTTGGTAGATCAAGGGAGATGCGACATTGAAGAATGCTTCACTATCGCTGACCGGATTTTGGTTGAACGTGTAGCCGCTGCGAAGCGCTAGTGATTCGCTGGCTTGATATTGAGCCCCCATCGCCGTTGCAAATACGGAACTCCAACCCAGTCCACCCAAGCTGCCGCTCGCATCGAACTCTGCGGGATCACCGAGGCCTTGAGTGTTCGCAAAGTCGATAAGTCTAGCGTCCAATGCAAATAGCCAGCGATCATTGTCAGAATAGGATGTACCGACCGAGACGATCATTGGTAGATCAATATCAGCCGTCAAAATGCGCGGTCCGCCATTCGCATCGGTTCCATAAAATTCAAACTGTTCCATCCAAGTGGGACTTTTGAAACTGGCCCCAAAACGGACATTCGGTGAATAAATATAGTAGGTGCCCAATTGGAATCCCGCACCCCAGTGATAGCGCGTCGACCGCCCCGCTGGATAACCCTGAGGATTCGGAGTGTCAAATACAAACGGCTCGACGCCAATTTGCCCAGTCGTCAGCGTGGGGCCTGCAGCTACAGCAACGCTCTCGGTTAACGCGTAGGAAACTACTGGAGCCAACTGCAGGAACGAAGCCTCGGAGCTTACTCGCCCCAGTCCCAACGGAGCCGGAGCAAGCACCGGGTTGTTGGAGTCCGATAAAAGGTTGGTCTTGAAACCTGCGATCGCATTCAATCCCAAACCCAATGTCCACTGCGAATCGGCTACTCGATGTACCCAGCCTACGTTCGGAATCGGAAATGCCCCCGCTTCAGCGTCCGTCGATCCTTGTATTGCACCGACCGAGGAACGGACGGTCTGATTGGCAACCAGGACATCCAATCCAAAATCGGTCTGGCTCGAGGCCATTCCGCTAATCGTGGCTGGGTTCCAATAGAGCGCACCGAGCGCATCGGTGGGAGCTGCGGTTGAGGCTCCACCCATCCCGCGATTCACGGGACCTGCCGCCGATACGATTATGCCCTGTGCATGGCATCGCTTCCCGCTAAGCTCTTCTAACCACAATGAATTGGAGAGGGTCCATAGCAACAATAGCGGTAAGAACTTCAATCTCATCATTCGCCTTCCCGCAGTACGGTCAACTGAGCAGATGTGCCTATTTATCGGTCAATAATGCGGTTTTTACCATGCAATTAGACAGCTGCAATCAAGTTTGTGTGAATTCAATGAGCATTTAAGCCACGAGGATTTGAACCCGCGTTGGCTGGTGAAGCTAGGCAAAAGGCTGAGGTTGGTCGGGGAAGACGTTTGCGAAAGCGGGAACGCCGAGCTTAGATGGCTCGGCGTTCCGCGTAAAGCTAAATCGTCGCCTCGGAGATACTACTAATTCTCAGAGAACGTGTCGGTCTTCAGGAGATGTACCGCAATCTCACTGTGCAATTTGGGAGCTCGAACTTCCGTCGATTCGGTCGCAGAGTCGTAGCGCACAATAGTCGATGCAGCTCGTCGAGTAAGAAAGTTGATAATGATATTTGTCGAATCTCGCGTAGTGCGCAGCTCGCCCAAATCAAATCCAGCTCGTTCATAGAGTCTCTTCACGTCGGACTCGGTGCGCTGGTAGAAGAACCAGTCGAGATGCCATTGATAAGGCGTCTTGTCGTATTGTTCCGTATCCTTGAACGCAATATACAATGCGCCGTTTTCGTTGAGCGTGGCCCGCCAACCTGAGAATAATCCGACCAGGTGGTCGTCGGTCAGATAATCACATAAGCCAACGCTGTAGATGATGTCAAAGCTACCAAAATTCCGTATGGTTGCTTCGGCGGATCGAGTGCGTAAGGCGTTGTAACGCACAGGCCGAAGTTGGCAACCGATTGGCATTCCGGGAACAACGTTCTGCCCTACATAGTCGAGAGCCATCTTATCGTTATCCAAGGCGACGACTTCAAGCGGATGGTCCAACGTTGGCCAATCGAGGTATTCGCGGCAAGGACCGCTGGCGATGTCCAGGATGCGCGTGGGACAGTTACGCGATTCGATTTCACCCAGCAAGAACTGACGCGCTGCGCTGAGGCGCCCCCGTACAGCACGCGCCAATGGCAGGTCGAGGATACAGAGGTCGATGTAACCACCCAGCCCCGATGCTGGCGTGGCTTCATCATAGAGCTTGATCAACATTTCATAGTCGCCGGCAAAACCACTGGGTTTACTGTGCGCGCGATTGGCGATCCAGCTCTTGCAAAACCATGGAGAAATTTCACTGCGAAAGTACTCCTGTGCTCGACGCACTTCATTCACATCTCCGGCGTACTGAAGTTCATATTGACGACAGAAACGCTGTGAATGTTCAAATACTTCTAGTACTTGGCGATGATATTCATCTCCACGTTTGGGCGGAGCAGCAGCATCGATATGCTGATCAAGTTCACGTAGTTGTTCTTTGAAATCCTGGACACAACTGCGAAACTCACCGTCCAAATTCCGAATTTCAGAAACGATCGAAGAAGCCATGGATCTATACCCCAAAAGAAAGCGTAACGATAACGCATTGCAGACAGGTCTGTGGGGCAAAAACAGATGGTCGCAAGCAACATGGGCGCGAGCTAACTGTGGTCATTCTGCGATTTAAAACGGGAACTGCAATTCAAAATGACGAATATCGGGCGCAATTACTCAATGGAAATTCAAAATCGATCGCGTAACGCCGATCAGCTAAGGAGAGCCTGCTAGGTAGACTGAATGCTTTGTTCGTTCCGCTATACCCCGACATGGGAGGTCGTCAGTAGCCAGTTCAGCAACGCGAGCATTGACATTTTTAAAGCCCTTTGGTCGTGCCCAACAAACACAACTGGAGACGCTTGAATGCGCAGTAAGCGCCACCACGCAGGACAGAAATATGGTGTCCAACATCAAGACATGGATATTGAAACGAGGAATTTGAAAAATGCCGAAGTCGATGTCTTCCGAAATGAATCCGTGAGATTAGAATTGCTCAGTCCGATATCCGCCACCTTTCGCCAGAACTAACAGTGATGCCCGAATCACTCTATAAACTCAATCGCAGCAACTTTACGGTTACTGTTCAGTGGGCTAACGTGCGCCAGGCCGAAGTTGTCTTGCGCCAACTCCGCGCAGCACTTGATGAAATCAATCAGATGTTATTGCGCGATAAACAAATTCTAACGCATCGCACTCGGCATAACACGAAACCTTCGTGTCACTTTCAATCAAGGTTTCATTCATCGATTAGAATCTTTCCGTTTATTGCTTTACCGCGTGTCGCCATGCTCGGCGCCAAGCGCCTTGATGAGCTCTTGCGAAAACGCAATGCTTTGAAGCTTAAAATCGAGCATGAAATTCGAGCCATCGAGGATTGGCTAGTGCGAAGCGACATGTGAAGTGTGAGGCCATTTGAAATGGACGACGTAACGCCGCGGACTGGCAGTTTTCGAGCTTTCAAAGAAGCTAGACCCGTTAAATAAACCAACATTCGCACAACGTTCGCGATTAAGATTCAACGAGGGGACGCAAGCGGTCGAGCCACTGGGGAATGGCGTCCAGCGGTTCTTCGCTAGCTTCGTATTCAAGTGCGACCCATCCACTGTAGCCAGCGTCCTGTAAGATCTTGATGACTCGTGCTAAATCAGTCGCAACGGTGGTTCCATTTTGTTGAATCTCAACCTTTATCTGGGCATTGACCGCGTAGGGAGCAATTTGTGCCAATTCTTGGTATGGGTCAGCGGTGGAATGGAAATTGCCCGAATCGAAATTCACTCCAAATGCCTTCGATTCAACCTGTCGGACAATGGCTAACAATCCATCCGCGGTTGCGGTGACTCCACCATGATTCTCAAGCGCAAGAATGATGCCTTTCTCAGCGGCATAGTCACAAGCTGCTTCACAGTTCCGGGCGCACCTTGCCAGCGTATCTGGCAGTGCTTCCAACTCGTTTTCATTCCCCGCAAATATGCGAATCACGGGTGCACCTAACAGGCTATATCGATCAACCCACTTGCGCGTATGATCGATATCGGCGTTCAGTTTCTGTTCATCCAGCGTGCAAAAGTCGTTGCGGATCGCTCCACCCGAGATAGTCACTCCCCGCAAATGGCAATGGCGTTTGAGTTCAAGTAGGTAAGCATCATCCACATCTTCAGGGAAATAGTACGACGTCAGTTCCGCGCCGCTCAACTCCTGTTGGTGGCAATAGTCGACGAACTCAAACAAGTCCATTTTCTTTGAATCGTCAGGTTCCGCGGCGAGGTATTTACGGAGTGAATAGGCAGCTAAACTCAACCGCAATCGACCAGGTGTGGGACGCGTGAACGGGTCGATGGCCAGCACAGGTCGAATGCCAATTGCCGCGCTGATCGCAACGGCAGATTGCAAAAATGAACGTCGTTGCACATTGAACTCCTTTGAAAATGAGTAACCCGCCCTGCCCTGCCCGTGTCGCCCCACTGTTGATCCTTCGAGATTTCAACATGGCGAGCGCACTAGCGATGAAATGCACGACCTGATATATCGGACTAACATCGCGTCCCCAGAACACTGAGATACCATGTTATGGAACCCGGACAGCCAAGTCGAGTCATCGATACGTCAAAAAACAGATTCCAGTTACACGCGGGGCTCCTCTCCCGACAGGTCCAGTGCTTTACGTTGTATGCCATCGTGATTGTCATGCTTAGCTCAGCGGGCTGCGCAGTGCTTTCACCGAGGGCAATCGACACAACGCACTTGAGCGAGTCCATTGAACTGTTGGATGACGAACCAATAATTCAGCGTGGCGAGCCACGACCCGTCTTGGATGCGATTGGCTGGACGTTTGGAATTCCGAGTAAGTTGCTGTTGTGGGATCGCCGAGTCGAAAATCACCGAATCGGCCCAGAAACCGAGGCGGCGATGGCTGAGTATTTGGCGGCGAATCAGCTTTCGACCGTGCGCGTTCGTCTGAATCAATATCGCCCGGGGGAAGACTGGGTGCGCTTGGTTAAGAACAAGCGTGTCGGTGCACCTTGGCGTTATACGCTGGGTGCAGTTAGCGTTCTGGGAGAAACACTGATTCCCGGACGTCTGTTTGGAGGGGATCACTACAACCCATTTACCCACACGATTCATCTCTATTCGGACGTACCAGCAATTGCACTGCATGAAGCTGGGCATGCCAAAGACTTCGCGACGCGCAAGTGGAGGGGGAGCTATGCGGCCATCTATCTCTTACCGATCGTCCCCCTTTACCATGAGTCCGTTGCAAGTCGCGATGTCATCGCTTACCTGGAGGCCAATGGTTCAGTTGAACAGCGCGTTGAGGCGGCCAGGATTCTTTATCCTGCATACGGCACCTACGCTGGCTCAGCGGCTGGGACCTTTTTTCCGGGCTATGGCAATCCACTTTATTTAGCTGGTGTCGTCGCAGGGCATGCGCAAGGTCGCGCGGAAGCAAGGTCTATACGGGCAGAAGACGATTCGCGCCGCTCACGCGATGGACAATAGACACTCGCTCGCCAAGAGGTCGCTAAGCTTCCACAGGGGATAATCACAGATCAACCCGCACCCAGTTTGACATCAACTTCGATCATCTCGCTATCGCGCTCAATGGTAACCTTGATGGTGTCATCTGGTCGACGTTCGCTTAATGCCTCAGTCAAGGAGGCAGCCGATGCAATGTCAGTTCCGTCGATTTTGATTATCACGTCACCGATTTGAATTCCCGCTTGCTCGGCAGGGCTATTTTGGTTAACGGCCGTGATCGTCGCTCGTTCAGTGGTACGGTCGAGTTGAATTCCCATGATGGCTCGTGGTGGAGCGAGTCGATTGGGTCGCCGACTTACATCTGCAAAACCGGATGTTTTAAGCGGGGCAGGTCGTTGTGCCTGCGTGCTGATCTCTTTTGTGGCGGCCGTAACCATCTGAACGATGCGAGCCATTCCGTCCAAGTTGATCAGCTCAAAATCGTCACTCGGTCGGTGGTATTGATTGTGCAGGCCAGTAAAAAAGTGGAATACCGGAATGTCAACTTCATAGAAGCTCGAATGATCGCTGGGTCCAAAACCTGCTGGTTGTTTGTCGATATCGAACTTGCTCACCTCGTTCAAGCGATCGATCAACCCGTCGAAGCCTTCCGCTGTCCCCGTTCCATAGACGGTTAGAATGTTGTCGGTCAGTCGGCCAACCATATCCATATTGAGCATGGCGACGGTGTTTTCCAGAGGGAAACGTGGATTGCGGACATAGTGCTTGCTTCCGAGAAGTCCCTTTTCTTCAGCTGTAAAGGCCATGAAAACGATACTGCGTCGATTTTCGGAATTGTCGGCAGCCATTTGTCGCGCAACTTCCAACATTGCCGTCGTGCCTGAAGCGTTGTCATCGGCACCATTGTGAATTGCAATCGTTCCAGGGGCGAGCGAACCTTCGCCGCCCATACCAACGTGGTCATAGTGAGCTCCGACCACGACATATTCCTCCGCAAGCGTCCCTTTACCACGTAACAAACCAACAACATTTCGGACTGGAGTTTGGGTTTGTTCAATGAATGTCTCACCTTGTACCCTGGCACCTGCGATCATGTGACTCTGCGGCTTCAATTGCTCGTCAATAGCCAACTCGAGTTCGGTCAGTGATTTACCGGTTGCTTTTTGGATCAGAGGCTCCACCACGCTTCTAAGGACGTAAAACGTTGGAATTTGATTGTTGGTCATCGCCGCTCCAGCGTCTGTTACGCCAAGCAACTGATCACCGTCGGAGGACTCAACCGTTAAGCGATCGTTGACCATGATCAAGGCCGCCGCTTTATGCAGCGACGCGTTGATTTCTTTAGTTGAGAAAAATGCGTGTTGCGAGTTTTGTGTCCCTTCGAAAATGCTCGTTTCAAGCTTCTGCTGGGGCTCCTTTCGAAGAACAATGACCACTTTGCCCTCGACATCGAGATCGGCATAGTCGTCGTAGCCAAGTTCAGGAGCGGTGATCCCATATCCGGCAAATACAAGTTCGCCGGAAAACGAGCCAGTCGCACCAACTGACAGGGCAGTATAGTTTTCCCCAAGCACCAGTGCGGGAAAGTCTGCTGGAATATCATCTCCCGTAAAGACAAGGGTATTCCGGTTGGGATCGCCCATGCCAAGCGGACCGGGAATCGTGAAATCTTGAAAGGGAGTGTCATCGAACAACTTCGTGTCGAAACCAAGTTCTGCAAAGCGCTGCGCAATGTACTCGCCAGCGCGGGCAATGCCTTCCGATCCGGTGTTGCGTCCCTGCAATTCATCTGACGATAGCAGCTTTAAATCGGTGCCGATGCGACTGACCGCTGAGGTCGCCACATCTTCGGCATGTAGCTGTGGTACTACGGAATAAGCCGCAACACTGGTAACGACCATCAACACTGCAAAATGCACGACACGCGCGGCGATTGCCGTACCAATCTCTCGGCGCACGAAACAAAAGAGGATGCTCACAACAACTCGCTTTATAGGAGATTACGATAGATGATTTTTTTATGAAACGCTTTGCGAGCCAAAATCTTGGATTCAGACCGATCTGGCTCCACGCCGCTCACTAAGAACATTGTACGCAGAATGTCTACGACCGCGAAAGTAGCGAGGGAGAGCTCGCGTTGGCCAAACCAACTGCATCTCTACCTATCGTGTGTTAGGCAGAACTATCCCATCTCACATCCATCCAGTATCACAGGTTCTCCAACTGAGGATGCAGCTGCTTCTCGTTCCAACAATTGACACAAGCGGGCCGCGATCATTAACGTAGTCGCATTGGTATTGCCGCTTGGTAAATCCGGAATCACTGAGGCGTCTGCTATCCTCAAACCAGTGACTCCATGCACTCTAAACCCACCGTCCACCACGGAATTCCGCGATTCGGAATCGCCCTGCGATTGCATGCGACAGGTCCCAATGGGATGGAACATCGATTGAGACAAAGATCGAATGGAGCGCTCCATCGACTGGCAGTCAGCACGCCGAGCGCCTGGTAGCAGCTCCGATTTGATCCGCGATCGCAGGCTTGGTTGCGCAGCAATTTCCCTGGCCGCGTCGACTCCTCTGCAAATTCGCGTCAGGTCGTCCGCTTCAATGAGATAGTGCGGATCGATAACGGGCTTCAGCCTAGCTTTTTGTGGGCTGACACAAGTATGGGAAGGAGAATTATCGACTTGAAAGGTAAGCGCGCCGCGCGAACGCGGATGAAGATCCGTAACCGTAAGCGACATGTAGTTGGTGGTGGAAGCAAGTCGTGGGTAGCGCAGATAGTGTGTGGCAGTAAAGTGGATTTGCACGTCACTTGGCGATGAACATGCAGGATGTTGCGATTCCGTAAAAGATAACAGCGCCCCTGCTTCCGCGATGTTGCTGGCCAACAACCCTTTGCCCGTACTCCGATATCGATTGCGCTCGCCCACGGTCGATCTGCGCGCAAGTCCAACCGCATCGGTCGTTTCGAATACGACAGGAAAAGCGAGATGGTCCTGCAAATTCTCTCCTACTGCGGGTAGATCGACATGGCATTCAATCGATAGGTCGCTGAGCTGTTTGGATGGACCGATTCCCGATTGCCATAAGAGTTGTGGTGTTCCAACCACACCCGCGCACAGCACAATGGCTTGTCGCGCAGCCAACCGTTCGCTTTCGCCGGGTGTGTGTTCGACATGCACGGCGACAGCGCGCTGCCCTTGCAATTCAATATGAGTGGCTTGGCATTGGCTAAGAATCTGTAAATTCGACAACGCCTCGAGCCCTTGTCCGGTATGCACACGTTTCCCTTGGTGAACCGCAGTGGCAAACATCCCGCAAGAATCTGGAGTCGATTGAGTCCAAGGTGCAACGTATTGCAAACCGGCTTCAACCGCTGCACTCACAAACCGTTCGGACCATGGGTGTGGCGACGAAGGGCTCGCATGGTACAGGAGTGGCGAAGTGCCCGAGGATGAATCGACAAGCGCCGGAGCCCAATCCCAACCCCAACGGTTGAGGTCGTCGGCGGAGGGTTGCAGATAGATCATGGCATTGATGGCGCCACTTCCACCAAGTAAACGTCCGCGCGGCCATGGGATGCGTCTCCCCGACAGACCTGCTTGAGGCTCAGTGGTCAAGTTCCAGTCGAGGGATGTCCCAAACGTTTTAGGATACCAGTTGGGAACAACGGTGCGAACGTCGTCGGTTCGAGGCCCCGCTTCGATGATTGCTACGCTCCCGAGGTTGGACGTGGCAAGTCGCCGAGCGATCCATCCGCCCGCTGAGCCTCCACCCACGATAACGTAGTCAAAATCAGTTCTACGCACGATTGGTGTTCGATCCATTTATGTTCCACTCGGTCGTCAATCCTGCCAATGGCTGGTAATATTGGCAACTGCTTTTGTAGTCAGACGCTTTCGTCGACTGACGTGACGCGCGATCGACGCTGGAAGTTACGTGCCAAGAACCAGATGCAATTCCTTAAAACAACTTGAAATCAAAAGAAGCCAATAACAATGCCTCGACTGCAACTCTTCAAGCAACTTTTTTTCTTGGCATGTGTTGTTCAAACACTTCTGCCCCATTCTCTACGCGCACAGGAAAGCCGCGAGACGGCTCAAACAGGGAGTATGAGGATAGCGACCTACAACGTCTCGCTCAATCGCCCTGCCGCTGGTCAACTGGCAAATGACTTGCAGTCGAATGACAAGCAAATTGCTGCGGTTGCAGCCGTAATCCGCGATGTGCGACCCGATATTCTACTTTTGAATGAGCTCGATTTTGACGAAGGTAGCGACAACGCAGGGCTCTTCGAACAGATTTACCTGGCTAACGAAGAACTCGATGCACTTGGAAACGGGGCCTGGCCAATGCCTCATCGATTCACCGCTCCCGTTAATACCGGCGTTCCAAGTGGACTCGATATCAATCAAGATGGCCAAAAGAACCAACCGGTTGATGCCTGGGGTTTTGGCGCATTTCCTGGTCAATACGGTATGGCTGTCCTCAGCCGATATCCAATCGATGCGAATCAAGTTCAGACCTTTCAAAAACTGCGATGGTCGGAACTCCCCAACCCAACAATCCCGATAAGGAAAGATGGCCAGCCCTATTACGCGGCCGAGACTTGGAAGCAACTTCGCATCAGTTCGAAGAGTTTCTGGGATGTCCCGATTACTACCCAGATGGGAACGTTACATCTACTGGCGAGCCATCCGACTCCACCCTCGTTTGATGGCCCGGAAGATCACAATGGTTGCCGCAATCACGATGAAATCAAACTGCTTCAGACCTATTTTGAACGCTCCCATAAATTATTGAACGATCGTGGAGAGACCGTCAGCCTTCGTGAGGATGCGGCGTTTGTCGTTGCCGGCGATCTCAACTGTGATCCCATGGATGGTGAAAGTCAGCGGCAAGCCATTGTGGATGTGCTCCAACACCGCTTGGTCAGTCAATTCCCGCCGCCGCGCAGTCGCGGTGCTTCCCTCGCCAGCGGACAGCAAGCAGGTATGAACCAACAGCACAGGTCTGAGCCTGACACGGACACGGCCGATTTTAATGATCAATCGGTTGGCAATTTGCGAGTCGACTATGTGCTCCCGTCTATTCATTTCACGGTGGCTGCATCCGGGGTCTACTGGCCAGCTCTAGAAGAGGTACCTGTCAGTCGCAGAGAGGCGACTCGAAGCTGCCTTCAAGCAACCGACCATCATCTCGTTTGGGTCGACGTTGAATGGAAGAAGATCGACTGAAGTCTAGCCAAGTCGCGTTGGCTCGCCCGTCGAACGAGCGTTACTCGATCGCACGTGGCACAAAGACTGCATACGTGTGGGCTTGGTTACATCGGTAGTCCAAGGATTCACACAGGGGACGTCGAAATGCTGCTCCGCTTTGGTCGTAAACAGCCATTGGCAAAACCGCTGGCAGGCATTGGACATTGGCTTAGCTCGATCCAACAAAAAATGGTCGACGCCGACGATGACGATTTAGTGGTCGACATTGCCTCCGTGGAGGCGGTTAACAGCCGAGAACTTGGCGAAATTGTTAGGCTTCATTTGGCCTTGCGCGACCAAGGGCACCGCCTAATCTTACGAAATGCACAGCGACAAGTGCATGAACTCTTCGAAATGACGCGTATGAATCGACTTGTTGAAGTCCATGGACATGAAACGAGTGCCGTCGGTTAGCTCCCCATTTCTGCCTAATAATTCATCTCTCGTGCTAATTTCTTGAGCAGAAATCGTCTTATGTGCACCGAAGTGGTCGACGGTGTAAAATATTTCTGGCCGACTTAACCTAGCACAACGCGACGACATCGTCGTCATGGGCAAACCGGGCGACAGTGTAAAATAATTCGCTGGGGTGATGCGGGGGCTAGCACGCTGGGCTATGTTGGAGTCAGCCTGGCTTGGCCGTAGTTCCGTCGTTTTTCCCTTGCACACGCAATTTGCAAAACATGCAATTCGCGCGAGATGGGCTGCTACTTTTCCTTCGAATGGAGATGTTATCTGGATGTCTTTTTTGCCGATCCCCATTCGAATCAAAGGAACCGATCGTTTCGGTAGGTTTACGGTTCAACTGGCCCAACGCATCATTGCATTGATCATTTTTTCGTGCGTGTTGATCTGTGGTAGCCCTCTTCTGACGAGCGGTAATAATCGTGTCTTGGCGGCAGATCTTGCCACGGTTCGAGCAACTTATTTCCGTGGGGAATACGACGAGTGCATCGAACTGGCGAGAGCGGAAGTTGAGCGAGGTGTCTGGAATGACTATTGGTCACGGCTTTTAATCCAGACACTCCTCACCACCGGCAAATACTCGGAAGCACGTGATGTTTATGAGCAGGTCGCCTCGAAATTCAGTAATAGCATCTCGTTGCGAATGCTTGCTGCCGAAGCGTATCGTTATTGCGGAGAAGACGAAAAGGGCGACAGGCTACTCAACGAAATTCCTCAATTATTAGATGTGGCGCCGTGGCGATATTCGGATCGCGACAACTTGTTAGCAATCGGCAAGTACTTCGCGTCGACGGGCGAAGATGCGCGGATTGTGCTCGACATTTTCTTTGACCGCAGCCTGAAGGTTGATCCCAAGTATGTCGAAGCGCATGTGGCCGTTGCTGAGTTGGCGCTCGATAAAGCAGACTATCAAGAGGCGGTCAAATCTTTGAAGGTGGCTCTGGAGTTGCGTCCCGAGGATCCCCACATCCATTATTTGTTAGCTCGTGCGTGGGGACCATCGGATGGTCAACAAGCGGCCGCGGAACTCGAGGCAGCGTTGGAGATCAACCCAAAACATGTGGATAGTCTACTGTTGACCGCGCGTAAGATGATCGATGCAGAGTCGTATGACGCGGCCAGCGAAGTACTGGAGCAGATCTTCGCGGTGAACGCGAGCGAGCCCCGCGGCTGGGCGCTAAAAGCAGCGATTGCGCACCTCACAGGCAACTACAAATCCGAAGGCGAATGGCGCAGTCGAGCTCTATCGACATGGGAAATGAACCCGCAAGTTGATTACTTGATAGGTGAAACGCTATCGCATCACTACCGATTTGTCGAAGGCGTGAAATATCAACGCCGAGCACTGAAGCTCGATCCCAAATATGTCCCAGCTCAATTTCAACTTGCCCAAGACTTGTTGCGCGTTGGGGCGGATGAGGAAGGTTGGACCATTGTGGATCGAGTCGCGGATGCGGATAAGTACAACGTGGTGGCTTTCAATCTCAAGACCTTGCAGCAGCGGCTGGCGCAGTTCACGACACTTGAGAGCGACGGCTTCATCGTCCGCATGGATGCGCGAGAGGCGCGGTTGTATGGTCCGCGTGTGCTCAACTTGCTGAGCGAAGCTAAACAAGTGCTCTGTGCGAAGTACGATGTGCAGTTGACGGCTCCGGTAACCGTTGAGATCTTTCCTCAGCAAAGCGACTTTGCCATTCGCACCTTTGGATTGCCTGGGGGGGCAGGTTTCCTCGGCGTCTGCTTTGGCAATTTGGTGACCGCCAACAGCCCAGCGTCGCAAGGCAGTTCACCGTCAAATTGGGAAAGTGTATTGTGGCACGAATTCTGTCACGTGGTCACATTGAATAAGACGAAGAACCGGATGCCTCGTTGGATGAGTGAAGGGATCTCGGTTTACGAAGAACTCGAGAGAGATGCCAGTTGGGGGCAGCGTATGAGCCCCACGTACAAATCGATGTTAACGGGCGATGACTTCGTGCCGCTATCGAAGCTTAGTCGCGCGTTTCTGCAGCCCAAAAGTGCACTCCACCTGCAGTTTGCCTACTACGAATCGTCGCTGGCCGTGCGATACTTGATTGAACAACATGGCCTGCCGTTGTTTTTGAAGACACTCGATGATCTCGGAATGGGCGTTCCACCGGAAGAAGCTTTTGCGCGACGCTTTGGGGATGTTGAAGCGTTGGACGCCGACTTTGCAGCATATATCGAGAAACTCTGCGACGATTTTTATCCAGCAACCACGTTTGAACGCGGCGACTTGGGTGAGCGACCGTCTCAGATCGATATCGACCGAATCTTAAAAGAAGAGCCAAACCACTATTTGGCCCAGCGATCGCAGTTGGAGCGGCTAATCCGTGCTGAGAACTGGGAAGAAGCCTTGGCCGCAGCTCAGCGATTGGACGAACTCTATCCAGAAGACTCTACGACCGGTGGCGCCATCGATAGTCAAATCCAGATCGCGAGAGAGATGGAAGACGTTGACGCCGAGCGGCGGGCGCTGCAACGGATGGTCGAACTCACGAGCGACAACGTAGCGGCTATTCTAAGGTTGATCGAATTAGCGCACTCCGCTGAGCAATGGAGCGAACTGGCCGACTACTCGAATCAGTTGTTAGCGGTTCAACCACTGATTACAACAGGACATGAAGGCTTAGTTCTGGCCTCTCAAAAGCTGAACGATCCACATCGCGCGATCAATTCTCTGCGAGCTCTTATCGAACTGGAACCTGTCGATCCGGCAAGCATCCAGTTTAAGTTGGCTGACACGCTTTTCGCCACTTCCGAGCTGGAGTCAGCTAGAATGGAAGTTTTGAAAGCGCTCGAATTGTCCCCGCGATACCGCGACGCTCAGAAGCTGTTGGTCAAAATTCATCATCAGCTCCATCCTGCACCGCTGCGGGCAGCCTTGCCTGAGGACGCTGCTCCGCCGAAGCCTTAACCCGTGCAATCCAATTTCCAACTCCACAATGAGCCATGCGCAATCGATATCTAACATTTGAGCCATCTGCGACGGCAAACTATTTGACAACCATAACATGGCGGTGGATGGCATGAAGCGACGGACGGTATTATCGGTGCTTATCAGCTTGCCACTCATTGGATTGTTGGCAACTTTAATCGTTGCCATGCAACGCGGCAGAAATCGCGGTTACGGTGATGCGTCGGGGCGCAACGGCGTTCCGAGCTGGGAAGTTGACGCAAACTTTAAAAATGACATCTTTACGTTCGCTCGAGTTCAGTACTCCGATGGTGGCGGACGTGGTGGGTGGGGGCGTCGCGGGGGCTGGGGCGAGAAATGGAAGACCGATCATCCCGATAGCGATTTGAACTTTTCGCTCCGCTTGCAACAGCTGACATCAATCAAGGTCAATCCAGACCCCGTCGTGGTTCAACTCACCGATCCCCAATTGTTTGACTATCCGTTCTTGTACATGATTGAACCGGGCAACATGTTGTTGCACCCTGAAGAAGTTGTCGGATTGCGGAAGTACTGTTTGAACGGCGGCTTCATGATGGTCGACGACTTTTGGGGAGAGTATGAATACCAAAATTTTTATGATGAAATCAAAAAGGTATTTCCCGAATTCGAACCCCAAGAAGTGCCATTGGAACATGAGATTTTCCAATGTGTTTATCCATTGAAGGAACGGCCCCAAGTTCCGGCCATCAATACGTTTTACAATGGCGGAACCTACGACTATCGACCTGAAAGCGATACCAGCATTGTTTCTTACAAGGCGATCTACGATTCCAATGGACGCATGATGGTGTTCATCTGCCACAATACTGATCTTGGTGATGGTTGGGAAAGGGAAGGTGACAACCAAGAGTACTTCCAGCAGTATGCGGTGCCGAAATCGTACCCGTTAGGTATTAACATCGTGACCTACGCCATGACCCATTGATTCCTTTAAGACCCTGCAAAATCGTTCCCTTTCCGTTGAACCAACTAACTTCATTGTTTTTTCAATACCTCAAAAGCTCTACGATTTGAAAGCCACAGCGTGACCCTAGCACTCCTAAATGATGAACAAGAACAACTCGTTGTCGAGCATTTGCGAGAGAGCCGTGCAAAGATTGATGCTGAGCTTTCGAAAACAATTGTCGGACAAAAAGATGTCGTCCAACAACTGCTCATTAGCCTGCTCGCCGGTGGACACTGTTTGATCACAGGAGCTCCTGGGCTTGCAAAAACGCTTTTGGTACGCAGCGTTGCTCAAATTTTTCACCTCAAGTTCCAGCGCATCCAGTTTACGCCTGACCTCATGCCCTCCGACATTACAGGGACTGAAATTCTGGAACAACGCGATGACGGTCGGCGCGAATTGCAGTTTATACAAGGTGCCGTGTTTGCCAACGTCATACTGGCTGACGAAATCAACCGAACTCCCCCCAAGACGCAAGCTGCGCTCTTAGAAGCGATGCAAGAGCATCAAGTCACCGTGGCGGGCAAACGTTACGTGTTAGAAGAGCCATTCTTTGTGTTGGCCACACAAAATCCGATCGAAATGGAAGGCACTTATCCACTTCCTGAGGCGCAGCTCGATCGTTTCATGTTCAACGTATTGATCGATTATTTGCCTCACGAAGAAGAGTTGGATGTTGTATTGCAGACGACGTCGCGCCGATCGGAACCGATCGAACAGCTGTTTTCGGGTGAGGACGTACTAAAATTTCAGGAAGTGGTCCGTCGTGTTCCGATCGCTCGCGAAACGGCGGACTACGCAGTCCGCCTGGTGGAAGCGACTCGTCCCGGACGACCGGAAGCGACGAGTTTCGTGAACGAGTGGGTCAGTTGGGGCGCTGGCTTGCGGGCTGCCCAGACGCTGGTCTTGGGCTCCAAGGCGCGAGCCCTGTTGGAAGGACGTTCCCACGCCTCCATCGATGACATCCGGGCGCTTGCCGCACCAACCCTTCGCCACCGTGTACTGCTCAATTACAAAGCGGAAGCGGAAGGCGTAACCGTCGAAGATTGTGTTGCCTCACTGTTAAAGAGCATCTCGCCTCAAATCAAATAAGTAAATTGCATCGCCCATGGCAACAGTTTCCACAAGTCGTTCCAACTCAGGTCAAAACGCGCCGGCGCAACGCCAGTTCATCGATCCTGCCGCCGTTATGCAGATCAAGAACCTGACATTGCGCGCGAAGACCATTGCTGAAGGCTTTGCGACAGGGCTACACCGCAGTCCGCTACATGGTTTCTCGGTTGAATTTGCTGAATACCGGCCGTATGTACTGGGGGACGATCCACGCAACTTGGATTGGAAATTGCTTGCCAGAACGGACCGATATTACATCAAAAAGTATGAAGATGAAACGAATCGACGCTGTTATTTGGCGATCGATCAAAGCAGTTCGATGGCTTATGGCAATGGCACGTACTCCAAGGCCGAATATGCGCGGACGCTGGCGGCAACGTTTGCGTATTACCTGACATTGCAGCGTGATGCCATAGGGATTATGACCTGTGGAAACGCTGAGCCCGACTATCTTCCACCAAGACATCGGACTGGACATTTACAGCAGATCATGCGGATGCTGGATCAAGAAAGCGTTGGTGTCCACTCCGATCTCGAGTCCTCGCTTTCGCAATTGGCTGGGCTATCCAAGCGACGCGGTTTAGTCGTGTTGATATCCGATTTACTCACTGAGCCTGAATCGCTGCTTCAACCTCTGGGTTACTTGCGAGGTAGAGGACATGAACTGCTGCTGATCCGTGTCCTAGAAAAGAGTGAAATTGAATTGACGCTTGAGAAGAGCGCGATGATTCGTGACATGGAAACGGGACGCGAGATTTACGTTGACCCGGATGCCACTCGCGCCGAATACAGAAAACGCTTTGACGAACACGAAGCGCAATTGATCGACATCTGCCACCGTCGTTCAGCCCGTTTGATCACTGTGACGATTGATCAACCGTTGGATGTGGCACTTTTGGAGCTTATCAGCAATACGGGAAGCGTATCGGCAGCGGCGGGCTTAGCCAAACAAAAGTCTGCTGCAAAACAGTTGTTATCCCGACGATCTTCTAGTCCTAAGACGGAGGATCGTTGAACATGGGTCTACTGGCTCCCCTATATGCGCTAGCAGCACTGGCGATTGTTGGTCCCATCGTCTTTCACTTGATTCAACGGCAACCACGCGGGAAGATGCAATTCAGCTCGTTAATGTTTCTCCGCCCATCCCCTCCACGGTTGACCCGCCGCAGCCGTCTGGATAACTGGTTGCTGTTGTTGCTGCGAGCGTTGGCGATTGGTCTTATCGCATTTGCCTTTGCCCGACCCTACCTCCGCCAAGAGAGTTTTCTCAATTCAACTCTCCCTGGCCGGAACATCCTGGTTCTGTTTGATACCAGTGCAAGTATGCAACGCGAAGATGTCTGGACCGCTGCGGTGAAGTCGCTGCAGGAGTTGGTTGATTCGTTGTCACCCGAGGACCGCATTGCACTGTACACAGTAGACGAAAGCGTCGTGCCGGTAGTTCCCATTGATGCCGAGCCCGCCACAACGGCTGCGATGACTGTCCAAGCGGTAAAGACGGCCGCGTCGGAACTTGCACCGACGTGGAAAAAAACGCGTCTGGCCGAAGGTCTACGTACCGTGGCTGATTTGATGAATACGGCAGCTTTGACGGGCAAAATTGATGCTGGGGCTGAACACGAAATTGTACTGATCAGCGACCTGCATGCTGAAAGCTCGCTCGAGTCGCTGCAAGGTTTTCCATGGCCAGAGTCCATTCGACTTGATGTCCGTCAAATCGCACCTGCTGACGTGGGTAATGCCCGCGCAAGCCTGATGCTAGCGGATGAAGAAACCGGTGCGGATAATATCGACTCTCCCATCAAGCTGCGGGTTGAAAACAATGCCAATTCGCCGCAACAGACGTTTCAAATCATGTGGGCCAACCGTACCGGTCCAATCACCGAATCTTCTACGACGGTGCAAGTACCTGCAGGTCAAGTTCGCGTGCTTCCTGTTACACCGCGCCCAAGTGGTGCAACGCGTTTAGTATTGTCGGGCGATGCATGGAGTGGCGACAACACCGTCTATGTCGCAGAGACAATCAGGGGTATGGAACGGATTGCGCTCATCGGAGCAGACCAACCACGCGACGAAGAGAACTTGGGCTACTTCCTCAAAAAGGCACCGTTGGACACTTCGCTTGTACGGCGAGAAGTGTTTGACAGTAGCGTAGAACAACTCGACCTATCCGATCCACAATTAGAAGCAGTTGTGATTGAACCTGCTGGAGTTGACGAGGGATTTGCTGGACGGTTGCGAGCTTTTGCGGATGCAGGAGGAACAGTGATCGTTTGTTTGGCGCGTAACACCGAGACGCAACAGTCAACCGCATTCCTCAACACGCTAACCGGACAAACGGGGATTGAACTCTCCGAAGCAGACGTAGACAACTTTGCGCTGCTGGGAGCAATCGACTATCGCCATCCGGTTTTTGCCCCCTTTGCCGATCCTCGATTTAACGATTTCAGCAAGTTAAGATTCTGGTCGCATCGCGTGCTACGAATTGAGAGCGATGCGTCACCACTCAAAGCGATTGCTTCCTTCGACGATCGCAATCCGCTGCTGCTCGAAGCGCCTGTAGGAAAGGGGATGATTTGGGTGTTGACGGCTGGATGGCAACCATCGTCAAGCACGTTAGCGCTCTCAAGTAAATTCATACCGATTTTAATGGGGATGCTGGATCCAAGCGGGCAGTCACTGGCAGAGCAACGCAGTTACGAGGTCGGTGAAGCCATTTCGACTCGTGAATTCGCGCAGGATGTCGAATTGTTCCATGAGGATGGTCGCGAAGTCGCGAGTACGACTGCTGAGTTTCGAAATGAGAGCGTTACGCTGTTTGAACCCGGGATGTATCGCATGCAGGCGGGAGAAGAGAATCGTACTTTCGCCGTTCAGGTTCCCGCCAGCGAAAGCCAACTGCTGCCTTTGGATACCGATATTTTTGAGCAATACGGCATTAAGCTCGGAAAATTAGCGGGTGATGTGGAACGCACAGAAGCGATGCGGCAGTTGCAGGTCGAAGAGTTAGAGGGCAAACAGCGGCTTTGGCAATGGCTCATCGTCGGTAGCATCGCTGTATTGGGAGTTGAGACGCTGTTAGGCGGCATTTTCGCGCGGCGACTTCGCGTGCCGCAAACAACGTAGCCGGTCATTAACAGTTCGTGGTTAATACACCCAAAGGGCGATGCCACGCTCTTAACATTGTTGAGACGCGGTCTCGGGAGGGAGACGCTCCTGCGGAGCCTTTTCCCGGCTGCCACCTGCCGTTCACAAGCAAGGGGCCGTACTCTTTAGGCATGTGAACGTTGGAACGGTGCCCGAAAAAGCTCGGCAGGAGCTCGCTCTCCCGACAGCGTATTTTATATCACAATCATAGGTGTTAAGAGCGGTGGCCTAACTCTCACGAAAAGTCGATGCCCAAAAGAGACGGTTAAAAATGGGGGTTAAAAATAAAATGCAAATGCATGAGATCGAAGTCGGCCACCAGCGAGCTTGTGATTGCACCGCAACGTCTGTTCAACGTAGATGCCCAATTTCGGTCAGCTCAACTCCGTGACTGACGTGCTCGTGTCCTTCTTCATTTTTAACCCCCATTTATAACCCTTCCCACCACTTCGTCTGCCGATGACGCGGTGAGCAATACTCTACCCTTGATCCCTGCTGCAACCTAACTCCACCGCTTTAAACATCTTTGCGACGCGGTCAGCGGAGGGCGGCGCGGTCTCGGGAGGGCGACGCTCCTGCGGAGCCTTTTCCCAGCCGCAACCTGCCGTTCACAAGCAAGGGGCCGTACTCTTTTGGCTTGTGGACGTTCGGACGCTGCCCGAAAAAGCTCGGCAGGAGCCTCGCTCGCCCAGCAGAATATTTTATTGGTCAATCACAATGGAAAATGTTCAAAGCGACGCGCCCCGCTCTCCCGACGGCATTTCAACTTTGCCTCCATCACAGGGGCTCGTCTTGGAGAACCGGGCTTTGGCCGAGAAGCAAGCTTCGTTCTACTAGTGCATCTAATTGTTCAAGCACTTGGGGCGCAAAGAATTCGGACCATCCGGCAGGGAGCGATGCACGGTAACTCACCGCCGTGGCAGTTTGCGGATGTCGAAACCGGAGTCGATATGCATGCAGCGCATGTGGAAGCTCGCGTAATTCAGTTTCTGTGAGCGTCTGTGTGCCATATAAGCGGTCGCCAACGATGGGCCAACCTCGGTGAGATGCTTGCAGTCGTATTTGGTGCATACGACCCGTTAGCAGTTGTACCAGTGCCAAAGTGCGTCCGTCCGCAGTGGCCAACGGCTCAATTCGAAGTTCAGCTCGCTTGGCCTGCTCCACGTCCGCTTCGACGATCTCTGCTTCTGGTGAATCTTGAATCTTTCGCATTGAGTCGTGCCAGTCGCTGATGCCCTCGGGCAGTTCCCCGACCAGGACCGTCAAGTAGAATTTATCCACTTTGCGGCTTTGAAATTGCTGGCCGAAGCGTGTTAATGCGCGCTTATTGCGGGCTACCAACAGAATACCACTGGTGGCACGGTCGAGGCGGTGAGGCAGTCCGATAAACGGATTGCCGGGGTGTTGATCGCGCAACTTGAGTTGTGCGGCCAACTGGAGCTCTAAGCTTGGAACGCCGGGCGCGGCTTGAGTGAACAAGCCTGCAGGCTTGTTGACAAGCAGATAGTGGGCTTCTTCGTGAATTATCTGAAGCGGTATCGCCGACTGGATTTCATCGCTCATGGCAGTTTCTATTTAGCGGCGCTTTGTTGCAACAACACAAATCCGAGCATCGCCATGCTGGTGCCATTCAACATGAAGTGAATCAAGACACAGGGCCAAATCGAGTGGGTCGCACGATAGACCAGTCCCAGGACAATTCCCAAGACAATCAGCGGAATGAAACTTAGGCCATAACCCCAGTGCGCAAAGCCAAACAGCGTGCCCGCGACGATCGAAGGCCAAATCGGGGGCAACCATTGAGCTGACTCGCTGTTGTAATCGAATGGGTCACTTTGCTCGACTGTTTTATAACTTTGCGAGCCCACTGCATACGGATTCAAGTCAGGACTGGAATTGGAATGAACCGGACCGTTCAATTGACTCGTTTCTAGATTTCTTGAAGCGCCTGATGCCTCAAGCGAATCACTAACAATTCCATCGAATGCAACGCTTTGGAGATTATGTGCCCGCCCACCCATGATATTTGCGGCCAGCGATTTGAAAGGTATCGATTGCAGCCAGCCTTGTAAGATCACCCGAAACAAAAATTCTTCGGCCAGCGGCGCGATGATGGCTGCAGTGATCACGCCATACATGTAGGCGGTCAACGATCCTTGCTCTGTCATTTGTTCAATCAACGGATGTGCATATTCCGTGTCCAAGCCCAACGAGACAACAATCATGAGCACGTAAATCAGTGGAAGCGTTGCCAGACCGACTAACAAGCCGAGCAGCAAGTGCCACGATAGATTTCGAGAGTTGAAGCCGAGGTGGGAGGGAGTAACTGAAAAACGGGCCTGAATCCAAAGTGCGCCAGCAATCATCGCGGCCACATTTCCGAAGCTGGCAATCATCGACAAGGAAAGCGGCATTTCACCGTCTGCAGCACGTATCGCTTGCACGTCCAGGTTCAACACTTGCACACCGATAAGTGCGAAAGCGGTTTGGCCGACAAATACGGCAATCAAGATGACTAGCAGATCGATCAATCCCCAGACTCGCGGTCGCCAAGGTTCAACTGGCAACATTGGTAGATGGTTTTTGAGGCGATAGCCGAAGTAAATCCAACTTCCAATGCCACCTGAGGTAATCATCAACCCGAACACAACGAACACTGCAGCTAAAAGTGCTGGGTTCTGCTGTAACATCTCGGGTGTCAGTTCTGGTGCCTGGTTATCCATAGATCAACGACTTGCTTTCTGCGGACTACCCAGCTTGATGGCTTGAGCCACGTAATCCCATCCAGAACCGATTGTGATCAGTACAGCTGCCCAAGTAAGTCCGATGGTTAACCATTTTAGCCAGGGAGCATCCGTGGCACCGTACAAGAGCAGGAGGCTGGATACCACGGCTGCACACTGCACGACCATTTTCCATTTCCCCAGCCACCGCGCTGAGAAATCTCCACCTTGCCCCTCGACCATTGCCCGAATACTCGTCACCAGAAACTCACGTCCAATAATCACGGTGACCATCCACGCCGGAACCTGGCTACCGGGCACTCCGACAAGCGCTACCAACGCTGCCGTAATAATGATCTTGTCGACAAACGGATCTAAGATGCGACCAAGTTTGGTCACTTGGTTGAATCGCCGTGCCCACCAGCCGTCAACAAAGTCGGTTGATGCGGCAATAAGAAAGATGATCATGGCGGGAAGAAACGAACCAAGCTCAATTAGCACTCCGACAAACAGAGCAAGAAGCAGGCGGAGCATCGACAATGCGTTTGGAACGTTGACGACGCGTGTCGAAACATCAGGTACCACTGTTGCAGATTGCACGAAGAAGTTTCCTCAACGATTCGGTGTGATGCCAGTGATTGAATTGCGCGATGCTGTGCGTCTGCGAATCTGCCAACAAGAGCTTGCTAACGTGGTGCGCCAACCGCTGCAGCAATCAAATCATAATCTTTGTGCCCGACGATCTCTGCGGGGACAATCGCCCCAGAGCGAAGTGGCTGGCGTTTGGTTCCCGTCACGTAAACCAATGCATCGACATCAGGTGCGTCTGCAAATGAACGACCTAACCAAACATTTTTTTCCGCGTCGACCACTTTGTCGATGATGACATCCAGAGCACTGCCCACCTGTCGCTTGCACCAATCGAATGCCAGGCGTTGCTGGACTTCCATCAGTCGCTCTCGGCGGTCTGCTTTGACTTCGTCGGACAAATGCCCCGGCAACTTGGCGGCAGGCGTGTCGGGCTCAAGTGAATAAGTGAAAACGCCCAGCCGTTCGAAGCTTGCTTCTTCGACAAAGTCGACCAATTCTTGGAACTGCGCTTCGGTCTCACCGGGGAAGCCCGTGATAAACGTGGTCCGCAAAACTAAATCGTCAATCCGATTGCGGAGCTGAGCAACAATTTCCCGAGTTCCCTCGGGGGTCACGCGGCGGGCCATGCGCTTGAGCATTTCCGCATTGAAGTGCTGGAGTGGCATGTCAATGTACGGCAAAATCTTTTCAGAATCTGCGATCGTCTCGATCAAGCGTTCGTCAATGTACATTGGGTAAAAGTACATTAACCGAATCCAGTCGATGCCATCGACTTTTTCCAGTTCTTTTAACAACTCAGTCAACCGACTTTCACCGTAGATATCGCGACCATAGTAGGTCGTGTCTTGGGCGACGATGATTAACTCGCGTGCGCCCGAATCGGCCAATTGCCGAGCTTCTCGAATCACGTCGTCTTGTGGCTTGCTCGCATGCTTCCCACGCATCTTGGGAATTGCACAAAACGTACATAGGCGGTCACAGCCTTCGGAGATCTTTAGATAAGCGAAGTGCTCAGGGGTGATGCGCAGTCGATTGGAATCGTCGAGAGCACGTATGGGGGCAGGCCGAAACACGGTCCGCTGTTCATCCAGACCGTCGACCAAGCGTCCTGCCATGCGGGTGATATCGTCCCGACCAAACACTCCCACCAGCGAGTCGATTTCGGGGCGAGCGATCAAGAGCTGGTCGCGTTCGCGTTCTGCCAGACAACCCGAAACGATTACACCTTTGATCTTGCCTAACCGTTTCAGCTCCAGCATCTGGTCGATCGTTTCCATCGACTCTTTGCGGGCATTGTCAATGAAGCCACAGGTATTGATGACCACAAAGTCCGATTGTTCGGGCTCTTTGACCAGACGATAGCCATCGTCTCGCAACAAACCCAACATGCGTTCACTGTCTACCAGGTTCTTGGGGCAACCGAGACTTATAAACGCATACTTGCCGCGGACACCACTCCCGAGTGGCTGATCTGATGTTTCAGCCGAAGTCGCAACATCAGATTTGTCAACGATCGGAAGCGTAATAGCTTGCATGCAATGAATTCAGTGGGAAATGCCCAAGAAGCAACAATTAGCCCGCAATTTCCGCAATTTCAACTCGGGTGTACTGCTGGCGATGTCCCGTCCGACGCTGGTAGTTCTTGCGTCTCGAGAACTTCTGGATGTAGATTTTCTCACCCTTTTCAGTGCCCAACACGGTTGCCGTTACCTTGGCACCGGTGATGGAAGGCGAGCCTAGCTTCAAACCTTCGTCGCCGCCAATTGCCAATACGTTCGAGAACTCCACAGTATCACCAGCGTTCAAATCGTCACGCAAGTCGATATCGACTCGCTGGCCAGGTTGAACTTTGTATTGACGTCCACCGTCACGAATAATGGCATACATGGTTTTAGTTCTCGAATTGCAAACGGCCAAATCAGTCGACGCGGCCTCTTCGCCGCGCACAAAATGAAAATTTAATAGACGATCCCCAAACCGTCGAGGCCTAAATGCTGCTATCTGCCAAACATCTTGAGTTTTCAGAGTGTTTATCCTGCCCCGTCGGGCAGTTTGACCGAGCTTCATCGGGGCAACTACACGGTCTTCAAATTCAGCCCCGGCGATACCCGTTGTCCTACTCGAAAAGGGGCTCCTCGATTGCCACGATTTGCCACTTTGTTGAGCCGACTTGCTAAGAAATACGGCATGCCTCGCACGACCCACCGGGCGCGAGTCCGTCGTCCAGCTTTAAATTTACTGCAAAAACCTTCGTTTGAAATTAAATCGTGCGAACCAAACCCGTGCTGGCACACTCCGTGCTTCAGCGGTTTTTTCGACATTGGGGTGAGAGCTAATGTCTGTTTAGGCTGCGTTGTGAGCCGTCGGCGCTAGCCTCGGGTGGGAAAAACCTCAGGTGTGAACCGTCGGCGCTAGCCTCGGGCCACATGGTTTCCCGTGACTACATCAACGCCAGTTTGTCATTTTCCAGGAACGAGGCAGAACCAAGGCTGCCGAGCTCTGATTTCTATACAGAGGAGACAATTAAAGGAGACTACCTGAATATAGTTCTTCCACCGGCTAAATATTCGCTGCGAAGGCTCAGCCGGCGAGGTTTTCGTGCGTGTGGAGAATTTAAATTGTCCACCCCTCTCCGTCAGGAGAGGGGTTGGGCACACTCATCACAACCTGCGCAATAAGCTGATCTCTACTCATGCTGTTCTTATCTCGTACTCGTACTCGTGCTCGTACACCTACTCGTCAAAGAGCTTCGAGCAGAAATACGAGCCCAGCATCAAAACTAACGTTTCGGGTGGTGATCGCCTAAATTGTAGTGACTGTTGCAGTTGACAGTCTGCAATCGATTGCTTAATTTCACTCGTAAAGAGTTCTCTGCACCTTCCGATTTACGGATCACGATGTTTTTTAACGGCCACGTTTTGAGCAGTATTTCGATTATCGACCGCCAACAGGGCGGGGCGATCTGAGGTCTTTTTTTCCAAACCCAAAATCACCGGTAAGACCCCTGGAGCCCAGTAGAGCGTTCCAGGGGTTTTTTTGTATTCAGCACACGCGAGGCAACCATGACGCGGAAAATCGCCATCTACGACACTACCCTTCGCGACGGGACTCAGGGGGAGGGAATCAGCTTTTCCTTGCAGGACAAACTCAATATCTGCCAACGGCTGGCGGAAATGGGCATCGACTACATCGAAGGGGGCTATCCGCTCTCGAATGACAAAGATGTCGCATTCTTCAAACAGGTGCGCAGTTTGAACCTTGGCCATAGCAAAGTAGCCGCTTTTGGCATGACGCGCCGCCGCGGAATCAAACCGGAGAACGATCCCGGCATGTTGGCTATGCAACAGGCCGATACTGCTGCTTGTACGATCGTCGGCAAGAGCTGGGACTTCCATGTGACGGAAATACTAAACGCCGGATTGGACGAAAATCTACAAATGATCGGAGAGACGATCGAGTTTCTCGGGCGGTCGTGCGAAATGATTTACGACGCCGAGCACTTCTTTGATGGATACAAGGCGAATCCTGCGTACGCGTTGCAGACAATTTTGGCCGCTGCCCAGGCGGGTGCAAAGTGGCTGGTCATGTGCGATACCAATGGAGGTTCGTTGCCAAGCGAAATCACTGAAATTGTAAATTCTGTGGTCGATGCGACCCGCGAGCTCGACGTCCGGCTCGCGATCCATTGCCACAACGATGGGGATCTTGCCACCGCCAACTCGTTAGCCGCAGTCGACGCGGGCTGTGATCAAGTTCAAGGTACCATCAACGGAATTGGGGAGCGCTGCGGTAATGCGGATCTCATCGCCGTCATGGCGAATCTGGGATTGAAACGCAAGGGCTTTGAACTCTGCGGAGGCCGATCGCTTGAGCATCTGACGGAGCTTTCCAGATACGTCTACGAAACGGCCAACTTGCAGCTCCGCGGCAACCAACCCTTTGTAGGCCACAGCGCCTTTGCGCACAAAGGCGGTATGCACGTGCATGCAGTCAACAAGGCAGCCCACACCTACGAACACCTCAACCCAGCTCTCGTGGGCAATGAGCGTCGGATTCTGGTAAGCGAACTCTCTGGACGATCCAACATCGTTGCCTTAACAACCAAACACAATTTGCAGTCCGACCGTGGACTGATGGACAAAATTCTTGCGGAAGTGGTACGGCGTGAGAACGAAGGTTATCAGTACGAAGCGGCGGAAGGTTCCTTTGATCTGCTGGTCCTAAAATGCGCCGGTTCCTTCGTGCCACACTTTGAGACCATCAAATACCGCATCGTGGCTGGCGATCGCGATGCCAGTCGCAACATTCCCTTTGCGGAAGCAATCATCAAATTGCGAGTGGGGCAGCAAGAGATATTTGAAGCAGCCGAAGGAAAAGGCCCTGTCAACGCACTGGACGATGCCCTGCGCAAGTGTCTCGGTGCCGTCTTTCCCGAGCTCGAGCAAATGTATCTGGTCGACTACAAAGTGCGGGTAGTGAACTGTGAAGCTGGTACAGCCGCCCGCATCCGCGTGAACATCGAAAGTGCTGACAACAACCATCACTGGGGAACCATTGGCGTCAGCGAAAATATCATTGAAGCCAGTTGGCTCGCGCTGCTCGATGCGGTCGAATACAAGCTTCTGCTGGATGAAGGCAAGTTGCAGCCTTCAGTCAGAATTCGAGAGCCCGAGCGAAAATCGCTCTAGGGCTGATGGAAACTAGTTGCTAACATCGACTCAGGCCGTTGGTCCGACCTTAAATTTCCATGCAAAATGCTTACCTCGCGTCACGGAAGATGCACATGTCACGGTTTACACTTAGTTGCACTCTTTCTCTGTTCTCTCTTGTTTGTGCTAGCAATGCGATGAGCCAGCAGGCGGGTCTACGCCCGCAACAGCCGGCTGGTCAAAGCGGTGCACCCCAGCAAAGAGGCCAGCAAGTGCGTCCCAACGCGCTGCAACCTGCCACGGAAACTCAGTCGTTGCAGTCGCAAGTCGCTCGTGTCCAACGCGGCGAAGGCGATCCCAATCTACAAATCACCGTGCCGCTCGTGACAGCGGAAGCAGCCATTCAGCAAGGGCTTGCCCAAGCTGCCCAACCAAATGCGCCGCAGCAACCATTCCCACCGCTCGAACCCGCAGATCAAAAGTTTCTTGATCAAGTTCTCGATGTCTGGGAAAAACGAACTGCGCTGGTTAATCAATTTCAGTGCGAATTCAAACGCTTTGAATTTGACCACACAGAACAACCAGTCACGATCGCCAGCGGCATCATCAAATTCGCCAAACCTGACAAAGGTCTGTTTCGAGTCGACAAGCTTGAAAGCAAAACCGGCGATCCGCAAAAGCCATACATGGAAAACGAGCGATACCCGTTTGGCGACTATTGGATCTGCGATGGTGCCTGGGTTCACAACTTAGATCGCAATGAGAAAAAGGCGGTTCGCACTCAATTGCCGCCCGAAATGCAAGGCAATCAAATCCACATGAGTCCATTGCCGTTCTTGTTTGGCGTTAAGTCTATTGAAATCAAACAACGCTACTTTGTACGAACCGTTCCCCCACCAGCAGGTAGCGATGACGTCTGGATCGAAGCTTGGCCCAAGCGGCCTGACGACGCAGGCAATTACTCCCGAGTCCAGGTCATCTTGGACCGTAAGGACGTACTTCCCAAAGCCATGGTGATCTTCTTGCCGCAGTGGACACCTGAAAAACGCCATCGAGAGATATTCGAATTCCATAATCGCGATCTGATGGACGGACTTCTGGACAAAGTCAAGCAGAATGTTTTGATGCAGCAGTTCATTCCCACTAAGTTAGGTGCTGATTGGGAAGTGCTGGAAGAGCCGTGGATTCCAGAGCAGTCGACGGGCGCTGCCGGCCAGAATACGGCGGGTGTTCCTGCTGGTGGACAACAGACACAACCACTTCAACAACCTGCAAATTCTCGCACGGCGATTCAACCCGGTGCGCAGCTTAGATAGTTGCGACCTAAAATCGCATTGTCTGCCAGCTGCTCGCAGACAGGCGTTGCATTTGATAAACTGAGAGTCGAGCGATTGTCCCAATCGCTGCCAGAGTAGAGCGATTTCCCCAATCGCTTTGGAAAGAGTAGAGCGATTGTCCCCAATCGCTTTTGAAACGATTGGGGACAATCGTTCTACACTAAACCTTCGACACTTAAACGTTCGGTTCATCTTCGTGGCCTTAGGTCGACGAAGTGCATTCGCCGAGTTCACTTCCATGCTCATGTAATTGGAAAGGACCGGCGATGCCTGCTGGACGAATGACGGATGATCTGTTTGAGCGCAGTACGATGTCTTTTGGTGAGCATCTTGAACAACTGCGTGTGACGCTGCTTAAAGCGTTTTGTTGGTTGGCGGTAGGCACTTTGGTCGGCCTTTATTTCTCTGACCAGGTCGTGCAGATCATAGCACGCCCTTTTCGCGCTCAACTTCGGCAGTATCAACTCGACAAGCTCTCTAGGTCCTTTGAGCGAGCCAACCAAATCGCACCTGCACCGTTGATGCTCGAGTGGATGTCAAGACACCAAGTTGTCCCAAAACGAAGCTACCAAGTTGACATCCCCGAGTTCGGCACTTGGCGACCGCTAAAAGACGAGTCGCCCGCGGACGATCTCGACTGGTTACGCCTGCTATCAGCCCAGCCTGAGTTGCAAATCAAAGAGCAAGTTACCTTCGAAACGATGGCAACTAATCTCAACAGCTTCGGGATTTTTGACAGCTTCTTTATTTACTTGCAAGCCAGTTTCGCTGTGGGCGTGACACTTGGGCTACCCGGCATGTGCTGGCACCTCTGGCAATTCATTGCAGCTGGGCTGTATCCACAAGAGCGACGTAGCGTTGTTGTTTTAATCCCATTGGCGTCGCTGCTGTTTTTGAGTGGTGCTGCATTAGCCTATTTTGTCATTCTCGAATTGGTGTTGGAAGTCATGTTCAACTACAGCACCGGACTTGACATCGATTTGCAACCTCGGTTGAAAGACTGTTTTTCCTTTGCCTTGTGGTTGCCTGTGCTCTTTGGACTGGCGTTTCAATTGCCACTGGTCATGCTTGTACTGAGCTGGCTTAAGTTGGCATCTGCCGGTTTCTACATCGAACATCAACGGATGGCGATACTGGCAATATCGTTGTTGTCGATGGTCTTAACGCCCGCAGATCCCTATACGTTCATGGGGCTACTGCTACCGCTACTGTTGCTCTACTACTGTGGGATTGCACTATGTCGCATACGGCCTGTTGCAAGCGTGCTGCGATTCGGATGATCTACCAATGTGATTTGACCAATACAATATGCAGTCGGGAGGGCGACGCTCTTGCGGAGCCTTATTGGGCTGCCACATGTCGTTTACAAGCAATGGGTCCGAACAGAGTCGGCTTGTGGACGTTAGGACGCTGCCGGAAAAAGCTCGGCAGGAGCCTCGTTCTCCCGACAGCATATTTTACATGTCAAATCACAATCAAAGATGTTGAGAGCGGTGGGCGGAGCCTCCAGGCAATGCATTCCAGGCGGAGCCTTGGAACGAGCTCTTACGAGGTTACGATCTCAAGAAATGCTCGTTGGGAGAGCGTGGCGTACTTCCCTCCAGCAATAGTCGCCTCGTTAGGCTCGGGCTGGGAGTGGAGCGAGTTGCCGTTCGAGGACACCGCGCGCTTGCTTCCAGACGATAATGGCTTCGACAAACATCCAAAATTGTAGAACTAAGATCATCGAACCAAAGCTGATGAGCAACCATTTACCGTTGGGTATCCAGTCGTACACCAAGTTGTAGGTCATGGCCCAGCCAGGAATCAACATCATCAGAAACGCCGGAATTGCAATGAACGCAATCGCCTTATTGCGTCTCCACAGATAAAATGTCGCGACCATCATGGCTAATCCTGCCAACAGTTGATTGGTTGCTCCAAACAGTGGCCATAGCAGCGAGCCACCGGCGCCGGGCGTTGAACCAGCGAAGACAGCAATCAGTCCGGCTACGACAACGGCTAGGCTGGTGGCGACGTATTTGTTTTGTGTTGGCAACCGCAAACTACTTCCCAATTCTTGAATCACATAACGCTGGAGGCGCGTAGCTGTATCGAGCGTTGTAGCGGCAAAACTCGCGACGAGCACTGCCACAATGCCAATCCCCAGCCTTAGCGGGAGCCCAATGGCAGTTAAAAAGTTCGCGCCGCCTTCGACAAACGCTTGCAGGTTGCGATCCAGCTTGTTTTGAGCTTCCCAGCCCTTACCATCCGCCTTCATTTGGTAGTAGTGCTGCCAGGCCGCTCTGCCAGTCAACCTCGATCCATCGGCCACGGTAATGTATTCATAGCCACCAGGTTCGGTGGTACCAGATGCGGCCAGGTTCGCACCTGACACCCCGCCTGTTCCAGTTGCGGCAGGGACAGCTTGCAGCGCTCCCATGCCGACACCGGCCGTGCAAGCCATAATGACAACGACAGCTAATGCGGATTCCAAAAGCATTGCGCCATAGCCAACTGACTGTGCATCTTTTTCATTAGCCACTTGTTTACTGCTGGTCCCGGAACTCACCAGGCAATGGAAGCCACTGCAGGCGCCACAAGCGATCGTAATGAATAAAAAGGGCAACATGGGTGGCGCGTCTTTGGGAATGGAGCTGGCGATGGGTTCGGCAGAACGGAATAGATCGGCGGAGCCACTGAGACTTGCAACGACCAATCCAAGTACCAACAGGGTAAGTGCCACAAACAACTGCTGACTATTTACCAAGTCGCGTGGCTGCAACAGAAGCCATACTGGCAAGACCGAAGCGAAGAAACAGTAGACGAGTAAGACGATCGTCCAAACGACAACTGGATTCAAATACGACTCTGGCCCACCGTTGGGTAACCATCGCGCAATATCGAGCGGCCAATAATAGACGCCGACGTAGATGGCGACGTACAGCATCACCAACGATGCCATCGATGGAATGAGAATCGACCTGCCGCCACGGTGCACCCACAAGCCAATGGCAATTGCTATTGGCATCGATAGCCAAACCGACAAAACACTTTGAGGGTACATGGCAAAAATCTTGGCAATCACCAGACCAAAAATGGCCAGTACAATCCACAATGCCAATGCCAGAATCGACAGGAACAGGATTTTGGTGCGCGGCGAAATCATCCGTCCAGCAATTTCGCCAATCGTTTGACCACGATTGCGCATCGAGATGATCAATGCCGCCAAGTCATGAACGCCACCAATCAATATTGCTCCAAAAACAACCCACAATAGCGCGGGCAGCCACCCCCAAAACACTGCGATCGCAGGCCCGACGATTGGGCCTGTGCCTGCGATGCTCGTAAAATGATGGCCAAAAACGATACTTTTTTTGGTTGGCACAAAATCTTGATCATCTTGCAACGCACGACTGGGCACGGGGGCGTCCGCGGAAAGCTCGAACAGTTTCGAACTGAGCCAGTTCCCGTAAGTGACGTACGCGATCAATAGCACGACAAGCGAGCCAAGGCAAACCAGTAGGGTACTCATAAATCGATGGAGTGTTGGGGTTGGGTGTTGAGGGGGGAACACTATTGAAATCCATTGCCAGCGCAAAAACCAGCCCCATTGTTGGTACA
Organism: Pirellulaceae bacterium; assembly: GCA_041753315.1. Classification (GTDB taxonomy): domain Bacteria; phylum Planctomycetota; class Planctomycetia; order Pirellulales; family Pirellulaceae; genus Aureliella. The sequence goes on along the minus strand of JBGSUV010000001.1, from coordinate 148,185 downwards.
ATGCCCTGCGATTCATCAAGCAATGCGTTGCCACATGAATTTACTGGACGTGACGCTAAGCCGTTTCGCAAGGTTAGAAGACGTTTTTAAGGAAGAGCAGTGAAACTCGAACTCCATTGGCAGATCCTCATTGGGATGCTAGTTGGCGCTGTCCTAGGCATCGCAATCAACTCGGCATTTAGCACCCGTGTCACTGAGTTGACCAGTGGACTCCCAACTGGCGTCGACAGGGCAAGCGTGAGCGACACGACGGATCTGATTGAAATCAAATGGACGAGCCATGGTGTCGAACAAGTTGCGACCGTCGATCCGACTGGCCAAGTCGCGGGAAGCGTTTTGACACTCGAAGACCTCAGCAAGGAGTCTCCCACCGCGCGTCAAATCTATGAGTTGGCGCCGAGTTATGCACAGCTTGTTGGCCGCTGGTGCAAGCGAATCGGGGGGCTCTTTTTGCGATTGTTGCAGATGGTCTCTGTACCATTGATCATTACGTCGTTGGCCACGGGTGTGTTGGGCTTGGGTGGCGCCGCGCGTTTTCGCAAAATGTTCACTTTCACGCTGTTCTACTACGTTTCAACCAGCTTTTTGGCTGTGGTGACCGGTCTGGTAGTCACAAATATCATCAACCCCGGATTGAATTCCAACCTGAAACTGGATGTTGCCAAAGCGCAAGTCGCCGCAACTAGCATCAGTGAGACGTTGATGCGACAAGTGGAACAGATGATTCCTACCAATCCAATCGCAGCCATCGCTGAGTCATCGTTTCTGTCAATCATCGTATTTACAATTGTCTTTTGCATCTTTGTGCTTAAGACCTCCAGCGATACAGCTGCCAGGTTTAAGACACTGGCGGAAGATAGCTTCAGCGTCATGATGCAACTCACCACGGCGATCATCAAATTAGCGCCACTGAGCGTCTTGCTGTTGATGACCTATGTGACTGCGACACAGGGAGTTGCTGTCTTTTCGGCATTGGCCTGGTACATGCTGGCGGTGGCCATTGGTTTAGCGTTTCATGCCAGCGTCACGCTTCCCGTCATTGTCTATTTCTTCGCCAGGCGGAATCCATATCATCTATTCAAGGCGATGATGCCAGCTCTGCTAACGGCATTTAGTAGTGCCAGCAGCAATGCCACTTTGCCATTGACGCTGAACAACATTGAACGCCGCGCAGGAGTCTCCAACCGTACCAGTTCGTTTGTGTTACCGTTGGGGTCGACGATTAACATGGACGGAACGGCATTGTACGAAGTCGTGGCCGTGCTTTTCATCGGGCAGCTTGCATTTGGTACGACCATGAGTTTCCCAGATCAAGTGATCATTGCTCTAACCGCTTTGCTGGCCAGCATCGGAGCGGCGGGCATACCACACGCCGGCTTGGTGATGATGGCCATCGTGCTTCAGGCGGTGAACCTTCCGATTGAATACCAAGGCATCATCTTGGCGGTGGACCGTGTGCTCGACATGTGTCGCACGAGCGTTAATGTCTGGAGTGACTCCTGTGGCGCGACGGTGATTGAACGCGTTGTCGCACCTCCTGATGTTGGCGCTAGTTCGGTAACGGAGTAATCCACGCTAGCGAAGACTCAGGGCAATGTAGAACAATTGTCCCCAATTGTTTTGTACTCAACTGAAGCCAACCATCGCAAGCCATCGCAAAGAACAGAACAATTGGGGATAATTGTTCTACAATCAGGTCCATTTTTTTCATCACTATGAGGGACGCCGCGTCATGCTCAGTCACGCAGTTAATCGTCGGAACTTTATGCGCGCTGCAGCGGTGAGCGTCGCGATGAGTTCGGCTGTTCGACCCATTCACGCTTCGCACCGGCAGAAGCTTCGCTTGGCATTTATCGGCGTTGGCGGGCGCGGAGGTGGCAACCTCGATACCATCGCGCGCGATCAAGATGTTGAGGTTGTCGCTTTATGCGATGTGAATGCCCAAAGCTTGGCAGCAGCTCATAAGAAGTTTACCGATGCGCGCGTCTACGCAGATTTTCGCATCTTATATCAACAGGCGGATGATATCGACGGGGTGGTGGTCAGCACCGCCGAGCACACACATGCTTTTGCGACGATGCCAGCGCTCAAAATGAGCAAACATGTTTATTGTGAAAAGCCACTAACCTACAACGTGGCTGAATCACGGGCAATTACGCAAGCTGCGGCGAAAGTGAAAGTGGCTACCCAAATGGGGACACAGATCCACGCTGGCAACAACTACCATCGCGTCGTCGAGTTAATTCAGAGTGGTGCGATTGGAAAAGTCAGTGAAGCCCATGTTTGGGTAGGACGCGCGTGGGGACTGCAAAGCGAAGAAGAATCAAAGGCAAATGGAGACATCGTGTATGTCACCGACCGACCGCTTGATGCGATGGAGCCCCCTGAACATCTCAACTGGGATTTGTGGATCGGCCCAGCCCCTTACCGCCCATACCATTCCGTCTACATGCCGGGACCAAAATGGTATCGCTGGTGGGATTTTGCCAATGGAACCATGTCGGATCTGGGAAGTCACTGGAATGACTTGCCGTTCTGGGCATTGCAACTGGATGCACCTTTGTCCGTTGAGGCGAATGGTGAACCACCGCATCCCGAAATTGCCCCCGCTTCGATGTCGGCAGTTTACGAATACGGTGCTCGCGGTGAACTCCCGCCCTGCAAATTGACTTGGTATCAAGGAACTCATAAACCACAGGCTTGGCAAGCTGGGCTGATTCCAGAATGGGATAGTGGTGCATTGTTCATCGGTGAAGCTGGGATGTTATTGGCGGACTATGATCGGCATCTTCTTTTACCCGAAGAAAAGTTCAAGGGGTTTACGCCGCCAGCAGCGTTCGTACCCGATTCGCCCGGTCATCATGAAGAGTGGTTGGCTGCTTGCCGTGATGGTTCGCCCACCGCCAGTCCGTTTAGCTACGCGGGACCATTGACGGAAGCCAATCACCTGGGGAACGTCGCTTATCGCAGCGGCGGCAAAATCGTCTGGGATGCAGCCAACATGCGGATCATTAATAACGCGGACGCAGCGCGATTCATCTCGCGCAACCCGCGTGAGGGATGGTCGCTTTGATTGCGCATTTCTGAACGCCGAGTTTCTGAACGCCGAGTTTCTGAGCATTGTATTTGGCTGCAAGTCGACTGAAGACTGAATTTCTACCCGTTGGCTGGAGGGCGGAATATGGGCATTCAGCGTTTGCGGTAAAGTTCAATGTGATACGAACCTCGATACATCAGCAACAATGCGTCGCGTCGCGCATAGCGTTCAAAAACCAGTCGCAAGAAATGCTCCTCGCCCGGCCACGGGTATGCAAAGACAATGGCAAAGTCCTCGATCGACATGTCGTGTTGAGCGTAGGCCGACGGAATTGAATGGGTCAGCGAAACGAGCGGGTCTTGGTCCTCAGCCAAGGCACGTGCACCGGCCGGCAAGAAGTTTCCTTGCCAAATTTCCGCATTGATCGACTGGTTCGCAAAGAGCTTTCGCGCCTCTTCGCACAGAAATTCCTCTGCCTCGACACCAATTGCATCCAGTCCGAGCAGCCCCGCCACACCCGTGATGACTGCGAACCCACAGCCCCATTCCACAAACAGTCGACCGTCGATCAAGTCGCGATCGACACACTCTTTTAACGCCAGAGCCACCAAGTCAAAATCGCATTCGACATACTGTGGAAGTGGCTTATGTTTGAAATGATCCCAATACCGCTCAATTCGTTCTCGCGCAGCGATCAGCCAATTCTCGATCGGTGTTGGTAATCCAGAATCAGCGATATTTAAATCGATTTCTCGAAGCGGCATGGTCGATCAAATCGAAGAAGCGTTATGAACTGGCTTGAATAATTCTCATGATAATTTGCCAAATAGCTTAGCACTTCCGCTCTAAACAGAACATCCAACATAGATATTCCCCATTTCGAGGAAGATGCCGGATTGTCAGCTTTCCGAGCTAGATGGTAACCCGAGGCGGTCGATAGCCGACAAAGGAAAGGAACCGTTGCGCCTTTCCAGCGGGTGGGATTCACTTGCCACAGACACTAAGTTTCAAGGTAGTCCAGCCCGTCATGCCCCTTCGCAATACACAGCTTCACCAGCGACAAAGTGAACCACGGAGTCTGAACGACATGACGTCGGATACTCAAAACGCTGCTACTACGGGTTTTCCACTGGTAGTACCAACATTTTCTACCCGTCCGCTTGCACGGCTCTTACTTCGAAACGACCTGGGACAAATTGTTCAGCAATGGTTGGTTAAACAGAATAAGTGCACTTTGGGGAGTGCGGCAAGCTGCGGTGTCCGCTGTGAATTACCCGGGATCGCCCCCTATCATGCATTGCTAGTCGTCGGAACTCGCCAAACGTTCGTTAGGGCACTTGCACCCAAGTTAACCCGCGGTGGTTCGCCGATCAATGAACTATTGCTAACTGACGATTGTGGCACGTTCGAAATCGCCGGACATCGTTTTGAACTAGCGCGCTCAATTGCTTCCAAAGCTGCAGCCGTACCGGAGGAAATCGCAAGCAATGAATCGCGACTCCGATTCACCTTAGCGCGACCATTTGAACTGCAAAACCGTCCGATCAACACGGCAATCGCCACCGAGCAGGCTCCAGCGGGCGGTTCGCAAGTAGTCGACGCGAGCATCGCACCTTGGATGGCGAAATTGATCCAATCAGCCATCGAACCGCTCGAGTGTCAGCTGCATAACGCGCTGAAGCCAATCGAAGAGTTGCAAGCGGAGGCTCGTCGCCGCAAACGAGCGCGCAAAGTTCGTCAGATCGCAAAACGCGAAAAAGCTGCAAACGGAGAGCTACCGACCGACTCCGATCGTGGCACCACTTCGGTGAACTCCGAACTGCAACGCCAAATCGAAGATGTCTTGGCCAGGCAGTCCGGAGCAATGGATATTCTGGCCGAGCGGATCTCCGACGTGAGTGAACAACTAGCAACGATCGAACGCGTCGTGGCAGAAGAGCGAAGTTCCACGCAGCAAGCAATTCGTTCGTCCGTTGCAAAACTGGATGAACAGATAGAGATTCGCACTCAACAAAATGCCGCCATCGAACAGCTACAGTCGGGCGTCGTCGCTGTTTCCACCGCACTCAAGTCTCTGCAAGAACGTCAGATCGACGTACAGACTGATAACGTCGCCTGGAAAGGCACTGTACAACAGCAGTTAGACGCCATTCGCGAAAGCCTGCATGCAGCAAATGTCCAACGCAACGACGTCCAGCAGTCGCCAGAAATCGTTGCTGCCTTGGCAAGACTCCAATCAAGCCAAGCCAGTTCGCACGAAGAAATCAAGAGCTGGAAATTTGATGTTCAGCAGCAGATGGAACGCATTCAAGATGCGCTGTCAAAAGAATCGAATGGCTCATTGCCAGCTGCGGTCTCAGCCTACCTCGAAGATTTCGACTATCGATTATCCCAGTCGTTGGATGGCGTCGGCGCCTGGAAAGCGGATGTACTCGAGCAGTTGAACGCACTACGCGAAGCACTCGCACAATCACAAAATCGTCACGCCCCTTTGCCTGACAGTCCGGCCGACGAACGCGACGAACAACAAATAGATCTGTCAGCGAACAGCACTCCATACGATCTTGGTACTTCGTTTTACAGTAGCATGTTCGTGAGCGATGAGTATGAACCCAACCTGCTGACCGCAGACGGGTGGCCACAATTGAATAACGCAAGCTCTGAACCGGTGGAAAGTGGCGATTCCTTTGCCCCACCAGCGATGGACTTCGAGTTGCCGATGACCGATGCCGCAGTTGAGGATTTCAAACAAGAGGAGTTTGACTCCGAATTCATATTTGATGGTTCTGACTACCAGAGTGACTTCACCAGCGACGTGGAGACACCCTTTACTCAGCAAGCGGCAGTTGAACGACTTGAACAAGAACGACTTGAACAAGAACGACTTGAACAAGAACGGCTTGAGCAAGAACGGCTTGAGCAAGAACGGCTTGAGCAAGAACGGCTTGAGCAAGAACGGCTTGAGCAAGAACGGCTTGAACAAGAACGGCTTGAACAAGAACGGCTTGAGCAAGTACTACGCGAACAAGCACGGCTTGAGCAAGAACGGATTGAACAGGAACCCTTAGAACAAGAACTACGTGATCAACAACTGCGCGATCAGGAACGGCTCGAACAAGAGCAACGAGAACGAGAGCAGTTAGAGCAAGCGCGGCTTGAGCAAGAACTATGCGAACAAACACGGCTTGAACAAGAACGCGTCGCGCAAGCACGGCTTGAACAGGATCGGCTTGAGCAAGGGCGCATCGAACAAGCACGGCTTGAACAGGAACGGATCGAACAGGAACGGATCGAACAGGAACGCTTAGGACAAGAACTACGTGCGCAGCAACTGCGAGATCAGGAACGCCTTGAGCAAGAGCGCCTCGAACAAGCACAGTCGGAACAAGAACGCGTCGAGCAAGTACGGCTTGAGCAAGCACGGCTTGGGCAAGCACGGCTTGAGCAAGAACGGCTTGAACAGGAACGGATCGAACAAGAACGCTTAGAACAAGAACTACGTGCGCAGCAACTGCGAGATCAGGAACGCCTTGAGCAAGAGCGCCTCGAACAAGCACGGTTGGAACAAGCACGGTTGGAACAAGAACGCGTCGAGCAAGAACGGCTTGAGCAAGAACGGCTTGAGCAAGAACGGCTTGAGCAAGAACGGCTTGAGCAAGAACGGATCGAACAAGAACGCTTAGAACAAGAGCTTCGTGAACAAGAGCTTCGTGAACAAGAGCTTGAGCAGGCACGTCTGGAGCGAGAGCGGCTTGATCGCCAAGCAGATTTGCAAAGTCACGAAGCAACATCGGAATTTGCATTTGTCGGTTTTGTCGAGAATGACACGGACGCATCGCAAGGAGCCGATGGGTGGTTTGAAACGGACTGGATACCCGACGACCTGTTTGTAGATGCCTCAACTGCGGTTGTCCCAGACAGCACTGAAGTCAACTCGGTCGACGAAGAAACGTCACAGGGGAACGAACCAGCCACGACTTCATATAACAGTGAAGCGGCCTATGACATCGACGAAAGAACGGAACCAGAGACACAAAGTTGGGGGACGCTCAGCGAAGCCGACCAAGCGGATGGTTCTGCGGTTGGCACGTTGCCTAGTTGGTGGTCAGATGACGCTAACGAATCCGAAGAGGTGGTAACCAACGAGCTGCCCACTTCCGCGACCGAGGAGCCCAGCTACGAAGCTCCGGAAAAACCTGCGTTTTTTGGGTTGGCGCAAAGTCACTCTCTAATGAGCAGTGAAACGGAAGTCGACGACGATGAGTTTTATGGGCTGGGAGCCAACGTCGCTACACATCTCGCAGACAGCGAGCCTCAGCCATCGGCCGGGGAACGTGATGCTTATTCGCCTCCAGACGAGGAAACAGATTTTCCTACGCTCGATCGACTGCAGGCTCCTGAGGACCGCAGTGAACCAGAAATCGCCGAGTCAGATTTTGGCGTGGCAGCATATCCTCCTTCAATCAGCGACAGTATCCCAGAAGTGGCAGAGCCGTCACTGGAAAGTAATCAGCTTGATCAAGCAAATGCGCGCGGTGCAGAGATTTCGGAAGGGGAGGAAGACAGCGTAGAGGACTACATGCGCAAGCTGCTGGCGCGGATGCGCGGTGTTCCAGAGGATCAAGTTGAGTTGCCAAGCAGTAGCACAAAACCGAACTCGAACTCTTCGTCATCAACCAGTGGCAGCAATGCCCCTGCTCTAGCTCCGGCTTCTACGGCTGCACCTGCTCCCGTCCCCAATGGATGGAAACCCACTCGCGATATTCCGACCGTCGACAATAAAAATACGGAAGGGATACCAGGACCCATTGGCCTGACTGGCGAAGCGACGCTTCCGTTTGATCCAGAGAAATATGTACCACGCGCGTTAGCACCAGAAGAAACCAAGAACTTGACTGCGATGCGCGAATTGGCGAACACCACCGCGCGCACTGCGATTCACAAGAGCACGCGGCAGCGCTATGTAACAACGATACTCTTAAAGCTTGCCATCGCGGGCATTGGTTTAATAGTTGCTTCCGTCTTGATTGCGATCAACGGATTCAACTTCAACATTGCCTTAATAGCCACGTTTGCTTCGCTTGTTGTAGCGGCGATTTGGGGATACGACGCAGTTACGGGACTGAAGCCGCTTTTGGAAGCCAGCTTCGTGCTAAACCCAGACGTTGGTGGAAGTCAACAGGCGAACGACGGAGAATGAGGCTAAAGCGTTTCTATTAAATTGACCAGTGTGCGAACCATGACACCGGAGCCACCCGCATCGATATGTGATTTTGGACTATCGGCAAATGCGGGACCGGCGATATCGACGTGAACCCAAGGAGTGTCAGCCACAAATTCTTGTAGAAATTTTGCGGCAGTGATTGCGCCCCCCCAACGCCCTTCGCCCACATTCTTGATATCTGCCACTTTGCTGCGAATCTGTTCGGAAAAATGAGCATTCATCGGCAGCGGCCAAACATCTTCTCCTGCCTTCTGGGCAGCATCCTTGAGGCGACTTTGCAGATCGTCATTGTTCGTCATTAATCCGCAGATATCGAGTCCCAGCGCCACGACGCAGGCGCCTGTGAGTGTTGCCAAATCGATAATTTGTGATGGACCTTCATCGAGCGCTACGTTTAACACGTCGGCCAGGACCAGTCGGCCTTCTGCGTCGGTGTTATGGATTTCAATGCTCTTTCCGCTTCGTGCGGTCAAAACGTCGCCCAACTTGAGGCTGGAACCGCTAATCATGTTTTCCACTAGTCCGACCAGTCCAACGACAGGCGCTGGCAATTTCAACTGCGCGACCGCTTGAAGCGTCCCCAGCACCGTTGCGGCACCTGCCATGTCGCATTTCATGGTGAGCATCCCGTCCGTTGGCTTGATCGACAGTCCACCGCTATCGAAGGTCACACCCTTGCCCACCAGCGCCAGTGGCGGTTGTTTTTTTGTACCTCGATAACGCATGACCAACAATCTCGGAGGTCGCGTAGAACCGGCTGATACTCCGAGCAGTGCGCCACATCGTTCGCGACGCAAACGCAATTCATCCCAAACTTCCAACTCCAGTCCACACTCCACAGCCACGTTCGCTGCGCGTTGCGCAAACTCCTCGGGGTACATATAGTTTGGAGGCAAATTCACTAGCTCACGGGTCAGCAATACCGCGTTGCCCAGGGCGTTGCCGCGGGCAAGTCCCATGGATGAGGCGTGGTGCCAAGCGATCGTGTCAGCCGGTTGCAATGATTTTTCAGCACGGAACAGATCTTGTCCACAACAGCCATTCATGCTTCCTGCAACAGCGGCAGCCAGCACAGAATCGTCTAGCGGACCAAAGTCGAAATGAAGGTTGTCGCGACGACGCTCCGCCAGTCGCTTGCTGGCTGTTCCGGCGGCACGGAATGCCGCACCCTCATCAAATCGCGATGGCTCTCCAGCTCCCACGACGACGACACATTTGGCAGCGACTCCAGGAACTCGGTGGAGTAAAGTCACTTTCCCCAATTGGCAAGGTACGTCGCCAGCTTCAATAAGCTGTGAAACGTATTCCGCAGATGATCCAGATAATGCTGCAAGCCCTCCTGCCCGCGAAGACGCAATACCGGCGGACTCAAAGGCAAGCAAGGCCAGGGCGTCACATGGAATTTCAGGCGATCGATCGTTGGCTGCGACAATTCTCATCGTTTACATATCATCCTAAGTAGTGAGGCGCATGTTGGTTTGGAAGGCATGATACCAAAACGCAGCCGCGGTTCGGGACTCTCAAAGCTTATTACGCTCGCTGTTTGAAACCCAATCTCCCAAGCAAGGTTTTACGCGCGATTTTAAGAATGTCGAGCCCTCGACAAGAATCGACAAGAATCGGCATGACTCATTGCTCAGGTGAAGTTCGTTCAAAATAGAAAAAGCCAGTCACCCATGGCGACTGGCTTCTAAAGATTTCGAAGGTGCGTTTCGTAGTCTCCAATTTCCGTTTTCAAAACGCCTGGCAACCGGAGTTACCGAACTTGGTGAAGCGGGACTGTTCCAACTAACTTGCTTGGCTTACATGGTCAGCAACAACAGGAATCTGTACGTGACCACTTTGTTCGGCTTTCTCAATGCTCTCATCCACATGTGCCGTTTTGTTGTGTGGGAAAAACTTTTCCTGGACCACAAACACCCCAGCTCCACCCAAGTAGCCGACCAATGCCCAGAGTGACACACGCTTGACGTACCACAGGAAGTCGATCTTCTCTAATCCCATCGCAGCCACACCAGCCGCCGAACCAATAATCAGGCAGCTACCGCCGGTTCCGGCACAGTACGCGAGGAATAACCAAAACGTATCGTCCTTTGGAAAGTCGTACATGCCAATGCCAGCGGCGACCAACGGGACGTTGTCAACAACCGCTGACAGGAGGCCAATTGCCAGTGCCACGACTTGCATATTCTCGACGTTTTCAGATAACCATCCGGCCAAGTTTCGCAAGACACCTGATGCTTGCAACGTGCCAACCGCCAAAAGGATTCCCATGAAGAACAGGATGCTGGCGGTGTCAATTTTCTTCAATACGCCCACCACATTCGTGCTCGAACGCGTAGCTTCATCCAAGTCGTGTTTGACGAATTCTGAGATGATCCAGATCACGCTCAAGCTGAACATCATTCCCATGAATGGTGGCAGGTGTGTAACTGACTTGAATACCGGAACGAAGATCAATCCACAGAAACCAAGAATTAAAAATAGATTGGAATGCCAGGCTTTTAACGTTTTATCATGTTTTTCGTTGCCGGTTTCTGGACGCTGAACATCACCCTTGAGCATCAGCGAAGCAATCATCAGTGGAATGCCCAAACATGCCAGACTTGGCAGGATCAAAGCTTTCATCACTTCCACGGTCGAAATCTTTTCGCCGATCCATAACATGGTTGTGGTCACGTCACCAATGACGGTCCAAGCACCACCCGCATTGGCTGCGATCACGATCATCCCGCAGAAGAACAGTCGAGTTTCGCGATCGGCGACCAACTTTTTCATCAGTGACACCATCACAATCGTGGTCGTCAAGTTGTCGAGTACCGCTGACAAAAAGAAGGTCAAAATGCAGACGGTCCACAAGAGTCGCACTTTGTTGACCGTCTTGATCCGATCGGTAATGATCGAGAAGCCTTCGTAGGCATCGACCAATTCAACAATCGTCATCGCTCCCATCAGGAAGAACAGAATATAGGCAATTTCCGCTACTAACTCGAGGAATTGACCGTGGATTGCATAGTGCAGCGCCATCTCGTGGCCGGCCACATGCCCCGCCATCTCCGCTTGAGCTGCCTCGGGAATGCGGTCCATCGGCAACAATGTGTCGAGTCCCAAGATGTATAGAGCCCAACAACCTGCACCGATAAACAGGGCCGTTGCCGCTTTGTCGATGTGTAACGGATGCTCCAGCGCAATTACGATGTAGCCAACTATGAACAGTAAGATTATTCCGGCGAGTAACATGTTGCCCCATACTCCAGTAACGTATCACCAATTCATTCGCAGCAATTCTGACAAACGGCCATTTCTTGCTCGCTGGCACCGTCGATAGTCCTCAACGAAGATCGAGGAAAGGAATAACTGTCGATGAACTGCCGCTAACAAATACCATACGTTTCTGATTTAGTAAAATCCTGTTGAATGAACTTCTGCCACAATTCGGGGAAATTAGAGACCTACGGTCGACTTTGCCGCCCGTTCCAACTATAGCGATTAGTCGCCGCACGGGAATTATCCGGCCGTTTTCCCCACGCTACAGCGGGGAGGTGCCCGATACACATGCGGACAGCAACTTCCTGCGCTGTGCGAAACAATCATATTTCTGAACCGATTCCCATTAACCCCCCGCCTACCTCTACCTTGCCAGTCGGGGTAAGATCAATCGCTATCGAAAAATTCAATCAGCACGCTCTTCTTTCGCTTAAACATCGTCGAGCGGAAGAGTTACGATTTCCGGAGTTAGCAAGCGTATGCGTCGTCGGGTTGTGGTTACTGGGATGGGAATGATCAATCCACTTGGCATAGACGTGGAAATGGTCTGGAACGCGCTTAAGAACGGTCAAAGCGGTGTTGGCAATATTTCAATCTTTGACGCCTCGGCCTATCCCACCAAAATTGCTGCCGAAGTCTGCAATTGGGACGTTTCTAACGTTGGCGAAGATTCATCGGTGTGGGCAAAACGGGGGAGGCACGCTCGTTTCGCGGCGGGAGCGGCCAAACGAGCTGTTGAACATTCCGGCATACTCGACGCCATCACTGACCGAAGTCGAGTCGGAGTCTACTTTGGCGCAGGTGAAGGAAATCAAGACTTCAATAATTTTACCCAGATGGTCTCGGTTGCCACACAGAATCCCGACGCCTTTGATCTGGATTTGTTCATGCGCAAAGGGCTGGAAATTCTAGACCCAGAATTGGAACTTGAACAAGAGCCAAGCATGCCGTCTGCCCACGTCGCGAACATGTTCGACGTGCAAGGACCTAACCTGAACTGCCTCACCGCCTGTGCGGCTAGCAGTCAAGCGGTCGGGGAAGCCACGGAATTGATACGCCGAGGCGACGTTGACGCAATGATTGCAGGTGGTGCTCACAGCATGATTCACCCTTTTGGGCTGACGGGCTTTAGCCTGCTCACGGCCCTTTCCACCAACAATGAAAATCCCACTGGTGCCTCACGTCCGTTTGATCGCTTGCGTGATGGCTTCGTATTGGGCGAAGGATCGTCGGTCGTCATCCTGGAAGAACTGGAATTTGCGCTCCGTCGAGGTGCCGAAATCTACGGAGAAGTTTTAGGGTACGGCAGTACCGCAGACGCTTATCGCATCACCGATATCCATCCGGAAGGTCGTGGCGCGATCGGTTGTATGCGAGCGTCGCTGAAAGATGCAGGGATCTCGCCAGACGAGGTTGGATATGTCAATGCGCACGGAACAAGCACCACAGTCAATGATAAAGTAGAAACCGTAGCCTGCAAGGCGGTCTTCGGCGAACGAGCCTACCAAGTGCCTGTCTCAAGTACAAAAAGCATGATGGGGCACCTGATCGCTGCCGCTGGCGTGACCGAGATGATTGTCTGCCTGATGGCAATTCGCGATGGTGTACTTCCACCAACGATCAATTTGGAAAATCCCGATCCTCTATGCGACTTGGATTACATCCCAAATCAAGCCCGTGAAACGTCAATTCGCGTCGCGCTCAATAATTCATTTGGTTTTGGTGGCCAAAACGTGACCCTTGCACTGGGACGCTACGAATTGTGAGTGTCATCAATCACCGAAAGTCTTGACGACTTCCGCGACGACAAACTCAAATTTTTAGCTGTAACCAAGCACTAGTGTTCGTGCTTCGTTTCAAAACCGGCTTTGATTAGGAACTCTTGCCATTTGTGTGCAGCTTCATGGCTCGGCAAGTCCATTTCGCGCCACTCGGAGCATCGTACCTTCAGATCGGTGTGCCCATCATGCTCATGCTCCTCGATTTCGCAGCCTAGAGCGCGGTAGAGCGCCAAATACTGCGCAACTTGTTGAGGTTCATGGGCGTGAATCGTCTTCCAGGCTGCTTGTCGAAATTGAACGATCTCCTTCGGTTTTTCTCCTGCCGCCGTCGCTTTCTTCTCGGTGGCTGGGTAACCGTGGATCGTGTCAAAACCATAAGCGTCGAACCACGTCTTCCACTTGGCAACCTGCTCGATGTTTTCCAGCGCCAGCGACTTCCAAAATGTCGTCTTGCACTGCACATCGGTGTGCCCATCGTGTGGCACCGTTTTGACTTCGCAGCCGAGTTGCTTCAGTACTTCTATGTGCTGAGTTGCTTTGGCGGCATCGTTAAAATGGGCCGCCGTCCACTGTTCCATGCGGAATGCCAAAACCAACTTGCTGCTGGCGTCCTCGCTCGGACCATTAACCGACGATGTTTGCTGGGCATGCGATCGGCTGTCGTTAATCAATGCGAAAGCTGACAATGTGCAAGCGGCGAAAACGGCAAATCCTCTGCCGAATTTGATAAACAGGCCAGCGCGCTTGTCAAACAATGAAACAGTGAGCCGAATTCCTGGCAAATGATCCTTGGTACTCTCGCGCTGCATGACACATCCCTTCATCAAGTCAATTGAACGAAATCTGCACCGTTTGCAATTCAGCTTCTGCGGTGCTCGAACGACAATTGATCTAACAGCAATTCGAGCTCCGAGTCAATTTCGGAATTGGTTCGCTTTTGCCGCTCCCATTCATTTTCGGACTGATTTGGAAATGCCTGCATTGCAGGTGATTCATCTTGGTTTGGGACGACTGGGCTTCCTTCGCCCTCACCTTCACCGCCGGCACGGCGATGGTTAATGAGATTGATGACTCGCAGGACATCCATTGGAGTGATCAGCCCATCGCCATCGACGTCGGGCCAGATTCCCGTCGATTCTCCAGAACCGCTTTCTGGGTTGTTGGGTCGATGCGAACCATGAGTATTTAGCAAGTTGATGATCAGCAAAATGTCCAGCGCAGAGACCAAGCCATCGTTGTTGACATCTTCAGCCAACCGCGAGTTTTGCCATGGAGAACGACTCGCCGAGACGGTAATCGCAAATGAATCGGATATTCGATCTCCATTGGTCGCGACGGCGGTCAGCGTTAACATGAGTTCAGGATCGACTTGATCGTCCAAACGAACGTCATCACGCAGTTTGAGCGTTTGATCGACGACTTCAAAGCGAGGATCAGAGACAGTAACCACGTATTGGTCGTTATCTGGATCCAACACCGTCACTTCGCCAACAACACTCCCCAACACAAACCGTTCGACATGACGTCCTGCCAATAAAATTGCGGTCGCGGGATCATTGCGATCGATGACTGTGACTGCCACATCGGTTGAAATAGAAAACAGCTCTATGCCACGGTCGATAGCTGTTATGCGAAGTGCAATGACCGATTCCGCTTCGAAATCGACTTGCTGATCATCGCGCAGTTTGAGGGTGCTTCCAACGACTTCAAATCGTGTATCCGAGACTTCAAACCGATAGTCCTGCGCAAAGTCGGGATCATTGACCTCAATTGTTCCAGCGACGGCGCCCAATTCATTTTCGGGGACTGACAATTCGGTTACGTGGATCGCGGTTGGCGGCTCATTCACGTCACTAATTTGAATGGTTGCGTTAGCCTGAATGCGATAGCTGCTGTTGGTGTTATCGACCGCAGTTACCACAATCGCAATGGACGGTTCGGTCTCAAAGTCGACTCCGCCCGCACTGAGATAGATGTAGCCGTTTTCCACGGAAAATCGCGGATCGGAGGTTGTGATGACATAGTCCGCAAAACTATCGACATCGAGAACCGAAACGCTGCCTGCTTGCGTTCCTAACGGGCTATTCTCTGGCAAAATGTAGGTATCAACCGTTATCGACAGTGGTGGGTCGTTGATGGGAGCAACGATCCACTCAAGTCGGAACTCGATCATACTCTGACCGTCGTGAGCCCGAATGGTCGCCTCATCGACGCCATTGAAATTGGGAAGCGGCGTATAGATCCAACTTCCATCTTCGGCGATTGAAATCGAGCCATTTCTCGGCTGCACGGTCACTGAGTACCAAAGTTCGTCGTCTTCAGGATCTTCAATACCAAGGTCAATTGGGATGATCGTGTCTGTGCTATCTTCTGTGGCAGGCAGCACAACTTTTTCGGGTGAGATGGGAGGGAGGTTCTCACCCAATAGTTGAACACCTAACACCACATTTCCGACGCTCGTCTCGCCAGGCAAACTGACGAGTTCCAGTTCATCGACACTTAGATCGACGGACGTTACGCCACTTCGCCCATAACCAAACACTACGTTACCTCGGCGACCGCTGACCAATCCATCAGCCGGCTCGAGCAGTTGGCTTCGTCCAACGGGTTGCCAAGTGGTTGTATCCCAGACAATCAACTCGTCGGAATTGACGCGATTGCTGGTAACGAGTCGACCATCCGTCGACTTGGCAGTCATCGGCGCCGACGCCTCTGCCAATAGGGCAATTGGGCTTAGCGTTTGATCAACCAATTTGTAAGCATGGACACCGCTCGGGCGAGCAACAAGCAACAGTTCGCCGTCTGCGGATAACTTGACATCCGCGATATCGCCTAAGGCCGGTAGACTCGCGAACTCCGCAAAATTCTGATCGACATCCAACAGGGATAGTTGTTTCTCCGTCGCGCTACCTTCGATGGCTACCAAGGTGGAAGTGTCCGGTCCACCAATGATCTCCATAGCAGAAGTGGGAAACCGATCTGGCTGCAATCGCAAGCCCGTACCCTGTTGATCGACTCGCGCCAAACGATTTCCATGGGGCGTGCTTAAGAGTGCCAACAAGTTGCCGTTTGCATTTTGTAAGTCAAGCAATGTTTCTTGACCGGTGCGGCCCGCCAGAGACGAAACCGTCAATTCACCCGATCCGAGATCGAAACGACCGACGCGCTCACCTTGTTCCGAGTTGAAAATCACCCAAGCTAAGTTGTCGGAATTTACGACCGTGGCTATCACGTTGCCGCCGAGGTGAATCGGCTCCTGCTCGGTCGACTCCCCAACTTTCGCCAATCTTCCCGAGCCATCGATCGACCAGACCGTTTTCAAGTCGGCGTCAGCCAGTAAGTGCTCGGCTGTCGTGGCACTCTCCCGAACTCCGGAAGTTGCGATGGAACTAGGTTCGCTTTGCAGTTGTGAGGCTGAATTGGTTAACAGCCCGATCGCGTAGTCACCGGCTGCGAGTTGATCGAAGAAAGCCACACCTTCGTTATTGGTTGTCGACATGGGCTCTCCCATATCGAACCCACCATTCTTGTTGAGGTCGACGTAAACCAATCGATTAGGAGCGGCTGCGTCAGCAGCGGCGTCGTAGCTACGAGAATAGTCTTGGTCAACATAGACCGCGACGTGAATTCCCGCCAAAAGCCGCCGCGATTCAAGTGGCTCCAAGACCAGTTTGAGCTTGGTAAATCGACGAGAAAACCGACCGCTTCGCGCCGTTGTCGTACTCGTACGCCATTTCTTCATCGCAAAAATGCCTCCTAATCCCAGTCGCCCTACCGGTGTCAACTACTACGTAGCGATTGGGAGACTCATATTGGTGCAGTTATCTTACCGAATTTATGACTTTTGTGGTCAATTTTTTGACTCCTCGAGAATCATTTATCTTGGCATTCATCACGCAAAAGCGGCCGGAGATCAAAGACAATTCCCACCGGAGACCCATTCTGGACTGGGATTTTGGCTTAAACATGACCAAAATGCGCTTTCAAGCCACCGAACAAGCAACCAACTATCGAGTTTTGCGATTCCATCCAATGTGTTCCATTCCATCCTGCGAAAATGTGGTATCCACTCCAATTCTTAACATTGCCGCCTATAAATTTGTACCTCTCGACGGTCTCACGCAACGTCGGCGTGAATTGAAGGGCCGCTGCGAATCACTGAAACTCAAAGGGACCATCCTGCTGAGTCCCGAAGGCATTAACATTTTTTTGGCGGGTCGAGCTGGCGATTTACGGAGTTTTCTTGAATTCCTGCGGAGCGATCCTGCGTTTGAAGGTCTGGAAGTCAAAGAGAGCTATTCCGAAAAAATCCCGTTTCGTCGGATGTTGGTCCGCCTCAAGAAAGAGATCATTTCGTTTGGAATCGACAGCGTGCGTCCCATGGAACGCACGTCACCCAAATTGCCAGCCGCCGAACTGAAACGTTGGTTGGACGAAGGGCGGCCGATTCGTCTGCTCGACACACGCAACGACTACGAAGTCGACCTCGGCACATTCCATGGCGCCGAGCATCTGCAGATTGGTCATTTTCGCCAGTTTCCGGATGCGATTTCCAAGCTCCCAGCCGAAGCAAAGAGAGAACCGCTAGTGATGTTTTGTACTGGCGGAATTCGCTGCGAGAAAGCGGGTCCATTGATGGAACAGGCCGGTTTTGAACAAGTGTATCAACTGGAAGGCGGTATTCTAAAATACTTTGAAGAATGCGGCGGAGCACACTATGACGGATCATGTTTTGTGTTTGATGGACGTGTGGCACTCGATCCAGCGCTCCAGCCCACCGGAAATTTGCTGTGTTTCGCTTGCCAACACGTGTTGACACCCGAAGAGGTCACTTCGGAAAAATTTGTGTTCGGACAACATTGCCCCCACTGCTATCTGCCACCGCTAGAACAAGAACATATTAAATTCGAACGACGGAGCGCGTTAATCAAGAATTTGGCAGCCACTCAACCCGGCTGCACGCCCTACGACAATGTAAGGCAAATTCACGTTGCCGGGAAATTCGCCGGCAATTCGATGATCGACTTCCTGGATGCATACCAACCAGCCATTGGTCGCACGCAGTGGTTAGAATGGCTGAATGCAGGCATGATTCGGCGTCGCCAAATTCATAACGAGCCTCGTCGAGCGGAAGTAGGCATTCCAGACCATGTAGTGCAACCCGTTGTGCAAGGCCACGAACTGGTTCGCGAGGGTGACTGCTTTGAGCAGCATATGCCGGATACAATTGAACCTCGCATCAACGCAAACATCCAACTCCTTTTCGAAGATGCTGGACTTGTAGTCGTTAATAAACCTGCACCTCTGCCGTCGCATCCCAGCGGTCGTTTCAATCGAAACACATTGCTTAACCTACTCGCGCCCGCATATCCAAATGAAAAGCTTCGGGTCGCTCATCGGCTCGATGCCAACACCAGTGGAGTCGTTGTGTTGTGCCGTAAGCATCAATCTGCAAGGTTTGTGCAACCGCAGTTCAGCCAACAGCAAGTCAAGAAAATCTATATTGCCAAAGTTCACGGACATCCAAAGTGGGACACTCATGTTTGCTGCGAGTCGATCTCTCGGGAGCCCAATCAACACGGTCTGAGAGTTATTTGTGACAGCGCGGACGGCGACGCCGCAGAAACTCGCCTGCGAGTCATCGAACGGTTGCCCGATGGAACCAGCTTGATTGAAGCCAGGCCGATCAGTGGACGAACCAACCAAATTCGTCTCCACCTCTGGCACCTGGAGCATGCCGTTGTTGGCGATCCCCTATACTTGCAAAACCGGCAGTTTGGGTCTGTGGCGACTCTGGACGTTGACTCGCCACCCATGTGCTTGCACGCCTACGCGTTGACTTTCATTCATCCAGATACACGTCAATTGGTCACTTACTCCGCAGAACTTCCCACTTGGTGCGCCCCCATAACCGTGGCGAATGTCCCTTCGGTGTGAACGGCAACTACCGCTGCAAATTGCGAACTTGATTCAACAAGAAAACTTTTCTTAACTTCCGCCATCGACCTGCAAAAGGTCTGCCCAAGACTTGCCATTGGGCTACCATAAAACACGTAGGCAAGTCTCTCAGAGAGCTGCGACAAGCAATAATTGCGCCAATCAACCACACTCCCTCTCAGCCTTGCGACATTTGACGACTCGGAGAGAGGCTGCTGCTTCGGCTTAGCAAACAAAATTGTGTGGGTGCATACGAGAACAACAGACCACATTTAAACGTTCAGGATAATATGACCAGTCCGTCAAATTCTCAACTTCCCTCGGAAGCGAATCATAAGCCATCAGCACAAAATGCCCCACAAGCCGAGCATCAAGTCGACCATGCCAGGATCGAACGCGCTGTTCGTGAGATACTAGCAGCCGTGGGAGAGGATCCCGATCGTGAAGGGCTGCTCGAAACGCCGGCGCGCGTGGCCAGAATGTATGCCGAGATGTTCGGTGGATTGAAGAAAGATCCGAAAATCCACCTACAGAAGGTCTTTACTGAGAACTACGACGAAATCGTTTTAATCAAGGATATCCAATTCTGCAGCATGTGCGAGCACCATTTGCTTCCGTTCACCGGTCGTGCCCACGTGGGTTATTTGCCCAATGGCAAAGTCGTTGGACTAAGCAAGCTGGCGCGCGTCGTCGAAGATGTTGCCCGCAGACCGCAAGTCCAAGAGCGCATGACGGAGCACATTGCAAACTTGGTCGAATCCGAGTTGGATGCTCGAGGTGTCGCCGTCGTCCTCGAAGCTTCGCATTCTTGCATGACGATCCGCGGAGTGCGAAAGCCTGGGAGTATGTGCATGACCTCTTCCATGCGTGGTGTCTTCCGCGAGAACTTGTCGTCCCGCGCTGAGATCCTTGGGCTGATCATGTCGGCACAAAAATAATGTTGTGGCAGTGCCGATCAGTTGCCCTCCATCGACCATGTTGCCAAGCAGACCATGCAGATGAAACCGAGCAGCCCCAGCCACAATAGCCCCAGCGTAATCAAGCCGATGGACCAGACCAATTTTCCATTCGACTCCGTTCGCTTGGGTGTCGCACTGATCAGGAAGTTCATGCCAAATTGAGTTGCCAATGAACATACCAACAGTGGCAGGAAGAGCAGTGCCCCCATGCCTACGAGCGCGAGTCCAGGCTCCCCAGGAATCCAGGCACCTAGCAGCAAGCTGGCGACGACCAATATGCCCGTGCCGAGCATGCCGATGCTGATCAGGGCTAAGGTGTTGCGTGGCCAACCTTCTTCACAATCGTAGATTCGCGAAATTGGCGGAATGATCAGCGCAAAAGTGATTCCGCCTAGCAGATATTCCCGCGTTCCGGTGGCCAGATAGCTGATCAACATACCAAGTGCCAAGACGACGCAGACTCCGACCCACGTCGATGTCTTCACTTCCTCTTTCGACAGCGCCAGTCGACCAAAACGGCTCGTTCGCAAAACAAGATTGAACATCGGCGACGACAGCCATGTCATGATGGCAAAAGTAATATAAGCGATCAGTATCGGGTTGATAAACGGAGCCAGAACTGGGTTGGCGTCAGCAATCCGTCCTAAAACTAAGTAACCGATGTAGGCACCAAAGATGAGGCCAAATTGAGCGCGATCGCGAAGTTTGGCGGTCCACAAAAACCAGTTCAAAATCCAGCGGTAGATGAAATAACGAGCCTTCATCGCCTCGACGATACCCCGCCGCGCCCACTCCATGTCTGGCTCGAGCCTCAGCGCTTCACGGAAGTGTTCCATCCCCTTTTCCGGCTGGCCTTGTTCCAAATAACTCCATCCCATGTTTGCATGCGAATACGCGTCATCAGGGGTGCGTTCGAGGGCCGCGCGAATCGACTGCTGAGCCTCGATGTTCTTGCCTTGTTTTACCAATGCTTGGGCACGCAAATTGGTGCATGCCACGTCCTCTGGATCAAGCTCGAGCCCCTGATTGGCTGCCAGTTCGGCCGCTCCCCAGTTCTTCAGTTGCAACTCGACTTGTCCCAACTGTGCAAAATAGTCAGTGACGTAGGGATTCAGCCCGATGGCCACTTCGATCGCTTGTTTGCTTTCGCGAAGCTGATTCAATGCATCCAGTACAAGGGAGTGAACGTAATGTGTATGTGGATCATCGGGGGCCAAGTGAATGGCTAACTCGACTTCTTTTCGGGCCTCATCGAACTGTTTGGTCGAGACCAAACAGACTCCCAGAAGCGCATGGCCATCGGCGTTGTCCGGTTCTTCGGTGAGAGCCATACGAATCTCACGTTCAGCCATCTCGAAACGTGATTGCCCAATCAAAACGCGAGCCCGCTGAAAATGTGGATTCATAGTTTTAGATACTTAATAACGTCGTCGTAGATTCCACCTTGATTTGAATAGATGGCATGATTGCGAGCCGTTGAGAACCACTCGCGCGTCGTGGGTCGCAACGACTTGGCGGCGGCGATAAAGTCCTTGGTCGTCAACGGTCTCGGTACACCTTCTTTTAATGCAGCTCGCAACTTAGCTTCAATCGCTTGATCAATCACCGCTTTTAAGTCCGCCCCCGAGAAGTCCGTCGTTTTCCGAGCTATTTCCTCAAAGTCTAAGTTATCTTGAGGTTTGCCCTTTAATTGAATGCGCAGTACGGCTGCGCGTGCCGCGACATCGGGCGGCGGCACGAAAAGTACGCGATCAAAACGACCCGGTCGACGGAACGCCGGGTCGATGTGCCAGGGAGCATTGGTCGCAGCCAAAATTAGCACTCCGTCATTGCTTTTTCCGACTCCGTCCATTTCCGATAAAAATTGATTGATAACGTGCCGCCCCGCACCTCCGCTAATGTCGCTTCGCCGAGCACCCAGAGCATCCACTTCATCGAAAAACAATACGCAGGGCTTGTCGAGTCTCGCTTGCTCAAAAATCCTCGTCAAGTTGCGTTCACTCTGTCCGATCCACATGTCCAGCACATCGCTGATTCCCACCGACAGAAATGCAGCGCCCATTTCGCCCGCAGTCGCTCGAGCCAAATAGGTCTTTCCGCAGCCCGGTGGACCATACATCAAGATTCCTCCCCCGATCGTTTTACCATAAGCCGCGTACAACTCGGGGTGTTGCATCGGGTAGAGGATCTTGAGCTTGATTTCTTCTTTTAGCTCGTCCATGCCACCAACATCATCAAATTTGATCTTGGGGCGTTCAATATCGCTGGGCGGCAGTGTCGAATCGCTGGTCGCAGCTGCGCGTAGCTTCCCCTCCTGCACATCTCCATCTTGGTAGGTGCCAACACCCAACTGCTCTCCCAGGAGTGGGTCGACTACTTCGGGATCCATATCGATCGCCAGTTTGTACTGGGCAACTGCATCGCGAACATGTCCCGCTTTCAACAGCATGCGGGCGTACTGCACGAGCGCTTTGGCAGGCGCGTCCGGCTTGGAGACAACATCCTCCATAACGACCATTGCCTGACTGCCTTTACCCTGGCGTTCATAAGCATCGGCCAATCCCAATTTGATTTCGACATTATCCGGCGAGATGGAGAGCGCTCGGCGGAACTCTTGTTCTGCCTCCTCAAAGAGGCCATAGCCGACGAGTGTTTTTGCCAAATGCAATCGAAGCGGTACGTTTTCGGGCGACAGCTCCAAAGCATCGCGCAGTGCCCGAATCGCATCCTCATGGTCAGCCATCGACGTCTCCTGTAATGTGAAATTCAGGTGACCATAATAGCTAACAACTTCGTTGATTGATAGCAGAAGTCGACTTCTGTGCATGTCGCCAATGTGTTTGCGGAATGAGCCTCTCTCTCCCGCAAATGCGTCTGGCTCGCCAACTGCGATCGGCTGTGCTAAATTATTCGCAAATCATTTAGGAGCAACGATGTCTAACGCACCACTGATACCTTCCACTTGGCAACTGCCCGACTATTTCCGAGGCCGACTGGGAACAACGGCTGGACGCCAACGTTTGATGTTGAATGAGGGGCATCTCTTAATTATTGCGCACGCAGTTCCCAAGACGGGCGATTCGACTCGAGAAGGTATTTTGTTTTGGCGCGGAGCAAATGGCGAATGGAAGGCGAGTAATGGCGATCCGGGGAAAGTAGCGATTAGCAATCTCTTGGACCAATACGATCGCACACTTGACGAGTTCGAAAGGCTCGAAAACAAAGCTCAGAGATCAGACGAGTACCTGCCGTTGCTCGATGGACTGGCGCCCTTTGTTCGTAGTACTCGTCACCTTTACGATGTTTTGCAGGAAGCTCGTATTGCCGCACCGGAATTGAAGGAACTGATCGACGTACGCGACCGCGCTTATGATCTATCGCGGTCGGCGGAACTGCTTTATCAAGATGCAAAAAATTCGATGGAAGTGGCAGTGGTGCGCCGCGCTGAAGAACAGGCCGCGGCCAGTGAACGATTGGCGAAGTCGAGCCACCGACTCAACACATTGGCTGCTATCTTTTTCCCACTCGCAACACTTGGCGCGATTTTTGGTACGACCTTAACCGAGAACTGGACGTGGAGCCAATCGAGCATTCCATTTGCATTGTTCGTGATGGCTGGGATCCTCCTGGGGTTAGTGCTATACGCCTTTATCGATCAGCGTCCTGGTAACAACATAGCGTGAATGGAATGCATGTGAGAAGTCGAATGCTAGCATTTTGTGGTGGAAGTTGACTTGGCGAGATTCTGGAAAACTGCTATGCCCTTGCCATGGAAATTTTCTTTAGGTTATGGATTGGCCTGCTCCTACTGACAGTCGCTAGTACTGGCTGTAGCCGCGCCATCGTGAACAGCGAAGACGCAATCGGAACTGAGGGCGGACTGGCCGATATCGCCTCGAAGTCGTTTGCCGAGTTATTGTCGACGGTAAATTTGCAAACACCCGCAGGCAAGACTCCTTCGCATCACCGATCGTGGCGGGCTGACCTCATGATCTTACCTCACGCGGAAATTGAGAGCGATCGTGTGTTGTTGCGTAACATCCGCGACTGTGAATATCGCTCTGAAGAAGACTACGACGTCCGCCATTTTGATCGCCAAGTATTCTTGGCGGACGTGCGAACGATCGACTTCATCGTTGTGCCCTTCAAGGAGACGGCGGCGTTGGCCCATACGATGCTCAGTTTTGGTCTTGCTGATGGCCAACAGCTTGTCTTTTCAGTCGAAGCGAGACTTCAGCAGGGGCAATCGTACACTCCCCTGGGCGGATCGCTCAACCATTACGAACTGATGTGGATCGTCGGCACGGAACGCGATCTCATTCGATTGCGCACCGACATTCGCGACGTCGACGTCTACCTTTATCCCACCAACGCGACTCCGGAACAGGCGCAACGGGTTTTCTTGACAGCGATCGGGCGCGTCAACGAAATTGCCCGCACTCCAGAGTTCTACGATACGCTCAGCAACAATTGTACGACAAACATCGTGGATCTGGTCAACAGCTTGCGTCCCGGCTCGATTCCACAAGACATTCGCGTCTTACTGCCGGGACATTCCGATCGCTTGGCCTATGAGCTCGGTTTGTTGGCAGCCCAAGGATCGTTCGAGCAAATCAAGCAGGCGAGTCGCATCAATCCGATCGCCAAACTGCACTCAAATTCAGCGAATTTCTCAGCTGCCATTCGCGGTCGTCCGCAATCGTAACTCAGCCTAAGTCCATGTTGCGCAAACGCAACGCGTTGGCAATGACTGATACGCTACTGAGGCTCATGGCTGCGGCTGCCAACATGGGACTTAGGACGATGCCGAGCAGTGGATAAAAAACACCTGCAGCAATTGGAATTCCAATGGCGTTGTAGATAAAGGCAAAAAACAAATTTTGTCGAATGTTGGCCATCGTCTTACGGCTCAGACGCGCCGCGGCGGCGATACCGCGCAGATCTCCCTTGACGAGCGTGATCCCCGCTGATTCCATGGCGACGTCGGTGCCGGTTCCCATGGCGATTCCAACACTCGCCTCTGCCAGTGCGGGTGCGTCGTTGATGCCGTCTCCAGCCATCGCGACGACAAGTCCACTTGCTTGTAACTCGCGAACTCGCCGCAGTTTTTCGTCAGGTGACACTCCTGCAACGTAGTCATCGATCCCCAGCTGACTCGCTACGGTACGAGCCGTTCGTTCAGAGTCGCCGGTGAGCATGATGACTTTCAACCCAAGTTCATGCAGCGCTTGTAGCGCGTGGCGGGTACTTGCTTTGATCGGATCGGAAATGCCAATCACACCAGCAGCTTGACGATCGAAAGCGACAAAAACGACGGTCTGTCCTTCGCTTTGCAACGTTTCAATAGAAGGTTCCAGCGAAGTGAAGTCAAGCGCATTGTTTTCAATCGTCAAGTATTCGCGTTTGCCAACTTCGATCGACTTTCCATCGACGTTCGCTTGTATGCCACCGCCAGTTGTACTGCGAAAGTCCGTCGCTTTTGGTGCAGTTTGTTGTGCCGCTTCCTTTCCACTTTCGGAAGGCGTCTCGGCGGCGGCCCGGACGATGGCTCGCGCCAACGGATGTTCGCTTGATGATTCGGCAGCAGCCACACAACGCAAAAACTCTTGACGATCGATACCTGGCATCGTCAGGATGGTTGTAACGGACGGGCGTCCTTCGGTGAGTGTACCCGTCTTGTCCACTACGACCGTGTCCACTTTTTGCATGCGTTCTAACACGTCTGCATTGCGGATCAAGACACCGCTTTGAGCTCCTCGTCCCACTCCAACCATAATGGACATGGGGGCGGCGAGTCCCAGGGCGCAGGGACAAGCGATGATTAATACCGCAACGGCCGAAACCAAAGCATGTGCCAGTCTTGGTTCGGGGCCAAACATGCTCCAACCTGCAAACGCAAGAAGTGATGCGCAGAGTACGACAGGCACAAAGTACCGCGCAACCACATCCACCAGATTTTGAATCGCCGCGCGACTCCTTTGTGATTCTGCAACCATTTGCACAATTCGACTGAGCACTGTCGCATCACCCACTTGCCCCGCTTCGACGACCAGCGTTCCCGTTTGATTTACAGTGCCGCCGGTGACCGGGTCGCCTTCGCTTTTTTCCACCGGCAATGGCTCGCCTGTCAACATCGACTCATTCAAGCTCCCAGTTCCCTCGACGATGGAACCGTCCACTGGGATTTTCTCACCGGGACGAATGCGCAAGCGATCACCAGAGCGTACCTCCGCAACTGGGACGTCTTCCTCGCCGCTTGCGGTGATACGGTGCGCAATCGGTGGTATCAGTTCGAGCAGGCCGCGAATCGCACTGCTGGTCTGTTTTCTCGCGCGCAGTTCCAGCACTTGTCCCAGCAGTACCAGAGTTATGATCACGGCCGCAGCTTCAAAATACACCGGCGGCCCATGTTCCGCTTCGTGAAACGGCGCAGGAATGAAACTGGGGAACAGGATGGCAAGCACGCTGAAGGTGTAGGCGGCAATTGTCCCGATGCCAATCAAGGTGAACATGTTGAAGTTCAAGGTTCGAATGGATCGCACGGCGCGTGTTAGTAATGGAAATCCACACCAGAACACCACCGGCGTCGCCAGCGCAAATTGAAGCCAGCCCAGCGCGGCAGCCGATAACATGTCGCCAACGGGTAGCCCAAACATGGGCCCCATCGATAGGAGAAAAATTGGCAAGGATAGTCCGGCGCTGATCCAAAATCTCGTTGTCATGTCGCGAAGTTGCTGATCTTCGTCGCTGGTATCCAGTGAAAAGGCTTTGGGTTCAAGGTCCATGCCGCAAATCGGACAATCCCCAGGCCCAACTTGTTCAATTTCCGGATGCATTGGACAGGTGTAGACGGCATCAGCGCCACCAGCCTTTGCGGCCTTCGGATTTTGTGTGCCGCAGCAACTTTCGCCGGCGCCATCCGTTCTTTCCATTGCTAGATATTTTTCGGGATGGGCTATGAATTTCGCGCGACAACTTTCGCTGCAAAAATAGTATTTCTGCTCTTCGACTTGGCATGAGATGGGAGAATCGAGATCGACCCACATGCCGCAAACCGGGTCGCGAGCCCGCGGTGGCATCGTATCGTTAATTATGGGTAGTTCCATGACAAAGCCTTTATTCAAGCACCCCTTGGGAGTGTTGGTTTCGGTTGCGCCTCCCCCTACTGATCAATTGTTGAAGAGTGCGCTACAATATGGTGGTTTAGAAGAAAAATCATAATAAATCATAAACGGAGGCTATCGTGCAACTTCTTTCGAGTATGCGATGGTTTGTTTTCGTCATAGCAGCGTCAGTGACACTGTATGTTACGTCTAATGCGGAAGATGCAATGGCTCAAGAAATTACGTCAATTGAGGGTATTACCGAGTATCGTTTGGAAAACGGTGCTCAAGTGCTGTTGATACCTGATCCAAGTAAATCGATGGTTACCGTTAACATGACTGTCTTCGTAGGCTCCCGCCATGAGGGATACGGAGAGGCCGGTATGGCCCACCTGCTTGAGCACATGTTATTCAAGGGAACGCCATCTAATCAAAAGATCCCCGAAGAACTCAAGAATCGAGGGGCTGATTTTAATGGAACCACTTGGCTTGATCGCACAAATTATTACGAAACTCTCCCGGCGGCCACACCGGAACAAGCGGCAGAGAACTTGGAATTCGCCATACGTTTAGAAGCTGATCGTCTGGTCAACAGCTTTGTCAAAGGCGAAGACCTGTTGTCAGAAATGACCGTCGTTCGTAACGAGTTTGAACGAGGCGAAAACAATCCTCGTCGCATTCTAATGCAGCGCGTCCAGGCTGCCGCGTACGAATGGCACAATTATGGACGGAGCACGATTGGAAACCAAAGTGATATCGAAAGGGTACCAATCGATCGACTGCAAGCCTTCTACCGCAAGTTCTATCGACCAGACAACATCATGGTTGTGATTGCGGGCAAATTTGATCCCGAACAGGCAATGGAACTGGTTGAATCCTATTTCGGAATCTTGCAGGCCCCTGAGACAGCTTTGGACAGAACCTACACGACAGAGCCGCCCCAAGATGGTGAACGGACAGTCGTCTTGCGTCGCGTAGGAAACACTCAGTATGTCAATCTGGCGTATCACGTCCCAAGCGGCGCCAACCGTGAATACGCCGCCGTTGAAATGTTGGCTTATATATTTGGGACACAACCAAGTGGTCGACTTTATCGCGATCTGGTTTTGACGGAAATCGCCAGCAATGTATCTTCAAGTTCAATGGCCTTACATGATCCCGGCTTGGCCATGTTCAGCGCGCAAGTTCCCATTGAAAAGTCGATTGAATCGGCGCGACTTGCGTTAGTCGACACGGTCGAATCTGTCGCGCAAAAGCCGATCACAGAAGAAGAATTGAAGCGCGCGAAGAGCCAATTCTTGAAAGATCGCGAACTCCGTAGCTCCGATACCAAGGGGATTGCCATCGAACTGAGCGAATGGGCCGCAGAGGGTGACTGGCGATTGTACTTTTTGTTCCGTGACAATGTCGAAAGTTTGACCGCAGAGGAATGCACTGCGGCAGCGAGCGAATACTTTACGCGGAACAACCGCACCGTGGGCCTGTTCATCCCATCGGAAACAAGTCAAAAAGTAACGATGCCCGCCAAACCCAATTTGTCCGAGTTGCTGGCCGACTACAAAGGTCGCGCGGAGCTTGAACAAGGCGAGCAATTTGATCCTGCACCCATGCTCGTCGAGGAACGTACCACGCGAGGTCTACTAAGCACCGGAATTAAGACCGCTTGGTTACCAAAGAAAACTCGCGGCGGTACCGTCAATGTCGAAATCAACTTGCGGTACGGCAACGAACAGTCGCTGCAGCCATTCATCACCGCTATTGAATTCCTGCCAGAAATGTTGTTGCGCGGTACCAAATCGCTCAGCTACGAACAGTTGCAGGACAAGTTGGACGAACTTCGTTGCCAAGTCAGCGCGTCGGGTACCAACGGACTGCTCAGTATCTCGATCGAAACTAAACGCGAGTACCTAATGGAAGTTTTGCCGCTGGTGGCTGACATCTTGCGCAATCCTCGTTTTAATAATGGCGAGTTCGATGTGCTCAAGCGTCAAGCGATTTCAGCCACCGAATCGCGCATGACGGAACCAAACGTCCTGGCCGGGCTGGAGCTCCGCCGCATCTTGGCTCCCTATGATAAAGAGGATATCCGCTACGTTCCAACTTTGTCCGAGCGAATTGAGATGTATCGCAAAGTCGAAGTCGCCGAATTGCAGCGGCTGCACGCCGAGCAGCTCAACGGCCAACATGGTGAAGTTACAGCAGTTGGTGATTTTGATCCAGGCGAATTGACCGAAGCCTTCGAAGCGATGTTCGCAAATTGGAAGTCGGATGTTGCCTTCGAGCGCATCAGCCAACCAGCACAAACTCAAATCCCAGGCCAAACAGCTGAGATCATTACACCGGACAAAGCAAATGCCGTTTATTACGCTGGCCAACATATCGCCATGCGGGATGATGCTCCTGATTATCCCGCCCTGATTATCGGCAACTACATTATGGGTGGCGGGGCACTTTCTTCACGACTCGGTGACCGCGTGCGCCAAAAGGAAGGCCTGTCATATAGCGTCGGGTCTGGCATTAACGCCCATCCCATTGACCAACGAGCCAACCTGACTCTCTTTGCAATAACCAATCCAGAAAACCGTGATCGATTGACTTCAGTGATCAACGAAGAGCTTCAACTGCTGCTAACCAACGGCATTTCCGCCGCCGAACTGTCGGCAGCCAAACAAGGTTTTCTGCAAGGTGAACAGCTGAGTCGAACGCAAGATGGGAATCTTGCCAGCATTCTTGCAAGTACATTGTTCGTGGATCGCAATATGGGCTACTACGCGACCTTTGAGCGACGCGTTTCAGAACTCACCACTGAAGCGGTTAATGCAGCGCTGCGGCAACATATTAATCCAAATCGCCTGATCGTTATCACCGCCGGTGATTTTCGAAACGCTGCAGCAACAGGCAGTGAAACGGAGCCTCTGGAAACGACCGACGCAGTGAAGTAAGTACCCACGACCTTCGATTCAAAACGAGTGATTCAATACATTGGATTCAAAACAATTGGGGACAATTGTTCTACACTGCTTGAGGTTCACAGTCCAAAATTTCGCGAAATTCCTTGAGTAACGAGATAACGCTTGCGCGAGCCGCATCGTTGGTTAACGCAAACTTCACGTTCTTGACGAAACGCTTAAAAAGTTCGTGATCTAAATCTAGGCGGTCATCCAGGTTCAACAATCCCATATACCATTTGTCGAACATGCGTTGGTCGATCGACAGGAGAGCAAGTTGCTCGACATCTTTGTGTCGCGGATCGGCAGCGATTTTTCGGAACATACTGTTGAGCACCATGGGATGCCCCTCAAGCACTTGCAGGAAATGGCCCGCGTTGTAAAGCAAAATCCCGGTAACGGACACCTCTTGATTGCGGAATTGAGCGCGATCGAGCAAAGCGTGAAATTCGCTTGATAGCGGGCGATCTTGGGGGAACGCCTCAGGGACAATTTCGCTGATGTATATCAACTGAGCGAGTGACATAGCGCACAACTTCCACACTGTTTAACTTTGTGTGTATTTTTTCTACCTATTGAATGTATACGTCTTTTTCACCAACGCGGCCGTGAAATCAAGCGTTTTGTCCATGTCAGTACGTTAAAATGTGCACTAGTTTCCCCTTTTATATGGTCTAGAGGAATTTAGTCGTCGTTCGCTCCGCGAACGAAACGGCCTTCTCCTCTTCACTCGTCTCCTCTCCGCCCCCCTTCTCTCCTCCCCCTTCTCCCCCTTCTCCACACTTCTTGCAGTGCCGATGCAGCACCCCCCATCAAAAATTGCTTGGAGGGTGTAAATCGAGTTTTATCTTAAAATTTCGGTAAGATTCGCATCAGTGAGCGCTCGGTTGCCTATCTAATTGCACCAGAGACATAGTAGCCCTGACCCTACGCTCCCTGCGCTACTGCATTTGGAAGCAAGGAGTAATGGGCTGCACATTTTCGCACCGGCGAGAATTCTCCGATCAACGACTCACATTTTTATTCATCTTGGATTGGACTTTAGATGCCTACATCAATTTGCAGATTACGCCTGCACTCCACCGCAACGCTACTCGGCCTGCTGCTCGCTATTCATTTAGTCGCTGCGAGTCCCCGTTGCCAGGCCGCCATTGTGTTCTTGGGACTGGGAGATTCCGTTACCTATGGGTTTGACCCTTCGACCCCAGACAACTTTACGCCGTCGTTTGGTGACAAAGGTTTTGTAAAGCCATTTGTCGACGCTTTGGTAAATCAGAATGGTGGTGTCCGCCCGGAAGTTAAAAACCTGGCCATTCCCGGTGAACTTATGGAAAGCTTCTTCTCGGGGCAATCACCTGTAGGTTGGCCAAACCGTGTGCCACAACTGAATCTCACCTACACCGACCCCAACGTTTCACAGCAGGCTCTGATGATTGAGACGATTCAGTCGATTCATGCCGCAGGTGATACAGTTGGCTACGCCAGTGTCTTGTTTGGATCGAACGATGTGTTTTATTTGGTCGGTACCAGCGCGTTCCAAAATGCAACGCCACTCGAACAACAACAGTTGTTGGGAGCGAAACTCAACGAAATTGTAACGGGTTATCAGACCCTATTGGTCGAGTTGACCACGTTAGCACCTGAAGCGACGATTTTGCTACCAAACTACTACAATCCCTATGCGGCAACTGATCCCAACGCACCGCTCTACGAATTGATTCTGGGTGCATTCAATCCTGCCGTCGAACAATTGGCGACTGGTTTTGGTGCCGAATACATCGACTTGTATTCTGTGATCGATGGACGTCAGCTCGAATTAACCAACTATGGAATTGGTGACGTGCATCCAAATCAAGCGGGCTATCAGGCCATGGCCAACGAATTCATTTCCGCGGTTCCCGAGCCCACCTCATTGCTGTTGCTGAGCATGGTAGGCGGTGTCTTGTGCTTGCGGCGTACGCAGCGACCTCAGCTTGCCGCTTAACTCGTCGCATCGCATCCGTGCACCCGCCGCAATGTAGAACAATTGTCCCCAATTGTTTAATTGTTCTGTTCCTTGTGGTAGTCGCCTTAAGCCTTGCGCCTTAAGCCGCGGTTCACCTGCTGATGTGGAAGTACAGTCGCCAATCGTATAGACTTAGGTTTGGGACAACTAATAAACGTTGCATACATAGGCCCGGGGCCGCCACACAGAAAATTAAAGGGGACATGGGTGACTCAACGAGACATTTTGTTCATGCTCAAGCATGCGTTTAAGGATGGAGTGGGCTTGCCCTATTTTTGCCCACATTGTGCAGAAGTCTCCGGTGTGCTGGGGTATTTTCCCGAACTGAAATATGGACTTGATATCCGATACGTTGACTTTGATCGACCTCGCAAAGAGATTGTCGAACTGCTCGGCGAGTCACATCAAAGCTGTCCTGTGTTAATTCTCGCCGAAAAACCTGGGCTCGACGCGCTCGAAATGATGACCGGTCAAGTGAATGGAAAGTTCTTTGTTTCCGGTGCCAAGGAGATTGCACGTTATTGGTCCCACATCCACGGCATCTCGCGCCCGCACTGACGTTTCGCACGGGAGTGGAAACGATGCAGGAAGATGCTCTGAGCTCAGATGTGCACGTCGCTGGTGAGCGCTCCAAAACTTGGTTCGGTTGGTTTGTTCTGGTCGTCGCCTGCTCCATTCTTTTGACGCTTTTGCTGATTGCCGTCCGGCAAGCCCGGATGGCTACCCGGCGCATGGCATCGAGCAACAACCTCAAACAGTTGGGCCTAGGCATGCTGAACTACCAGGCTGCCTACAAGAAATTTCCGATCGGTGCTGACTTTGACTCCCGCGGTGCCAAACACGGTTGGTTCACCCGGATCTGTCCTTATCTCGAAGCTTCTTCGCTTTACAACCGGATCGACCAACGTTTTGGCTGGGAACATCCCTTGAACAACTATTTGTTCAAGGTCGATTACTCTTGCGGCCAAAACCCGCAAATTGCCTGGACTTCGACTACCGAGGGCTTTGGGCTCACGCATTACATGGCTAATCCGAATGTGGTCCATCGCAGCAGCGCTGTGCGGGAAGCCGATCTACTCCATGGTGCAAGTCAGACGTGGTTGGTCAGCGAGATTGGCCAACGCTTTCAACCATGGGGCTATCCATTCAATTGGCGTTCCATGGAATCGATTGTGACGGACCAACGCGCCGACAAGCCACTGTGGTGCGGTGTGTTTCAATTTGTCTATGCGGACGGATCGGTCAGGGAGCTAGATAGCAACTCCGATATGACGGTTGTTCGAGAGCTCGATCAAGCACCCCCCATCGCTGTTCCGGAGTCCATAGCCATTCCTCCACGCGAGTTCGAATATCGGACTAGTCGCAAAGGTTTTGTGCGTTACCCGCTCAAGGACCCTACCATACCTCAGTCCAAAGGGCTTTGGGCAACCGTCATCGTCAGCTTTGATGGTGAAGTTGCCCACACCATGGAATTTTCTTTGGAAGCAGGAGAAACGGTCGATACATTGCGAACCATCGTCCGAGAGAACCCTGAATTTAAGGTCGTCATTTTACGTACCGAGTTGACAGACGAAATCGCTTCAGTGATCGGAGGTCTAAAACAACTCGAATGCTTATCGGTCATTGGCAGTCGCTTAACGGAGACCGGCGTGCGTTCACTGCAGCGCGCTCAATCGCTTTTGGAAGTAGCCGGAACATCCTTCACGGACACAGAACGTTTGCAGGCTGCGTTTCCGGATTGCGAATTCTCCTCGTTCTCAGCAACGCAGTAGTTGAGAATCCAACAGAGACACCGCATATCAGCGTTTTCTAACTTCGAGCACATATTTCATGAGGTCAAAAAACTCTTCGCGACTCTTAAGCGTTTGCGCGAGATTGGCAGGCATTAGCGAGGTCCGCGACTGAACCACCTCCTCAATATCATCTTGGGCGATCACAATCGGCTGAGGTTCGGCAAGATTTCGCAGGATCAACTGCTTTTCATCTTCAGAAATTCGGATTCCTGTGCGGATCGCGCCATCGCTGGTCAAAACACTCACTTGGGCAAAGTCCTTGTCGATGCGATTCGATGGGCGAAGAACAGAATCAATCAACTCTTCAGAAGTCAACGTGGTCGTCAACGTCTTCAAATCAGGCCCGATGCGTTGCGCACCGGCTGCTGGATCGTGACATGTGGCACATGCGGCGGCCGATTTGTAAAAGAGCTCCTTGCCCCGTTCGACATTTCCGTTTTCCATGGCAAGCTGTGCCAGTTCAGCAGATGCAATCTGCAGGAGTTCATCCTCGAGCTCCTTGTTTGAAAAGCCTTCTTGGCTGAGGCCTAATTCGGCCAGAGCCAACTCAGCCTCCAGCGGATGTTCGTCCAAGAGTTCCTCAGGCTTCCAGAAGACCGTGCGTTCAGTAGTCGCGGCCCGAACCCGTGTAACGGTCTCTGCCGAGATGCTCGAGGCGCTGTTGCCCCAACTGTTACGGACGAAGGTCAACACAGCAGCAACTTCTTCGTCATTCAACAGGTTTTTGAAAGCGGTCATCGGAGGTACGCCGCGCGAAGGATCATAGGTCTTTCCGTGGACGGTGAGTTTACCCCATAGTCCATGAAGTGCCAGTTTCACCAAACGCTCTTCGCTGCCATTGACCCAGGCGCTACCAATGAGTGATGGATAGACAACTCCATTCCCTTTACCATCAGCCAAGTGACAGGTGGCACAATGCGACTCACGCTGATAGATCAAGGAGCCAAGCTCGTACTGTTCTTGTTCTTCGGCACTCAATCGTTTTGGAACGTCATATTTGACGATTTCAATCACCGCGGGAGCCGCAAAGCCGCTCGATCCCGTGGCGTCAACATTAAACCAGAAATGTTGCAAGGTCTTGGCCGCGACCACTGCCTGCGGAACCTTGGAGTTCAACAACTGGTTGAGCAATGCGTCGTTCTTGACATTATGTTGCTGGTGCATCCAGAGCGCTTCGAGCAGATGATGGGCTTCCTTTTCATCATTTGGATTGAAGTTGGCCATCCATTTTTGAGTCGCTGCAATAACCGCCTTCGAGTCACGTCCACTTAGCTCAATCCGTGACCGATGCCGAATGCCATTGACTGGGTGCTTGAGATTTTCGAGCAACGTGTCGATCGACTCATTTGCAATCTTAACCGGGCTTTGCAGAGGTCGATCTTTGACGGTCAAACGCAGAATCCGCCCGTGAGCATGATCGCGATTTGGATCGCGGATGTTGTGCTGCATATGACCGATGATGGCGTTGTGCCAGTCTGCCACGTACAGCGCACCATCGCCACCCACGATGGCATCGGTCGGACGAAAATTGCGATCTTCGCTGTCAAGCAACGGCTTGACCGGGGTTCCCCAAACTTCGCCGAGTTGCCGATTTTCTCCATTTCCGTTTCGGTCCAAGTCGTATTGTTTGACCCCCAAGAAACCGATCGTGTTGCAGATCAAAAAGTCTTGTTGCATCTCTTCTGGAAAATGTTCAGAAGAGAGGATTTCGTTGGCAGCAACTGGGCGAAACTCCACGGTGAGCAACTCGTGCATCTTAAAGCCGTTGCCTTCGGGACGCACTTGAAACGATCTGCCCCCAGTACCATCGTTGGCGTAACAATAGCCCCAGTAATCGAAACTGGTACCGTGTGGATTGGGGGAATTGCCTGCGTGCGGGGTGATCGCAAAGGTGCGAGGATCAAAGCGGTACATCCCCGAATCGCCGATGGTGAGATTCTGTTTCCAGGGTGTTTCGTGGTTGTGAACCAAGAAGATCCCGCTTTGCCAATAAATCCCGCCATCGGGACCATAGATCAAATTGTTGGCCGCGTGGTGCGTATCGGCCGTTCCAAGGCCTTGCAGCAAAATGGTCCGCTGGTCTGCTACGTCGTCGCCGTCGGTGTCCTTCAGAAACAACAAATCTGGTCCCGAAGTTACGACGACGCCGCCCCCCCAAAACTCAAAGCCCAAGGGATTGTGTACGTGCGCGAAAATTTTGCGTTCATCGGCAACGCCATCACCGTCGGTATCCTCAAAGATCATCAACGTGTCATTCATCTCCTTGAGCGGCTCCCACTTGGGATAAGTATTCCAGCAGGCAGCCCACAATCGTCCTTGGTTGTCGACTTGCATTTGCACAGGATTCGCCATATCCGGGAACATCTCTTCGGAAGCGAAGACATTCAGTTCAAAGCCATCAGGGACCTTGATTTTGGCCAAGCTCTCTTTGGGCGTCAGGTACTGGACGTCGCCTTCTTTGTCCTTACTTGAGCTGGCACTGCCACCTCCAACGTTGGAAATTACTTTCACGGGAGGCGGTACGTTGCTGTCGTCCGCTTGCAGTTGCTTGCCTTCAGCCGCCGCCCAAATCACCGGGTCGCGGTTGGCCGTCATGACATCCAACATGAGTAATTCTTGTTTAAGTACGTCTGCGTTACTTTGACCATCCACAAACGTCAGCGTGGAACGTCCACCCCAAATGTCATTCCCATCGGTGGCTCGATAGCGGTTGTGCCAATGCCAGTTTTTATCTTGAACCGCCTTGAATATTCCGTCCAATCGGCTGTCGTTAGGTGCGGGATTTCCAAGTAGCGCCAGTGAGATGACATCCGACAATTGACGATAGCCCATCGAATTCAAATGAATCCCGTTGAGGGTATAGCGTTCTGGGCTGGCGGCAAACAGTTGGAAGGTTGGAGAATAGAGATCAACAAACGTCGAACCGGTAACCTCGGCAGCTCTACGGGTAGCTTCTGTATAGGCCGCCAAGTTGACGTTGATCTGAGTTCCCTCGGGCAGGTTGGGATCGCCGTTGCTTTCATAAGCGATTGGACTGAACAAGACAAACCTGACGTCGACTCCCTTCTCCTTGCGCAGCGCTCGATACCTTTCGACCATGGCGACCAGCGCGGACTGGTACTCATCGGCTCCATCCGGTCCAGCGAACGATTCGTTGTAACCAAACATCGAGAAGATCACGCTGGGACCAACGTGCTGAAGATACTCCTCGTCGTTTGTAAATCCTTCGTTCCTCGGCCGTTTGTTGACCGTATCTCCCGAAAAACTCATGTTTCGGAAGCGTACATTTTTGCCTTTCAGTTGGCTCTGCAAAACAGCTTCGACCCAAGGTTCGTGCTGCATTCTGTCAGCCAAGCCATTCCCATACAATGCGACCACATCATTGTCGCGAAAGGAAAATGGTTCTGACGCCAACGTTCCAAAGCCAAGTGGCACTACCAGTAGAAGAAGCAGTAGTAGAAGTGAGTTGAAGTTACATGTTAGCCGTAGGGATGTGTGTCGAAAGACCATCGTAACCTATCTGCAGGAGGGAGGGGGCGGGTGGGTCAACCGAGCTGGCTGAGTCGTATAGAATAGAATAGTCGAAATTAAAGCGGCGTGTTCCGCAGATCGCGTTTGATTGCCCTTTGCGACAATTCTGTATGAGTTGATCGTGAGCTTGGGCGGAATCGCACCCTCAACTCGGCAACTCAGGTCTTGCTAGAAATTCATCTCATTCACACCGTTTTATAAGGGATAGAAAAATGCGATGCATCGCTTCGTGCGGAATTTTGTTATTCGCGTTGATGCAGCTTGGCTGGAGTCGAGCTCAAGAGCGTTCCATTTTCACAGCGGCCAACGACCCACTGCCGTTTCAGGTCGATGCAACCGTTCCCGATCCCGATGATGCGCAAAACGCAAGCGATCCGGCACAAGCCGCCTCTGAGAAGTTAACGATCGTGTGGACAAGCGGCGACCCCGAAGTCGCTCACCGCATGGTCCTAATGTACGGGAATGCCGCCAAAAGCAATCAATGGTTTGACGAGGTACATTTGATCATCTGGGGACCCAGCGCACGGTTGGTTGCGGCCGACAAGGACATTCAAGCAAAACTGAAGGAGATGAAGCAGAATGGGGTCACGCTGGATGCATGCGTGGTATGCGCTGACTCTTATGGAGTCTCGGACCGATTGCGAGAGCTGGGAATTGAAGTCAGGCCAATGGGAAAGCCGCTTTCAAATATCATTCGTGAAAAAGACGGTCATTTGATTACATTCTAAATGAAGCTTGGCAATTAATAGATGGTGAAATCATGTTGATGCTGCGTTGCGGATACCGCTCAAGCGTTGTGAACATAGTGTTGATAGGAATGTTCTTTGCTGGAAACGGCTTTTTGTGCAGCGTTACGCAAGTATGCGGCGAACCACCTGCGACAGAGAACGTTCCGACTTTCAACATCTCCACGGTAGACGTTCCGCCATCTTGGGCCGTCTGGCAGCGTCAAGTGTTAGACATGCAATACCCTGCAGCGCGGGAATTTGTTGCTAAATACACTCGATCTAACGGTACGTTGATCTGGCGCGACGAGTGGCCTGGCTTCGACGGTTCGGACGATGGTTACGAGAGCTTTTACAATTTCCCGCTCTGCTATGCCTTGGGGGGACATGACGATTTTGACGAACTCTCACGCCATCTTTGGGAAGGTGTAACAAAGCAGTTCACCGAATACGGTCAGGTGCATGACGAATTTGACGCACATTACGACTGGATGCACCACGGTGAAAGCAATGTGAATTTTTACTTCTTCGGGCTGTGCGACCCTCACAATGCCAAGTTTCGGGAACGCTCAATCAAGTTCGCAGCCCTCTACACAGGCGAAAACCCTCAAGCCCCCAACTACGATCCAGCATTGAAGATCATTCGCTCGCCAATCAATGGCAGCCGTGGACCTCACTTCGAAAATACTATCGAGGATTGGGTTACGCACCGTCCGATCCTGGCGAACTACCCGCTTCCCTATGACGACATTCCTCACATTCGCAACAGTCTCGACTGGAATGATGACGATCGATTTCCGTTCATCTTGAAAACGATCAACGAACGCATGATGCGCGGAGACGTGCCGCTCAACTTGCAAGCCACCAGTTTGATCGCCGATGCATACATGTACACCGGTGACGATAAGTACAAAGTCTGGATCGAGGAGTATGTCGATGCTTGGTTGAAAAGAGTCGAAGAGAACAACGGAATACTTCCCGATAACATTGGACTGAACGGCAAGATCGGCGAATACATGGAAGGGCGCTGGTGGGGTGGATATTATGGTTGGCGTTGGCCCCATGGATTGTTCAATCAACTCGAATCAACTGTCATCGGTGGTACCAATGCCTACTTGGTCAGCGGCAATCCAAAGTACTTGTCGCTTCCGAGGTCCGTTATGGAACTCGTCGATACACACGGACGCGTTGAACAAGGGCGCTGGGTTGTCCCGCATCGTTATGCTGAACAAGGATGGTATGACTTCAAACCAATGAACGCCAACTATCCCGTTCATTTGTGGTTTGTCTCGAGATCGGAAGCGGACTGGGAACGAGTCGAAAAGCATTCGTCGCCGGCAACCTGGTCCGAAAAATCATATGCCAAAGGAAAAGGCGATTCGGAAAATGCACTTGGTTGGCTGGGCTTTTTACAAGGCGACAATCCACAATATCCCGAGCAAATTTTACAAGCGACCTATCAGGAGACGTTGAGAAGGTTGCAGGCGATTCGTGCCGACCAAACGACGCCAGACGAACAAGATGTCCATCATTGGCAAAAACTCAATCCAGTGATCCTAGAAGGACTTGTCCAACTCATGTGCGGCGCTCCCAATCACATCTACCATGGCGGCTTACTGCATGGCAGTGTTCGCTATTTTGACCCAGCACGCAAACGCCCGGGCGTACCTTCCGATGTGGCTGTACTGGTCAGTCGGTTGTCGACGCAAAGCCTAACGTTGAGCCTGGTGAATCTCAATCCTGGCGAGTCGCGCGAAGTGATCGTTCAAGCCGGACTTTTTGGCGAGCACCAGTTCAAACGCATTCGACAAGTGAGCGAGTATCCCTATCAATTCCACGACATCGACAGCGGTCGAATATGTATTCAACTAGGTCCTGGTGCGGTTGGAGAGGTCGTCTTGGATCTCGACCGCTACAAGAATCGTCCTACGTATGCTACCCCGTGGTAACTCGGCCGATGGCGATACGGTTACTGTGCTGGAGGTGCAAGCCGATTCAAGTAATGTTGCACCCATTCCGGGCCAGTCCGCGGTGCTGGTTCGGGATGGCTGCCTGCCCATTCCAACAATAAAATTAGGGGCAACCAACCGGAACCCATTGGCTGCACATCCCACTCGACGGCCCTTAGAGCCCAAGACGCGCGCGACGGCATTGGCACACAGCGGACTTTGTTTTCGCACGGACGAGAGCACTCTTCTGGCGGTGAGGTGACGAGATATTCGCGACAGGCCAGCGGTCGATCTTGGTGAATTGAACAACTTTCTTCTTCGAGAAACGGGCAGGCAATACGTAGATTAAAGTAGGCTGCCGCAAGTTCTCCCTCATCGGCAGCTTCAGCAATGGACTCGATTGAATTGGAGAGATTCGCTTCGTTCAATTGTCTTGCCGCATTCGCGAATCTCTCTTTTACCACTTGACGCCGTGGTTCGGGAAACGTGTCTACAAGTCGTTGGAGGGCGTGCGCTTCTGATGGCGAAATCGGTACGATCTGCCTGCAACAGGCACCGCAGCCTGCGCGGCACGAAATCGACTCTCCATTGCCAGCCACTTTCGACTCGGCCACATCCACGACTGCATTTGTAAAGCCTTGGAATACCGGGAGCATATGGCTCAATTTGACCGGTTCAGCGGGCACCTTGATCGCAAGACGAATGGGTTGTCCATCAACCAATAGTTGAAGTCGAGCGGTCGCTGCGGGCGAACCCGGGGCAGTGAGTTCGACTACTGGCAATGCATCGCCGTCTGAAGTGTCTGCCATGGTTCTATCTCTGTATGCAAGAAATTAATCGTCACAATACTATAACGTTCGCAAGACGTCACGAGCGGCTTCAACTGTTTGATCGATCAACTCAGGTGTGTGCTGTGCCGAAAAGAAGAGCGCCTCGAACTGACTGCAGGGCATATAGACACCACGGTGAACCAAACCCCAAAAGTACCGTGCGAACTTCTCGCGATCGCAATCCTTTGCATCATTCCAACTCAGCACCGGACGATCGATAAAGAAGAGTGTCATCATGCTGCCTACGCGTTGCAGTTGATGAGCAATCCCTGCTTCACCGGCAGCGCGGCTTAGACCTTCGCCAAGTCGACTTCCCAGATCGTCCAAGTATGCATAGGGTGACTGATCACGGAGTAATTTTAGCGTCGCGGCTCCAGCTGCGGTCGCCAGTGGGTTACCACTCAGCGTTCCCGCTTGAAATACTTTACCCGCCGGCAAGATTTGATCCATCAAGTCGGCGCGTCCACCGTAGGCGCCTAGAGGTAAGCCGCCGCCAACAATTTTACCGAGCGTCGTCAGGTCGGGGGTGACGCCGTAGAGAGATTGCGCGCCACCCAACGCAACTCGGAAACCAGTCATCACTTCATCGAAGATCAACACCGCACCATGACGCGTACACAATGCTCGCACCGCTTCGAGAAATCCGGGTTGAGGTGGTACACACCCCATATTGCCGACAATCGGCTCGATAATGACACAAGCAATATTGTCGCCGAGCTCATCAAATGCAGTCTCTATCGCCGCAACATCATTGGTTTCTAAGACGATCGTATCTTGACTGGTTCCACGCGTGACGCCTGGAGAATCGGGAACGCCAAGGTTTGCCGCGGAACTACCGGCAGAAACCAACAGGCTATCGACGTGTCCATGATAGTTCCCAGCAAACTTGATGACCTTGTCGCGCCCCGTTGCACCTCTGGCTAGACGAATGGCGCTCATCGTGGCTTCCGTTCCACTGTTAACCAGACGCAGTTTTTCAACGCTCGGCACACATTCGACGACCAACTCCGCCAACTCGCTTTCCGCTTCCGTCGGCGCCCCGTAACTCGTGCCACGCTCTGCAGCTCGTTGGATTGCTTCAATCACTTCAGGTCGCGCATGGCCCAAGATCATCGGCCCCCAAGAACCGATGTAGTCGATGAGTTGATTGCCATCGAGATCAAACAGGTAGGGTCCTTGAGCTCGCTCGATAAACAATGGAGTGCCACCGACAGCTCCAAAAGCGCGTGCGGGACTGTTGACACCGCCAGGCATCATGCGGTTGGCTCGTTGGAAGGCTGCTTTGGAACGAGTTTGATTAAAAGTAGTCGGTGACGACGTCATGTCGATGTCTCGCGATTGATTTGAATGTGAGTTTGTGTGGAGGTAAAGCCATCGAGCTGGTGGTCACCCGGCCGGGCCGAATGACCAGCTTATGGAAGTTATAACTAAAAAGTCGATGCAGTTGAGGGATGCGGAGTTCGGCGGCGAGGTCGTCAAACAGGTGACCACAAACAGGTGACCACAACTGCTGAGCGACTCTCAAGCCCAAGCTACCTTTACTCTTCCGGCGGCAACATCACTGGCACTCCGAGGTCATCACCGTTGGACTGGAAGCCACCGCCATCGTAATCCAGATAGATCGGATTGGTAACCGCAGCTGGCGCCAACTCACCACGTTCCGGCCCCATGACCGGCCCCAATTTTAGTCCTTCGCCGATCGTTGCGACAACGAGATGCGTGTCGCATGCAATGTTCAGTTCCGCCGACAACTCAAAGCGCACAACGCCGTTGGAAAACAGCTCCGGATGAGAGTTGCGTGTGAAATTCAGTTCTTCGACGGGACGTCCGTTTGCAAAAACCTGCACACGATTCACGTCGAACCAGTTGGGGCATTGCACGCGAATCCACAGCGGTACGATGCCATCCGAGACCACGATTTCCTCTCCGGCAATGAATCGCCGATTCTCTCCTTGATGTTGAAGCCTGACTTCCGCTTGCAGAAATGGTCCTGTCGTCATCAAGATGTGTCCATGCTCTGCCGCGTGTACTACTTCATCGATCGAAATCTCGGATGGCACATCAGTCGACGACGCCAAGTAGTTGCGGAGCCAACCGGAGCCGTGAAAATTGTAGTGTGCATCCGTGTTGGAAACAGCTGGAATGCGATAGCCAAGGTTGAGTAGTTGCAGCCAAGCGAAGATGGGGTTGGTGATCTTGTCTTTGGGAGACGTGTCGGCTGCTGGGGGAGTAAAAATAGCAGCGGGATGAACTTCAATCACATCCATCCAGCTCAACATTTCGCGAAAGCCCTGATCAGGCACTCCATCCAAATCGCGATCTCCCAGGATTTGCGGAATGTTCGGATGATTGCCTTGGACCAGTTTATCGGACGCGTTATCCCATAGAGCAAGGCGTTCGATTTGGGTGATCGGGTTGACATCGGTTTGCGGACCTCCACCATCCTGTTCGTGTTCATGTCGATGCAGTGGGAACGCATTTTGATGATTAACAGGCAACAGCGAGCCGGTGAGTTCCATACCGGTACAAGTTGCCATCGCTTTGGTCACTCCGAGGCGAAGGAGGTCATCTTCATAAGTATCGATACGATTGTGTTCAGTGCAGGGAGCAAACTCAATCTGCTCCGCTAACAGGTTTAACACGCGACCTGTTTGATGTGCAACGTTGTCACCGGAAGGTGTCGAATGACTATGGAAATCTGCACTAATCCAACCGCGCGTATCAACCACGCGTGGCAGCACCGCACCGACATTTTCAATGCATCCTTGTGTCACTTCAATATCCATCGTTACGGCGTCATATTCGGGCCCGTGGCTAACGATCACGTGGTACTTGCCTGGATCGATGTCTTGGTCCAGCTTACCATTGGCCAGGTAGAGGACGTTTCTAACTCCGTGCAATGCCGAATCGGGTCCAAAGTTCGGATCGGTCGATCCGTCACGTCCAAAGAACTGGACCTTTGCGGCGAGGGGTTGCTGATCAGAGTCGAGGATTTTTAAGCGAATTCGACTTGCGTTCGGAATAGTTAGTGTTTCAGCAAAGGCGGAGTTGGCGATCTCAAATGAGTGCACGCGCGGCTCCCGCCCCGCCGATTTGATCGTTGCCACGTATTTGCCTGGCAAGAGCTTTGCTCGGACGGCCCCTTTGGCGTCGCTCTCCAGCGTACCAAACGAAACTCCGTCACGCGTGAACTCAACTTTCGCATGTTCAATAGGACCAATTGCGGAT
This sequence comes from Pirellulaceae bacterium, assembly GCA_041753315.1. Lineage (GTDB taxonomy): Bacteria > Planctomycetota > Planctomycetia > Pirellulales > Pirellulaceae > Aureliella. Next base: position 103,868 of record JBGSUV010000001.1, on the reverse strand, counting down.
TGTAATTTCAGCATCATGGGGATCGTTCGCTGATTCGTCGAAATGCCCTGAGCCCAATTCAGAATGCCAGGAAGTCCCTGGGAGCAGACGAGTCTTCCACTCCAGCTGTGCGTTTCCTCCGGAGCCAACTCGCGTTTGACATCTTGTGCAGGGGCAAGCAGATAGGGGCGATTGCCGGTGACCTCAAGTAAAGTTTCGTCCGAATGCACGCCGTAGCCTTGGCCAAAAAACTGGTCAACCAAGGCGATCAACCGCGATTCGGGGTGCGAACTCATTTGAAACAGCTCGCCATCGCAGCGTATCGAATCTCCGGCGTTGGTTGCAATCGGAGCTGCCGAACGGTTTTCGATATCAACTTGGTAATGGATTGCGTCCTCTCCATCGCGCAGAATGTACCGAATGGTGGCGGCACTCCCGTCCGTGGCAATTGGTGAGCCGGATAACTGCAATTGGATTTCTTTCCCTTTCAGCGCAGCAGCGCCTGCCAAGGGTACTTGCTTACCATCAATAGTACACAAGTAGGTCGAACCATCTTCAAAAAGATATTTTCCGGCCGCCGGATAGAAGCAGCTCAGTTGATCGCTTTCGTCATAGCGGCGAGTGAAATCGATAATCATTCCCGATACGCCTCGCACAGTCATGTTGGCCTTCCTTCCCTGCGTTGGCTGAGCAATCACTGCGACAATTTGGTCGTTGCGAAGGACCCAATCACCAATGATCGCATCGACCTCTTTGCCGAGCGGGACAATGGACTCCACATTCTGTGCAGTTATTCGAATCAACTCTGTGGCGCGTCCGCTGGTGGGCGAGATGACAAATGCTGCCATCAAAACCAAAATTGGTCGGCTGATCGACATAGCCTGATCCTATCTGCTAAACACGGGCGCTATCCGATGTATCAACGTATGCCGATTGTACCGCGAAATGAGAGATTGATGTAAAACCGCGAAGTTTCGCGACTCACGTTCTGCAAAGCCGGTCGCATCGCGTCTGCAGAGATTAAGCGTTTCGTTGAAGTCTGAATAAAATATGAAGTCGGGAGTGCGACGCTCCTGCGGAGCAAATTGTGGGCTGCCGTCTAACGTCCACAAGCAAACCGCGAGAGCAGTCAGCCGGAATCCCGCTCGACCGCTTTGAACATCTTGCTCGTGGACGACGCTGCCCTCAAAAGCTCGTCAGGAACTGCATTTTTCGAAAGCGGATGAGAAATGCTCAATTGACGTTACGCTCCTTGCCATCATGGCAAGGAGTTAGCACAGATGGTCGAGCCTGAAGGCTGATCGGCAAGGACGAAACATCGTCGCCCAATTGAGCGGCGGTCTGTTCATAGTGCCGTTTGCAACTCGGACAAAATTGCAAGTGCTGAAGAACGCGTTGATGGAAAGTTACTTCGAGGGTTGAAGCAAAAAATGCGTCCATGCGGTCGATTACTTCTCGGCAAGAGAGTCCACCGTAAGGACTGTGGACAGGTGCCAAGCTACTGTTATTCCAATTAAAAATAGTCCGGTTTAAAAGTAGCGGTGCTCCAACCACAATACAAACCATGGCCGCCACAATGCCACTTCCAACCAGGCGTCGATGGAGACGACGCGAATTTCTAAGTGCCGCAAATTTCTTCAAGGTACCGGCTGGGCAGGATTCCCATTGTCGGCCATCTGACGGAAGCTCAACTTCAGCTGCGCTGGGTTTTCGTGTTGTGCTGCGTTGCGCCATCGTACTTTCCGTAAGCCTCTCATCATTTCAGTAATAGTATCGACAGTTCCCGTTTACCAAGTCAGTGAATCACTTCACAGTCTCACTAAACTCCAACCAATTGTTACTGTTTCCACGGGCATGTTTAAGTCTCTCGAAGCGGCGAGATCGATCGCGCGGGTAATGCAACTGCGGAGTCGATTGCGTTGCGCGGCACGGTCCCTGTTTTGGTGTGCATCCCTCTGGCTTGAGCGGTAAGCCTGGGAACGTCGAGTATTATGAGTTTCTGTCGGCTGATACGTAACACCCCTTCACCTTGCATTTCACCCAGCAACGTAGTGACGGTTTCCCGGGTGGCACCGATGACTGAAGCCATATCCTGATGAGACATACGCACGCTCAGTTCAATTCCATCAGTGGTTGCGACACCGTACTGATCGATCAATTCTGTCAAAAGGTGCGTCAGTCGGTCGCGATTGTTGTGAAACAGAAGGCTTTTTAGCCGTCGTTCGATTCGTTTTCGCCGCATTCCGATTAGTTTGGTTACGCCGAGCGTCAGGGTGGCAGACGTTTCCATCAATGATTTGAGGGCATCACCAGGAATGAGGACCACCGTGGAACTTGCGGTCACTTCAGCACGTTCCTCTCGCTCACCGGTTTCAATCAACGCGAGCTCCCCAAACAGCTCGCCAGGCTCGATAAAAGCCAAGATCGATTGTTTACCGTCGGGTGTCGTCGAACACAAGCGAACACGACCTTCTGCCAGTAGAAAAGCGCTGTCAGCCGCATCGGCAGGAAGGTAGATACTCGAACCCTTAGGGAACTTGCGAAGTCGCGAACGGCTTTCCAATTGCTCCATTTCCGAATCGGTAAGCCGACCGAAGAGCGAGCAATTTCGAATGTGCCAGAATGTCTGTCCCATGTCCTAGATCCGCTCGCAGCCGCCTACACGAAGCTTTTAACTACCTTTACTGTGCCCTTCCGCTCTTCAATCTACAAGGGGCATACGCCCAAAATCTACGACTTGTCGCCATTCCTTGAGATTGTTGGTAACGATTGGGCAACACAATTCGGGGTTATGTTGCTAAACTAGCCACCGATCAAACAAGCGAATTATGCCCTAAAGTAAGTTGACTTTTGATCGATCGCAAAAACCTGAACATTAGGAATTATATATGGTCGACAACGCACACGAGCCCCGCGGACTGGTCTTACGATTTCTCAATGGGGTCGAATGGCTTGGTAATAAACTACCAGATCCTGCGGTTCTGTTCCTAATTGGCATCGTGGGAGTCTGGTTGCTTTCTGCGATTTTCGCTCAATTTGAATTTACCGAAACGCTTCCGGGTTCAACGGATGCGGTCAAGATTACAAATCTACTGACGCTGGAACGCTTTGCGGCATTTTTGGCAAGTATGACCAGTGATTTCGTCGGCTTCCATCCGCTGGGGGTGGTGCTGGTTGCGATGTTGGGAGTGGGGGTCGCTGAGCACTCGGGCTTCATCAACGCTGTGCTCAAGACTCTTTTGAGTTTCACGCCAAAGGTCCTGCTTACGCCCATGGTCATCTTGGTGGCGGTGATGAGCCACACGGCGGCCGACGCTGGTTACGTGCTCGTGATCCCTTTGGCTGGAGTCATATTTTATGCTGCTGGCCGTCATCCATTGGCAGGCATCGCGGCCGGTTTTGCAGGAGTATCGGGTGGTTTTAGCGCGAACTTTATTCCATCCGGTATCGACCCACTGCTGGCCGGTTTGACAACTGAGGGAAGCAAGTTGGTCAACGCGGAATATGCGGTGAACCCACTTTGCAATTGGTACTTCACTTCCGCATCGACGCTCCTCATCGTTGCCTTGGGTTGGTTCGTAACGGACGTGATCATCGAGCGAAAAGTGGGTGCAACACCCATTGATGGAGATCCGGCGGATATGCCGAAGATGCCCGAACTAACTCGCCAGGATGGATTGGGGATGATTTGCGGGTTGTTATCCATTGTCATTTGTGCGGCTCTACTGACGTGGTGGGCGCTGTCTGAGAACTCGGCGCTTCAAGCTAAGCCACCGGAAGGTCAGACTTGGGATTTATACATGCGCTTGACTTCTCTGAGGCCTCCCGCGAATTTAATGAGTGCCATTGTGCCGTTGATTTTTATCTTCTTTGTGATTCCAGGCCTGGTGCATGGCTTTGTTTCGGGCACCTTCAAAACCCATCGCGATGCAGTCAAGGGAATGAGCAAAGCGATGGAATCGATGGGATACTATTTGGTGTTGGTTTTTTTCGCCGCCCTGTTCATCGCGGCCTTCTCCCAATCGGGACTCGGCACGTTGCTGGCACTCAAAGGTGCCGCGTTCTTAAAATCGATCAACGCGCCAGCACCAGTCACGATCGCGGGCATCATCTTGCTCACCGCCACGGTCAATTTGCTCGTCGGCTCCGCGTCGGCGAAATGGGCTATGTTGTCGCCGATTTTTGTCCCCATGCTGATGCTTCTCGGCATTTCCCCCGAATTGACCCAAGCAGCCTATCGCGTTGGTGATTCGACGACAAACATCATTACTCCGATGATGCTCTATTTTCCGCTGGTCGTCGTTTTCTGCCAACGCTACTGTAAACAAACTGGGATTGGTACGGTCACTTCGATGATGCTCCCCTATTCCGTCTGTTTTTTAGTCGGTTGGTCGCTGTTTTTGTTCGGTTATTGGATGATTGGCTTTCCACTTGGAATCCAGGGCGGATACGAGTACCTACCTGAGCCAGCTATTGCGCCCTAAGCGTTGTAAGCAGCAAGCAGTATCGACAGATGCTTTCGGCGTGTTGGTTTATCGGATGTTCGCTTGCTGGTACTAAACCGACCCTTGCTTGTCGATCAAACGTTCGCTAGATTGTTAGTGCATTCGCACAAAGGATGGTTTTCCAAGGGGAGCTCAATTTATTATGATCACAGCACCGCGTTTCATTATGATTGGTGGTTTTCTTGGAGCTGGAAAGACCACGACGATTGCCAGGCTTGCATCACACTTTCGGGCAATAGGTAAGAACGTTGCCATTGTGACCAATGACCAAGCCGCCGACTTAGTCGACACATTGTTGCTGCGGTCACAGGGGTTTCAGGTGGGTGAAGTGGCTGGTTCCTGCTTCTGCTGCAACTTCGATGCACTAACCGGTACCGTTGAATCGCTGAGTGCAGATCAGCGGCCCGACATCGTTTTGGCTGAACCCGTCGGTAGCTGCACAGATCTGGTGGCGACGGTCATTCGGCCGCTGGAGCAGATCTACGATCAGCCTTTCGAGATCGCTCCGTACGGCGTGATTATCAAACCGAGCCATGGCGCAAAGATACTTGGTGGCGAAGGTCAACGCGGCTTTTCACCAAAAGCAGAGTACATCTTTCGCAAACAGATCGAAGAGGCGGATTTTGTGATTCTCAATCGAATCGATGAGTTGTCGACAGATGAAGTCGACAATTTAACGCGACTGCTGTCAGAACAGTATGCGAAAATCCCGGTCGTTCGCATGTCAGCAAAAAGTGGCGTTGGCTTTGAGGCGTTGTGCGAATTCCTCGATCAACCAGGGATGTTTGGCCAGCGGGTGATGGAAGTCGACTACGATATTTATGCTGAAGGTGAAGCGGAACTGGGCTGGTTAAACTGCCAAGCCAAGTTGACGGCGACAGAACCGATCGATCTCGACTCATTCTTGATGAAGTTGCTGGGTCGTCTGCATGATCAACTCATTTCGTTAGATGCCGAAGTTGCACACTTAAAAGTCATAGGGATGGCCGAAGGCGTTTATGCTGTTTCCAATCTGGTGAGCAACGCAGACCAACCCGTACTCTCTCTCCCTTCTTCGTGGAACGGCAGTGACATCGATTTAGTTGTCAACGCGCGAGTAGCCGTCGCGCCGGAGCAACTCGAAGCACTGGTCCGCGGATCCGTCAGCGGCGAGGCGTCGGCCATAGGTGCAGAGGCTGATATTCTGGCTCTCCAGTGTTTCCGGCCGGGCCGCCCCGTCCCCACGCATCGACTGGAAAATTGAGCAAACGTGGGTGAGCAAGTGTTGCTGCGCGATTGAGCCGTGTGCCACGGTGTGCCGGCGTGGCAACTTCAACCTTTCTCCCGCAGCCATGGATGGTGCCCAGTGGTTCGTCATCCTAAGGTACCTCCGAGAAAAACCACGCACTTTACCAACATACCGCCTTGTTCCTGACGTTCGATGCGGAGAACTCCGCCGATGATACCAGCTCGATAATTCATGATCCGCAAGCCAATGCCGCCCGTCGGACTGCCCTGGCGATTAAGTTCCGGATTGAAACCGCTTCCGTTGTCGCTGACTTGCAGGGTGACTTGCCCATTCTTCTGCGTCAATGAGATTTCGATTTGGCTGGCATGACCGTGGCGCAACGCATTGTTCAAAGCTTCTTGGGCGATGCGGTACAAGTGCAAGGCAGTGGTGTTGCTGGGTACCACAACGGGGCCGGAACAGTCGAAGCGGCAAGAGATATTGTCTTGCGCGTCCGTGGTGGCCGCCAGTTCTTCCAAAGCGGATCGCAGTCCTTCGGCATCGATTTGCACGGGCATGATGCCGTGCGAGAGTGCATGAACGTGGCGATTCGCCTCTGCTAGTCCGCGCGATAGTCGTTCCGAAGTTTGTTCGATCCGATGGAAGTCGACTTCATCGAACAGACGCACTAAACGGCCTTCGATTTCGCGAATGGGGGCGCTCTGCAAAGCTCCCCGCAGAGCGCCAGCGAACAGGGAGAGGCCGGTCAGTTCTTGTCCAGTGCCGTCGTGCAATTCCTGCCCGATGCGGCGTTGTTCCTCGGCGGCGATCTCCAGAACGTGTTTCTCCGTCTCCCTCAGTCGCGACATGTCCCTGATGACACCGGTAAAAAGCCCGAGGTGATCGACCTCGCTGACAGAGAGTCCGACGGGAAAAGTTGATTCATCTTTGCGGCGTCCGACCACTTCGCGGCCAATGCCGATGATGTGAGGTTCACGCGTTTCCTGGTAGCGAGCAATGTAGCCGTCGTGTTCATCGTGGTAGGGTTTGGGCATCAGGATCTTGACGTTTTGTCCGAGAAGTTCGTCTTGCTTATAGCCGAACATTTGTTCCGTTGCAGGGTTAACACTCTGGATGATGCCGCGCTTGTCGATGGTGATGATCGAGTCAGCGGCTGTATTGAGGACTGCCCGCAACTGCTCTTCGCGCTCGCGCAGTGCGGCCTCTGCCCGCTTTCGTTCGCTAATGTCTTGCGAGATACTGGCGATTCCGGTTGGCCTGCCCGCCGGATCGGTTAGCAACGAAAGCGTCAAAAGCACAGGTAGCACGTCGCCGCTTTTTGTCAGTCGGTGGGCTTCAACTCCGCGGACAACATCACCTCGCTTGCAAAAGTCCATCAGTTCGTCTCGCTGCGCGTGCTCGTTGGCTGGCACCAACACCTTGAAGGACTTGCCGAGTAGTTCTTCTCTTGACCAGCCGTATTCTCGCTCAGCAGCCAAGTTCAAGTCGATGATGCGGCCATCGAGTTCCTTGATGAAAATGGCGTTGGCCGAATCCGTAAACACTTTTGACAAAAGCAGCAGCCCACCGGCCGATGCGGCAATGCCGACTATCGGACAACTGGACCTGGGCGGCTCGGCACATACGTCTGCGGCAGAGGGTGTTTCGTTGTTGTCGGGAAATTCCTGAGACTTGTTCCCCGACTGAGCTTTAGAACGGCTGCCAGCCGCCGCTTCGTTCTGGGCCAACTCAGAAGACCCTTGCTCGCATGTCGTTCTCTTTTTGGCCATCTGCATTTCCTTGTCAGCGCGGCGTATAGCGCTTTGAATTCTGGAAAGCGAAGCCGCAAAACGTCTTCAAGCCGGTTGTCAGCGTCAGTTGGGCCCAGCACGTCAGTGCTTCCGCATGGAACTAAGCCAAACCATTTCGCTTTCGTGGTTGGATGGATGGCTATTGTAACTTGGAATTCGCAAGCTTGGCATGGCTGGACGTTCGATTCTCGCGGCTCGCTGCATGTGACATAAGCAAGATTAATGTTGGTTCACTCACTCAAGAGTTTGAAGGTGTGGTGATCCGCCACACAGATCGGCTTTGTCTCTGATTTCTACGAAGACGTCGTGTCCGGCACATACAGTTCCTTACCAATTTTCAACGATCGCCTTTGAAGCTGTTTGTGTTGTCGGTCAATGGACTGCAACAACCCGCCGAAATGTATGAGTCCCCTGACCGTGCTGAAGTCAGGTGCAGAGACTAGTTCATGGCGCAACACGGCAAGATCATGATCGATGCCGAGCTTTTTTCCCCGGCGTTTCAAACCGAAGCTCCGGTCTTTGAGGGAGCCTCTTAAAAACGGTTTCAATAAACGCGTTTGGTAGAGTTGATATTTCGACCATTTCCTCCATTCGTGGAACGCTTCCTTCGACGGTGCTCGTCTACACTCTTTCATGGCCCGCCGACCTCGTCGCTGCGAGTGGGCAAAGCCCGGCATGATGTCGGAGACTCTCTCAATTCCAAAGAACCAAGATTTTGCTCGCTCCCGCGCCGAGTTCATGTCGGCTATGAAACCTTCGATCTGGAACTGCACCCGCACGTCTGCGTCATGAATCGATTGTCGACGGTCCTTCAATACTTGGTGGACTGCGTCCAGTACCAGCCGCGAATTGCCCGCCGTCGCGTGCTTTCGAAAGTGATCGAAGGTTTCCAACAGAGCGTCGGCATTTCGAAAGTGTGCGAGGCTGGCGGCTGCATCACGAAATTTAGCATTTTCTACACGCACTACCTCAGGATGTTTTTCACGCAGTAGTCGTACCAAGGCACGTACTTTCTTGCATCCCTGGCGTGCTTGATGCACCGCCGCGTCGCGTTCCAATGAGTCATCGGAAAATACGGCAATCGCTTTTTCAATCAGCTCTGCCGCGATTCGGCGCAGACCTGACGCAAGCTCCTCGTCAGTCCGTAATTGGTACGCCATTAATCACTCTCTCGGAACACCGTTACAAATTCTCAACTGTCCTATGTCTATTGTAACGCTTCTGCGGTCAGCAAGCACATTCCATACGAGTTGAAAACCAAACATGTCTTGTTTGCGAAAATGTGCGATCACATGCATGGAAGTGGCCACACATACAACGCTCCTACCAGGAGGAACTCGCACCTTGAAGAAATTTTGGCCGCATGTTTCGCATGCGCACGATAGGAACGGTATTAAGAAATCCTTTCTCTAGTCTGGAGACGTTGCGATGAAAACTCAGATGTTCGTTTCGGCCCTTTTTTCATTTTTCCTTTGCGCGCCATCGGCGTTTGGGCAAGGACTGCCCACCTGGATCGATGAAATTTGCCACCAGGCCTGGCCCAACCCAGTATTGGATCTTCCTGCGCTTTCTTTTGACCCTTTCTACAACGCCGAATACGAGTTGCAACAACAGACGCCTTGGTTACCTTCCATCTATGCGTTGGGGGAAAAGCACAAATATTATTTTGTGTATGGCGATCATGACAAAGAGGATGGCATTGCAGGCGTTGAACGAGTCTCACTTACCTGGTGCACAGCGTGGTTAGAGTGGTCCGATCCCGCATTCCCAAATGACGTATTGTATTATCCTGACGTGGCAGGCGATGACTACGAGGCGATTCCCTTTTGGATGTGGGACCAGGGATGTTTCCAAAATATCAGCGGACCCTACTCGCACACGCCGTTCACCAATGCCGTCATTGTCGGAGATGCAGGGGATTTCTATACCAGCCTCTTGCTCGCATTTGCGAATATGGGTCCACGGATGGGAGCCGCTTTTGGTGAAAATAAAATTCTGGCTATCAAAGAGTCGAACATGGAGCACAACGATGGATCACTGAAATCGGATCTAAGAGCTTCGCTAGTTAATGAATTCCTGGCCCTTAACCCCTCGATTCCAGCCTCTGAGATTCCAATCGACTCGCTTGGGGATACTCTGGTCGACACTGGCAATGGTACGAACGTGGCTACCGTCTGTCATATCATTCCAGCAATTGCTCCGGAGGGCAATCAGTGTGGGCGAAATAGTATGCACAACGCCATGCTGGTCTCCAGCAACCTGCAGCAAACCATTCTCAACAACGGAATGCCCGCGCCTGGCTTGATAGCCTTCATGCAGTATCTTGCCGACAAGTACGAGCCTAAATCGGCTCAACCGCCAGCTGCACCTTCTCAAGAAATTAGCTTTCAAGTGATTCGTGATCTCAGGCAACTACGAGGCATGGACATCGAATTCCTTAGTAAAGAGGAGACGCGAGCGATCCTCGACTACTTGAAGAATCAGCGGGCCAATCGCGGCGAACCAACACCTGCTCCAAAACTTGAACCATTGCGACGCTGAGTTGGTGTACTGTGCAGAACCTCAGTATCGGACTGTTGGTCCCGCGTCACCGAACGGCGGTGCTGATGATATGGTGCTGACGATATTACGAGGAGTTTTTGGCCGCGTTGCCTCCCCCTGTGCGATAGTTAATTGGAACATCACATTCAACCTATTTGCGGAGATGATCGTGGGTAAAGAGACTGATCTTGACTACAAACTTAAAGATACCGTCGAGTTGTCGATCGCCTTGTTTTTCCATTCGAACTATGGGCGCGATTCAGACAATGGAACGGTGGCGCGAGCGAGCGATACCCTGTGGGATCACAATCTTCGACTTGATGTTTGGCCACCAGCCGAATCGCACGGGTTCAAGAATGGCTTCAATACACTGCGATTGGGCTCGCAAAAGGTCAATCCTCAAGAGGACTTGCCTCATATTCGCAAGTTGATGCGAGATGCCTTGGCACGACGCGGGCGACCGTTTGTTTTGCCTGTTCTGTTTTGCCAGTATGTTGGTTGCTCATGCGGAGAGGTGCGATACTTGGAAGGCGGCGTTGATCCTGTAGTTCTCGTCGGGTACTCCATCAACGACGACAAGATGACTCTTCTGCACGAAATTGGCCATGCAGCCGGACTTTCGCACGATGTGCAGAACGCCGACCCCAACAACCGGAACTTTATGCACACCACGGAAACCCGAACGACAATGTATCGATTCCAAGTGGAAAAACTGGCAAAAGCAAGGTTTGCAAGCACGCTGAAAAAATAGTGAGGCTTGTTCTGAAATATCGTCAGATCATTGCGACACGATTTTCGTCATGTTTGGGAAGCGAATTTTACGCCAGCCACTGCGTAGTTGACTCGATGGCTCGCTGAAATTCGGAATCGTCAAGTTCAAGTTTATCCTTCGCCTCAGCCAACGACTTGAGCCGTCCAGGCGTGATTTCTCCATCAGCACCGGCGACCCCAAACATGGCTTGCACGATCAATAGTTTCTCTTCGTGATTGCGGCGACGGGCTGCTGTCGCCAAAAAGCTCAATGTATTCCAGCGCTGCATTCTCACATGCGAGCAAGCTCGACCAAGCTCTTCACGCGATAGATTTTCCTCGGTGATGTTTTCGTACAATCGCCGCGCGATTCGAATTTCATCTTCGGTAACCTGTCCATCTTCGACCATGATCAGTGAAATAATATTGAGCAAATCTTCTTCAAAAGTCGCAAGGGAATTGGAAGAACTGGCAGTTTGCAGGGTGTCGGATGGTAACATGCGATTGCTAAGGACAATTGTTTCAAAAGAATTTTTGCAATTCATGCATTGAACATATTCGGTGAGTCCACCGATGGGTAAGACGGGGATAAAGTACAACGTCAAAAATGGTCGCGACGCCCGCAGTCGAAATGCTTGATTCGACCCGCAGTTAGGACAAATGAACATGCCTTTTAAGCGAGTGCTTGCCCACTCCATCGTTCCAATCAGAATCATTTTTTATTCTCAATCAACCCAGAAAAATGGACAAAGAACGCTGCTTGGCCTCAATTCCTCACATCGTGCACGGCGAATTGCTGGCTGCAAATGGCTGCGAGCCGGTACGGCAGATCCAAGGAGGCATGTCCGGAGCGACAGTATGGGAGTGTACAAATGCTGCGCGCGTTTCCACTTGTCTCCGAGGCTGGCCCGCTTCACACCCGACGCGGGAGAGATTAACTGAAATTCACCAACATTTGCAACTGCTCACCGAAGCCAACGTAAATTTCACACCGGAGCTCCATTATAGCAGGCACGGAAGCTCGATTACATTCGATGGACAACGGCTCTGGGAATTGACCTCTTGGTTGCCAGGTCACGCCAATTACTGCTCGGCTCCCAACCATGCAAAACTCGTCCAAGCCATGCAGGCCATCGCGAAAGTGCATCAAGTCTGGTGTGCGTCAAGCGAAAAGAGCTCAGGAATTACCGCCAAAGTCGGTAGCCCCACACTTGTCGACCGCGCAAAACGACTGGATGCGTGGCACCATCGCATGGGCGAGCGAACAAGGCTCGTGAGACAAACTGCGGATACCGTCGAACGGCAACTGGTTTCAGACACATTTGAACTGCTGAACGCCTGGGCTGCTCCTCTGAAGAAGGGGTTGCAACGTTTGGCGGATGATCGCGTTGCACATCATTTTGTTCTTCGCGACATTTGGAGTGAACATCTGTTGTTCACCGAGGATCAAGTTACCGGAATCATTGATTTTGGCGCGTGTCGTTTTGACGAACCGACCACCGACTTGGTGCGACTGTTGGGATCGATCGAACCCCACCATGAAGATCGACGCCGCGAGGGGCTGGAAATCTATAATCGATGTCGGCGAACATTGGGTAACAACTCGACCTGTGCAAACAGTGCATTTGAAGAGCTGTCTTGGGAGAGATTTGAGATCCTCGATCAGACGGCCACACTGCTGTCGGCGCTGCAATGGTTGGAGTGGCTCATCATCGATGAGCGGCCTTTTGAGCAGCCGCGTTGGCAATTGCTCGACCGCTGGCGAGCCTTTGTTAATCGATTGCGATGCTAGCCTTTGCGATTCGAGGGCTAGTTGAGATTTTTTTTGTAGTGGATCTGCTTCATGCGAAGCTTGCTTTAGGCGAATACAAAACAATTGGGGACAATTGGGGACAATTGTTCTACATTGCCGTGAACAAAACAATTGGGGACAATTGTTCTACATTGCCGTGAACAGAACAATTGGGGACAATTGTTCTACACTGTGGATTCGCAATTTGGGTGGTCTGCGAGATTTAGTACGCTTGGTATGATCATATTGCATTCGACGATTGTGCAAGCCGAATCAATTGTCATGGTCTGGCTTCCCGCAATTTTGCCGGCCTCTCCATTTTTTCATTGCGACGAAAGCGCCAGGTATGGCATCCGACGTACGACTCAAAGAACAACTACCGGAATTGACCGAAGCCATTGTTGCGACGTATACCCGTGACGACCGCATCAACCACCTCGGCCACTGTCCGCTTCCGAACTACGAGGCCATCGAATCGATACTCGAAGATCTGAAAGATGTGATCTACCCAGGGTTTCGGCGACGCGAGGGACTGCACCGCGGCAATGTTACCTACCACGTTGGCGAGTTGATTGACAAATTGCATGACAAGCTCACGACGCAGATTGGTCGCGCGTTGCATCACGATGATCGCGTCCACAATAGGACAAGCGAATGCGACACCCAGCTGGATTACGAGGCAAAAGGGCAAGCCATTGCGTTCAAGTTCTTGCAACAAATCCCCAAGCTCCGCAGCGTGTTAGCCACTGACGTCGAGGCGGCGTACGATGGCGATCCAGCGGTCAGCAGTCGAGATGAAATCATCTTCTGTTACCCAGGGCTCGAAGCTATCACTGTGTATCGCATTGCCAATGAAATGCGGCGACTTGGCGTTCCTTTCATTCCACGCATGATGACCGAATGCGCTCACACGCAAACGGGAATTGATATTCACCCAGGCGCGACGATTGGTGATTCGTTTTTTATCGATCACGGTACGGGTGTCGTCATCGGCGAGACATGTGACATTGGTTCGCACGTCAAAATATACCAGGGTGTCACCTTGGGTGCGCTCAGTTTCCCGACGGACGCCGATGGTCAATTAATTCGTGGTCAAAAGCGGCATCCGACGATCGAAGACCGGGTCGTGATTTATGCCAACGCCACGATCTTGGGTGGCCGCACAGTGATCGGCAAAGACAGCGTGATCGGTTCATCGGTATGGATCACCAGCAGTGTTGCCCCACACACCACCGTGGTACTTGAGAAACCAAACTTGCGAGTACGTGGTGGTGTACCGGATGACATGAAGCCTGAAGTCAATTTTCAGATTTGATCGCACGGGGACTGTTGAACCTAACTACCACGAACAAAGCTCTGCCAAGAGATCTCCTTAGCGCAATTGAGACGAAACATGACATTTACTCGAACCGACAGCGTATCGTCATCGATATTAGTCGTTGAGAACGATCCATTGATGTTGACGGCGATCTGTTCGCTGATGGACATGCAGGGACATCGACCGGTCATGGCACGAACTGAAGAGGTCGCTATGCAAGCGATTGCTTCGAATCAGTTTGATGCGATCGTATTGTCGATCGACGGACTGGATGCGGGCTGTCGATTTGCGACGGAACTGCGGAGTACCAACGCGACTCGCGACGTGCCGATCCTATTTCTCGTACCCGAACAAAATCCGAACTGGAGCAGTCGCTTGGCAGCCCATGGTGGCGTTTTCAGTTTGCTGAAACCGGTTGATCCCCATGCTCTAATCGAATTGATCGAGAAAGTTCTGTGGATGCCGCATGTCGCTAAAGGGCGTATGGGAGCGCCAAACATCAGCTTCGGAAATCAGCAAGACTGGGTCAAGTTAACGTAGTCTTCCATTTGGAGTCGGGTTCGTCGCAATCTTTGACTGCATGCATTACGGGAACTCGTTAGGGCGTTAACCCGCTACTTTGATTCGCTCGCTTGCGCGGCGCGTCGAATTCGCTCCAACAGAGCTTTGGATTCAGGCGCGTTTCCCGAACGTTCCAGTGCAGCTTGGCCCCAGCGGATGGCTTCGTCAAAGCGCTCAAGTCTCTCAAATAACATCGCCGCCATTTGTGCGTATTCGAATTGGTGTGGAGACAGATTGGCAGCTTTCACCGCATACTCGGTTGCCTTTTCCAACTGGTTGTCCAAGTAGAGCGCCAGTGAATATCGATACTGAAGCGACGCGTCGTCGGGCAATAAGCGGGCGTTGCGTTCGACGAGTGGCAATTCGGCTTTGCGCAGTTCAGTGACGATTTCATTAATGGCCGATGGGTTGTTACTTGTCGCCGAGCTTCGATCGAGCAGGTCGGCCAAGTTCGCGCGGGGGCCAACAAAGCGGGGATCGACGGCGATGGCCATTTCGTAATGCTTGATCGCTTGCGGTTGCAAGCCCCGCTGTTCGGCAAGCACTCCCAGGTCCAAATGTGCACCTGCTTGATCGTTGTTTTCTCGAATGCCGGCTTCGAGTTCTTCCAAGGCTCGTCGCAGGGCAGGACCGGCCGTTGTGAGCGACTGTTCTGGAGCAATCTGCAGCAAGGTGCGCGCCGCCTGAGTTCGGACGCTACGAACCGGGTCGTTCAGCGCCGTGGTGAGCAGGCTGATTGCCTGCGATGGTGGGCTGACAGCGATCAGAGCGCTGGCGGCCGAATGCCGGACCAGTGGATGCGGATCGCTTATCGCTTGCATAGCTTCAACCCCCGCGCGTGTTGGATCCAACATAAGAAGCAGCTGCAATGCGGTCGCGCGGGCGATGGCTGGTGCTTCCGCGCCACGTTGGTCGAGCAGTTCACTTAACTTGTCAGCCGCATCGGGCGCAGCGTTTTGTGCAGCGGCCAGAGCTTCGCCAAAATGTTTGTCGCGGCGACGGTTTTCTCCGTACCATTTGTCGCACGCCTCGTCGCACCAGCGATTGACACGAGCCAACTCTGCCGCAACTTCGACGTCCCCCTGGCGACCCGCCTGCATCCAGTCTTGGTAGAGCTTCAGCTTGTTACGTTTTTCGATCGCGACATTATCCAGGTTCAAATGACAGCCCGTGCAGGCATTGGGAGTGCCAATCTTGAGACTCAGGTCGGGACGGGGAATGCGCAAGGAATGATCGCGCCGCGCATCAACTTGCATGTAGGTTGTGGCTGGCATGTGACAGTTGACACACGACGTGCCATCGCGTTCGGGGGCGATATTCGACTGTTTGGCGTGAAAGTGATGCGCCACGGAGTCATATTTTGCTGCGGGATGTTGATGGCAGGAAGTGCACACCGCATTGCCGTCATGTTTTAGTCGTGCGGTATGAGGATCGTGGCAATCGCTGCACTGGATGCCTTTGTGATACATCTTGCTTTGGATGAACGAGCCATGCACATAGTCTTCATCCAGGACTTGTCCATCGGCGTAATAGACGGGTTCGATGAGCAAAGCGTTGGTGAAGTGATCGTAGTAGTTATCACCCGCCTGAAAGCCACCTTGCACGATTTGGCGACGACTGTGGCAAGGCGCACACGCTTGGATCTGATTCTCTGCTGCTGACTTGAGATTTGCCAAACCATAGCCGCGCGTGCGATTCCATCCAGGCGACCAACGGCTTGCCAAGTCCACATGGACGCTTCCCGGACCATGACAAGCTTCGCAGGAGACATCGATCTCGAAGAACGTCGAGTTGTATTCACCAGCGAACGTGCCCAAACGTTGATCGTCTTCGATGGTCGGCTGGCCGCGATCTTGTGGACTGGAAACTGATGCATCGCTGCGTTTTATAAGTGGATGTTCTGGTGGTGCGTAGTTCTTTGAGTAGTTGGTACTATGGCAGTCGGCGCACATTGTATTCCAGCGTTGTGCAATGCCGGTCCAATGCAATTCGTCGTCAGGCTCAAGCCTGTCGGTAACGTCCGGTGGCGATAGGTAGAACCAGCTTTTCGACTGGGTATTCCAGCAGACGCCTAACACTTGAAGCCGCGGAAGCGGATGCGCGTGTGAATTCTTTTCGCCCAGCTGTATGTCAGTGGATGTTGCGTCGTCGAGAGCTGCGGCCCGTTGACGGTGACTTGGGAATTCAACCATGTATTGCTGGAGTGGTTCGACGCCAAACACGTACTTGACCTCAAAGTCGTGCAATTGCCCATCAGCTCCTTCGGTGTTGACCAGGAACTTCCCATCTTGTCGAAACATGCGCGTAACGACACCTAAGTGTTCGAGGCGGCTGTCATTAAAGTCGCCCAGCACCGTAGACTCATTTGCGGGCTGCATCGCCAAGTCGTGGTGTGAGCCCAAAAACGCTTCCGCTTCTTCACGATGGCAGGCGGCGCACTTGTCGCGCCCCACGTAAGTCGCCTGCGATAGATCAAACGGTGATGATCGGTTGGTGGAGCTCCGATCGCATCCGACTGAGCAGATGAGGACAACCACCGTTATGGCAGTAAAATTCAAGTGCCGCCACCAACCCGATTGAGGGCGGAAGTTGTCTTGCGAACAGCTGTTTTGTGAACAATTGGGCATTCCCAAGAGTTTCCGTTACTGGTGTTGAGGGGTAGGACGTCCGCTGCTGAGCTTTCACCTGTAAAGTGTACCGACGATGGATGGGTATTATTGTTCCCGCAGCTAGCCTTAGTAAGCTAAAATGCTGTTTTCTCCCTTTTTTCCCGTGATGCGAATTGATCACAATGGTACAACCAACTGTCAACTTGGATGTTGTCGTTCACGTCGACGACGCCATCGATCAGACGGATCGTTACATTTCAGCCGCCAATTGGGTCGTTCGGCGTTTTTCATTGGCAAGTCTAACCGCCAGTATTTCGATTGTTGACGATGCAACGATCCGTGAACTCAACCGTGAGCAGTTGGGGCATGATTGGGAAACCGATGTGATCAGTTTTGTCTTTGAGACAATTGAACAAACTGACGGAATTCACGTCGACGGAGAAGTCATTGCCAGTATCGAGACCGCCCGTCGACTGAGTTCGGCAGCACTCTGGCAGCCACAGGATGAACTGTTGTTGTACGTTGTTCACGGATTGTTGCATTTGGCGGGGCAAGATGACATCGAACCACACGATCAAACGTTGATGCGACAATTGGAACAAGAGTGTCTGATCGCGTTGCAGGTCCCTGGAGCGGCTGAGCATGTGGCGCGCTGGGATGGCGTTTCGTACTAGAGATCGTGTCGGTGTCGAACGAATTTCTCAGTTGTTTCCAAAGCGATTGGGCACAATCGCTTGACACTCACGCTTGAGAACAGTTTTGGGGACAATCGCTCTACACTCACGATGGGGGTGATGTTGAGGCGATTGGGACATTTGTCATTGCTGACTCTTGGGAACGGAGGAATAATCTAGGTTCAAACCCAAGGAAACTGACATGTCTACTGCGTCCGACCAAGTCCAGCCATTTTCTCCAATCGAGTTGCTAGCCCCTGCTGGCAATTGGGAATGTGCGCGTGCAGCAGTCGAAAATGGTGCAGACGCAATCTACTTTGGACTGGACGTAGGTTTTAATGCGCGAGCGCGCGCCGCCAATTTTCACGTCGCCGAGCTGTCGCAATTGTTGAATTACCTCCACCGGCAGCAAGTTCGCGGCTACGTGACGTTGAATACGCTAGTCTTCACCGACGAACTCCCGCGGCTGGAAGAGAATGTACGTCGCTTGGCGGACGCCGGCGTAGATGCCGTCCTGGTGCAAGACTTGGGAGTTGCTCGACTGTTGCGGGAGCTCTGTCCTGAATTAATCGTACATGCCAGTACTCAAATGACTTTGACCAATAGTGCCGCAATTGAGATGGCACGCGAGGTAGGAGTGCGTCGAGTTGTCCTGGCGCGAGAATTGTCGATTAGAGAAATTCGCGAGATTCGTGCGAGCACGACGATGCCATTGGAGGTTTTTGTGCATGGTGCGCTATGCGTGGCCTACAGCGGCCAGTGTCTTACGAGCGAGTCGTTTGGAGGGCGCAGCGCCAATCGTGGTCAATGCGCTCAAGCCTGCCGCTTGCCCTACGATCTGTTGTGTGACGGGGAGCCGCGCGAATTGGGCGATGTCAAGTATTTGCTCAGTCCACAGGATTTGGCGGCTCATGACCTTATTCCGCAGTTATTGGATGCTGGTGTAGGTTCGCTGAAAATCGAAGGACGGCTCAAGACTCCGGAATACGTCGCAAACGTCTGCCAGCAGTACCGAGCGGCCATTGACGATGCCATGGCGGGGCGCGCTCGGACCTTGACCAGCGACCAGCGCCGCGAGTTGGAACTCAGTTTTTCGCGGGGCTTTTCACCAGGTTGGCTCGAAGGCTGCGACCACAAGCAACTTGTCCCGGGTTTGAGCAGTACCAAGCGGGGCGTTGAGCTGGGAAGGCTGGAAGCAGTCCGCGGCGAAGCATTAATGGCGGAGTTGGCCGCTCCACTGGCGACCGGGGACGGCATCGTCATCGAAGGCGACCGGTTTGCCGGAACGGAAGTCGGAGGAAGAGTTTACGAGTTGTTTCAGGATGGTGTGCGCGTTGATAGCGTGGAGGGTGGCCGTACGATCATTGCTCTTCAAAGAGGTGCGCTGGTCGATAAACAGATTCCGAGTGGGGCAAAGATCTTCAAAACCGATGATCCACAGCTGACCAAACGGCTGCGTCGCTCCTTCGAGTCGGCTGACCCACAAAAGCGGGTTTCGATCGAAATACATATCGATGTGGCCGTCGGAACGCCGCTGCGCATCGTCGCAATCGTTCCTGCAGTGGCTTCTCCTGATCACCTGGATGAACAGCCGGTTCAAGTCGAATTGTTCAGTGAGCATGTGGCGGAAGTGGCTCGCAAACACTGCATCAACGAAGCTACGTTGCACGAACAATTCAGTCGTTTGGGTGGCTCCGTCTATCGGTTAAGTGCACTGACTTGTTCCATCCAGGGTGAACCGATGGTGCCGCTCAGCGTTTTAGGCAAGATGCGTCGCGAGTTGATCGAGCGACTGGATGCAGCGCGGAGTACAGCTCCTATTCCGTGTGCAAACGGGCCGATCGCCACGCGTATGATCGCAGAAGCTCAACGCGCCGATGAGACACCAGCCAACGTTCCACTCGGTGAACCTGTTTTGCGTGTGCTTTGTCGCTCGTTACAGCAATTGCAACAGGTACTGCAATTGGGAATTCGCGCTGTGATAGCCGACTTTCACGATCTTCGGGAATATCGACGCGCAGTCGAATTGGCACGCGAGGCAGGGGCGACAATTGAGCTCGCCACGCTACGGATCCATAAGCCGGGAGAAGATGGCTTGTTCACCGCGATTGCCAAACGAAGTGCAGACGGTTGGCTCGTCCGCAACTTGGCGGCGATCAAATTCTGCCGCCAGGCGGGAATTCCGTTCGCTTGCGACTTTTCGCTTAACGTAACCAACCCGTTGACGGCCGAACAGTTGCGTGGCTGGGGGGCAAGTCGAGTCACCGCATCTTATGATTTAAACCGCGATCAGTTGTTGGAATTAGCGAGAGCCACACCAGCTCGTTGGCTCGAAGTTGTCGTTCATCAGCACATGCCGATGTTCCATATGGAGCATTGCGTATTCTGCAGTGTGCTGAGTCCAGGCAAGAACAAGTCGGATTGTGGGCGTCCCTGCGACCGACATGATGTGAAATTAGTCGATCGGGTTGGCGAGCCTCATGTTTTGCACGCCGATATCGGTTGCCGTAACACCCTTTACAATGCCGTCGCTCAGAGCGGTGCGGAGGCGGTGGAACCCTTGATTGAGTCTGGCATTCGTCAATTTAGAATTGAATTGCTGCGAGATGCATCGCTTGCCGAAACTACGGAGTTGGTTGAGCTCTATCAGGATTTGGTGTTAGGCAAATTGGGTGGTACCCATGTTTGGCAGAAGCTAAAAGCTCACAACCGAGTTGGCGTGACCCGCGGTACAATGGAGCAGCCTCGCAATCCACTGGCCATCCTATGAGTCAGGTGCGAATGGCCGCTCTGAGGAGTGTCGCAGCTCAGTGGCCGCTGGCGCCTGGTGAAACCGGTTTAAAAATAGCGCCAAACTCAGGTACTTGCAAATTCAGGTACTGAGGGCCGCTGCTTACAACTGGCGTGCCAAGGCGTGTGATTGGCTGAAATTTTGGCCTTTTCGCCACGACACGAACTTGTAAGATATAGTGACTGTCGGTAATAAGTAGTCTGGCTACCGTTCCATTCATGTTATGTTCAGTGTTTTCATTTCCAATGTCTCAGGGACAGTGGTCAAATGGACACTACTTTGTTCGTCCCACGGTACGAGTTGGGGCAGTTTTCTTCTAGGTGAAATATGGATCTCTCGAAAATTCGCAACATTGGTATTAGTGCGCACATCGACTCGGGAAAAACGACGTTGAGCGAGCGAATCCTATTCTACACCGGTCGAATCCACAAAATTGAAGAGGTCAAGGGTGGTGGTGATGGCGCCACGATGGACCACATGGAGCTTGAGCAGGAGCGGGGCATCACCATTACCAGCGCTGCGACGAGTGTCGCGTGGGGTGGTGAGCAGAGTAAGAACATCAAAGAAACGCACCACATCAATTTGATCGACACACCCGGTCACGTGGACTTCACGATCGAAGTCGAACGCTCGCTTCGCGTTTTGGATGGTGCGGTACTGGTTCTGTGTGCGGTGGGCGGCGTTCAAAGTCAGTCGTTGACCGTCGATCGCCAGATGCGCCGTTACAATGTGCCTCGATTAGCATTCATCAACAAGATGGACCGAACGGGGGCAAACGCCAGAAAAGTAGTCGCGATGATGCGCGAAAAACTAAACACGGACGCCGTCATGGTCCAGCTTCCAATTGGTGCTGGTGAAACTTTTGCGGGATGTATTGACCTGATTTACATGAAGGCTCTGTTGCACAGTGGCGATCAGGGTGAAACCGTTGAAGAAGCTCCAATTCCGGAAGATATGTTGGATGAAGCTCAGGAGCAGCGGCATGCCATGCTCGAGAGCCTTTCGATGTACAACGACGAACTGATGGAACTGCTTCTCAGTGAAGAGGAAGTGCCCGTCGATTTGATTCACAAGGTAATGAAGAGTGCGGTCCATCAAGGAATGACGCCAGTCTTTGTCGGATCAGCATTTAAAAACAAAGGGGTGCAGCCTCTATTGGACGCCGTCTGCCGTTACT
Source organism: Pirellulaceae bacterium (assembly GCA_041753315.1). Lineage (GTDB taxonomy): Bacteria > Planctomycetota > Planctomycetia > Pirellulales > Pirellulaceae > Aureliella. Next base: position 82,153 of record JBGSUV010000001.1, on the reverse strand, counting down.
TGCCGAGTCCTCTGGAGCGTGAGATCACGGCTCGTCGCGTTGACAACGAAGCGGAGCGAATGGCGTTGAAGCCAGATCCCGCTGCGCCGTTCGTAGGTATGGCGTTTAAGATCGTGGAAGATCCCTATGGTCAGTTGACCTTCTTGCGAGTCTATCAAGGCTCGATCAAGAAAGGTGAGATGTACGTCAATCAAAGAACGGGACGCAAAGACCGATTCAGCCGTATTGTGCGGATGCACGCGGACGAACGTGAGGAAATCGATGGTGCTGAAGCCGGTGATATCGTTGCGATCATGGGAATCGACTGCGCTAGTGGAGACACTTACGCTGCCGAACGCGACTACTGCACGCTAGAGAGCATGTTCGTTCCAGAGCCAGTTATTAAAGTGTCGGTAACACCCGGCAGCCGCGCTGACTTCGACAAGATGGGTAAAGCGCTTCAGCGTTTCCGAAAAGAAGATCCCACGTTTCAAGTTTACAACGACGAGGAAACGAGTGAGACGATCATTTGTGGAATGGGCGAACTTCACTTGGAGATTTACATCGAGCGGATGCGACGCGAATATAAGATCGAAATCGAAGCGGGTGCTCCTAAAGTTAGTTATCGCGAAGCTCCAGGGCAGAAAGTCGAATTTGACTACAAGCATAAGAAGCAGTCGGGTGGTTCCGGTCAATACGCGCATATCAAGGGAGAATTGACCCCGCTCGAGACCGAAGGCGAAGCTGCGTTTGAATTTGAAGAGCACATTGTAGGTGGTCGTATTCCGAAGCAGTTCATTGCCCCAGTTGAGAAGGGCTTCCGCGACTCGTTGGGTAAGGGGCCTTTGGCCGAATTCCCCGTGGTAGGTGTGCGCATCGACCTGCGTGACGGAAGTTACCACGACGTTGACTCGTCGGAGCGCGCGTTCTACATCGCAGCCCAAGGCTGCTTCCGGGAATCGATGCAGAAGTCGAAGCCGATGCTCCTGGAACCTATCATGAAGGTTGAACTCGAAACTCCGGAACTTTACCAGGGGGATGTGGTTGGCGACGCGATTCGTCGACGGGGGTTGATTGTCTCAACCGATATCCGCGATACCATTTCTTACATCATCGCCGAAGTTCCTTTGGCGGAGACGTTTGGCTATGCCACCGATTTGCGGAGTATGACCAAAGGCCAAGGAACATTTACGATGGAATTGCTGACCTATCGCAAGTGTCCTAGCAATGTTCAAGAGGAAATTGTTGCACAGCGGAACAAGAAGGAATTGGCCGGAGCCAAGTAAACGCTGCGGCGGTTTTGCATGATCTGAGATTTAGGAAACAGGCGGCTGAAATCAGCCGCCTGTTTTCGTTTTTGGTTTGTGTTTTCAAACGCTTCAACGGCAAGTCACTTTGGCATCGGGACCGATTTTTGCGACAATAGCGGGTAGGCGGCCAAGCGTTAGAGTCGCCGTAATCATCTTGTTTTTCTTTAATTCCGCGTGAGTTTGCTGGATAGCGAGCAATTCCATTACGGTCAATTGTCGCCTTCCAGGTCAAAGGGTAAACTGCAGTTTGCCACGCTTCAACAATAAGTAAACGTCGCCCCTACCCAAGTCAAATTTGTGGCTCCCAATCCGCAATTTTGGCGCTTGTCGAGCCTCCTGGAGTTGATACATGACCTCTACCGAGAAATCCCTCACTGACAACTCGATGACCGCACGTCTTCTCATTGAGGACCAGGAGGTCGAGATGCGAGTGATCGTGGGTTCCGAGAATGAGAAGGCAATTGATATCTCGTCGTTGCGCAAGGATACGGGACTGATCACTTTGGATGAAGGTTATGTGAATACAGGGAGCACAACCAGTTCGATTACGTTCCTCGACGGCGAAGAGGGCGTGCTCCGCTACCGCGGCTATCCGATCGAACAAATCGCCGAACATTGCGACTTTGTTGAGACAAGTTACTTGTTGATCTACGGCAAGCTACCGACGGAATCCGAGTTAACAATGTTCCGCGAGTCGATTCGCAGACATACGATGATCCATGAGGATATGCGATCGTTCTACAACGGTTTTCCTAAAGACGCGCATCCGATGGCGATTTTATCTTCGGTGGTCGGAGCACTATCGACGTTCTATCAAGACTCGCTTGACCCTCACGACGCACGGCAAGTTGAGGTCTCAATTCATCGATTGATGGCTAAGCTTCCGACGATTGCCGCATACAGTTACAAGAAGTCAATTGGTCAGCCGTTCATGTATCCGCACAACGACTTGTCCTATTGCGAAAACTTTTTGCGGATGATGTTTGCCGTACCGACGATGGACTACGAACCCGATCCGGTGTTCGTTGAGGCATTAAACTTGTTGCTGATATGCCACGCGGACCATGAACAAAACTGTAGCACATCCACGGTTCGCATGGTCGGATCGTCCAATGCGAATCTTTTTGCTTCGATATCGGCGGGCATTTGCGCCCTGTGGGGGCCTCTGCATGGCGGCGCCAACGAAGCATGCGTCAACATGTTGCAGCAAATAGCTGCCGACGGTGGCAATGTGAAAAAGTACGTCGACAAGGCCAAAGACAAGACGGACAATTACCGTTTGATGGGGTTTGGCCATCGCGTATATAAAAACCGCGATCCGCGCGCGACGATTATCAAGAAGGCCTGCGACAAGCTGTTGCACAAATTACAGTTGGATGATCCGTTGTTTGACGTCGCACAGAAATTGGAAGCGGTCGCTTTGGAAGACCCTTATTTTATCGAACGCAAGTTGTACCCAAATGTTGATTTCTATTCAGGAATCATTTACCGTGCGATGGGCTTGCCGACGCAGATGTTCACCGTTTTGTTTGCGATTGGAAGGCTTCCAGGTTGGATCGCTCACTGGGTTGAAATGCATCAATCTTCAACATCACGGATTGGTCGCCCGCGCCAAATTTATACTGGTCCAACCACCCGCGACGTCATTCCTATGAGCGAACGAACATGATAGTTACATTCCCTAAACAAACTTGAATCGGCAAATTTGCCAATCCGAGCCTTTGCGAGTTTGATCATAATTGAGTAGTCCGCCCGAGAATTCGATTATTGAAGAAGCGATTCGCCTGTTGAGCGAACCGCTGAGTCATACCATTGATGAACTCAATTTGCTGCAGCAGGGCCTATTGTTTGCCGAGCTTGCGCGAATTGCATACTACCGCCCCGACATTGTTTGGGAAGCGATCAGTGCGGTTGGGTTTGAGCACTTCGAGTTCTTCGACGAAGATGGTGCACAGGCATATATTTTTGAAAATCAATTCGATTGTGTCGTCGTGTGTCGAGGAACTGAGCCCAACGAATGGAATGACATCAAGGCGGATGTTGATGCAGTTTCGGTGTTAGCCGAAACGGCGGGAAGAGTGCATCGAGGATTTAAGTCCGAAGTCGATCACCTTTGGCCGCGACTAGAACTGGCCCTGAAAGAAAACGAAAAGCCACTTTGGTTTGCCGGTCATTCACTGGGCGGGGCGATGGCCACAGTCTGCGCGGGGCGTTGTAAGTTGGCCGAGATTCCATCCAATCCCGCAGGTCTGTTCACTTATGGCAGTCCTCGGGTGGGCAATCGCCGTTACATCAACTTCGTTAAAATCCCACACTACCGCTGGGTCAACAACAACGACATCGTGTGCCGCGTTCCACCACGTTGGCTCGGTTACACCCACAGCGGGCGTGAACTTTACTTCAATTCCTTTGGCCGCCTGCGCAAGTACACTCCGTGGCGGCGATTTCGGGACCGATGGTACGGCTTTATGCTCAGTCTACGAAGATGGAAGATAGATCACTTGGCTGACCATTCGATGCTCGAATACATTGCGTGCATTCAACGCGCCATCGAAGATGAGTCTAAGGGGAAGATTCGCAAAGTCCTCAAATAGCCCGTCATGTCGAGCCACACCTGACACACCCTGGCAATCAATGGAGGTGCCACAGCCGCTTCTTAGGAAACGGTCGGAGCCAGGCATGGATCTCGGGGCTCGGCGTTTACGCTCAATCGTTTATAAGCAACATTTCCACTCGCACCGTTGTTTGTGTGGTTCGGCGACACGGACATGCGAAATTCAGTTGGATTAACGCGCGACATGTCGCGTTCGAAGCGTTCAAACGTCCATGGCCACATAGGTGTATTGCCTTGTTCGTCGATGTACCAGCTATTGCAGCCCGACATCCACACCGTTTTCTTCATCGCTTGGTTCATTTTTTCTGTTAGGTGAGAAGTAACCAGTGGTAACGGCTCGATCAGGTCATTTCCCGTTTTGCGGAGTTCGTTGAGTTGTTTCATGATGAAATCGACTTGTACTTCCGCTACGGAGATTGCTGAATAATTGCCAATTGGACTGTACGGACCAAACATCAGAAACAAGTTTGGGAAATCTGGGATAGTGGTTGAGCGGTGAGCAAATGCGCCGTTTTTCCAGACATCATCAAGTGATTGTCCCGCTCTTCCGACCACGTGCATCGGTCGCATGTAAGCATGCGCTTTGAACCCAGTGGCAAATACAATTACGTCGCATTCGTGTAGTTTGCCGGCCTCCGTGCGCACGCCGGTGGGTTCAATGGCGGCAATGGGTTCCGTTTCTAAGTACGCGTTGGGATGCTGCAACGCCTGATAAAAGCCTTTGCCAAAGATTAATCGCTTGCAACCGGCACGGTAGGTGGGAGTCAACTTCTCGCGCAGGGCCGCGTCTTTGACCTTTCGCTTCAAATGGCTGCGGCAAAACGCTTCAATGGCAAATTGCAGGAGTTTGTTGCCAATCACAGCCCGCGCAAAAGTGTATTGAAAGATCTTGCTATACCGTTGTCTTAACCGCGCAGCCAATCCAGGGCTCGTTCGAATCTGTTCCTGTTCCTCTACTGAATATCTCTTGTTCGGCATGGGAAAGATCCACTGCGGTGTCCGCTGAAACAGTGTGACGGATTTTCCAATACCAACTAGCTCGGGCATCAGTTGAGCGGCGGTTGCTCCCGACCCGATCACGCCGATGCGTTTACCCCGCAGGTCAATTGTTTGATTCCACCGCGCGGTATGAAAATGAATCCCCGCAAAAGACTCAAGTCCGTCAATTTCAGGAATAAGTGGGTTATGCAAGATGCCGGTGGCACAAATCACCAAATCAAAAGATTCGACGTGATGGCTGTCGTCAACGGCGTACCACTTACCCGCCTCGAAGTGGAGAGAAACAACTGTCTTGTTAAATTGAACGTGCTTGCCGATGTCATATTCAAAAAAGATGCGTTCCAGATAGTCGCGAATTTCGGAACCTTTGGGAAAACGCGTCGAATAGTTTGGGTTTGGGGCAAACGAATAGGTAAACATATGGGCAGGTATATCGCACTTGAGTCCAGGATACCTATTGTCGCGCCATGTTCCGCCAGGACTTGCTCCCTTTTCGTAGACGTGGATATTGTGGTACCCCGCCTCACGCAATTTGACCGTCGCCAGTATCCCGGACATCCCGGCCCCTATGACCAAAATCCTCTTGTTGGTGTGTGCTGTGGCAGGTTCTGTGAGGTGCACATCAGGTTCTATTTGAGTTTTGGGCGAAAACAAGTCGTCTTCCTTCTGACATTCGTTTCTGAAACAGGTGAAGGACCTACTGTCACTCTTTCCCCCTTCAGCGGTGGGATGTTAGAACAAAATACGAGTCGGAGTCAAGTTTTATTCGTCCAATGAGTTGTCTACTGCGGCTTGACGATTCTGCTAAAATCACCGGCTGCTGTTAAATACACTGACTTTTGAGATTCCCTTATGAAAATTCTTTCGCTGCTATTGTGTTTCGCGCTAGGCATGGTTGCCGTCGGTTGCAATTCGGGAACCACAGGTGACGCGTCCGAGACGACGAGCGATCGAGGTGAAGGCGGGAAGTTGCAGTCAGTCGTACTTATGCTCAATTGGTATCCGGAGGCAGAGCACGGCGGATTTTATGCTGCCAAAGTTCATGGAATATATGAACAATATGGTCTGGACGTCGAGATACGCGCCGGTGGCCCCAATGCTCCCGTAGCGCAAGAACTGCTCACCGGTCGCGTGCAATTTGCGGTTGGAAATGCCGACGATGTGCTGCTGTTTCGAGAGCAGGATGCCCCTGTCGTCGCGTTGATGGCCCCCATCCAAAACACCCCGCGATGTGTTTTGGTCCGCGCAGAATCCGCCGCCAAAGATCTAACTGGGCTCAAAGGCATGACGTTGCAAGCCAATGTGGGACGCCCGTTCTTATCCTTTATGGAATCAAAGGGCTTACTGAATAATGTGCAAGTTGTCCCCTTCAACGGTTCGGTGGCACGGTTGGTAAGCGATACGAACACCGCCATTCAAGCGTATTCGTTCAGCGAACCATTGTTGGCGACTCAACAAGGTGTCGAAGTGCGCTCGTTAATGCTTTCGGATATCGGTTACAACCCCTACGCTTCCTGTCTAATGACGACCGAAGCGACCATCGATGCCAAGAGGGATGTGGTTGGCCGGATGGTGGCCGCCAGTCGCGAAGGTTGGCGCAAGTACTTTGAGGATCCCACAGATACCAACGCAGCGATTTTGGCTGCCAACGAACAAGGGATGACCCCAGAGTCGCTAGAATTTGGCGTCAATGAACTTCGCAAACTTTGCATGCCTGAAGGCACGACGTCAGACGATATTGGGATGATGAGTACCAGTCGCTGGACAGAATTGGTCAATCAGTTTGTCGAAATCAAATTGGTCACTGCAAGCAAAGTGAAAGCGAGCGAAGCCTTTACTTCCGAATTCATTACTCCCTCCGCGCCATGAGATCGCGGCATATTGCTCGCGAAATGCGCTCGTATAAGAGTGGTTGACCCATCAAACTGACGAGCGAAGTGGTGAAGCGAGGATTGACTTCGATCACCAACCAGCATTGGTGAACATCGCTGTAAACCAAATCGACTCCAAGCCAACCCAGAGGACAACCACCAAGCGAAAGCACTGCGCGCTCGAGCAGTTCATGTGGTGATGAATGCTGGTTGGCATCCACGAACTTCCCGCCTGCGTATTTGAAGTTCTCGGTGAACTCCTGTGTCATGAGCGGCATCCAGTCAATAAGTCTATTTTGGCAGATCGCACTGCAACTGAACGACTTTCCGCTGATCCACGGTTGAATAATAAATCGTTCTGCCTCCCTGCCCTCCCACGCCACCGAATAGAGATCCGCGAGTTCATGCATAATTTCTTCTCGGGTCCAACAGGTATGAACCGACAACTGTTCGCAGCCCGCCCCAGTCCTCAGTTTCACGACCCAGCGAGGGACGGACGGTCCCGGTGATGCATGTTCATCCAGCCAGGCGGTTGTAAGTTGATCCAGTCGAAGTGTGGCGGGATGCGCGATGCCACTCCGAGAAAATAATTCGGCAGTGACCAATTTGTCGCTAGCTTGAGTGAGAAAGGGTTCTTCGCAGTTCCAAAGATTGGCGCCGTAATTGCGCAACATCGCGACGATGCGGGGCAATATCAAGTCGATTTCCGGTGCAATGACGATTGCCACATCATGGGAAAGGGCAAGCTCAATCCATTGGTTTGGAATGAGATCATCGATCATTTGGGAACCATGCGGAATGGAATGAAGGTTGCAGTCGGGTGCCGCACCACCTGTCATCCGAACGTCTTGAGCAACCGTAATTTCAAGTTTGAGCTGCGTCGGTAAGTCCCGACGGGAGCTAGCGTGAGCCAAGCAGGCGACGAGGCTCGTAACCATTCCCCACCCCTCCTCGCGAAGAGACTGAGGAATTGCAGCGGTGTCAATCTGCAACATGCCTCCCCCACAAATCCACTCCAGCACGACAATCTTCACAGAAGTACTTCCGATTAATTAATTCTTGTAAATGATGACGTTGGTCTGAGAAACCCGAAGGGCTGACACATCCTGCTCGTTGTACCACACCACACGCCCTTTATGCTAGCGACACAGCACAGGACCTTACTGAACAAACTGGTCGCTGAGGAACAGTGTGGTCGGCCATGGCACAATCGGTGGGTAAATGTTGCCCACAGCCGCCATGATTCTAAGACAATCCGCAGGTGGTATAAGCTTTGCAACTTCTCTCTGTTGCTGCGACGAACCACGTAGCGTCGCGTTCTAACTATTCACTGGACAGGAGAAAATGATGCGTTCACTTTTAGCCTATGCACTTCTATTCGTAGCGGTGGCACCTCTTCACGCAGAGGAACTCGACCCAGCTACCGTTCCCAAAAAAGCGAAATGGGTGGTGCATGTCGACCACGATGTGTTGACGGATACTGAACTGATGAAGCGGGTTCGAGATAGCCAATCGGAAGTGATTGAAAAGGTGCGGGGCTGGCTTCAAGCGGAATGTGGGATCGACCCGCAGCAAGATCTGCATGGAATTACCATGTACAGCGACAGCTATGAGGCTCACTCGGGAGCAGCGGTCGTTTTTGCTGACTTCGATAAGGAGAAACTGACCGATCAATTTGCAGCAAAAAAGGGGGGGACCAAGAGCGAGTGGCAGGGCCACACGGTGTTCACTTGGGATGTCCAACAAAATTCTGCCGCCAATGACTCGAAGTACCGGACTAATGAAAACGAAACAACGAAGTCCGATAGCGAAAAGTCGGTTGACGCGAACCACGTCTCCAACGAGACAACCCGGGTTCCGCCGGTAACGACAAACCCAGCCCAGGCCCAACGTCCCAACGAGAAAACTGCTGAACGAAGCGTTAGTAAGGGCTCAGATCCACATCAATCCAAATCAAAGATGGTCACTGCCATTCTCGTCGACGAGAAGAAGCTTGTTGTTGCACCTAACAAAGAGCAAGCCCAATCGGCAGTTGAATGCCTAAGCGGTAAGGGCGAGTCCTTGAAGGGCGGGGATTCTAAACTGGTTAATGACATTCCCAAAAATGCCTTCTTCTATGGCGCAGCGGTTGAGCTTGCGAAGCTGGAGCAACATGAAGGTATGTTCCCGATCTTGCGTCAACACGAACACGTCTCTTGGGCCATCGGTGAAGAAAATGGCAAGCTGTTTGAGAAAATTGAACTTGTAGCCAAGAACGATAGTGTCGCTGAAAAGATGAAAAGCGGTATCGAAGGCATCAATGCCCTTGTCAGAGTTTGGGCGGATGGAGCCCAGGCTTTAAATGAAATCTACAACGAGGTTGAAGTCAAGCAAAACGGCAACACCGTTAATGTCGAGTGGGAAGGGGATGTCGAGAAGCTAGTTGCCGCGATGGGCGAAGTCAAAGAACGATTCGGATATATGAAGAAATCCGAACAGTAATCAAATGAATTTTGTCGGCTACACTCTGTATATTTGTCTCAAACGCCACTTTCCCCGACATTCTGGAAACGGATTGGGGAAGGTGGCGCATGATCCGAGTAGTGAAGAACGCGCGGAGCCAGGCGCCCTTCTTGTGTACCGTCAGTTCGGGGAATGTATCAGTTCGGCGAATGTGGCGCGATCAAAGTAGTTAAAGACGCCCAGGCCAACGCTGCCACCAGTCACGGAACAATTGCCATTGCTGTTCTAAGAATGCCCGCTGGGAGCGGCTGAGTTTGTCGGCTGGGTTGATCTGATGTTCGTATTCAGCGTTGCCTTCGAGGACCATCAAGTGTTTGTAATACAACACCAAGTCAGGCCCTTCGTCATAGGTCGAAAGCACGCTGAGGGCGTTGTTGAGCTCCTCGGCCCAACGTCTCGCTTCTACATCACCCGTGGCGGCCTGCAGGCACAAGTCGAGTAAGCGAAGAACTTCGCGTGGCAATGCGTTGCCAACACCCGTAATCGCGCCCACTGCTCCACATCGAACAATTCCATGTAGCACTTGCGTGTCGACTCCTACCATCAGCGCCAACGTAGGATCGCCGCTTGTAATATGCTCGGCTGCGTAGGTCAAAGAATCCGCACCCCCAAACTCTTTGAAGCCAACCAAATTGGAGAATTGGCTACGCAACGAAAAAAACAGTTCCGCTTTTGTTTCAAAGCCATAGTAAGGACTGTTGTAAATGACAGCGGGAAGACCATTTGCAGCCTTGAGGATGCCAGCAAAGTGTTCACGTTGAGCAGCCCCCGATGTAGCTCGCGATAGAACACGTGGAATAACCATCAGGCCGGCGGCTCCGACATCCCGCGCATGCGCGGCGTGCGCGGCTGCCAACATGGGATTTTGCGCTCCAGTTCCCACGATGACTGGGATTTTCGCATCGACTAAACGCCGCACGCCTTCCTGTCGTTGAGCATCGGAGAGGAGCGTCCAGTCACCCATCGAACCGCAGTAGATAACGGCTTGCATTCCAGCGTCGACGAGCTCACGCCCTTTGCTAACCAACGCATCAAAATTTGGCTCCCCCGAAGCGCTACAGGGAGTCATTAATGCGGGCATACAACCTTTGAAAATGTTTGATTCTACTGACACTAAAGTCTCCCAAACGTGAAGCGGGCTCAAACAGCAGATAACTGGCCCATCGTCCTCTAAAAAATTCCCGTGGCGATCAATCTGTTGGCAATCAATCTGTTTCTGTGGCCGACGGTTCAGTCATCAACGGCGAAAGTAAAACACCTAATAAGCAGTAACCACCAGCGACAATTGCACCCACAATTGCAATATTTGCTGCATTGGGTGGAGTTCCTGGAGCGGAGGCGGAAAACGTCAAAGTGATCCAGGCAGCCGCCGTTCCAAGGATTCGACCACCGATGTTCGCAGCGAAGCTCTCGCCGGTTCCGCGTAGATGCAGGGGGAATACGCGAGGGATATAGTTACCCCAAAAACTGAACTGAGCGACCGTCAGAAATCCTGCGATAAAGATTCCATACTTGATCATCAACAATGAGTCAGTCGACTTGAGCTCTTGGCTAATCCACCAAAACAGAAGTGGAATGAATACCAAGGCAGGTAGCTGAAAAATCCATAACAAAGCACGACGGCTGACAATTCGCACCGCCAGCAGCGCGAGAGCGAACCGCCCGCCCAGTCCTCCGAGTTCTTGCCAAATGGTAACTCCTGCGACCGCTTCATCCTTTGCGTTGGCCTCAATGCCTTTGCGTCTTCCCTCGGGTATCTCATTTTCAGAGGCTTCCACAGCCTTCGCTACGACCGCCTTGGCATCGCTAACGATTTGCGCATGGCCTCCTAATATTTGAGGCAACTGTTGGATTGCTCCAAAGGCAATGCCGTAACTAGCTGCAAACATCAAGGTTGTAACGATGGTCGTTCTGAACAGCTGAGGAGAAAACAATTGGATGATGCTTGGTCTTTGTAGCTCCCCTCGCTGTTTCTTCAACTGCCATTTTGGTGACTCCGGTAAAAACGGTCGAATAATAATTAGGGGCAGTGCTGGGATCACTCCAGAAATTAACGTGTATCGCCACGCTTCATATTTGCCGTAGATCGCAGGTAACCATGGTGTTTCGGCCTGGGTAATGTTGGCAATCACCATCGCGGCCACGCCAACCATCAAACCACCAATCGAGGAGAATGCTTGCGTGAATCCAAGAACACGTTCGCGCTCATTTGGCCTATCGAACAATTCCGCTAGCCAAGCGACTGCGGCAACAAATTCGACACAAACACCAATGAACACCAGGCAGCGGCAGAACAGGAGCATTTCAATTGATGTCGAAAATCCTGCTGCGAGCGCCGAAAAGGCGTACAACAGAATGCTCCACGTCAAAACACGGCGTCGCCCGAGCAAGTCCGTTAAGTACCCTCCGACGAGACCAAATACGCCGCCAACCAACGCTGGTAAAAAGAACAGCGTTCGTGCCCAAGCAACGTATTCGGGCGAACCGGGCGTTAGTCTCGGCACCCCCGCCTCCGACATGCCGCCCAACGCCGCCAGTGCCGGTTTAAGAATTAGCGGCAGCATGAGCAATTCGTAAATGTCGAAGGCAAAACCGATCGATGCGATAACGCAGATCAAAGTAACTGTATACGACGATAACTGGCGAGGCTGAGGCGATGCGGAGGAACTAGCACTCGTTGACAAAATACGAGACTCGCAAAAGTGGAAGACGGATGACCATGCAATCAATGGAGGTGGGGATCGGGGCGAAGGGTGAAGTTATGAAAATTTCAAGTCCCAATTGCGAGCGCCGACTCTTGGGCCACGAAAATCCCCTTCGCCACAAAAATTTCAACCCGATGTATCTGGAGCGAACCGAAAGTTGCCAGCGGATACGACGGGTTGCAAGTCGCCCCATTTTGCGACCGATGAATGACAATGTCAATAAGCCGCAAATGCTCTCATTGGCACCCACTCAGCTAGCGTCGCCACCGTTTTTGACTGAATTCCTGACTTGACGATGAAGTCAAAATGCCTGTAGTGTAGGCATAAATATCCGACCCATTTGCGGGCAAAGGTTCATTTAACTCGGTCAAGGATGGCCATACGATGCAAGGTAATACAACCGATCACTTCCCAGTTCCCTTGTTAGATGTCAGTCGCGGAAATCAAGCGATCCGCGATGAAGTGCTCCAATCGCTGACCGAAGTCTATGACAGTGGACGATTTCTCCACGGCCCGCAAGTCACGGAACTTGAGAGCCAAATTGCTGAAATTTGCAACACAAAACATGCGGTTGGCTGCGCGTCCGGTAGCGATGCTCTCCTGTTGGCCCTGATGGCCCTCGACATTCAACCTGGCGACGAAGTCATTGTGCCCAGCTTTACCTTCTTCGCAACAGCCAGCTGTGTCGATCGCCTGGGCGCCAAAATCGTATTTGCCGACATCGATCCGCGCACATTTAACATTTCGCCAAGTGACATCGAGTCCAAAATAACGCCCCGCACTCGCGCGATCATTCCAGTGCATTTGTTTGGTCAAGCGGTCGCGATCGATGCAATCTGCAAGATCGCTGCGGCACATGATATCCCAGTTATCGAAGATGCCGCACAAGCGATTGGCGCTGCTTATCATGGTCGTCCCGTCTGCAGCTGGGGGCAAATCGGTTGCCTGAGCTTCTATCCAACAAAAAATCTGGGCGGCTTTGGCGATGGAGGCATGTTGGCCTTGGATAGCGACATTCTCGCAGACCGACTCCGGCTTTTGGCTGGCCATGGGATGCGTCCTCGCTACCACCACTCCGCCGTTGGGATCAACAGTCGCCTCGATACGCTTCAAGCTGCTGCACTGCTTGTTAAAACGAAACGACTGGCCAGTTACACCGCAGCGCGACAAGTCAACGCCGAACGCTATATTGACCTGTTTCAGCAAGCTGGAGTTGCTGTCGAGGCGGGCACTGATGGAATTATCCTGCCCTACCGCGCACCAGCGGCTCATCACGTTTGGAACCAGTTCAGCATTCGGGTACCTGAAGTGCGAGTGAATGGGATTGTAAAGAATCGTCGCGATGCACTCCGCAACTACCTTCAAGAGCGCAGTATCGGCTCAGAGATCTATTATCCTATCCCACTCCACCAACAAGTTTGCTTTGGGCATTTGAACGTTACAGAGGGTAGCTTGCCGGAAACCGAACGAGCCACTCGCGAAATTCTCAATTTGCCGATCTATCCCGAATTGACCGCCAAGGAGCAGGTTCAAGTTGTCAGTACCATTGCCGAATTTGTTCAGTCAAGTCAACAGCGCGCGGTTGCCTAGTCCGTTGCCTAAGTAAAATTTGGCGTAGAGCGTCTGCTGAAGATCCTCTACTCACGTAATTTTGCCTAAGGGCTGGCGTGCCAATTCGCCTTTTCCAAGGAGTTCAAGCGTAACGCTTGAATTCCTCACGGGAGGGCCGAATCATTACACTAGGCCAGGGAGTTGCTTGAAATGCCTAGCGAACCACACCGATTCGCTTGAGCCAATCCACACACAGGACGGACCATTGATCGGTGCCTGGGATGTTTGCTGCCAAACCGACCCCGTGTCGCCCTGCAGGGAAGACATGCAGTTCAACCGCAACGCCATGTTGCACCAGGGCACTTGCAAATCGAAGACTATTTTCTAGCGGCACAACTTTATCTTCTGCCGTGTGCCAAACAAAGCAAGGTGGTGTCTCAGCAGTGACCTGTTTTTCGTTCGAAAGCGATTGAACTAAATCGACGGGTGCGTCCTTGCCAAGTAAATTGTTTTGGCTGCCAACATGAGTGTAGGATTCACCAAGTGCAATGACCGCGTAACAGACGATGCCAAAATCAGGCCGGCAACCTTGTCGGTCAACTGGATCTGTGGCTGTCGCATCGCCACTATCGAAATGGGTCAAAATCGTGGTTGTCAAATGCCCTCCAGCCGAAAATCCCATGATCCCAACTGCTTGCGGGTCGATATTCCATTCCTGAGCATGGTGCCGCACAAGTCGGACCGCCCGCTGCGCATCAAGCATCGGCGCGGGATGCCCATACCCGCGATTGCGATGCCGGTAGCTCAGAATGATGCCTGCTAGTCCGTTCTGATTTGCCCATTTGGCGATTTGATGACCTTCATGGTCCATCGCCAAACCGCCATAACCACCGCCGGGACAAATAACGATCGCACCAGTTGGCTTGTCTGTCTTTGGCGGGAGGTACACTATGGCCTGCGGGATATCCTTTTCATCGTTCCCTAACGCACCCGGTGCGTCGACTTCCCAAAGACGAAGCGTCTGTGGTTCGACCGGTTTGGGCTCGTCCGCCGACAACCGAAAAGTAGTAGGGAGGGTTAGGTACGACAGAGTCGCAATCAAAGCAAACCAACTCATCGACTGACCAAGAAGCAGACGGTTTCGGGAATACATGATGTGGCCTTTCAAGTGGATTTAGGGGCGTGAGCGAGACAGTCTTAACTCTGCTCTTGAGAGTTCTTCAACGCAGCCCGCGCGGCGGCGAGCACATCGCGAAGTACAAACATCTGTCGCGCGTTCGTTCCGTCTGGATCAAGCGCGGCAAATCGGGTGCCTTGCTCGTAACAAGTGACAAACAGTTGGATCAATTTCCGCTCCGATAATTGCAGTACATTCGCGGACGGCGGACAATATTCTTCGGCATATGCGGCTGCGTTAGCCTCCGACGAAAAGATCGCCAACGAACAATCTTGGCCTCCAGCAACTTGCCATGTGGCGATGCTGGTCTCAGGCGGTTTACCAGTTACTATGACCCAAGGCTCCAACTCAACCATGGCAGATTCTCTGTTCTTTGTTCAATACTCTACTTGTGGCGTGAGGTATGTAGTCCTCCGACCCAGCGCCCCCAAGGGCTGACAAGCATCGCTGGAAGTAGTACCAAATCGCCAAGGATCGCGCCGGACAATATTAGGATCATTAGCAACGCAAACTTGCTGGTCGGGAAAAAATCACTGAGCAAAAAGGGAAGCATGGCACAGGTGCAAATTATCGAGGTGTGCAACATCGGACGAGCGCAAGCCTGAACTGTTTCTCGAATTGCGTCCTCGGCACTGCTACCGCCGCGCAGACTTCGTCTGTACCAACTAATGAAGTGCAGAGTATCATCAACTGCGATTCCCAATGCAACGCTTGCGGTCAAAATACTGGCCACATCCAAGCGAACTCCCAACCATCCCATTGATCCAAATACGATAGCAACCGGTAGCACGTTTGGAATCATTAATAATAGTCCGTTCCAAACTCCGCGCGAAATGAACATCATAACCGGTGTGATCAACAAGAACGCAGTCGCGAAACTGCCAGCTAAATCAGACAGCAAGGTTCGATGAGCTGTTTCGACGATGGTGCGCATGCCGCTGACTTGCACTGTCGCCTGCGATCTGTGAACAGAATTCCATTCAGCTTGCAAGGCGACCTGGCATCGTTCAAGCAATTCGTCTCGCACCTGATCGTAATTATCACTACGCAATTCAGCGATTCGCGCTGAAATTCGCCAAGTCTCACTACCGGGTGAAGTCGCGAGAACTTGTCGCAGCGATGCAAGTCCTGCATTCGACTGAATCGACTTGCGGAGAATGGCGCGTTGGATCGTGGCTCGCGCACCCGTCCCCTGAGGGATCGCAGGCAAGAAAGTACCTGCGCTTAAAACACTCTTTACCGCTGGGTGATCAGTTAACGCCAGGTGGATGCGATCGACCACCGTCAGACGCTCAAGGAGCTCTGCGTCGTTACTGTCTGCAAACGTCACTAAGAACTCAAGAGAGTTAATCGGTCCCAAGTTCTGTTGGACCCAGTTGAGGCTTTGAACCGCTCGACTGTTGGGCGGAAACATGTCATCAAACTCCGTCGATGTCCTCAAGAAACGCAGGCCAATGATCGACCAAAGCAATATTCCCACCCCGATGATCGTAATGGCCGTTGACCATCTGTTCGTAAATCCGCTGAGCACATCTAGATAATGACTTCTTGCAGCTCTTCGATTGATCATTGGAGTAATCGACGGTGCCTGGTCCACCGATTTGTTGTTGGACCGACTGTCTCCAGTGCAGCGACTTGCGGCCGGAAAACTGCTCAACAAAAGTATCGAGCTCAACATCAGCCCAATCGCGGCCAAGCTGCCAAACTGCCATACCGGGCTAAGCTCACTGACCGCCAACGATCCAAAACCGATGACCGTAGTCAATGTCGCAAGCGTACATGGCCAGAAACCAATATAAAGTGCGGTGATGCCCGCCATTCCGTTTGCAGCACCGCCACTATCCAAGAAGTAGTTGGTGAGGTGCACGGCCCCCGATAAGGTCAACATAAAGATGAGCGTTGGTAAAACCACCATGACCGCACTCATCTCGCCAAAAAAATGTGCGATGAGTGCAAGTCCCAAGACCTGTCCAACTCCAGCGAATGCAAAAACCAGCAGCGTCAATTGAATGCTTCTTAAGCATAACCACGCCGATAGCATCGCCAGTAAGCTGGAAGGTATTACGTAGAATTGCATGCTCTCGCGACTGGCTCGATCAATCATTTGAACCTGAAATGGCTCGCCCGCCAAAACCAGTTCGTCAGCCGAGATACCAAGCTTAACGGTCAGTTGCTCTACGATCGAAATGAGTTCTGCTCGGAAATCGATTCCCCGTTCACCAAGTTGAATTGCCACGAAGCAAGTCTCATTGATCCCAATCGCCAAACCTGACAACTGTTCGATGGCTTGCCCGCTGTCCTCAACTCTGAGCCTCTCGGTCAAGTCGGCGACTGCGGAGGCCGAATCTTGAACAGAAACGATATCGAACTCAGGACGCAACGTTGCCAACTCACGCAGCTGATTGGCCAGGCTTGTTAATCGCGGATCGGCAAGACGACATTCGCTCCAAGATACAATCAAATATTGATCGGAGCCAAATTGGTCGACATATTGTCGATAAGCAACACGTGTGGGGTCGTCCGTTGGAAGCCAAGCTTCGATATACGCGGTCCCAAAACGTACTTGCCACGCCATCCAACATATCAGAGGAAGCAGACATAGCCCGCCAACCATGCAAATTTGGGAAAGTCGTTGGGCATCAGACGGCCGCAAGCGATCAACCTTAAAAAAAGAAAAGTATTCTGTCGAATAAAAGGCGAAAGTGCTGCATCAAGATAAAGATGCGGGTAGTGGAGGAGGCTATGAGTCCGGCGCGCCCCGGTTTTCCAAAGGGACTCGTTGCCTTGTCCTCTCTACTAAGAGCTAACGGACTAGAGCTTCGATGGATCAACTACGACGTGTTTAATCGTCTGGCGACGCCACGTGTAGGTAATGTGTACTTTTCCATCAGAAGTCTGTATGACGGCCGGATAGGAATAGCCGTTTTCATGACCTTCGTTTTCGAGCGTTAGATCGACGTTCCAGTGAAGTCCATCGCTTGAAGTGGCCACGTTGAGTATTTGTCGACCATCTCGATCTTTGGAACGAACCGAATGATTGTAGACCAGTAAATGCCGCCCATCACTCAACGTTACTGCGTCGGTTCCGGAGTTGGGGTTCGGGAGATCAATGTGCCCCATCGGTCCCCACGTGCGGCCTTGGTCCGTCGACCAACTGGTGCCAATGACTTTTTGTTTGGTGCGACACAAGATTTGTAGCCTCCCATCCGCATGCGTTAGGATGCTCGGCTGAATTGCATCCAGTTTTTCCCCTGACTGCAACGGTCCAATCACTTCCCAGCTTTTTCCTAGGTCACGAGTGACTTCGAAGTGAACTCGCCAACCTTCGTTTTCGGTGCTGCTCGGACACAAAATGGAACCATCTGCCAATTCGATCGGCTTGTTCTTGACAGGCCCCAACAAGTTCTGGTTGGCTTGGAAAAGGAGGTTACTGGTTCCAAGTCTCTGCGGCTTGCTCCAGGTACGACCGCCATCATCCGAGGTGATGAGTGCACCCCACCACGTGCTTGGAGTCTTCCCGACTTTGTAAAACAGCATGAGTGGACCGGAAGTCGGCTGGAACAAGACTGGATTCCAACAGGCATACTCCATTTCTTCGCCTTCAGACCCGTCGACCAATTCGATCGGTTGCGACCATCTGTCTTGTTCCCAACGCGAGAACCAAATTCCCACATCGGGATTGTTTTCATGTTTGCCACCAAACCACGCCGCCAACAATGCATCTCCTGATTGGACGATTGTCGAAGCGTGGCATTCTTCCGTTTGCCTCCCCTCTAACTCATAGATAAAACCAGACGAGAGCAGCGGGCCGTGACCGGGCTCGGCAACTGGAGGCAAATCTATATCAACTCCAACATCCTGCCCAAGGCATGTATGCGACTGGTCGAACGGCAGTGCAATCGTGAGCAACGTGAAGAGTAAGGTTGCAATTCGGGCTCTTCTGTGGTGTCCAAACATGGATGGTGTACCTCGGTAGGATAGTAGCAGTGCCGCTCATGGACCGCTAAAAATCTGTGTGGAAAGCAAATGTTAAATGCGAATTTTCAGCGACTGCCTCATGTTACTTTCAATTCGCGTGACTGGGTACAGGTAGCTCAAAGCAAGTCGCCACGTCGTTCAGCAGTTCGTTTAAGTCGCTGCTCCGCGCGCCATAACGCAATTTCTTGATGATTGCCGCTCAATAAAACGTCCGGGACGCTAAGTCCACGGAATTCGCGTGGTCGGGTGTATTGAGGAAACTCCAGCAGTGCTTCATCTGAAAACGAATCCTCTTCACAACTGCGTTCGTCGCCCAACACTCCTGGGAGCAGCCGAATTACCGACTCGATAATCGCCATCGCAGCCACTTCACCACCATTGAGGATAAAATCACCGAGGCTGACTTCGCGCGGCTGCAACAGGTCGATCACTCGCTGATCAAAACCCTCATACCGTCCACAAAGCAATAGCAGGCGGCTTGACCGCGAAAACTCAGCTGCCAATGATTGCTTCAGGGTCTCTCCTTGAGGACTAAGCAGAATTAGTTCGCCTTGTTCCGGACACATCGCGCGAACCGCTTCAACGCAGTCAACCACTGGCTGAACTTGAATCAACATCCCTGGACCACCCCCAAACGGGCGTGCATCAACCTTTTGGTGTTTGTCGTCCGTCCAGTTGCGAATGTCGTGGGTATGAACCTCCACCAGGCCTCGTTCAATCGCCTTTGAAAGCAAACTCTCACCCAGGTAGCTTGGGAAGATTTGGGGGAATAGGGTTAATATATCGAAGCGAATGGGGAGGGTCCTCAAAATTCAGAAGGGTATTGTGGATGCTAGCTATGGTAAGTTTGTTGTTCGGAGTCATGCCGCAGAGTCTGCGTAACCGATACAGTTTAACATGCGCTCGCCTTGTGCATCAGTTTCGACCAAATTGACTGGAGTGTCTACGTGTCTTCTGTCCCAACGCCAAGTCGCACGGGCGACTTAATCAACGGTTTTGAGTGGCGCGATGCGCTCACCCGCTGGATCAGCGACTGGGGGGAGCTAGTTGTCGACGCCATGACCACGTTGGGTGACATGGCCATCTTTGCCTCCAAGGTGTTCATGTGGCTATTCACCGCTTGGCCCCGCAAAGGGACCATCCTCCCCAATTTTTACCATGTCGGAGTACTCAGTCTACCTGTGGTCGCTTTAACCGGAACCTTCATCGGCATGGTGTTGGCAGTCCAGAGCTATGCACAGTTCAAGGATCTCGGGTTAGAAAGTCGACTCGGCGCAGTCATCAACATGTCGCTGGTACGTGAGCTGGGCCCCGTACTGGCTGCGACCATGTTGGCCGGTCGCGTCGGTAGCGCGATGGCTGCTGTACTGGGAACGATGCGAGTGACAGAGCAGATTGATGCGTTGACGAGTATGGGGGCGAACCCAATCCACTATCTAGTAGTACCCCGATTCTTGGCTTGTTTCTTGCTCATTCCAGCGCTGACGGTTATGGCAGATTTTATGGGAATCGTCGGCGGCTATTTTTACAGCGTAGTCATGTTGGGTATCGACCACTATCAGTATTTGAACAACAGCCGTCAATTTGTTGGCGGTTGGGATTTTTTCATGGGGATCTTCAAGAGCTTCTTTTTTGGCAGCATCATTGCCATCGTCAGTTGCTATCGCGGCTTTCACTGCCAAGCCGGTGCGGAGGGTGTTGGTCGAGCTGCAACCGCTGCCTTCGTGTTCAGCTTTGTGTTAATCCTCGGCGTCGACCTGATGCTCAACATTTTTTTGGACGCGGTCTATTCCGCTATTTGGCCAAACGGTGCAAAGTTACTTTAAATGGCCCATATCGAAACAACACCACAGTCCACTTCGCCAATCACGGCGGCCAAGACTCCAGCTCTTGTCGAGTTGCGAGATATGACGCTTACGTTTGCGAAGCAGACAATTTTAAGTCACATCCAATTGACGATTCCGCAGGGTCAAACCGTTGCCGTCATCGGCGAAAGCGGTTGCGGAAAAACAATGTTGCTCAAGTCGATTGTCGGTTTGACTCAACCCACAAGTGGCCAAGTGCTTTACACGGACCGCGATATCAACAGCCTCAACGATCTCGACATGACCAACCTGCGCAAGAAGTTTGGGTTTGTTTTTCAGAACGCAGCACTTTTTGACAGCATGACAATCGGACAGAATGTCGCCTTTCCGCTCATTCAACATAGCGTCGCGTCGGGGCGGAACATCAATCGCATCGTGTGCGAACGGCTTGCCGAAGTGGGGCTGCCGGAAACGGTCTTGCACAAACGTCCGTCGCAACTCTCTGGCGGGATGCGGAAGCGGGTTGGCTTGGCGCGGGCCTTGGTATTGGAACCTGAACTGATGTTATATGACGAGCCAACGACGGGCCTTGATCCGATTATGAGTGACGTCATCAATGAACTGATGCTTCGAACTCGAACAAAAGCCGGAGTGACCAGCTTGATTGTGACGCATGACATGCGAACCGCTCGCAAAGTTGCTGATCGCGTCGTAATGCTCTATCCCTATGCGAGATTGAAGAAGGGGGAGAACCAAGTGATTTTCGACGGTCCTCCCGAAGAGCTCGACACCTGTAAAGACAAACGCGTGAAGCAGTTTGTAGATGGTGAGGCGGGCGAGCGATTGATGGAACTCCGGCAATCAGCCTATTCGGGCTTTGACGAAACTCCGATGTTGGCAGACACCTATGCCCAAAAAGCCCATGAGCGATAAAACTCCACCCCCCAGTAATTGCCCAACACGCACAGGTGGGTAACAAGCTGTCCAACGGGAACAGGACGACGAAATTATGGACGAACAAGGATATAAATTTGGAGTTGGGGTATTGGTGGTTGCGTCACTTGTGATCGCAGTCATCCTCATTCTATTTTTCGGTGCTGCCCCCAATTTTTTTGCACAAAGGTATGAGGTTACCATTCGTTTTGATGCTGCACCGGGCGTGGCCACGGATACACCTGTTCGAAAGAACGGCGTCCAAATCGGGCGCGTCAAAGCCATCAAATTGCTCGATGAAAAAGGCGTTGACCTCACCCTCGAACTTGATGGCGAATACAAGATCCGCGCTGGTGAACTGCCGAGAATTGATGTGGGTTCATTGATCACGGGTGACGCCATCGTCGAGTTTGTGCCGCCAACGCCGGAAAGTTTGCTACAGCGATTTGATGGTGCTGGTGGTTCGCCAGCCAATGGCATGCTGGACGAAAACGAGGGATTGCTCGCTTCCACTCCGATCAAAAATGGTGATTTTCTCTCGGGCGGAACCGTTGCCCCCGACCCCCTCGACGCACTCGTCAACATGCAACAATCATTTGGGACAACCTTGGTTGCAATTGAACAAGCGGGAAACCAAGTAACCTTGCTCGCACAAGATGTCCGACAAATGCTGGGGACAGGCGATGGAGAGCTGAAGAAGATCTCGGAGAAGGTCGAACTGACGATCGACAACTTCAACAATACGCTCAATTCCATTGAAAGTGTCTTCAACGATCCCAATCTAAAATCAGCCATGGAGACGGTTGCCAATCGACTTCCTGGGTTTGTCGATGACATCGAAGGGGTCATGGTTCAGACCAAAGACACGCTCGCAGCCTTTGAGGGGGCGGGACGCGAAGCAGAAGTGACCATGAAGAATGTCTCGAGCCTCACCAAACCTTTTGCTGAGAAAGGCGATAAGATTGTGACCGATGCGTTGAGTGCTCTCAGCAATCTCGATGCATTGCTGGCCGATCTTCGCAAGGTGACAGGAAGAATCAACAACAGTGAAGGCACGGTCGCGAAGCTGCTCGATGACGACGAACTGTACTATACGGTCATCAATACCTTGCAAAACGTCGAACTGCTGACGCGACGACTGCAACCCATCGTCGAAGACGCCCGCGTCTTCTCGGATAAAGTGGCCCGCGAGCCTTCCAGCTTGATCGACTTGCGCGGAGCCATCAGAGGGCGACCCAGTGGTGGCTTGAAGTGAGAGGATAGGCGGGCCAACAGGTAGGTCAAATGTGACAGTTCTCGGAGCTTGACACCATCTAACTTTGCCAGAGGTAGAGCCCTGTCGTTTGAAGAAGATGCAGGAGTGTTGGAATGTCGATTCGAAAAAGTGGCGGCTATCGCCAGTTGGCCTCCTTTCAGTCAGCGACTTTGATCTACGATGCAACGTACTGGTTTTGTGAACGATTTCTGGATGCTCGCTCACGAACCGTGGATCAAATGGTTCAGGCGGCTCGATCAGGTAGGCAGAACATTGCAGAAGGGAGCCGAGCTGCTGCGACATCGTCTCAGACCGAGTTGCGATTGGTGAACGTAGCTCGTGCCAGCCTGGAAGAGCTACTGTTGGATTACGAAGATTTCCTGCGGCATCGACATCTGTCCCAATGGGCATCGAATAGCCTTGAAGCGTCCACTGTGCGCAGTGTGCCGCGGCGATTCAAGCAAAATCCGACTGATCCGACCAATCAGACTGATGCGACTGTTCAAATCCCCAACTGCCCCAAGTGCGGCGAACCGATGGCCCTGCGCACTGCAAAGCAAGGAAAAAAGGCTGGCCAGCAGTTCTGGGGATGCACGGGATATCCCGATTGTAAATCAACCATTGAAATTTAAACCTACGCTGAAGAAATCAGCTCGAGAGCCCGAATTCGCGCTACCATGTCATGGGGATCTGCTTCCCGTTACAATTTACGGATGTGGTGCGGTCGTCAGCACAGCTTGGCGAACTCGACATCAAGAGATTAGGATTCCGCAGTGTAAGAAATACTTGATTCACGAGAAATGTCCATGAAACTGCTGCTGGCAATCATCCAACCCACAAAGCTCCATGCCGTGCGCGATGCACTTTATCAAGTGGGAGTCGAGCGTATGACAGTATGTGACGCGCAAGGATATGGTCGCCAACGAGGTCAGTCGGCGACTTACCGCGGCCTAGAGTACAAAGTCAACATGCTTCGTAAAATCTCGCTGGAAATTTGGGTCAACGATGATTTCTTGGATCGAGCCATTGAGACATTACTCAGAGTCGCGCGCACAGGAACGGACGGCAGTATCGGAGATGGCAAAATCTTCATTCTGCCAACAGATGATGCGATAACCATTGATGGTGGCACTCGCGGTCCTGGTGCTGTGTAAGGTGTGTAGAACATTGGTCTAAACAACTCGACTTTCAACGTTTCTGCGCAGCCGACTGTCGCAAGAGCTTGATGGCGGCTTCAACCAACATCTCACCACTGCCAGGCTGCAGGGCCGAGTTGGTCACTTCATAGCTTCCACCCGCATAAGCGGCACGATGGGGAACGTAGATGGTTTCAACTGCATTGGAAAGTTCAATGATGAACGTGGTGCGAAATGGCGAAGCTTGCTTGATGGCCAACCCCAACTCGACAAAAACTTCCCCCGGCAAACAGACAATCGCTACCTCATCACCGATCGTCATCGTCGTCACTTCGACTGGTAGCGTCTTGCCCACACCTGCTAACGAGCGACTGAGCCCCCACGTGATATGTTTCGACGTCTCAGTATAGGGCTCGCGGCGAAGAAATTGATCGAGCATCAGTTGCTTATATGCCGTTACGTGATCAAGGAACTCAACGCTCCCACCCTGCTTGATCAAACTGACCAACTGCACCGCTCGCTCAACCTCTTGCTCGCTCACTTCCTGCAGAGGCAATTCGACGACCTGCGACAGAACGGTTAAGCGGCTATCCTTCAGCGGCGTCACGTTGCCAAACTGCTGGCTGATGCTGTCACCAATCGCATTTCCGATCTTATCGACCTTGTTGCGCTCCGCGCTCGAAGGATCCACATGGTTGATATCGCCACAACAACCGGTGCCGAAGATCGAAATCACGTCCGTGCCCAAGCTCTTTCGCAATGCCTGCTCGATGAAGTAGGGATAGTCCGCGCTCCAGCGCATCCCGCCAACCGTATCCAGATGCAATGCGAAGTTGCTCAGTATTCCACGAACCTCGCCATCTTGTCTATTGCGAACCGCCAAAAGCTCGATCCGCGGATCGATTGGGCCTGCTGGACGCACCACATTCGAATTCGATAACGCTTGCCAAGTCTGCACGCTACCGTCACGCATGACAAAGCGACGGTTAAAGGCTACGGGAGTTTGCTGCATTACCGTGCCGGCAGAAAGTGAAAAGTCTCCGGCATCTTCCAATGCGCGAACGATCGCATCCACAGGACCGTTGATCAGCTTTTCGATGTACTCCGAACGCAGCGCCTCCTGTTTCTCATTTCCCAGATACAACCACAGCTCCTTCATGTAATCGGGGGCGGTGTGGGAGTGTGTTGCAGCGAGCACGATATGGTTGGCTTGAATACCCGTCTTCTCTGCAGCTCGACGTCTCACTTCTTTGGAGAGATCTGTGGCAATGCCGATCAGGTCGCAGACAACCAGCGCGCCGGTTGTTTCGCCTTCGCGAAAAACGATGGCTTTCGCCTTCAGCGGATCGATCGTGCCTTCGGCGAGTCGCTCATGATAATAGCCTGCCATAGGAAAGCCGATTGGCGGCGTGATGTCCGATTCGGCCAAGCCAACTTCTAGTTCGTTTTGCTCTTCAGTTGCCGCCAACATTGGCCACCGAACAGTGGTCAACGGTGTTTCGACCGATTGCTTAAAATTTACGAATTGTTGGTCACGGCCAAAAAAGTGGCGTTCCGCCTCATTGGCCGAAAATTGCAAAACTAAGAACACTACTAAAGCAAACTGAATACGACTACAAAACATGATTTTAAAATCCGAGCATGTCAGAAAAGTTGCTGGGCGTATAGTGAGCGCAGACGAACCCTCGGAATTAACACCGAGTTGCACTGGGTTACGGCAATTCACGAATGCGCAACTTGCGGAATTGAATCGGCGAGCCTTCGCTTTCCAAACATAGAAAACCTTCAGCTGGATCGCAACTGGTTCCACCCGAAACCTCTTCGCTGTTGACCCACAACCGCACTTCGCCATTGATCGCACGAATGTAGTATTGATTCCACTGCCCATGACCGTTGGCCATGTGCCGGCGTGGATAGCTGCGACTACCATCTGGTGACAAGGGTGGAAACGGTGTCATCTTCACTCCGACTGGGAACACGTCACCGTTGGTGCCAAACCACTTGGTGTCCTGTCCATTGGCTTTCATCATCGTGGTGTAGCCATGATCAAGCACCTGCACTTCGATTCCCGACGGTAGCCCTGGGGTTCCAGCTTGTGTCAATCTTTGGATCGACTCGGGTGTTGTCCAAACAAACACTCCACTATTCCCTGCCGGTTTTTCGTGCATCCATTCGACAACGATCTCAAAATTGCGATACTGCTTCTGCGTCCGCAACACGCTCACCGGTTGCCCCGTGCAATGCAGATGGCTACCCTGCCAACGCCAAGTGTCAGCGGCACTGTTGACATGCACAAAGTCGGCTGCCGTGAGTGACTTCCATCCAGGTTGCGTGTCGTCCATCGTCGCCCGAGTCAGCGACGCATCTGCGGTTTGCCCACTTACAGGAGTTGCGTGAAACGACGGATCGCTTGGCTTGACGCCTGTCTTTAAACCACCCGCGCCAGCTTCGCCCGGTTCGTACACGCCCGTTATGGCCATGTCGGATCGCGCGTCGATACGGTCGTCCAAATCCAGGCACCAGTAGCAGGCATTGGCCAACATGCGACGAAAGTCCTCGATCTTAAACGCATCGCCGTGCCCCATCGTGGTAGTGAACACTCGCGATTTCTTGCCACTCGTCCCGGTGTAACTTTTTGTCCAGGCGATGGGAACCGCAGGCTTGTCGGACACTGGCTGATCATCTGCGGACCAGCCAGCCAGTGGCTGCCCCAGAAGCAGCGGCTCACTGTCGCCTGCCAATTTTTCGTTAATTCCGTAGACATCATCGGGGATCCAGAAACTGCGATGGACTCCACGAAAAATCGGATGGCTGGCTGCAAAATTTACTACGTCGCAACGCGTGCTCTCAACAAGGTTTTCTCCATAGTGTGAGACCCATGTTTCTCCCAGTACTAGCCTGCCCCAACCGCCGGCGGGCTCTTTACTGGCCGAATCAAACTTGGCAAAGGGGCTTTCGGGCCGGGTGGCGTAACGAAATGGATGGGTTGCATTGCGAATACCGATGATAGGTCGCCCCGACTCGGCGTAATCGACGATGTGCTTCATCTGGTCGTCGGGCAATTCGCGCCAACGCATGAAGGCAATCAACAAATCAGCCGTCTCGAGCTGTTCCAGCCCTGGAATATTATTGTTGACGCGCGGATCAATGTTCCCCGACTTAGGATCGATCGCGAACAAAATGGTGCACTTAAAACCGTGCCGAGCGAGGATCCTGGCCATCAGCGGCATCGACAATTCCGACCTGTATGATTCCTCAGCGGCGATGAAGACGATGTGTTTTCCAGTGCCCGGCCCTTCACCTCCTGGATAGGTCAACCACGCGTCAGCCGCGATACTTGGCAGCGAGCTGACACAGAGGCTTAGGAACATGGTTGCGGCCAACCAACTACAAAACTGCCACATGGGATGTCGCCTTGGAGAATGAATCAAGGAGTGAGAATCTCTATTTGTATGAAGCGACAGTATAACGAAAAATAAGGGGCTCGTTTTTTGGTTTGGCATAGCACAGAAGGCGAAGAATCGGCACCATCCGATTCCAATAATAGGCAAGCCCAAGGTGTGATCAGTCAGCTGCCTGTTGCTGACCAATCTATTTCTCGGGCTGTCAATTGCCAGTCTGTGTGTGGTGGTCTTATCGTGCCACCTCGAGTCGCAAGGTGGGGACGACGCTTGCCGTGACAGCGTCGATCAAGTTCGCTTTCGCCCTACGGCATTGCAGGCAAGTGCCAAGAGTTGTTCGACCTTCGTGAAAAGTTCGGGAGAAGAAAAGGGCTTGCCAATGAGCTCTTTTACCCCGACTCGCATAGCATTGTGTTGCAACTCTTCATCGATGAAGCCGGATGTCAGCGCGACCGGCATGCCTGGACAGATTCTTTTTAAACTGGATGCGACCTCGAGTCCTGACATTCCCTGCATGTTGTAGTCTGTCACGATGAGATCGAATGCGGATGGATCGTTCAGCACCGCAGCGAGTGCCTCTTCTTGGTTGGTGAATGAAGTGACATGGTAGCCACGAGTTTCAAGCAACATTTGGGTAGCGTTCAATACTGCCGCGTTGTCATCCAACAGCAGAATATGGGACAACTGTGTGTCGGACTGTTGACCTTTGGCTACTTCCTCAGCCTCCGCAATCGCGATGGAGTTCGCCGGAGCCAGACTCTCGGTCGCGGTGGGCAGCAGGTAAATTGCAAAGCGCGTTCCTTGCTTTTCACTGCTTTCAACAGTTATTGCCCCTCGATGCGTCTCAATGATTCCATGGACGACAGCCAACCCCAAACCTGTCCCCTTACCAATCGGTTTGGTTGTGAAGAAAGGCTCGAAGATTCTATCGAGTTCGGCGGAATTCATACCAGGGCCATCATCGCTCACCGTCAAACATAGTACGCTGTGGGGTGTTCCACTATACATTGCGCGTAAGGTTGCATTGGTTTCAGCGAGATGGCTATCCAGCTCGACCAATTTCAGTTGTATTGCGATATTCCCTTCATCGCTGCCGATTGCCTGCATTGAATTGGTAGCCAAGTTGATAATCACTTGCTCCAGTTGCGTTGCGTTGCCAAGTACAATCGGCAAGTCTGCTTGGCATTCAACGACTAGATTTATTCTGGCCGGCAGAGTAGCTTTCAATAATGATGCTGATTCTTGAACGACGGAGGCGATGCAAATTGGCTTAAGTTCAGTTGGTTGTTGCCGACTGAAGGAGAGGATTTGCAGGACTAAGTCGCGAGCTCGGATGCTTGCTTTGCTAATTGCTTCCAAGCACAACTTCAACGTAGAATCTTCTTTCGCGACAGTGACTGCGATTTCGGTATTGCCAAGAATTACCGCGAGAATATTGTTGAAATCGTGAGCGATCCCGCCTGCCAACGTACCGACCGCTTCCATTTTTTGCGATTCTCGCAGTTGGGCATGCAACGACTCGCGCTCGGTCTCGGCTTGCTTGCGAGCAGTGATGTCCTCAAACATGTAGAAGCGGCCATGGTAACGATCTGCTTCGTCTCGGATTTGAGTCGAAAAGCGTCGAATCGTGCGACCGTCCACAAAGGCGATCTCATCCTCGACAATACGGCGGTTCGATTCATCCTGAAGTGCAGCGCAGGATGCGGCAAATTCTTGCGAATCAGTTAGCATGGGTAGGCAGTACGGTATGAGTTCCCGATTGCTCAGTTCACCAGAACGAATACGGTGAGCGATGTGTTCTACACCCCAGATTTCGCAACAACGCTGGTTGATGTAAAGAATCGCATCGGTTCGATCGTCGACCACCATAAATGCTAGCGGTGATGAATCAGACATCATCTGGAGCAGTGATTGATTCCAACGCAGGGCCTCTTCGACCTTTTTGCGCTCGGTTATGTCCATCAGCACGCCGTGCCAGCGTGTTCCGCCATCGGGATCACGCACGGGAACGGAACTTCCCCCTATCCATTTTTCAGCGCCAGCGTCGAGTCGGATTCGGAATTCGAGATTCCAGGGAGCAAGCCTGTCTGCTGATTCGTGAATCGAACTCACGATTTGGCTAATATCGTCTGGATGGAATGTGGAAAGGACGGCTCGCCCGTCATCGCAAAGGCTTTCCGCATCCACGCCGAACATCTCGCGAATCGCACTGCTGGCGTATGGAAAACAGTGGCTACCGTCCGGTCGAAGCCGGAACTCATAGACAACACCAGGCACCCGGCTTGCGATCTTTTGCAGGCGTTGTCTAGCCTCCAGCTCCGCTTCGTCCGCCTTCCTTCTGCCTGTGATATCTTGGCAAGTTCCCTCCAGCCCAACCAACACTCCTAACTCATTGGTAATTGCGCCGCCAATAGCATGCACCCAAATGAGAGCGCCATCCGGACGAATAACTCGGTAATCGTGGTCAAACTCTTCGAAAGCCTCAATGCTTCTTTGCAAAGAGTACATCACTTTCACGCGATCCTCCGGATGAATCGCATCAACATAACTGGTGAAACTTGGAATGAACGTCTTCGCATCGCGGCCGTAAATGCGAAATAGTTCATCCGACCACTCGACAACGTCGGTTGTGGCATCCCAATGGAAATTGCCTATTCGTGAGATCGACTGTGCTTTCCGAAGTCGTCGCTCTCGCTCAAGTAGACGCATTTCCAGATCCGCGCGACGTCTCTCCGTCTGCTTACGTTCTTCGATGTCCGTAATGGTGCCAACCATGCGCGTTGGGTTACCCGATGCGTCCCGTGTGACCACTTTGCCACGATCGAGGAACCATCGATACTTACCGGACTTTGTCCTCAGTCGGATTTCAGACTGCTTTTCTTCCGTTAATCCAGACAAATGTCGTTGCAGTCGCAATTGAACTTCAGGCAGGTCGGCGGGATGAAGCAAACTGAAGAAGGTATCTACATGGTGTTCAAGCTCCGTTGGAGTGTATTCCAACAAGCGAAACCACTGCGGACTTAAATAGAGTTGACCGGTCTCAATGTTCCAGTCCCAGATGCCGTCCCGCGTGGCTTCCTGGACATAGGCAAAACGCTGCTCGATTTCGAGCAACCCCAGTACAGTCGGGTTAATTTCAGAGACATCCAGCGGAGAGGCCTCACTAGAGAAATCGGTTGGAGCATTCATCGCGTAAGCTCTCGATCGGGCAGGTCGTCTCGTCAGTCATAGGAATTCGCAAAAAAATTCTCATCCTTGAACCACACTCGTCTAAAGTTGCACCCAAAATCTAACCTCGACCTCTCGCGAGTGCAACACACCGCGTGCCATCTGGCGTTCGCCGAGAGATATGGTCCAACCACCAAAGAGCCTTGCACAACTGCTTAGCCGGGTGAACCGCACGCAGTCCACGTATTTCTTGCGATGCCCACTCAGGCGGCTGCAAAGGTTGCCTTGGAAACATCAAGTTTAAAATGGGCAGGATGCAGAAGCGTCTAAAGTTATTTTGGATTTTTTCGCTTTTTGTCTGTAAGGAATCGAGCCGGCGCCCGTCAATTTAAGTAACGGGCTGCTTTTCATTGTGTTCGGATTCGAAGCGTCGCGCATCCGCTTTTCGTGTGCACATGCTTGCAACCTCGACCTTCGGCATTTACTAAAGCTCAGGTGGTGCAAGCGCATGATGATTGGGCAACGAGACGCTCCGAAAGGTAGATCGAAATTGCTAAAAAAGGAACATACAATGGGGCGCTGTGGTAACTCTCAACCTCGGGCATGGTGGTGCTGATGTTGGCTAAATTGAATACCCTGTCGTTACTCGGCATTGAAGCTTTACCGGTAGAAGTGGAAGTCGATGTATCGGGTTGTCCGTTGCCCAAGACGATGTTGGTCGGTTTGCCCGAAGCGGCGGTCAAAGAGAGCATCCACCGCGTTGAACGCGCAATCGTGAACAGCGGTTTTCTGCGCCCCAATGATCGCGTCGTAATCAACTTGGCTCCGGCTGAACTACCGAAACAGGCGGCGTCCTTTGATCTGCCGATATCGCTGGGCATCTTGGCTGCCAGTGGGCAGTTTCAGTCGGATTGGTTTTCGCAATACGCACTTGTAGGCGAATTGGCGCTGGAGGGCCATACGCGACCGATCAAAGGTGCGTTGTCGATGGCCATCGCAGCTCGCGACGCAGGTTATAAAGGAATCATGGTTCCCAGTGAAAATGCCAAAGAAGCGGCGGTTGTCGGTGACATCGATGTTATTCCCATAGCCAGTCTATCGGAGGCCGTGGGCTTTTTCGCCGGCACCATCGAGATCCCTGCCGAGCCTTCCAACTTAAAAGAGCTGTTTGAGGAATTTAGCCATTATGAATTGGACTTCGCCGATGTACGTGGTCAAGAAGTGGCCAAGCGCGCTTTGACCATCGCCGCAGCCGGCTCGCATAACTTACTGATGCTCGGTCCGCCAGGGTCGGGCAAGACGATGCTGGCCAAGCGTTTGCCTTCGATCCTGCCAACGCTCACCGCTGAGGAGTCGATCGAAACAACTCGTATTTATAGCTCGCTCGGTCGCTTGAAACCCGGACAACCACTGATGGCAGTCAGGCCGTTTCGTTCTCCACATCATACCATCAGCAACGCGGGATTGGTTGGCGGCGGAAGTCCTCCGGCCCCAGGCGAAATCAGTTTGGCTCAAAATGGCGTGCTGTTCTTGGATGAACTGCCTGAGTTCGATCGACGAACGTTGGAAGTCATGCGCCAGCCGCTGGAAGATCGAGTCGTAACCATTTCCAGAGCGCTTCGAAGTACGACATTTCCTGCCAACTTCATGCTGGTCGCGGCGCTCAATCCGTGTCCGTGCGGATTCCGAACCGATCCGCGACGCAATTGTACTTGCGGGCAACAACAGATCGAGCGCTACATGTCCCGCATCTCAGGGCCACTGCTCGACCGCATCGATATCCATATCGAAGTGCCCGCAGTTCCGTTTGAAGAATTGAGTTCCGGTATCAAAGGTACCAGCAGCGCAGAAATGCGTCAGTCCGTCGAAAGAGCGCGAGCCAGCCAATGTAAACGCCTCCAGAATTCAACGTCCAGTTATAACGCCATGATGTCCAGTCGCGAACTGCGCGAACACTGTCCGCTGGACGGTCGCAGCCGTACACTGCTCCGCGACAGCTGCAATGAGCTAGGCCTATCCGCTCGCGCACATGACAAAATCTTACGCGTTGCCCGCACAATAGCCGACTTGGAAGAGGCTGATGAGATCGATACCATTCATCTGCAAGAAGCAATCAACTATCGCATGCTCGACCGAAAACTGTTTTAGATAACAAACGCTGAAATCTAATCTTTTGGAACACGCAATATTTTCTCCATTGTCCGTCCTTTGGCCAATTCATCTACTAATTTATCGAGGTACCGGGTCTGCTGTGTCACCGGATTGTCGATCTCTTCCACGCGATAGCCGCAGATGACACCCGTGATCAGGTGCGCATTTGGATTCAGTTTGGCCTGTTTGAAGAACTGCTCGAAGGTCACTTTGTCATCGATCAGCTTTTGCAACTTTTTCCCTTTGAAACCTGTCAGCCATTCAATCACCTGATGCAGCTCTTCTTTTGTTCGCCCCTTTTTCTCCACCTTGGTAACGTAATGTGGATAAACCGAAGAGAATGTCATTTTCGCAATTTTTTCGTCATGGCTGGCGGTGGTTTTCATAGTCTTGTTTCTTGTAAAGGACCTCGCTCAACATCCCGTTCATATCCCGTAGTGGACCTTGCTAATGGTCCCATTCGCAATCCGTAGTGGACCTTGCTAAACGTCCAGCCATTCACCCGCAATCAACCTCGCTAGCAGGTTAAGTTGTGAGCCAATTCACGGATTGTCGCATGAATTGCAGCTTGCTCACAAGTCGTGGCAGGCCCCGTGCATTCAAATTTTTCGGGTTGGCTCAGCGTTCATTTGCATCCACGCCGGGGGTTCTGAGGCCCGAGCCTGAGATGCCGGTCAAGGAATCACCGAGGTCACGTCGAGCGGATTCTGCAAGGGAGGTGAGGCGCCTCACAATGTCAGGGTATTCTGCTGCAACGTTTCGAAGTTCGCCTGGATCGTCTTCCAGATTGAACAATGACAACTCAAGCTGTTCGATGCGATAGCCGTGCCGCGTCGCAATTCCTTCGACTCCCGATTGTTTGATCGAGGCCGGTGCCAGCTTGCCAAAGTTCGAAGGCTTGCCGCCACGGCCCGGTTCGCCAGCTGGCGTGATGTAGGGATGGGCGAAGTGCAACTTCCACTTTTCACTGCGTACCGCTTGCAATGCCGTGCCGGAATAGAAGTAGAAGGCATCGTGTGGGGGCGTCGCCTCGGACTCGTCGAGGATCAGAGCTCTGGCAGAGCGACCGTCGATCGGCAGGGTGGGAGCTTTGCCGGCGACAATTTCACAGAGTGTTGGGAGCCAGTCGATAGCCATAAACGGCTCTTCGCAAATGCGTCCGGCGGGGACGCGATCTGGCCAACGTACGATACAGGGGACACGAACGCCACCCTCGAACGTCGTCAACTTGCCTTCTCGCAACGGCGCAGCCGAACCCGCATGTTCACCATACGAAAGAAATGGCCCGTTGTCCGAAATGAAGATAACCAGAGTTGTTTCATCCAGGTTCAATCGACGCAATGTGGCCAGAACTTCACCAACGGACCAGTCGAGTTCTTCTAGGACATCCCCATAAAGCCCAACTTCGCTTCGTCCCTTGAACTCTTCTGACGCGAAGATTGGCACATGTGGCATAACGTGGGGCATATAGAGGAAAAAAGGCTTCGAGGAATTACGCTCGATAAAGTCAACGGCACGCTCGGTAAAGCGTCTGGTGAACTGTGATTGATCCGGATCCAACTCGATAATCTCCAGGCCGTCGTACAGCGGAAGTGGCGGCATCTCGGCGGCCAGCGTCGGGTGGTACTTTGAGTTGTCGTTGGAGTAAGGGATGCCTAACCACTCGTCGAAGCCGTGGTGTAATGGGTGGAACTTCATTCGCGTACCGAGGTGCCATTTTCCCATGCCTGCGGTGGCATAACCCTGCTGTTTGAACATTTCCGAAAGCAGCCATTCTTCGTCGGCTACGCCATCGCGACTGGTATGGTTGTAAGCGCCATGCATACTCAAGCGGTTCGGATAGCAACCGGTAAAAATCGCAGCTCGTGACGCGGTACAGACGGCTTGAGCAACATAGAAATTTGTGCAACGCGTCCCTTCGGCAGCGAGTTGATCGAGGTGAGGTGTTTGGAAGCCGCGCGCCCCCTGCGTCCCCATATCGGCATAACCCATGTCGTCGGCGACGATGAAGACCACGTTGGGCGGCGATGCTTGCGGCGCCACCGCAAGTTGGCAGGCCAATAATAGTGCAATCATGTTGTGGGGTCAGACCTTGTGCTGAGTTCTTGGGCTGGCGCTAACGCGGCGCCCAATCTTGGAATTTGATACGCCTATCATTCAAGTTGACGGCAGCAGGCTTTTACGGGAGGCGGAGCCTCCGAGCAGTGCGTTCCAAGGCAGAGCCTTGGAACGAGGAGTCAGGTTTTTACGGGAGGTGGAGCCTCCGAGCAGTGCGTTCCAAGGCAGAGCCTTGGAACGAGGAGTCAGGTTTTTACGGGAGGTGGAGCCTCCGGGCAGTGCGTTCCAAGGCGGAGCCTTGGAACGAGGAGTCAGGCTTTTACGGGAGGTGGAGCCTCCGGGCAGTGCGTTCCAAGGCAGAGCCTTGGAACGAGGAGTCAGGCTTTTACGGGAGTCGGAGCCTCCGGGCAGTGCGTTCCAAGGCGGAGCCTTGGAACGAGGAGTCAGGCTTTTACGGGAGGCGGAGCCTCCGGGCAGTGCGTTCCAAGGCAGAGCCTTGGAACGAGGAGTACAATTCCCACGAATTCGTTCCACCTACTTGCAAAGATGTTCTTCGAAGAAGCTTCGCATCTTCTCAGCATAAGGAACGCCAAATTCAGCAAACGTTGCTTTGACTCGATCGTTCGGTTTCCAGTCAAAAAATGCGTGCCCAGCGTCTTCGATCTGATCGTAGACCACGGTTTGCCCCTTTTCTTCCAAAGCGGTGACGTAAGAGGCGACCGCTTCGTCGCTGATCAAATTGTCTCTCGTTCCACGCGTCAAGTATTGCGGGACTGAACGGTTGGATGCTTCGGGAATGTGGCTTTGTGGAGCGGTCGCCTCTGCCGCTTCTTTCGACATGCCGCGCTGAAAACCGCCCAAAGATTGCGTTGAGAAAACGCCATAACTTGGGGCCGCTGCTTTGATAGATGCGAGCATTGCGTCGCGTAGATTTTCCGCTGTCTTCGACTCCGGTAGGTATGTTGGCTTAAATTCATATACTCCTTCTTGTTCGCCAAATCCGTTTGAGCCGATCTTTTCGGTGAGCATCGCCGCAGAGGCTGACAAATGGCCACCTGCACTGTCACCGGTAACTCCAATCCGCCCCGCATCTCCGCCGTATTCCTTTGCATGCTCCATGATGTGCGCAATTGCACCAAAGACATCTTCAATCAAATGCGGCATCTGATTGGAAGTCTCGTCACCATCTGCATTCCCAACCCATCGATAGTCGATACTGCAGACAACAAACTTGCCGCCTTTGGTGAGCTCGCGTGCGAGCCCACGCATGATGTCTTCGTCGTTGGTCGACCAACCGCCACCGTGAATAATGACGATGATCGGGAGGTCTACAGCGCCTGGGGGTGAGTAAACATCGTATTTCAGCTCTTTGACGCCCGGCTTGGCATACACGACGTTGTGTTTCACCTTGACGTGCGCGACCTCCTCCGCCTTGATGAACGACGCGCCAATACTCTTGTCCTGATCGATCGTGATCTTAAACTCTGGAGTCAACGATTCATGGTACATAGATCCCCAACGACCAGGAATGGCGTAATAGACCGAGTCGACTTCATAGCCGTCCGCCGCTTTGGCGCGCACCGTCACGACGGTGCCTTCTTGGTACTTCCCGTCTTCCGGCAAGGCAGGGTCGAGTTGGACGTCCCCATTGGTCAACGATTCCAATTTTACGGTGAACGACTTCTCTTGAGACATTGCGATGCCAGAAAAAAGAGCAATAGACGCAACGACGGTTGCAACCGTTTGCATTTGAGCGAGTTTCACTTGCATATCTTCCAAATAGAAATAACGATAAAGCCAACAACTCAGAATTCATTTCGGCCAAGACAGTATGCTCGCGCTCTATTTGGACACTTGTTCCTCCGGCTCGCGGCTGCCAGTGAACTCAGTCGAGTTCTCTTGATCTCCCAAGGAAGTCGTAATCGTGCCAGTCAACTTGTCTTCCTTCAAGCTTGCCGTGTAGCTGATCGGGAATTCTCCTTGCTCTGATTTGAAGACGACTTTGAAGTGCAGCTTGTCATCCTTCAATTCGACTTCCTTGAGTTCGGCCTCACCAAAGAAACCACTGTGATAAACTCCTTTCGCTTTGTCGTCTTCGACGGTCAAATCAAATTTTGATTCGATCTGGTCACCGTTAGGACCTTCGAAAGATATCTTCCATTTGCCCACGAATGAATCGAGCGCAAGACTTCGTTTGGGGTTCCAGTCGAATTCCTGTCCACCGTTGCCAAAGTTCATTTCTTGCTTACCGGTGATGCTGTCGCCTTCAATCTTCCCATTGAACTTAACAACAAATTCGTTTTCGTTGAACTTGCGTGTGACCTGAAAAGAAACTTTGTCTCCGTCAATCTTGCCTTCTTCGATCGGAACTGGATCGTTGGCGCCGGGGAAGGCGGTGCCTTCTGGCCACTTGCTTTGGAAAGTGCCGGTTAGTTTATCCTCTTCCATTTTCAACTTAACACTCAAGTGCACGGTGCCGTTGTTCCCGTCACGCTGCCATTTCCAAACACCTGAGGGATCAATCTTCTTTGCGTCAGTCGCGTTGCCTTTGTCTGTCGTCGTGCTGGTGTCGCTGCTCTTGTCGGTGACAACAGGATTCTTGGTTTCGGCCGGCTCCTGCGTGAATGCAGCGGCCTGACATGCAAATGCCATAAGAATCGAAAGGAGGATGCGTTTCATGATTGTGTCGTTCCTTGTGATGATGAGTAGCGAAGCTGGATAGGGTTGTGTTGCGCAGTTTCGCACATTTGGCTGTGCGACAAAATGCATCGTACACAATTGTTTTACCGATTTCAGCATTCCGAGCGCGTATTTCTGTCTGTTAAGCCGGTGGATGGACTGGGCGATGGCAGCCGCACGCGCCTCTCGCTACAAAAAAACAGGTTCAGCAAAATTGAAGCT
The DNA here is from genome assembly GCA_041753315.1 of Pirellulaceae bacterium. Taxonomy (GTDB): domain Bacteria; phylum Planctomycetota; class Planctomycetia; order Pirellulales; family Pirellulaceae; genus Aureliella. The sequence continues at coordinate 44,659 of JBGSUV010000001.1, read as the reverse complement.
GGATTTTGAGTATATTGTCCACTTGCGCGAATTGCTCGCAGATCGAAATGTTCGCTACGATTGATGCGCCGGTGTTGACTTGAAAGTGATGCACAAGCGTTGACCTGAAAGCGAGCCGTCGAACGGGCAATTTTCTCATTCCACCCCCTCATCTAAAGACAGCGGAGATTGCAATGAAAAGAACTCAGATGGTAGGTTTGATCCTAATGGTATTGTTGTGCCAAGGAATTCGTGCACAGGAGGTTGTGCCCGTCGATGACTGGAAGCCAGCCCCGACGAACCAAGATGGAAAGGAGTATCCAAAGGTCAATTCTGAAGGTCGCGTAATGTTTCGGATCGTCGCGCCCGAAGCGCAAAGCGTTTCATGTAGTTTTCGCGATAGCAGTGAATTCGTGAAGGATGAAAAAGGAGTGTGGACAGGATTCACACGACCACTGGACGAGGGCTTTCATTACTACACGTTAAAGATCGACGGGGCAGATGTGCCTGACCCCAATAGCAAATATTACTTTGGTGCCATGCGCTGGGGCAGCGGAGTCGAAGTTCCTGCCAAGGACAAAGATTTTTATGCCGTGAAAAATGTCCCTCACGGTCAACTGCGTGAAGTCCTTTTCTACTCGCCAAGTACCGAAACGACACGTCGAGCCTTTGTCTACACTCCACCCGGTTACGACGCCGATTTGGAAAAACGTTACCCAGTTCTCTATCTACAACACGGTTGGGGAGAGAACGAATACGGTTGGGGCGCTCAGGGCCATGCCAATCTGATCATGGACAATTTGCTCGCCGAAGGTAAAACGCAACCATTCATCATCGTGATGACTTATGGCATGACGAACGATGTTCAAATGGGTGGACTCGCAAATTTTGATATTAGCCACTTCGAAAAAGTTTTGGTCGATGAACTGATCCCCTACGTCGATTCCAACTTCCGGACGCTGAACGATCAACCAAACCGAGCGATGGCCGGACTTTCTATGGGAAGTATGGAGACCAAGACAATCACCTTGCGTCACCTCGACAAGTTCTCGCATATCGGGTTGCTCAGCGGTGCGACCATTTCGACGGAAGATGTTGAAAAGACCCAGGGCTTTAAGGAAAAAGTGAAGCTTGTGTTCGTGAGCTATGGAAGCAAAGAGGTCGGCAACGGCGGGCGACCAAGACGAGGTGGCGACCCTGAAGCCGCGACCAAGGCATTGAAGGAAGCTGGAATTAACAGTCACTATTATCTTTCGCCAGAAACGGCGCACGAGTGGCAAAGCTGGCGTCGCAGTCTGCGCGAGCTTGCTCCGCTCTTGTTTGTCTCAGGAGATAAATTGAGCGGTGTCTGGAACGTCGATTTCGACACACAAATTGGTGTACAGAAGTATGTGTTTACCTTTGAAGGCAGCGGTCAAAACTTTACCGGGCAGGCAGACGCCGAGCTGGAAGGGCGAAGTCGTAAAGTCGAGCTGAAGGATCTGAAGCTGGAGGGCGACGAAGTCTCGTTCTGGGAAACGTTGAACTTTGGTGAAAACGAAATCCGCATTGAATACACCGGAAAACTCGCTGGCGATTCCCTGTCTCTGACACGAAAAGTTGCGGATTTTGCAACGGAAGAAGCTGTCGCCAAGCGTGGCGAGGATTCCAAGTAAATAACTGGCTTGGAATGACGAGGAAAAATTTGTTGTTAGGTGGCGGGCCGGCGGGTATTCCTTTAGGTTATCTGCTGGCCCGATTTGACTAACTTTCGTGCGGAGCCACTATGGCCGCCGCTTCTGAATGGTTGCAGAGTTCCGACTCCCGCTTGTCATTCGCCGTCTCCTTCAATTCGTTAGCCCCCCTGACTCGGTTTTATAGCACGGATGGCAAAGCCGGTGCACGGATGTTCCAGCCATCAGGCTCCCGCTGCAGGTCTGGTAAAACTCGCTAAGTATCTGCTATTAACTCTTTTGTCATATGGACGTTAGCACGCTGCGCGAAAAAGCTCGGCAGGAGCCTCTCTCTCGCGACTGCATATTGGTCAAGCTGGAACCGACAAACAAGCATCCGTTGGAGACTCAATGGCCTGACACTCGACTGGCATTACGTAGTCCGCAGCGCGTTTGAGTTCAAAATCGCTGCAGCGCACCAGATGGAATTGGCGTGGCTCACAACGGCAAAGGCAAAATCCGAGAAAGCGGTCGGCAGATAGATACCGAATGGGACTGACGATCCGCCTTGTCTTACGGCCTCTTGCATCCTCATAAACTAAACTCAGTACCAAGTCGTCCTGACATTTCATTGCGGCACTTATTAGTTGTTTAGCCATGATCACTTGCCCATTTTGAGAGTCTTGGATTCGTCAACTCCCCATTGGCGTTGACGTTGATCTATTATCCGACTCTCATATGACACGTTTGGTCACGCCCTGAAAATATTCTGAAAGTAAGGCAAAGCTTGCAGAATTCTACCGATGGATCGAGAGGGTACCGGTTGCACCGTCGGCAAGTTTCCATTTGCCATCCACCTGTCGATTTTGAATCATTGCATGAACGACAATTTGTGCGCTCTGTGCAGGCTCGGACCCGTCTGAGGTGGCGCGAGGCAGGAATACCGCCGAAATTCGACCTGCGAAATGCTCATTTTGGCTCTCAAATCGGACTTGTCGATCGACAATCTTCTTTAGGCTTAATTCGGAACGAGGAATCGTGATTTCCACAAGCAAGCTCTGCCGTGGGTCTCGCTGCGTTATGCGTCGGTTGAACTCGGCGACTGAAATAGTTGGGTCGTAAACCGGGCCGGGCAGGCTGCTAGCATTAATGCTTGCTTGTGCTCCCTCAACCGAGTACCAATCTGCAGCGTACGCGCCGATCGGACCACTCGAAATGAGACACAGTACCAGTACAAAAAATCTCATGTTGTCTCCAAGGTAGAAAATCATTGCCATCTAAAACCTACGTCGATAACTTCTTGGAGGAGCAAAAATTGAGAAAAAAATCGACAATTCTTGCAATTGGGTTTCCATCGTTCCCTCGTCCGCTCACGCGGTCGTCCCATTGAGCCGTTGGCAATAGCGGGCTCGTCTTCTTCTCCTGACAAATGCATGTTAGCAGTCTCTTCCGCGTAGGCAACTTTACAAAAAGCGGCTTGATTGTCAGCCAAACGAGTTGTTTGCCTCAAGGTCGAAATTGGGTTGTTCCGACTATAACGCTAGTAACGAATAGAGTGGAGCATCTGCAGAAGAGATCTGCCAATGCTTTGCGAGCGTTCTCTCCAACCTCTGTTAAATCAGAATTTGGAAGTTCGACGAGGACGCCCAACGACTTTGCCATGGAGTAAAGAGAGCATGTATCCGACCAATGCTGTAAATGGTCTTCGCAAAATGACGCTAGTTGGGTTGGCTACACTCACCCTGGCGCCAGGCTGCGCTTCGATGAAAATGCCATTCAGCAAGCCGTCGCTGTCCGACACTCCAAAAGAATCCGCATTTGCCACCGCTGCCAACACCGGCGCTGGTATCGGCGGACAATTTAAGTCGATGGGGACCGCGATGAGTAGCGCGATGGGGAAAGCGAAAAACGCAGTCACCTCCACCTTTACTTCCAATCCGGACACCAATGACCCCACTAGCTTGGCGAATATGCCAACGAACCTAGGCCCAGAGATCTGGGTTACCAATGGTCATTGGTATGAAACTCAAGGAAATCATTCCAAAGCCTTGGACAACTACACGAAGGCGTTGGAACTTGAGCCGAAAAACGTGCCCGCACTGTTAAGCACCGCGCGACTCTATGCCAAGCAAGGGCAAGATGCACAGGCAGCCGATTTCTTTACGAAAGCAATCGCGGTCACGCCCGAGGCCAGCAGTTACAACGAGTTGGCGCTCGTACATCAAAAACTCGGCAAGTCAGCTGATGCGCAAGCAGCGGTACAAAAGGCGATTGAGCTGGATCCAACCAATGCGCGATATCGCAACAACTTGGCAAGTATGCTTGTCAGTGGCGGTCGATCGGATGAGGCTGTGAAACAGCTTGAGCAAGTATTCCCACCAGCCATCGCAAACTACAACGTCGCCTACCTTCACTTTAGCAACAGTAACATTGCTGGTGCGCAGCAGCACCTGCAACTCGCTCTACAAGCAGACCCAAACTTACAACAGGCTCGTGATCTGATGGACAAGTTGGGCGGAAGCCCGACTGCACAAACGGCGATGTCTGCTTACAACACCGCCGGTCAAATTTATCGTACTGCACAGGCCGTGGGCGGTCAGGCAACGAGTGCATCACAAGTTCCGTACCAACAACCAGCTCCCAGCAATAGCTTTGCACCGCCGCCTGCCGCCGGTTCGACCTATCCCAATAACAGTTTTCCAACGACGGGGCAGTGAAATGTAAGTGTAGAGCGATTGTCCCCAATCGCTTTGGAAACGACTTAGACAATAATGATACAATTGTTCAACACTGCTGCCCGTAGATTACCGCTTTGGTTGCCGAAGCCTTGCAAAGCGTCCATTGGAGCCGACGGCAAAAACGACTGACTGGCCAGTAGTCAACGCGTGGAAGCCGACTTCGTTTAGCGGTTCCCAGCGAACTCCGTCCGCTGAGACATCTGTTCCATCCGGGCCTGTGGCGATAAATTCGAAGCGTTGGGGCTGCGAACTTTCGATCCCTGTGGGTATTCTTGCCACTGCCGACCGAAATGAATTTGGCTGCTTCTCTGCCAATTTCCAACTCTTTCCACCATCGCGGCTGAAAGCCGCTGTGGCTAGAGATCGCATGTCGGGACGATAGTCGCCTCCCACAGCAATGATCATCTCATTGGTGGCCAGCAACGAAAAAACGCCAGACGAAGCGTTGCTCGGCAGAGGGCACAGGGCTGTACTCCATTCTGCGTCGGCGGACTCGCGAAACAGTATGCGGCTGTGGTTCAACGAAGTACCACCCGTTCCAATCCATGCCGCTCCATTCGATCCAACGCAAAGTGCGGAGTTGCTCGCCGCAAATGCAGCTTCACCCGTCGCCACCGCTGGCAATCGCTCAGTTGCTATCTGACGCCAACTCTTACCGCCATCATCCGACTCGACAACCAACCAAGCGCCCGCCACTGGATCACTAAATGCCATGCCTCGATCGTCACTCCAAAATCTGAGTCCATCAAAAAAGGCCTCTGGCGCAGCGTTTTGATAAGTAATCTGCCATTCAGCTCCTGCATTGGTGGTGCGCAAGATGACGGCAGGTGATCCAGCGCTGGCGGCACATGCGGTTGTGTCGCTCCAGGCGTGCAATGAGCGGAATTCTAGTTTCTCGTAGCCCGCTGGACTGCAATCATGCCAACTGGTTCCACCATCGGAGGAACGGATAATCGTCCCACCGCTGCCCGCCGCCCAAATGATTGAATCGTCGGGTGCAGAAACCGCGCGAAGACTGGCCTTTGTACCCGTAGGCCCCAGTTCCCACGAAAGCGAGTCCTCTGCGCACACTTGCTCACAACTGGCATATAGTGCCAGGCCAACGGTTAGCCAGGAAAGCAAAAAACAGCGGAATGTCCAGCTGACCTGATCCACGAGAAGTGTGCACATATGCAATTTCAGCCTCTACCACTCTTGGTTCGGTGTTTTTTCGGAAGTGTTTTGCGCCCGACGGACACCGCGGAAGTTTTTTCAGTTGAGCTGAGCACTGCCATTCGACTTGTCTCGTTATTTTCTGAATTGCCTCGATCTGCGGAGGAACCCCTTCGCGTGGTGTGGCCTGCTGATAATACTGGCGGTGAATCCGCATGCAAACCGGGTGAAGATGGTTGTTTGGACCATTTGCGAGGTGCAGAGCTCGGTTTTGTTCGAGAATTGGATCTCGAGGCCGGCTTGGACTTGGATTGCGAGTTACCCTGGGATCTCGTGGGGGTCCTGAAGCGAGTTGAATCATCGCGTTCACGACGAAGTGATTCTTCGATCTGTGGAACGGGTTGATTGGTTGCGTGTGGAATTCTCTTCCCGATCAAGTCTTCGATTGCCTTTAACTCTGCTCGCTCAGCAGGAGTGCAGAACGAAATTGCGATGCCTGCTGCTCCAGCACGACCGGTCCGACCGATGCGGTGGACGTAGCTTTCTGGTTCGACAGGCATATCGTAGTTGATCACATGGGTCACGCCGTCAATGTCGATGCCACGGGCTGCCACGTCGGTGGCGACGAGCACGTTGACATCTTTGCGCCGAAAGGCTTCGAGCGCTTTTTGGCGGGCACTCTGTGACTTGTTGCCGTGGATCGCCGTCGCTCGGATACCTCCCTTGGCCAATTTCTCGGCAAGCATATTCGCCCCCCGCTTGGTCTTTGTGAACACGATCGCTCTATCCACACTTGCGGAAGAAAGCACTTGGCGGATCACTGACAGTTTCGTCGCTCTTTCAACCAGCATCAGTTGCTGTTCGATGCGCTCTACGCTGGTCGACTTCGGCGTGACATTCACTCGGATTGGGTTGGTTAGCAGTCGCTGTGACAATTCTTGGATGTTTGGCGGCATCGTCGCAGAAAAGAACAGCGACTGCCGTTTGGCTGGCAATTCACTGATGATCCTCTTCAGTGCAGGCATGAACCCCATGTCCAACATTCGATCCGCTTCATCCAGAACGAAAACTTCAAGGTGCCCAAGTTCGACAAAGCCTTGGTCCATCAAGTCGATTAAACGCCCTGGAGTTGCGACCAAGACATGCGCACCACGATTCAGTGCTCTTACCTGATTGGCTTGATTGACTCCGCCGTAAACAAGTACGTGTCGCAGTCGCAAGTGACGTCCATAGGTGGCGAAGCTCTCTCCGATCTGAATCGCAAGTTCGCGCGTTGGAGCAAGTACCAAAACGTGTGGACGATTTGGTTCGGCCTTGCGATGTCGTTCGCCAAGTCGATTGAGGATTGGCAAAGCAAACGCAGCGGTTTTTCCGGTACCTGTCTGTGCGCATCCGAGGATGTCCTGACCAGCAATAGCGGCAGGAATCGTCTTTGCCTGAATGGGAGTGGGAACCACATAATTTTCTTCAGCGAGGGCGCGCTGGATGGGTTCAATAAGTTCGATTTCGTGAAACGTTTTCAATTTCTGAGATACTTTCATGTGTTTGCGAGGGCTGCATAGTGAGAGCTCGCTAAGGATTAAGTTAACCTGCACTCAAGTCGCCGCGCCACATGTGTGGGCAGACTGGACTAGAGCGTCATGGAAAACTTCGAGGCAAAAGCACTGTAAACGGTGAATTTGCATCATAAACAGGGAAATTCGGGCATGCGGTGCCACAACGCAACGTGCGTCACCATCAATTCTGGACAAACAAGAAAGTCACAGAACAACGCGTTTACCACAACGCTGAGGCACTTTCGAGCGATTCACATAGGCGCTCGTAACTGCCGAGTGTGGAAGCGTTTTGCATCCACTGGTTAGCCGGTATGACAGAGCATCCAACTCTGCAAAAAACCTGCTGGGCCGAAGAACACTACCCTTGTGAGATGATAATGCTACTCGTTTCCTTCCGACCTCTATCGCTCGTACGGCCAATCGCCGTATATCGCTTGCATGAAGTATAGCTCACAATTGTTCGTCTGCCAAGGGGAATTTTCCGATAAGGCGGCTTGGCCGATCGGTACAACAATTGCAAACCATAGAATTATTTTTGCCGATACGCCCAGACCTCTAGCAAGGAATTTTTCTAAATGAGCCACGTTCACAGGCGCAGGTGTCCGTTTGGCGCAGAGCCGACCGAAGATGGAATTGACTTTCGCGTCTGGGCTCCAAGGCGAACGCAAGTTGCTGTCCGACTAGTTGACGAAAACGTTCAATTGTCGATGGAACCTGAGGGCGACGGGTTCTATTCACTAACTTCAGCTGTAGCCAGCGTTGGTTCCCGGTATTTCTTCCGACTGGATGACCAGGAATTTGACTTCCCCGACCCTGCATCGCGTTTTCAGCCCGATGGCGTCCATGGCGCTTCCCAAGTAATCGATCCGACACAATTTTCGTGGACCGATGAAGAATGGCGAGGAGTTGAGCTCAAAGGTCAAGTGCTCTACGAAATGCATATCGGGTGTTTCACTCCCGAAGGAACCTGGCGAGCCGCCGAAAAGCTCCTTCCACATTTGGTCGATACCGGCGTCACCGCCATTGAAGTTATGCCCGTTGCCGAATTCGATGGCAATTTTGGTTGGGGCTACGATGGAGTGAATTGGTTTTCGCCCACGCGTCTATATGGTACGCCGGATGACTTCCGCCATTTTGTGAATACGGCGCACCGCTTTGGTTTGGCAGTAATTTTGGATGTCGTGTACAACCATTTTGGACCAACTGGTAACTATTTTGGAGAATTCACTGACACGATTGTTTCGAAGCGACATCCAACTGAATGGGGTGACGCGATTAATTTTGATGGCGAAGGTGCAACTCAGGTACGTAACTTTGTTTCCAGCAACGCAGCCTATTGGATTGGTGAGTATCATCTCGACGGTCTGAGACTGGATGCCACGCAGGCAATTTATGATGACTCATCCCCGCACATTTTGGCGGATCTAAGTACAGCCTGTCGAACGCGGGCCGGTGATCGAAAGCTAATGTTGATCGCCGAAAACGAATCGCAGGATGTTCGTCATGTTGAACGAACCGAATCGCGAGGTTTTGGGCTAGATGGATTATGGAACGACGATTTTCATCATGCCTGTCGCGTGGCGGCCACGGGCCATGCAGAATACTACTACTCCGATTACGCTGGCTCACCGCAAGAGCTGATTTCGGCCACGCGCTACGGCTATCTATACCAGGGCCAATATACAGCCCGCACCAACCGATACCGCGGAACGCCTGCCTGGCATCTCCATGGCTGGCAATTTGTAACCTTCTTACAGAATCACGACCAAGTCGCCAACTCGGCCATGGGGCTGCGACTACCACAACTCACTTCACCTGGGCGCTATCGCGCGTTGACCACGTTCTGGCTGCTTGGACCAGGGACACCGATGCTCTTTATGGGGCAGGAATTTGGAGCCACCACGCCCTTTCGGTACTTTGCAGACCACGAAGTCGAATTAGCCGAGTTAGTGCGCAAAGGCCGCTGGGAAGGGTTGCGCCAGTTTCCACGTATCGCCGGGTGGGAAGGGGGATCAACGAATCTGCCAGATCCCGCCGATCAAACAACTTTCGAAGCCTCGAAGTTAAACTGGTCTGAACTCGATCGAAAGCAAGCCGACTGGTTATTGCATCGCGACCTACTTCAGCTTCGTAAGTCCGACAGCGTCTTTGCTGCCCAGGACAAGTCGATGCTCCAGGGAGCTGTCATCTCCTCAGAGTGCTTCCTGTTGCGCTGGCATACCAGAACCCAGGACGACCGGCTGATGTTCGTGAATTTGGGACGTGACTTTCGCTGGTATCCGGCTACTGAACCCCTCATCGCCGCACCGCTCGGAAGCAGGTGGCAACTGAAATTCTCCAGCGATGATCAAATTTATGGAGGCTCGGGAACCGCGTTGCTCGATACACGCAACTGGCACCTACCGGGTCACGCCGCGATTGTGCTGGCGCCAGTTTTGCTCGAAGCAGCGACATAACGACTGTTCTGGTACTCAATTCGACTCATCAACTTTGCCGGCGCAACATGAAAAGTTCATACATCGGGCCGGCAATCTTTTCGGAGCTCGCGTCGCTCATTTCCTCAGCCAATACTTGATCCAGTTGCCCCTGGAAAATTTCTTCCGCCCGTCCACCGTTAAAGTACGGTGACGGTTGTTGGGTACTTCGGGCTGCCTTGATCATTTGAGAAAAAAGAGTCTGTCCGACGAAATCTTGAAATTTGTCTTTCAGTTCATCGCTACCCGATTGTAACACTTTGCTGAACGAATCGCCTTTAGGTCCCGTCCGTTCACTCAGCGCGTGCGTTGACGCCAAAGCCTTGCTCGCCGCCATTTGATCAGGATTAGGATAGGAAGCGAATGGTGTAGGAATTTGCATGGCAGTTTGACCTTTGCGATTTTGCAGTTGTCTGCTTTTCGGGAAATCATTGCATGATGACTTCACCGTACAAATCTCCGTTGCGTTTCAACGTACGAATGATCGCGATGACATCTTCCGTCGGGACCTTGAGAGCGTTGAGTGCATCAACCAGATTTTTTAGTTTTGGGCGCGGCTGTGCTGGTGACTCGGGATCGACTTCCACAAATCGACCCGCACCTGGACGAGCCTCGATGGAGAGGTTCTTGTGATTGATCGCCACTGGATTGATTAAAATATCTTCGCCAATAACGATCACTCCCTCGCGCTCATTAATAACCACGCGTTTGTTCTTCTTCAAATGGGGAAGTGGTAAATCCAGTACCAATGAAACAAATTGCACCGGTTGTTCCCGGTATGCGTCTGGCACAGCTACCTTAACATGCAACTGATCGATCGCCTTGGCGATGATAACCGAATCAGAACCACTACTTCCCTGCGATAACCCTGTCTGATTCAGGCTATTGATGGCATCCTGCACATCGATCGCTGTCGAAAAACTGGCCACATCGCGATCGAGTATAAGGGTGATGAAGTTCTCGTGCACAAACTGATTGTGAATTGTTGCTTCCATTTTGCAGCCGCCGTACACGACGCCCGCAGTCGCGACAGTGGGATCGGGGATCGATATATTTCCGTCAGCAATTGCGTAGACCACCGGGACGTCGGCGCGAGGTCCTAACAGAAACGACTGCATCAGCCGACCGCCCTCGAGACTCTTGGCGCTGATGGCACTTACGGTGCAATTCAGTTTATCCCCTTGCTGCACACCAGCTCCGGGGATATTCGCCGTCACCAGTACCAACGCGACATTTCCCGTGTCTTCGATTTCTTTGAGGTCGGGGACGCCCAACCCGTCTTGAGCTATGTTGCCACCCATGTTTTTCAACATTTGAGCCAACGCGCGAGTGGTGGGAAGTACTGCGTCGTCACCTGTTCCATTGAGTCCAACTACCAGCCCCAGTCCTTGCAGCGTGTTTTCCTCTTGGCCTTTGAGTCGGCAGATGTCGCTAAGTCGCAATCGGTCGTCTCCACCAACGACGTTGTACATGCCCAGCGTCAATGCGAAAGACAGACATAATGTATTAACAAACCGCATCGGATCGCCTGTGAGTTCAAGATCGAAACTTAGACCTTGGTATGAATACTTCAGTGAATATCAATTCGGGCGCTTTGAAGCAAGGTCCACCACTCACGTAGCAGCGTCTCTCCGAGACGTTGAATGCTGCGAGTCTCGGAGAGACTCGCCAACGTGTTTTGCTGATTTACCTACGTCGCGGTGCCTAAAATGGTTGGAAACGACTGATAAACTGTGTAAACCATCCGCGGCGATAACCATCTCTCGCCTGTCCTTCCTCGCGCTTGTCAATTTTGAGATTGATGATATCTCGGCTCAATACGACGTTATTCGGACCGATCGCGTGGTCTTCGCATTCGCCCGACATCGAAATTTCCCAGCGATTGTCATTGATGGTGATCGTCTTGTGGGCTTCTAAGACAATGTTTCCATTGGAGCGGATATCCGCAATTTCTGCGGCTAGATTTAAAGTGAGCGATTCGCGCGTCACAACTGACGAATTCGCGCGATACGTTTGATTAACATCACCACTGACGGCAAGTTCACCGTCGGACATGGGGGCAGGTTTGAGTGATAGACCGTCCAACTTAAGCCATTCGGAAAGTGATGTATCGTAGATGCCATTCTTGCGCTGTTGCGCGACTCCATCGGCGGTCATTCTCGCCATTTCTTCCACGCGAATTTGCACGATGTCGTGGATTTTCAGCACACGATTCTTAGGAGGCGGTTGATAAGTAAATGACTGTTGTAGTTGGGGAGTATTTCCCGTCGCAGGGTAATACGCTCCTGCGTTGATCTGCGGCGGATTAAGAGAAATATCCTGCGGAGCAGCTACATAACCCGTACTGCCTTCGATCGAAAGTCGCGGGTTATGGAACAGACTGCTTTGTTGCGACACACCATGCAGTGCCGGAGCACTCACCATGGCCAGTACAACACATCGAACCGTGATCTGTCCCACTTGAAAATTCAACATGTTCCATCAATTCCGTTCTTAACGACGTTCCGTAGTTCGAGCTGACACGGCCGATATTTGCACCAGGTTTTGACCAGCAACCGTCGCGTGGAGACGACGACGGGACGGAAGTTCTATTTCGATCAAATCGCCAACGGCACCACTCCCAAGAGATTTTGCTGTCGACGAGACCACGATCGACCCCGAGATCGACTCCACTTGCACAAGATCATTTCGGCTGACAACAATTGGTTCACCAATTAGATCATCGCTGATTGGTAGCCCAGTACTCAAGCTGCGTTTTACCTGCTTACCAACGCACTGTTCAATGGAATCAAAATAGTTTTGCTGGTCGTTCGCGGTTCGACGAGGCAACGGAGCGTATTTCAGCGCCTCAGGTGTCAGGATTTCATCGCGACGAATCGGACGCGAAGCAGTGACGACCATCGGCGGAGGCTGGACCGTGGCGACAACTGGAAGGCTCATCAGCGTGTCACGATTTTTGACCTGAATGACGAATTCTTGTTCGCCCGTCCATGGTTCGGTACCGCCGCCAATCGAAGCGATGTTTCTGCGAACGTACAGCAATTGCGCCTGTTTCGTTGGCACCTCGACATCAATCCTCCAATCAATCCGCTCACCATTTCTCAGATTCAAATATTCGCGGATTGCTTGACTCACGTTGGACGCGGCCTGGTCGAGAATCCGTTCATCAACAAACGCAGGACTGAGCGTCGTTGTCAGTGCATCTCCCAGCTCTTCGACTCGCTGCAGCTCAACTTGCTCACGTCCTGACCAGCGGATGCTGGTCGAATGCACTCCCCGCAACTCCAGGTGCTGCAGGATGTCGCCACTGTGCCAACTCTGCGTCTTACCAGGTCGCGGAGACGGGCCCAACGGTATCGCCAACATTTTATCCAACGAGGGGCTACTACCGCTCAGGATTTCCACCAGGTCAGAAAGTCGAACCACTGAATTTGTTGTGGACGGATTATCAATAAACCGGATTACTATCTGCTCAGCGCTCAAGCATACTGATGCGGACGCGAGCGTCCCAACGACGCTTGCGATCGCAATCAACAAGATTGATACCCGATAAATCATTAATGTCAGTATCCACTAAATAATATTTTAAAAACTAGGGTAGTGGATATTGCTAAAGATCCGTTTACTGCAGGACCTTAAAGCAAGGTCCACTACCCTAAAATCTATGCAAAGAACTAGGGCGAATTTGCGTTGGCAATTCCGTCCCTAATTGCCTCTTCTTAACGTCGCAAGTTGGCAATCTGCTGTAAGAGTTGATCTCCGGCCTGAACCGCTTGCGAATTCAACTCGAAACCACGTTGTGTCGTAATCAAGTCAATCAACTCTTGCACTGGTTCAACATTCGAGGCTTCAAGCGTCCGTTGTCGCAGGACGCCAAGTCCGTTTGTACCTGGATCACCTGTGACCGCGGCGCTACTAGCGTCCGTTTGTTGATACAAGTTTTCGCCAACTTTGAGCAGGCCATCTGGATTGATGAACTGCGCCATCTGCAGTTGTCCCACCTGCTGCATCTCGACCACCCCGGCCGATTTGACAGAGACTTGACCGCTGGGACTGATTTCAATCCTCTCAGCGTCTTGAGGGATTGTGATCGGTGGTTCAATAGGACGACCGGTCTGAGCTGAACCGATCACCAGGTTTCCATTGGCGTTGATGTCCAGGTTGCCCGAACGAGTGAACATTGTTTGCTGCGACTGTGGATCGATGACTTGAATGAAGCCAGAACCTTCGATGGCGATGTCCAACTCTCTTCCGGTTTGTTGAAACGCTCCCTGTCGAAAGTCGGTGGTGGTGCTCTGCACGCGTGTACCAAGTCCGATCTGAATCCCAGTTGGTGTTGGCTGTTGATTGGCGTCGAGCACCCCTGGGAGGACTTCATTTCGATAGAGCAAGTCCTCGAAATTGGCGCGATCCTTCTTAAACGCAGTCGTGTTGATGTTCGCCAAATTGTTGGCGATGACATCTAGCTTTGTCTGCATGGCATCCATGCCGGTCGCTGCAGTATACAACGTTTGTACGCTCATCTTCGCTCACCTTTTAAAAACCGGAGTGTACATCGGACTATCCTTGTCGCAGCACGCGGCTGATCAATTGTCCCATCGCGTCGTCTTGCGTTTGTATCATGCGAATGTTCGCTTCGTAAACCCGCGAAGCTTCGATCAACTGCATCATGGCTCCCGTCGGTTCAACTCCGGAAGATTCCAGTGCACCTGATACCACAGCTCGACTATTGGCTGCAACATCCGTCACATCGGTCAATGATTCGAATAGATTCTCACCGACACGCGCTAAATCACCCACGGCTCGAGGCTGGACTAAACGCAAACTCTGCCGCGCGCCGTCTTGAACAACGGTTCCATCGTCCATCACTTCAAAGGGGCGTGTCGGATTGATTCGAATGTTCCCACCGTTGGACGACACGACTTCGTCGCCGTTAGGTGTTACCAGTTTTCCCTGCGCATCGAAAATGAAATTTCCAGCGCGGGTTAGCAACTCCTTTTCGCCATGGCGGACGGTGAAGAATGACGAGTTGTCATTGATTGCAAAGTCGGTTTCCGCCCCCGTCTGTCGCACTGCACCTTGGGCAAACTGTGTCATGGTGGGTTGTATGGCAATACCACCCCCAATATCGTCAATTGTACCGTTGCCGGGCGTCGCTTCCCCCTGCTCAATTGCTTCCGTATGGAGGCTCTGAAGCATCGCCATATGTGGCTTGAAGCCAGCGGTATTGATATTGGCTAGGTTGTGACTGAGCACTTCCAAACGATGGCTTTGCGCATTGGCACCTGCAGCGGAAAGATAGAGTCCGTAAGGCATTGTTAAACAGTCAACAACTAATTCGCACCCCTGCGACGACTGGTATTACCTCACTTCCCATCTTTCTGTTTTGGTGTCAAGAGAATTTCAAAAGTTACCGACGATTCAAGCGTGCATCAAAGTCACGTGGCCGCGTGGCCAAGATAATCAGAGAGGAGGCCTCGCTCCGTCTGTGTTTTCCACTGGTTAGAATTAGATCCAAAGTAGCTGCCTAGAATTTGCGCGTTCGCTAATTCCGTTCTTTCTACGTGCTAAGGTAGAAACGTGATGGAGTCGATGTTCATCAGACCACCGCGATTGGCGGTGTTCTTGAAGACAATGAACACTTCGGCGCGGCCTTCACTCGGTTTAAGTGCGATCCTCTTTTCATAAAAACTCTCCCACTCGCCATTCACCTCAACGGAGGTACTTCCCAGCAATGGTCCGTCGACGGCGCCCCGACGTATTTCGACAGTCCCACCAGCACCCGCGCTGGCTACTCGCATCGACAAATGACTAACCGCGTCCAACCGAATGCTTGCAAACCTGAGATAACCGTCATGTTCGATTGCTCCCATGAAGCGTTTTCCTTCGGCAACTCCAGAGTCCAGCGGAGTTGTGCCACGGAACTCGTCTGCTGCTTCCGCTTGAATGGTCCGGCTGCGCAGCGTAATTGACGAAGTCGCGGAGAGCTTGGGGATTTCGCCTCGTCCCAAGTCGGTGTAGGTGGCTTCCAAGCGAACGCCAGCCATCGACTCGGGGATTTCCAGTTCGTTGTTAAATCCATTGGTGCTGGGGTTGGAGGTGTTGGCTTGGACCGAGTAGACATATTCCACCATCTGCTGTACTTGCGCAGGCGTATGTTCCGCATGTGGCAACATGGCAACTTTCCCCCAAACGCCGGTCGAGCCCTTTTGTACGCGAGCCACGGATTGTTCGATTGCGTGGGGTTGATCGCGGTACTTTTCGGCGATCTGTACGAAGCTCGGTCCGACCAGCAGTCGATTAGAGGCGTGGCAATTGAAGCAATCGCTCTTGCGCATTAGTGCCAGCCCAGGCACGTCCGGTTCGGAATTGTTTTCAGGGGAATAGGGAAGTGCTTCGACAAACAAGCGACTGGTTGCCAATCCATCAATTGCCTGCAGATCGTGTTCTTCTGCTGCAGCAAAGTCGCTGGTACCATCCTCCACATCACTCACCTGCAATTTGTAGCCCAGCGCTAGACCAGGTGTGAAGAAATCGCCATCGCGCGGTTCTAAGAATTCTACCGTTGGACGCGAGTTTCCGACGATGACCGGCAGGGAGGTTATACCCGTTGCCCCACGAGTATCCGTAATGGCCAACTCGACGGTATAAACGCCTGGCTCTGAAAAGGTGAGTTGTGCGTCGACTGTGGTGGCAAAGACTGAGCGTTGAATGGTCTCGGTACCACTCTTTATCGACGTCCACTGATAGGTCAACGCATCGTTGTCCTTGTCCATCGAACCTGCACTAGAAAAGTCAACCGTCAACGGCTCACGCCCGATGCCGTTCTTCGCTTCCGCTTTTGCAACCGGTGCGCGATTGCCGCTTTGGTAATCTATTCGAACCAGTCGTGCGTCAGCGTTGACGCCCCACGTTTCACCATATTCGATCACATACAAGGCTCCGTTGGCATCGAATTGCAAATCGATAGGGCGACTGAATTTCATGTCGGGTAAGAACGGCTCAAGTCGTTCGACTCGCGATTCAGCGTCCAAGTGTACGGCCAATATCCAGTTGCGGGACCATTCAAACGCGAACAGCGTGCGGTTATACGCTTCCGGGAATTTGGTGGTGGACTGGAGCGCTTCTTCAAAGTAGTAGACCGGTCCCGCACAGGCTGTCCTTCCACCACTGCCCACTTCCGGGAATTTGTCATACGTTGCACTCGGATAATAGATCATTGCTGATCGGGCAGGTGGCAACTCTCGCGCACCGGAGTTGTTCACGGATTCGTTCAGCGGATGCAGCGGGTCTTGGGGTGGATTGATTTTGTTGTTTACAAAGTCAACCATGGCATAGGCATAGTTGTCGCCAATAAAATATGGCCAACCGAAAAAGCCGGCTTCGCGGGCTTGGTTAATTTCGTCATACCCGCGCGGACCGCGTTCCGCATCGCTGCCTGCGTCTGGCCCGACGTCTCCCCAATAGAGAAAGCCCGTCCGCTGATCGACGTTGATCCGCCATGGGTTGCGGCAGCCCATGACATAGATTTCTGGATGGCCGATCGACCCGTCTTTGGGAAACAGGTTTCCATCTGGAATTGAGTAGGTCCCGTTTGCCTCCGGTTGAATTCTCAAAATCTTTCCATTGTAACTCTTGGTGTTCGCCGAAGAACGTTGAGCGTCCCAAGGTTCGCGGTTCGGACGTTGGTCGATGGGTGCAAATCCCTGAGAGTCATCAAACGGATTGGTGTTGTCTCCCGTACCGATGTACAACGTACCGTCCGGACCAAATTCCACGGAACCAGCGTGATGGCAACACTCTCGTCGCTGTTCTTCATATTTGAACAACACTTTTTCGCTCGACAGATCTATCTGATTGTCGCGGAACGTAAAGCGACTGATATGCTGCCCCGAAAAGTCGGGAGGTGAATATTGCAGATAGATCCAGCCGTTGTCTGCAAAACGTGGATCCAGCGCCAAACCGATTAAGCCGTTTTCTTGTTCCGTTGTAACAGTCAGTTTGGCAACCACCTCGGTCGTATTTAAGCTGGGGTCAATTAACTTGACGACTCCGCTGATTTCAATCAGAAAAATTCGGCCATCTGGCGCGATCTCTAGCTCCATCGGTTGAACAAGCGGTTCACCCACAGTGGTTCGTTCAAAACGCGAATAGTCAACGTCGCTTGCGGAAGCGGTCATCCCGCAACTGCTGAGTAACGCCCAAACGCAAGCCAAGACCTGGGATATATGGATCATCCTCCGAAAGCAAAAAACGCGGAGCCAATCGTTACAGTCGAAGTGAAACGGGACAAACATCAGTCAACTCGGCAGGATAGAAGGCAGGAAAATAAACGGCAGGAAGAACTCGGGATGGGTGCTTATATCGTAGTCACTCGATTTCGCGCTGTCTCTCCAATAAAATTGAACAACGCGTCTTGATGAAAACGTTTCCCCAACGCCAGTTTGATCAAAACGGTTCGGGAACTAGCAAAAGACTTGCTCCCAGTGGCTCAGTCTCGCAAGCAGCTCGTCATCGGAAGGAATCGACTGGGTCCGCTGACGCGAACGAAAGTCGTTGAGGAGCGTGTCGAGTTGCGGAATGAGCTCCGCTTCAGCACCCTCTTTGAGGCGATCGATGAACAGCGTTCCGTTAAGATGATCCGTCTCATGCTGGACGACACGAGCATCAAAACCGCTTATGTCCTGATCAATTTCGTTACCCGAAATGTCGAACGCATTGAGGTGAATGGTCTTGGCACGAATCACATTACCGTGAATATTGGGCAAACTCAGGCAACCCTCCTCAGCCTCTTCGTTGCTTCGCGGCCTGGAGATGACCGGATTGATCAACACGCGTTCGGTCCCCTCACCCATCTGCCCGGTCGAATTCATTACAAACATTCGAATCGGTAGGTCGACCTGGGTTGCGGCCAGCCCCACACCGCGTAATTCATACATTAATTCGAACATGCGATTGGCGATTCTGCGCAAGTCGGCATTGACGCGGCGAATCGGCTTGGCCACATACCGCAGCGTGGGGTGGGGGTACGTAATAACGTTTAACAGCGATGGGTCGAATTCAGACATGCGGGAGGCTCAGCTTCTCAGTGGTACGATCGATCATCGTAGCTTAACGGATTCGACCCAGACTCCCAAGGGTGGTCGACACGGGTAGTTGATTACTGAGTCACACACAGCATGGTCGATTCCAACCATTGATTCCATTTCGTGATTTCTGCAGACGGCAGTGCGGAATCTTCGCAGGTGGGGAGCAGGACCTGCCGATTACCCGCTGGCCAGAGCAAACTGGGCTGCAGAATACCGCTTTCGTCCACCTCAAAACGCAACTGCAAAGGAGCTTCTCCCTGCCTTTCCGGGAAAATGGCATCAGGATTCGCTTTTGTCAACAAGTGCCAATTGGCATCTCCCAAGGTCGTGCTTTCAATAATCTGTAGCGACGGAAAACTTGGCTGCTCCGTATTGTTGCCAAGCGTCTGAGGTCGTAGCGTGCGTGTTGTCGAAAATGGAAGCCGAGTCCCCTTCTCAATCAACACGATCGGTTTTCGCATCCCGTCGGCGGTCGAAGGAGCCAGCAACGCAAAATCGTAGCAGGTGTTACTTAACGCATGCAAACTGGAGTGGGTTCCTCCCTGCGTCAACGACGACAAGTGATGCGCCTGAATCGCCGCTCCGCGCGCAAAATCTGCTTTCTCAAGTACGGTCACGGGCGAACGACGCGGTATCGCGGCCGACACGATTTCCCTTACCGGTTTCATCCGCATCATAGAACCGGCGAGCAAGATATGGCTCAACTGATCTGGTTCCGTCTTGGAATTGAGTAACGCTTGAGAAATGGCCTTCTGTATCTCACTGACCATCGCTGGCGCTATTTTTACCAGACCTTGCTGCGTAATCGTTTGTTGTATCGTCGCTCCCGACCATTCAAAGCGAACTTCGACACGAGCGGCTTGCGTGAGTCGATCGAGAGCCATCTCGACCGAGCGTTGCAAACGAGTTGCAGCGGCAACGTCTTCCCGTATCGACTTGCCGGTCTGTTCTCTCAACACTCCGCTAAAGTATTCAGCCAACAGATTTTGCCATCGCAGGCTGCCATGTTTCCAGCTTCCGTGACACCCAAGTTGTTGGACAACAGATCCGTTGGTTTCAACGACACTCGCTTCCAAACCCGTGCCGCCCAGATGTACAAACAGCAAACGTTGCGACGAGTTCGTTTGTTTGGTACTGGATAGCCGAGAGTTGACGTCGTACCAGCTGAGCGCCGCCGCCAGTGGTTTGTCCAACAGTTGCACCAAATCAATTCCAGCAATATGGCAAGCGTCCCGAATCGCGCGGCGATGTGTTTGGTCATAACAACTTGGAACGGTCACCACAGCGCTACCCGCGTTCTCCGAAACAGCAGCCGAGTTGAGCATGATTTGTCGCAAAACCGCTGCCACGGCAACCTCAGGCGGAACTTTTTTGCCACAAAAGGTAACTGGCAGTTCCCTGGCGCCTATCCAACGCTGGACACAATGCATCACCTGTTGGGGAGCTTGTTGCCGCATCGCTGAAGCGGCTGAACCAATGCGAAATTGATCTCCGGAACTCCACAGCATGTTTCGCAAATGAAAATTATTTCCCTCGGCCTGTTCGATCAGTTGAGGACCTAAGTCAGCATCACCATCGATTGAGCGCCCGTCGATTGCTGCCGCAGGGGTGTTGTAATAAGCGGCCGTGGATGCCAGCATTCCCAAGTCAATCGCAATGATTTGAGATTTCTTTGCCAAAGTAGAACGGCTCAGCGCAACGCTGGTTGGATTGTCGCTCAATCTCAATGAGCCTTTGTTGAACAGCCCCACGGCTGCCGGGGCACTGGTCAGATTGAGCTGACGTAGATGGTTGAGTAACTCGGCGGCAGAGCTATATCGATCTTGTGGTCGCTTTTCGACCAAGCGCTGGAAGATTGCATCAAGTCGCAGATCAATGTCGCTTCGTTCAATAAATAGCGCCGGAGGCTTCTGCCGTATTTGAGCTATCGCCACTTGCATCTTGTCGCCAGAGAACATGGAGCGACCGGTCAATAAGAAGTACAACGTCGCCCCAAGACTGTATAGGTCGCTCCGGCCATCGACGGAACTGGCATTTTCGATCTGCTCAGGCGACATGTACTCGGGCGTGCCCATGAACATCTTTTTATTTTGCTCGACCTCCAAAGGCTTACCAAATCGCGCGAGTCCGAAATCCAAAATCTTCAGCGTTCCGTCGCGGGTAAGCATCATATTGCTGGGCTTGATGTCACGATGGACGATCCCCAATGAATGGGCGTACTGCAACGCTTTGGCGGATTGCTCAAGTATGTTGACGGCTTCCGAAGAATTTAGTGGTCCCAAGCGTCGAATACGTTCGGAAAGTACTTCGCCTTCCACAAGCTCCATGACTAGATAGTGCGTATTGCCAACGCTTCCCGCGTCAAAGGCCGTGACGATGTTGGGGTGCATCAACTTGGCAACCGCACGAATTTCGGCGAAGAATTGTTCGATCAGCATTTGCTGACTTGCAATGGCACTGCTGAGCACTTTGACCGCCACCAGGCGATTCATAGTACGATGCTCGGCGCGATACACCTGTCCCATGCCGCCCGCACCAATCTGTTCGAGCAACAGGTATTCGCCGAGCATGCCGAAGCAGGCGTTAACTCCAGGTGCGTTTTCGGCGGCTAACACAAATTCGTGATCCTCCGCCTCATCACCCATCGAGAACCGAGTGACGTCGTCGTTCGCCCCCGAACCGCTGAAAGCGTCTTCGCTAAACTCTGAATCAGACGGTTTACTCATAAGGAACATGGACGGTCGAGGGAATGGCACGAAGAATGTACGGTAACCATTCTACCCTACGCTATATCCGATCCTTGGGTTTGGCGCGAATTTATCACGGTTTTACCGCTTGCCCACCCCTTTTTGACGATTCTACGCACGCATCGAGCACCTTTTGGGTCTTAAGTGTCCAATTGGGCCATTCGTCGGAAAGCTCTCCGGATAACACAATTTCGGAAAATGTGCGAATCATTTGGACCTCTTGAGCTGTCGTTTCACCGGCGTCGTATTCCCGCACAGCATAACGCTGGAGGTGATTCTCCATATGGAAAATGCAATTATTCACATTGAAGTGATCTTTCCCAACCAAGGCTTCCACCTCGTTGCCGTGAAACGGGAGCACAAAGTCGTTGATTCGCATGTACCCCTTCGATCCGCTGGCATGCAACCATTGCTGATTTTCGGTCACGAATGAGGAATAAAAACTAGCAGACACTCCATCTGCAAAAGTCAATTCAGCACTAAATTCGCCAGGAACCGCAGCAGGACTGGAGGTCCCTTGGAGTTCGCTGATTACTCGCCCGCGGACTTCCGTTGGCAACTGTCCCTTCATGATCCACAGGAAAAAGCGGATGCAATACCAGCCCAAGTCACCTAGCGATCCGAATGGCTCCAACGCACTGTTGACACGAATGTTGTCTTTGTAAAAAGTCTCATCAGCGGCAAAAGAAAACTGGCTACATAGTCGCTTGAGTACTCCCAGTTGGTCATCATCGTCAAGGATTTGCCGCACCATTGGCAATCGCTGGCTATGCATGAACATGACGCCGTCCATGTATTGCACTTTGTGTTGACGACACGCAGCTAACATCTCTTCGACCAGTGCAGCGCTTGCGGCCGCGGGTTTTTCACCCAACACGTGCTTTCCCGCGGCAGCCGCTTTCATCACCCATTCATGCCGCAACACCGTTGGCAGGGGAATGTAAACGGCATCTACTTCGTCACTTTCGAGCAATGCCTCGTATGAATCAAATGACGTTGGTCGCTGGACTTGCGGGATTTGTGAGGAACACTCATCAATGAAGCGATTTGCCGATTCAAGGCTGCGACTGGCTACCGCTGAGACGCGCGCATTGCCGCTGAGCCGGATCCCGCGCCAATTTTTGCGAGCAATTCCCGCTGTTCCCAAGATGCCAAACCGACAAATTTTCGCTGCCATTAAAACTAGTTCCCTTTTATTGTCGACCGACAATCACCAAGCACATGTCGTCTGCCTGCTGCGTTCCACGAATAAACTGGTGAACGTCGCAGATAATGTTTTCACCGATCGACTTTAGGTCACCGTCGCCGTTGGAAACCAACTTCTGAAGCCTGGCAATTCCAAACATCTTTCCATCCAGGGCTGGCGCTTCGTGGATGCCGTCGGTGTACAGCACCAAACGCCCGCCATGATCGAGTTGCATCGTGGCCATATCGTACTCAAAGTCATCGATCACGCCGATCGGTACGCCAGCCGCATCTCCCCCCGGCTCCTCCATCGAGCCATCTTTTTTCAGCCATAGCGGCGGCATGTGTCCAGCGTTAACGATTTCGATCTTGCCAGAGGTAGGTTCAAGCACCAGACAGAGGAGCGTCACAAAGCGATCGATACCCAGTCGCGATATCGTATCGTTGAGCATCGTGATCGCGGTCGCAGGGCTGCTCTGGCTCGCCAATAAAAACCTGGTTTCCGCCGACAACTTTGCCATGAGCATAGCCGCTGCCACCCCGTGCCCAACCACATCGGCAACGATGATTGCCAGCCGACCATCGGACAATTGGATGTAGTCAAAGTAGTCACCTCCCACCTGG
Organism: Pirellulaceae bacterium; assembly: GCA_041753315.1. Lineage (GTDB taxonomy): Bacteria > Planctomycetota > Planctomycetia > Pirellulales > Pirellulaceae > Aureliella. The sequence continues at coordinate 21,463 of JBGSUV010000001.1, read as the reverse complement.
TCGGCAGGCAAGTAGTAGTGATAAAACTCATAGCCCGGCGAACCAGGATCCGAATTTGGCAAGAATGCACGTTGGACGTTGCGAGCCAATTCCAAGTCCTGTTCAACGCGTTGTTGTTGAACGAGCTGCTCGTGCAACTGCGCGTTTTCGATTGCCACGCCTGCTTGCGTCGCAATACCGGCAAGTATCTCAAGGTCCCCTTTTTCGAAACGCCGTTTTGAGTCCAGGGTATCCATCTGGATGGCACCAATTGCGTTCCCATCGCTATCCAACAGCGGTGCCACGATCATCGAGCGTATTCGAAAATCGGAGATGCTATTAGCCATTTCGAATCTCTCGTCGCTCGTCGCATCCAGAGAGATAATTGCCTCTTTGGTCTCCATGACTTCTCGCATGACCGTGCGACTAATTCGAAACATCTCTTGTTGGTCTTCCTGCCGCGTCTTGATCCACCTCGGGACCAGCTCTTCTCCCTCACGAAGGACGATGAACGCGCGATCGGCTTGCATGAAAACCTTGAATAACGTGTCGAGAACCTTGGGTAAGACCGTCTCCAACTTGACCGCCCGAGCCAGATTGTGGGTGATCTCCAAAACCGCTTGCAGTCGCATTTCAATGCTCGACGTGAGCTGGGAGCCCCCGCCACCGACTGAACCACGAATATCAAACTTGCTTTGCACCCGCGCAGAATTCTCCGACTGATCGTCGTCGATCATGATGACGCCAAACGACGAGCCATCGCCGGTATGCTTCGAACCCGTCAGCAGTGAACTACCGCTGACGTCGAGCTCCGAGTGAAAAGAGAACTCGACATCACAGATGCGAATCAAGTCGCCATCGTGCAAGGGAGTCCGTTCACTAATCAGTTGCCCATTGAGAAAGGTACCATTGCGGCTCTTCAGATCTTCCAGCTCAAAGCCGCTATCTAAAGTATGAATCTTGGCGTGCTGGCGACTGACCGCTCCCACTTCGATTGTTACATCGCACTCGGGATGCCGACCCAAAATCGTCACTTTACGTTCAATGTTGTACTGTTTACCAAATCCAGAACCACTGATCGCGGTAAGAAATGCCATCCAACAACTCAGTCAAAGAAGGGGAACCAAATCAGTTATTTCAAGCACGATGCTAAGTGACTATCAAGGCCTTTTCAACCAGTATCTCAAACGTTTCAGCAGGCGTTTTTTCAAAGTCTTCGTTGGGAATTTCATTGGTATTTAACAAATTTTCAGCCCGTTTCATGAAAACTCGAATCTGGTCCGCGGTTAAACCAGTATTCACCTCGATGCTCAGCCCGTCTTGCCGCACGGAGGAAATATCTTGAAGCGTAAATTCCAAGTCGCGACGACTCAACTTGTGCTCCGCTGCCATGCGCATTAACCGCCGCTCTATCCGCTGCAGAGTCTCCAGTTCCGTGGGCGTTAGTTCGGTCTCAGGTGCCTGAGCCAAAATCGATTGCAGACCACCCCATAACAACACCGGGTTGTCTTGCAGACAGTTGCGCAGTCGAAGCAACTGCTCCTTGCTAATTTGTCGCTCGCCTACAAGCGGAACCAGTTCATGCAACTGATTCAAAATCGACTCCTTGTCCGACTGTGCCAATTGGCTCGTCTCCACCCAGGGAATCAGCTGTTTTGTGATCGCCTGTTCCGCCATCGGATATTGATCACTGAAGACAATCCAACTACCAAAGGCGCAGACACTGCTAAACACTGCCAGCGACAATATGCTCACCACCAAGCAAGCGGGACCAAGCGACGGCTCTTTCGTTTGTGGCTGCTCTTTGTTTGATGCCAAAGCGTTTGATTCCAAAGCCAAATCCTATCCAATGCGATGTGAGACCGAAATCGGTCGTTGCCGTAGCTTTCTTTCTGAGAAAGTAACCTAACTCAGACCGCGATACTCAATCGCCATAATCTCGAACTTCAACTTTCCTTTGGGAACATCGATTTCGACCTTGTCGCCGATCTTGGCTCCCATCAAGGCACTTCCAATGGGACTCGTCGAGAGGATCTTGCCCGCATCATAGTCCTCGTCGCCAACTCCAACGAGAGTAAACTCTTCTTCGTCGTCGTAATCCAAGTCTTTAACCGTCACCGTAGCCAACAAGCCGACTTGGTCCTTTGGCAATTTGCTCGGGTCAATGATAAACGCATGCGCAATTTGCTGCTTCTTTTGGTTGATCTTGGCCTGCAAATAGCCTTGGTTTTCGCGCTGAGCATGGTACTCGGCGTTTTCCTTCAAATCACCCTCTGCTCTCGCCTCAGCAATCTTTTCGGCAATGTACGGCATTTCGACGTTTTCCAACTGATCGATCTCAGCCCGCAGTTGATTGTATTTTTCGCGAGTCATCGGAACTGATTCCGACATAGGGTTACTCCCGGTTTAGGAACAAACGAAATTAAGGTTACAGAATCTGAAATAATCCAGATTGTGCACGAAAAAACACGACCTCTTTCTCGACAATTGAGAAAGAGGTCGCGGCTAAGCTCTTTGGGTATGCTACCTATCGTAGCGTTTACAATATCCTAACGTCCAGGGTCTTGGTAAATCAAGCGTCCACATGCTGGGCAAATAATTGGTTGACCCTGCAAGAGCTGGTCAAGCCGCTGCGGCGTGAGGCTTTGGTAACAACCACTGCAGCAATTTCCTTCCAATTCCGCCATTGCGTCCTCGCCTTTGGCGGCAACTAACCTGAAGTACTCTCGGCGAAAATCCCCGGTAAGCTCTTTCTCTGCTTCCGTCAATTCATGTTCCACTCGCGCTAGCTCACCTTCAAGCACCATCTGCTTGTCAGCAATTGTCTTCTCTATCTTTCCCAAATCTCCAGTTACATCAATGACATTCTGCTCTGCCTGCTTAAGGGCCTCGAATTGGTCGTCGATCGCTTCCAGCAGCTCTAGAATTTCATCAGAAAGGACATAATTTGCCTGTTTGTCTGCAGCAATCTGGTCCTTCAGAGCTTGGTATTCTCGATTTTCCTTGGCTGCGTTTAACTTACCTTGCAAGTTCACGATTTTCGCTTCGCGCTCTTTCATCTGCAACTGCTTCGAGTCTGCGTCGACACGCATTTGCATTAGCTTGGCTCTTGTCTGCTTGACATGCTCCTCTGCCGCCGTCAACTTGGATCGCGCGGCTGCGACAAGCTTTGGCCCGCGCGCCAATTGTCCCTTCAAGTCTGTTTTCTGGCGATTCGTGCGATGAAGGAGCTGGACGAGTGAGGCTGCAACAGTCATCGGTTACTTGCGGAAAAATGGGTCTGGCCAAGCGGAAGAGCAGGTGAGCGTTGAACACTCACAATCGTACTGCATTTGGGGTAACGGTGCTAGCCTCAAGCCGATATGCACGCCGGTCGCCAGCCGATACGCGTTAGCGTCGGGCCTTGTTCGGCGATTGTCGGCCGCTAGCCGCTGTCACGCTTTAGAATGACGGAGGCGTTGTAACCGCTTCGATCACAACGCCACCGCTAACATTTGCACGTGTATCGTCCCGCAGAGCCCATGACGGCCCCAACGAAGATTACTCTTTTTCTTTCTTGACAGGCTCAAACTTGGCAGTCTTGAAAGCTTTTTCGCCAAACAACGCTTCCAGTTGTTCGTCGCCTTCCATCTTCTCAGCCTTGCCTTTGCAGTTGTTGCAACAGAATGCTACTTCTGCCGCACCGACTTTGATCTTCGTTTCAGCATTCAAATCGCCGCCGCTGAATGGGCAAGCCTTTTGTTCGTACTGTTTGGTAGCGACCAATTGAGCGTTGGATTTTGGTGCCAACTTGTCTTTGTCTTCCTTGGTCATACTTGTCGAACTTTCCTTTGCAGTTGTCACAGCAAAAGAAAACCTTGCCTTCCTTCCATTCGGCAGACTTTTCTTCGTTCACATCTTTGGTGGCAGCGATGATGCATTTGACGCCTTCCAGAGTGATACCACTGGCAGCAATTCCAACTGAAGCGGTCAACGCGAACAAAGCCAATAAACCTGAGACAACCCATTTGAACTTGAGCATACTTTTCTCCAAATACAACCGAGGCAACGACGAGCTCAAAATCACATGACTTTGAACTGTAACTTCATCAGGACTCTAGTTGGCCAACCGGACTGCCGTCAACCACAGAGTACCGTGTACGATACCAGAAAACCGGGAGTAGTGCATGTGTGCCATTTCACAGACGGCAATTGCTCGGGCATATACGGGGCTCGCCCCATTGACACTTTTGTCCCCGATCTGACAATTTAGCCCACAGACGACGAACAAACCGTGGCATACACGGTGACAAAATCGTACTTTTGACACGCGGGTGTGGCGGAATTGGCAGACGCGCTAGGTTCAGGTCCTAGTGATCGCAAGATCGTGGAGGTTCAAGTCCTCTCATCCGTACCTTGTTTTTGTTGGGTTTCCTCGTTCAGGGGTATGGCGCTTACGGCTGAACAGCGACTGGCGAGGATACAGCGGCGACTTTAGCGACTTCCCCAGCCGCGACGTGCTTGCGATGCTGCAGGACTACGACGGCTGCCCCGCTCAAGGCTGCCTGGACGTCGGAGCCTACAGCCTTTTGATCTTTTCACAGGATACCGAGGTGGGAACGAATGGATGACCGACCTTCGCTATTCGCAGCGCTACCAATACAACCGAAGCCCTCTGGTACGATTTCGCCAGCTGTTACACAGATATCAATCAGGCGATGAGCTGAAAAGCCAAGCGTTTGATCGTCGATGACTTTCAGAAATCCAGGGGTGACGCCGCGGTACTGGATGTAGGGCTGCCCTTCTCCATTCACTGTGCCGAGATAGAACATATCCAATCCCGCGAGAAAGCCCGCCAGGTGGGGCGACACCTTTGTCTGCCAACCACCATGCGACTTCATCCGGGCGTAGCTTGAACGCGACCCTTTCTGTGCCTGAATGGCTTTGACAGCTGTAGTGAATGCGACACCGCTGGATCAAGTTGACATGCTCGTTGTCCAAGAATGAACTGCTATGTCATGGGTCTTTGCAAGAGCACTCGCTCGTATCTGCCGAGCGAGTGCAAAACCGTAGAACGATCACTTGGCAAGCGTCTTGTCCAAAAAGGAGTTCATCAGTCCGGCAATCTCGCCTCCATTCGTGCTACCAAACGATGACATCTATGCAACGGGAGGCCGAAGTAGCTCTTCCCGTGTGTCGGCCGAAGAAGATATCACTCTCGCGATATGAAGGCGCGCAGAAGGGAGCGTGCGTTTTTGTCAAGTTTTTGATGAATAGGACGAAGTTCGCTTCTTGAACTGGCCGCTCAGTCAATGTCGGGCAGTGAAGGGCGTTCGACTTGCAGTTCGCCTGCCAGGATTCGCCGATATCTCTCCTTATGATTGTTGAACTCGAAATCTTTGGATTCGAAAACCGTCAGCTCTTTTTCAATCCATTCTTCATCGCTGAGGGATGGAATGTTGTAACTAGATTTTTTCATCCATGGTCGGCCTGTTGCAAGTGCCCAGACACGCATCTCTGCTGTCCACGGTCGCAAAGAGCCGATCGAGCTCCCAAACATCCTGCAATCCTGCGCAGCGGTATGGTAGCCACGCCATGCACCGTCCGCGTCGTTCAATTTCGCACTTAGCTCACCGTACCGAGTCAGTTGATCGATCACCTGCAGACGGCATCGATAATCGGCGGCGTCTGTTTCCAGAATGTGAACAAGACATTTGATCGCTTCGTTGGTCCGGGAGCGAGCCGCCACCAAATCCGGCTTCTCCAATAACCAATCGGCTGCCAGCGAGTAAACTGAAGCCAACGACATCCGCCAACGGCGATTCTGTGGGAATCGTGAGATCGCCTCCGTCATATTTTCAGCGGCTGCATCAATCGCCCTCAGGGCCGCATCCGAATCGCCCAATTCCTTCCAACGCTGCGACTCGGCGAGTCGAATTTCACCTCGCAGCCAATCAGAAGCGACTAAAGTCTTGCCTTGAGACCGCAACGTTTCGCGATACTTATACGCAGCTTTATCAACCAAGTCGACAAACTCATTCAGTTTTTCTTTCGGTTGTTGGACAATCAACATCAAACCAGCGCCCGCTCGCAACCATCCGTGTTCGGCAGCCCGTACAAGATTCTCTTCGTCAAGTGGCTTGGAATAAAGTTCATCAAACATCGACTGAACCCGTGTGACCAATCTAGCGGATTGTCCATGGAGGCATTCTCCCTCGATCGCCGCAAGTTTGGTTCGCATCACCAGCAGCCAGCCGTCAAAGCTGTTTGGGTCCAACGTAAATGCTCTGTCAGCCGCTTCGATGGATTCGCGGAATAATTCGTTGACCTCGCTGACAACAGGATTCCTGGATTTCGCGATTTGAACTTCTGCCGCAAGTCTTGCGACGCGGGAAAGTCGGGCCCAATCGGAAATTGACGGATTCAATCCCAAAGCGCGAACACGAGATCGTTTGAGTGCTTGCTGGATAGCGATTTCCGCTTCTCGCCATTGTCCTGCTTCGCTGCCAGACTCGGCTATCTCCAGGTAAGATTCGGTCAACTCTCTGGCGGTTTCGACAGTCTCTGGATTGCCAGTGCCCGAAATCGCTCCTTCAGGTTCCTGGCTTGCAAACTCGTCGAGGAACTCGATCAATTCATAGAACATCTTCGCGCGGAACGGGCTGCTCATCTGCAAATGTAACGATTCGCTGGAGAAAATCTGGTTTTGGAACCGCTGAACCGATTCGCGCATTCGTTCGCGACTTGCTTGCAGGTCGCTGGCCAACATGGTGGCCGCACGTTCGTTGGTAGCACTGCGAAACCACAGCGCCGAAGTCAGAATCAATCCCCCCGCGAGGGAAAAAAACAGCAAACTTAGAGAAGCCGCCAGACTCCGGTTGCGACGGCACCACATCCACCCGCGTTCCAGCCCTCCAACGGGTCGAGCAAGTATTGGTTGTCCGGCCAGATATCGGCCTAAGTCATCGCGGAAGGCTGCCGCCGACGAGTATCGTCGATCGCGTTCACAAGCCATCGCGCGCAGGCAGATCGTTTCCAGGTCCCGTGGTATTTCGCGATTGAGTCTAGAGGGAAGAACCGGATCTGCCGACCGATGTTGCTCTAAAACATCCAGTGGATGACCGTGAAACGGGACTCTACCAGTCAAACATTCGTAAAAGGTCACACCCAGGCTATAGATGTCGCTACGACCGTCGAGTTCCTGGTTTCGCCCTGCTTGTTCGGGACTCATATACTCCGGCGTGCCGCAGATAGTGTCGGCCTGCGTCAAAGTCTCTTCGTTTTCGGCATAGACCAGTCCAAAATCCGTCAACTTCGCGCGTCCGTCCTGGACATCAAGCAGAATGTTGGCTGGCTTAACATCGCGATGCACCAATCCGACGGCGTGAGCAGCAGCCAGGGCACTGGCGATTTGAAAGGCAATCTGTGCCGACTCGTTCGTTGAAATGGGATTTGTAGAAAGTCGTTCTCGGAGCGATCCTCCCTGAATCAATGGGAACACGATAAACGGGTGCCCTTTGGACGTAGTACCGGTTCGATAAATTGGGACAATGTTATCGTGCTGCAATTTGCCAGCGGCTCGCGATTCCCGTTGAAACCGTTCGACCGATCGAGTTGAAAGGCCAGAACGCATGACCTTAACCGCGACGTTTCGCTTGAGCGAGTCTTCGCGACCACGATAAACTTCCCCCATTCCGCCTCGGGCGATGAGGCCCTGAATGGTCAAGTCATCGATCGTACCTAAATCGTTAGAGCCTTCGTTCGATGGTGTTTTTGTCGCAAACGATTCACTTACCGATGCGTCCAGCGTTTCGCCAATGTCGTGCAACTTTGAGGGGCTTGTCAATTGATCCAAATGCAATTGACAAGCGGCACAGGTTTCGATGTGGGCTGCCAAATCCGAAGTCACACTGGCCGAACGGATAGCCTGGTCCAGTTCCTCCCCTGAGGGGCAATCTGTTCGCCGCTCCGAAGCCATGGGGTCATTCCCATTCAACTTGCGAGCTGGATGAAGCAAAATCCCAAGGCAGATCGTCAGCCAGCAGTCGGACTTCCTTTTCCAATCGCTGCAAGACGCGAGACTTGTTGACATAAACGGAGTGGACGGGAATCGCCATCTCCTTCGCGACATCAGCAGCAGCCTTGCGCTCGAACCAAGTAGCCTGAAAACAATGCCACGTCTCTGGCTCGCAATTTGATTGAACGCGTTGGCAGGCTGCCTGAAAAATATGTTCGGAAAACATGACTGCCCAGTCCATCTCGGAATAGTGCCGTGTCATGAGGTCGTCGATCGCGGTTGATTCACTCCGTCTACGCGACTTGACATTGCTTAGCCAACTCTTGATCTCATTGGCGGTTACAGTTCCCAGCCAAGACCGGAACCGACCGCGCCCCGGTTGATAGTCAAAAGAGTGTATCGATCGAGACACGGCGACCAGTACCTCCTGCACCACATCGTCTGCATCGGTTTCTTGTAATCCCCAATGGACGCAAAACGAACGAATCAGCGGCAGGTAAATTTCCTGAAACACTGACCAAGCGTCGTGGTCGTTTGAATTGCGAATTCGCAGGAGCAAACTTGGGGAGGTGGCGACTTGTTCAGGCATTATGGACCAATGCGTCTTGTGAGTTGATAACAAAACCATTTTCGCTCAAGTCGAGCCGACTTCAAGCAAGCGGCAAAATTTAGTCTTTTTTTCAAAAATCTTGTTTCGGCAGGTGAGAGATAGCACAGATAGCTCAGTAGTTATTCTTGAACTGTTCACGTGCTTGTCGTCAGCTCCCGGAAAGCGACGCGTTTTTCAAACGCTTACAAGTCTTGCCTTACGAGTGTGAATCACAGATTCTGCAATTTTTTTAGAAATTTAGGATGATTGCATGAGAGAAGCAACTGCCGGGTGAGTAGTTGATGTAGTTGCCTCTGTGGAACAACACTTTTTCGGCCATCCCTGCACAGAGTGAAACGCAATATCAGCCAACGGGCGCCGATCACCACACAAAGATTGAACAGAGAATATCAAATGAAAAGCCGTTTATATAAATCACACTTTTGCTTAGTTGCCAAAACCGTCAAATCAATGGCTGCTCTAAGGTTCGCAGGCTCTATTGTAAGTCGGATCATGGTCGCAGTGGCGATCACCGTCAGCTGTCCATCACTCTCATGCGCCGCTATGATTTACGACTTGGCTGCGGATTTCTCGTTGGTGGGCAATCCCAATGGTGTTTGGAGTTATGGAACCACAGGGACGACCTTAAACGGGGCACTAACGCCGTTCAACTTTTCCTCGAGTTCGTTTGGCGGACATACAAACATCCACGCGTGGGCCGGGACGGAGACAGCCTTCGGCTTCAATTATCCGTTCGTTGCAAAAAACACGGCCGGCACAACACAAATCGTTGGGGGTGGGTTTGTCTCGGTATTGGCGGGACAAATCATTTCAAGTCCGTCACCGACCGGCGCTTACAGCGTGTCCCGCTTTACGGCACCAGCGACTGGGCTTTACCAACTCGACGCAGTTTTTCAGGGTCGCGATACGCGAGGCGCGACGACTGACGTCCACGTTCTGCTCAATGGCTTTTCTCTTTTCAGTGGAAGCGTGAATGGATTCGATACTCCCAGCAACCAATCTTATTCCGGGCTGCATTCACTGATGGCGGGCGATCGACTTGACTTCTCTGTTGGTTATGGACCCAACCAGACCTTTAATTCAGACTCCACAGCAATCGCTGCGACAGTGTCGGCCGTGCCTGAACCATCGGCTTTGGCACTGGTTGCGGCTTCCTTCAGCGTATTGTCGTGGCGTCGACGGAGGTAGACTTCCTAGCCATTTCTAAATAGCATTGCTGGATGCCTCGAAGCATCATCTTCGCAATGGACGGAAATCCGACCGATTCCAAGCTGGCGTATCAGATCGCCGTCTGTGAAACCTCGGTGAACTCGCGGGCAAGGCGAGGGTCCCTGATAAGCCATCGCTGGAAAGGCGAGTCACGATCGTCCCTGGCAGCGAAGAAACGAATTCGGAAGTTCGGCCCGTTACGGATCGAGCAGCTGGATGTCGCGGTGGGTGACTATGTAACAGAACCGAATCAGCACAGCGAATCTCTTTTCCGTTCCATTCGATTCACGATCGAGCAGAATGATGTATTGCTTAGGCTCTCGTTGCCAGGTGCATTCAGATTCATACAACTGCGTAGAGCGGACGATCAATGGAAAGTCATAGCCGAGTACTAATAGGGGGCGTTCGTACTTTGAGTGACAAAGAATTCTCTTGAACTCCAGTGAACGCCATTTGTCCGCGTTTGTCAGGGCGAACGTTGAGGATAGCAGATCGATCCGAAACTCTTAAGTAATTCCAAGTAACGGAGATCTTCGGGCCCCAAGCCCGCCTTGTTCGCCTCTCTTGTTGAACGCATCGCTGTATCAAAGACGTCAAGTACAGCGGAGCTGGCGAGTCGGAACATTCGTCGCTGTTCGTCGGCGATCGTCGACTGCAATAAAGTGTGCAACTCAAACATCGGACATCGCGTAACGACTAACGAATAGCCATCCTCGCTACGGGTATCGGGGACAAGAAAGTAGTGGCGCTCATCAAACTTTTCGTCGGTGCTGGATGTTGTGGTAGACCCAAACAGTCTCAGATTGCCTACCAACTCAGTGACGTACCCAACACCGGCGCCTGCAATCCCTAATCCCCCCGCGACCGAGTTGTAGCCATACTCGGCCGTTTGCTGAAGCCACTTTCGAACATCCATTTAATCACCAACAAATAATTGATCTGCGATCCTGACTGAACCTTTCAGCTTCGCCCATATCTTAGTTCATAACCAAACAGGAATGTTCGCCTGGGAGCGGAGAGCAATGTTTAGCAAGCTCTAGAACAAACTTCGTCGATCTATTCTTCAGCAGTCGGTTCGCTACGGAACAATTGACTTGCTTCTTCAGCGGCATCAACCATAGGCGGTCCGTAGGGAGAACCGCAAGGTATAGCTCTGGCCAAGGAAAGCCCCAATTCATTGAGTTCACTTGCATCGCGTATTCTTTGCGCGATGGCTTCGCTTGACATGTGGCCTCAAAGTGCCCGTGATCGGCGGGGATAGCCAGTTCGCCAGCTCCGCTCTTGCAGTTGAGGATTACCTGACGTCCGCCTGGAAGTCCTTTCAGCGGAGGATCGGATGTTAACAATCTCAGCAACCGAAGAGAGATGATCGCGTGCGTCTGGTGATAAAATTTAGAAAAAATCACATCTCGGGAGAACACGCGCACATCATCTTTCGAAAAAGGCTCTATTCCTTAGTGCGGCATTGTGGCAGTAGTAACAATCGTCGGTTAGCGAATCGCTAGACTCTACCCAGCAACCGGTCTGTTGGAAAGGGAATGGCATTGAAGTACTTTGCCATTCTTTCAAGTGCGACATTTATAAAGATACCTCCGCAAACGCAGCCGCGGCCACCGACAAGAATGCACGCCGAATGAACACGCTCTAATTTGGCTGCTAGACGACTTGTGCCAAATGACTTTACAACGATTATGCAACACACTTAAAATCCTGATGCAATGATAAAATTCAAGATAGTCTTCGTGGTCTTAGTACCTTTGTTCTTGGGAATTTCGTTCTTCACAATACGGTCCCTGAAAAATGCCGCGGAGCTTCGGGAACACGACCAAGCGATCGTGAAAGAGGTCGAAGAAGCGATTGAGACGTATTTGTCCAACTTAAAGCCGGACGATGCGATTTCGCAGCAATACGGGAAATTCGTTGAGCTCGTCGGTGACGGCTATGAAAGGCCGGCCTATTCTATAACCTGGCCCACGATTTATCTGGATCGAACAGCTCGTTTTGAGAAAGCGAGTGTCCGCTGTCCCGTCTCAATTAAAAAACATCCAGCAAAAATGTATCTGCGTTTGCAGCCTTCAGCTTTATGGATGGCCGCCAATCCAGACAGTAAGCTGGTTGTCCAGGGTAGCGAGTTGGTTGTTATTGGCCCCGACTCATCAATAGAGTCAACGACGCTTGAGTTCGACGTCTCGCATCCGAGATTTTATGAATATTTCGATGAACTCGCCAATGCAAGATCGCGCGACGCGGAAGTTCAGGGATTGGTCGATGAATTGGTTGCCAGCGTAGAGGACCTGGACACTGCATTGTCATACGTCTCAAAGGACTGGGACAACTCGCGACGCGATAGTGAACCGGTGGAGCGTTTCTTGACGCACTCACTCGAGCATCCAAATCCCGCGGTCGGCCTGGAGGCAATTCGCATTCTGAGGCCTTTACCGTTGGGTCAGCGGGTTAGTCTACCTGATGCTGCCATGGATCAGCTTCTCTCAGCAGTGGCAGATGTTGGGCAAAGCGAAGAACTGCGACAGGAAGCGGCTCGTACTTACACACAACTCTCTGAAAAAGAGCCAGCGAAGTTGTATAACAAGCTTCGGGAATTGGGGGATGGAGGCCATTTCGCGATTCCTGTGCTGGTGGAATTGTTGAATAGTCGCGGTTTGGGAAGGGGCGATGAACTCGATGCGCCGATTGGCGCTGCTGAGCTGCTTGAAAGCTGGGGATCAGCCTCTTCGTTCGCATTCCCCACGCTAGTCGCAATTTTGACGGAGCACGCGGCTGCAACACTACCTCCTTTAGCACCTGAGCCATCCGCCTTCCCCACGCTTGTCGCGATTTTGACGGATCACCCAAAGAATGGGTCGAACTACCACGCTGCCGTGGCAAGGGCGTTCATTGCAATTGGCCCCGACGCTAATGCGATTGAGGCGTATCTGATTAATCGAATAGAAACTCCCGACCTCCAACAGTCAAAGCCTCATCTGATTCCGCTACTGGGGTATTCCAACAGCCCATTGGCCACATCAACGTTAAGCAGGCAATTGGACGATCCCTTTAACCTCGGCATGGCAACCGGAGCATTGTTACAGCAAGCGACGCCCCTGGCTTTGCGTGAACTGGAACGGCGGTTAACGGCAAAGGAATACCAATTTGGAGCAGACCTGCTCGACAAGATATTTTTATATAGCAGCAATCCCGAGAAGACCAAGCTGCTCTATCTGGCGCAACAGAGTCTAAATCCTCAGACCCGTCAGGCCGCGGAGAACTACATACAACTCTGGGCGCCGCCCAACGCCCTCAGTAGTAAGCACTTCGAACTCATTGGAAAAGACCGCATCGAATTAAGCGTTGAGGAATGGACGGTTGGCCCTGCGTTAGAGATTGAACAGTTGCAAAACAAAGTTGTCCTGTTGAATTTTTGGGCCCTGTGGTATGAACCCAGTTGGACAACCTTGCAGCAGCTCGACGCATGGCAGGAGCGGTACGCAGATGATGGCCTCGTGGTCGTTAGCTTGAGTGCGTACGATGGTCACGGATGGGATAACCAGAAGGCAAGCGCCTATCGCTTGAGCGAAAGATCGAAGGCTGAGGAGTTCAAATCCGTAACCGCATTTGCCGAGGGGCGTGGCGTCAAACATGCCATGGGATTGGTTGGTTCCAGGGAGCAATGGCGCTCGGCCTATGCAGTCGAACGGCTACCACAACTGGTGTTGATCGGCCGAGATGGCAGGATTCTGATGATTCGCGTAGGCAACTTAGAGAAGGCTTCGGAAGTCGAGACTCAGCTAGCCGCGGCGCTGCACGAAATGAGCTTTGAAAATCGCTTGGTCACCCAAGACTCGCTGGACGCACTCGCCCATTTGCCGCTGCATGTTTTGAATTTACAACGCGGCAAACTGAACACCGACATCTTGCAACTTCCGTCCCTTGATTCGCTGACGACACTCCATTTCGATGGCATGCAGTTAGACAACCGCTCGTTTGCGTCATTGCTTAGCGACAAGGACTGGCCAAACATACGGACGTTGACCCTTTCGGACACTCAAATTGACGATCGTGCGCTCGATCGATTAGCCGCGTTTCCCGCACTCGAAACTTTGGCGATTGGGTGCGAGGGGATAACCGACCAAGGCATACATGCTCTGAAGAAGTGCGCGTCACTGAAAACACTTTCTCTAGGAGATGAGTGGGGACACGCACCTGTAACCGCTGCGGGATTGATGCAGCTCGTCGAATTAAAATCACTGAACACGCTTGAACTGAACGGAATCCCACTGATAGATGATGCGCTGGTTCCGATAGAAAAGATTACCGAGTTGCGTAGTCTGGAAATTTTGGGAACAGGCATTTCGATGGCGAGTGTCAAGCGATTTCAACAGGCCCGTCCAGACGTCGAGCTGGTTTTTGATCGCTGGACCGATTGGCTATTGCACGAGGAATTTGAGCGTCTTTCCGTGGAGTTGGCTCAGCAAGGCATTATTGCGCTTGAAATTGCGAGTGAATTGCAAGAAGGCTCAGAACGCTATCGAGGTCGATTTATGCCGCGTCCCCACGAGAATTTCTCGTTTTCGGCGACGCATGGCAACTCAGAACAGCAATTTGCCATGTATGAGAGCATGGCAGCAGCCCATTCGTACAAGCGAATGAGCTTGTCCGTTATTCAGACGCCTACAGGTGAGAAGAAGTACAGCGGGACCTGGGTCCAACAGCCTTACCCCGCCTACTGGAAGACAACTGTCGAAGGGCAAACAGACGCAGGCCTTGGCACTATAGCTCCCGCGGTGAAGTAGACTGTGGCTGAGAGTGCCGTTGGTGCAGTTAGACGTTGAATCAGGGGCAGGCCCGTAAGGCTACTGCAATGACGGCATCTACTACCTTGGCTCTTGCCAGGGGACTACGTATTGAGAAACTCATCTGGTCAATGGATGCGGAAAATGCTAAATTTGGGACCGCATGGTCCAAAACGGCGGATTGAGTCCCAGTTCTCCTGGTGACAATCGCAAATGCAAGAGCAGTTACCAAATCTAGACCCCAGCAAATGGGTATCCGACCACGGAGAATCCCTTTACGCATTCGCCATGTCGCGACTAAAGAACGCGGATGCGGCAGAAGATGCCGTGCAGGAAGCACTTCTCGGCGGGCTGAAGAACTTGTGCCATTTCCCTCCGGAGAGTGATGTCGGCCCGTGGCTGATGGGAATCTTGAAGAAAAAAGTCGTCGATCGTCAGCGTCAATCAGCGCGAGAGGAGACGGCAACCGGCGACGTGGATCCCATCCTCGACAAGCTTTTTGATAAAAATGGTCATTGGTCCGAGGCGGCTCGTGCAGCGGACCCGCTGCGGCTGGACTCCCTTGAACAATCGGAATTCATGGGAATACTCAGGCGTTGCCTCAAGGGCCTGCCGCCGAATCAAGCTGCCGTCTTCGTTGGTCGCGAGCTAAATGAGCGAAATCCAGAAGATTTGTGTAAGGAACTCGGTGTAAGTTCGACAAACTTATGGGTGCTCATGCATCGAGCCAGGCTTCGCCTGGCTGAGTGCATTCGTGCGAGATGGACGATGGGGGAGGCCTAACATGCTTAACTGCAAAGATATGACGAAACTGATCTCCGACTCCCTGGAAGGGAAGATTGCGGTTCGTCAGCGCATGGAGCTGTGGCTTCACATCATGATGTGCGGCATGTGTCGTCGATTCCGTTCCAACATCATCGAACTTCGCAAGCGGGTCCGCGGATCAAAAGGCCTATTGGATCAAGCCGACGCAGTCCCTGCTGCCATGCCGCCGGCGACGAAAGCTCGGCTCGAAGAGGTAATCAAACGGCAGCTCGGCTGAGTCCATTCAGCCGAATCCAATCATGCCTTCTTCTTTATCGGCAACTTCGGCTCGTGACCGAACCGGAGCAACTGCTTATCGGTGTCGATGAAAAGGTTTGCGTTGAACCGTAATGCACGGTGTATGGTGAATACGAAGTTGAGCTCTGTGCCGGGTAGTACGCGTTATAGATTGGTTGCGCTGAACCCGTCATGCTCGAACCCATGACAACCGGATATTGAGTTACCGAATAGGTCGATTGATTCATAATCGGCGCGGCTAATGATACAACCGGAGCCGCAGCGCGACGTGCCGAGCAGCTACCATTGGCACAAGTCTGTCCTTGAGCGTACGTGCCATTCGAAAGTGATCTAGCGCTCGAGCCTTGATAGTAGCCGCCAACTGGCTGACTGCTTCGATAGCTGCCTGATGGAAAAGCCGGCGACGAGGTAGTGGGTGATGAGTAACCACCTCGGGTGCCGCTTTGCGCAAACGCAGACGTCGCACAAAGGGTTGAGGTCATCAATAGGGCAAGGGAGAAAAGCGGATTTCGAAACACGGTGCAGTCCTTCTTTGAAGCTGAATCTGATGGTCGCATCTCGCTCGGCGAACGGAGCGGGGTAGCGATTCGTTCGCCGAGCGAACGATGACAGGGCATTTTGCCGATCGCGTCTCACGCGCTCTGTGTGATTTCACACACTCAGCGCCTCACCGAGCCAAAAGAAAACTTCGAAGGAATCTTCGTCGCCTTTGTAAGGTTCGGGGTCTTGCGCCGACAGTCAGATAGTCAGCAGTGGATTCGCTGGTGAATTACTGCGTCTCTCGGTTCAAATCAAGGAAACATGTTATGACCATTCGGCTTCGACACAAATTGGTGTTTGCATTGGGATTATCTTCGGTACTGGGGATTTCGTCCCCCGCGTGGGCTCAATCCGGCACCAAGGCACCAGCGGGGTCTTCGAGAACCGTAGTGCAAGGCAGCGGCACCGCCAAAAATGAAGCCGCTGTCGCCCTGAGCGGCTACTGCCCAGTCTGCGTGATCGAAATGAAGAAGTGGGTTAAGGGCGACAGTCGCTTTGCCGTTGAACAGGACGGCAAGACCTATCTATTCCCAGGTGAAGAACAAAAGCAAATGTTCCTCGAGAATCCCGCCAAATACACGCCTGCTCTTGGCGGCAAATGCACCGTCTGTCTGGTGGAGATGGGTAAGACAATGGATGGTACTGTCCATTTCGCTTCGATGCATCAAGGAAGACTATTCCTTTTCCCAGGCGACGAACAGAAACAGATGTTCCTCAAGAATCCCGCCAAGTACGCTAATGTGGATCTCGCTGCTCAAGGGCAATGCACCGTTTGTCGAGTTGAGATGCAGCAAGAAGTTCAAGGGAAGCCGGAGTTTGCAGCCATCCACAAGGACATGCGCTATTTGTTTCCGTCCGAAGAGCAACTCAAGATGTTCGTGTCGAATCCGGCCAAGTATGAAGTCAAGTAAGGCCTAGCACACCCTTGGACTTGAAATCGCAGTACGCGCCGCTCGCGATTCGTCATGTGATGCATGCCCAGCGAGGTGCTCTAAGCAGCTCGCCGGGCTCGCTGTCATAGAGAAGCAATCGTCGCGACTCAAATCTCTGCATTCCAAGCATGCACTCTCGATACTCTGACATCCATGCAAGAACGAATCTGGTATCTCAAGTCAAGCCATTTGCTTGAGATGTTTGACACCGATGGGCTCGCTGCGATTGAGCGTCAATCTCGATGGAAGAAATTTTCTCGAGGCACGCCCATCTATTTGCCCGGCGAATATGCCGATTCGGTCTACATCGTCGCCGAGGGCTTGGTGAAACTGTGCCATCTTACCGCAGATGGAAAAGTCTCTACGCTGGCGTTCATCAAGATCGGCGAGGTCTTCGGCGAATTGTCGCTTCTAGAGTCAGGGAGTCGCGGCGAATATTGTGAAGCCGCGGCTGATACAACCCTCATTCGTATTCCCCGCGAGACGCTTCTGCCCCACATGGAGGTGAACATGCAATTCGTAGTAGCCATCACCAAGATAGTCGGATTTCGCCGACGGCGAATAGAAAATCGACTTAAAAGTTTGTTGTTCTCTTCCAACCAGCAACGGCTTGCACATTTGCTACTCGACTTGGCGGAACAGTTTGGATCGACAGTTGACGATGGTATCCGAATTGGTCTCAAGCTCTCTCACCAAGAGCTTGCGAATTTGATTGGCACTACACGCGAGACGGTAACGATCATGCTAGGCAAAATGAAGGCGGATGGCATGATCGGTGGCAAGCGAGAAAGCGTCGTACTCACGGACATTTGGCGACTGGCTTCATCAGTCGATCGCGAGTGGCATGGGTTGGATAGCAGTCAACAGTAGGTCCTCTTGAAAAGTTGGAGCGGGCAACGATAGGGCCTTCAGCATAGCCATCTCGCCGGCCTGCATCTGGCCAAGCTTCGCGCGACATTTCTCGCAGCTAACCAGGTGCTGCTCGACAACTTGTAGGCTCGCCTGATCTAAATCGCCCGCCACGTATCCAGCCAACAGGCTACCGACGTCACGGCACTCGAGATTGATTGAGTCGCGGTCGATAGCGCTGGGTGCAAAGTAGAATGAAGCGAAAAGCAAAGCTAGGGCACTCACGACCAATCGGAGTAAATTGGATTGTCGCCTTTCGGCTCGTGCTTGCTCAAGCATTGCTAAGAGCGCTCCCTCCGCGCAAGGTATCCAGCCGTCATCGTCTTTTGGTAGCATTTGCTTGTTTCCTTTTTTAACGTATGGGAGGTGTTTGAGTGGATTGCTGACTATCCGCGATTCGGATTTTCTCCAATAGGAGAGCCATTTTCTCGGCGTCGACGTAACCTTCCATTTTCGTCAGAAACTTTGTGTCCGATGTGAAGACCAGCGTCGTGGGAAAAGCTTTGATTTGCATCACTGCCAGGAGCTCGTGATGTCTTTCGTCAGTTAGTTTTAAAGGCACATAATTCTGTTTGATCGCTTGCTGGACCTTTCCGTCTGTCCACGTCTCGCGGTCCATCTTCTTGCAGTAGTGGCACCAGTCCGCTCCTACGCTGACCACGATCATTTTTCCCGAACGAGCAGCAACATTGGCGGCTTCATCAGGAGAGTCGAACCATTTCCGATCTTGGGCACTCGCTGACTGTGTGATTACAAATAGCAATGTCATTGATGCGACCATTCCTTGGATAACATTCCGTTGCATGCTTTTTCCTTTGTGTTGTGTGCGTGTATCGTCGTTCGCGCTGCGAACGAGACGCATTTTCGTCTTGCTCACTTCGATAGCGGAGCGAGCCAGGACTATTGCGACTGCGAGCGACTCTATTCAATATCGTTCCACATGGCCTATGCGATCTGTGCGAACCATCACAGCCAACTTTTATTTTTGGAAGATCTTTGTAGATGGATGAAAGGCATACCAGGCAAACCAAAATGTGTTGGCCCATTGGACGCCTTTGCCGGCATCGATCACGCTGAGCGAATCGGTGGATGCGTCATACGCAACCTCAACTTGTTTGCCATTGACGACGACCGCAGCCGTCCCTGACTTTCCTCGGAAATAGGACGTAGGAACGACGATCGAATCCACTCCGTCCCAAAGGGCGATAACACGTTCTTTGACCGGCAAGCTCGCGTTCTGTGGCATTGCAGGGAACATCAGCCCAGGCTGCTTGAAGTAGCGGGTGTAGGGATTTTTGCGGTAGTCTCGCTGGAATCCAAGTTCAGTAGACATCACGTCGGTTTCCGGATGTTTTGACTGCCACGCGTTCCAACTGGTCAACTCCATGGGCAGCGTTTGCAGCTTGATCCCTTTAGCTGGTCCCGAAACACCTTCCATCTTCATCTGAGACCAGAGGCTCTCCTTTTCACTTCGGTCGTACATCAGCACATTGCTGTTGTAGAGCAAGCCAGAAACACCGAACTCCTTCACACCAATTTCCGTCGCTCGGTCAAACACGATGACCGAATCGCACAGAGGACAGTAGGTGACCGCGATCGCTGTTTCGCCAAGATTGTCGTTGACGATTTCGTGCTGCGTCAGGATCGAGATTGGATACGCCCGAGCTTGACCATTCAGGACCACCCCGACGACACGATCGCTGGCTTTGAGGAAGCGAGCGTCGGCGGCTGCAACGGTCTGGGGACTCGTGATCGCGGGAATGCCGTCTTTAGGAGGGCCACCGCCGCGTATTTCTGCTGCAGGGATGTTCAGGTCGCTTAGGTCAAAATTGGGCGCGCCAAGCTGCTGGACTGGGGAAGCGGCGACAGCCTGCTGTCCGGAGCCGTTCAACTCCACAATGTAGCTAACTGCCACAACCGCTGCCAAAATTCCAGTAGGAACGATTACGTAGAAAAACGAACTTCTTGTACTCACGGCTCAACTCCAATTAATCGAGTGCCAATGGCTCATCCAATCCCCCTGTCTCCTGGTGCCTAGGTCGCAGCCCAGGAAGCCTCGGCGAAGGGAGGAACGTTTGCTTTGCCTTCTACTTTATGAAGTGAGCGATCGGCTTCTGTGATGATTCGCACATTCGCCGAGACATCAACAGCTACAATGAGTCGCTTTGGGAATTCACACCATCCAATTCGAGCAAGGGAGAACTTCGATGTCCAGTTCAACACACATCCGCTTAGCACTGAGCGTAATGCTTCTGACGGCAGCATTTTCGATCGGCTGTACACCGCAGGCTTCTGCCCCCACGAATGACGCCGACGCGACACAGAGTACGCCAGAGCCCGAAGCGGGTGGCTCGACCACCAAAAGCGAACCAAGCTCGGGCTCCGGCACCAAGTAGTAATCCACGCTGCTCAGGTTAAATTTGCTGCCAACACAAAACGGTTAGGAATCAGAATGCGTCTTAAAACTATGTCGCTCGCATCGCTCATTTGTCTGGCTTGCTTTTTTCAGCTCACAGCAGGCAATGAGCGTGTTGAGTCGGTGCTCCAGAAAGTAGCGGGCCATTCGTTTCATCCGCTGAATGAGGATCACTCGTTTACCAACGATCGCGGAGTTGGCAAGCATGGGATTGCAGCCCTCGACGATGGCGATTGGCGAATCCGCTCTTTGGCGATCAGAGACCTGTTGCTCGAATTGCCAAATGATGCAACTGCAGTGCGTCTAGGATTGGACCATGACAACCATCACGTCCGCCAGATTGTGGCAGCGGCTCTAGCGATTGGCGGCGATCAAGACAGCGTTTCGAAACTGGAACGTTTGCTGGAAAATGATCCGAGCAGTCTTGTCCGCGCACAAGCAGCGATGTCGCTGGGCCAACTGGTCGCTAAGAATTCAGTCGACTTGCTAACGGAGCGATTTGTCGAAGACTCATCCAAGGATGTTCGTCACCAATGCGAGTTAGCTTTGGACCAGATCGCAAAACACACCGGCGCAACGCAGGAGAACCGAAAGGCATTCGAGACTCTCGACGAAGCCGAGTTTGAAATGCTGGCTATAAGTTCAGCAGCGCCGCCATTCACGTTGACCGCCACCGATGGCGAGTCGTGGAAGCTTGAAAGCCAACGTGGCAAATGGGTGGTGCTTATCTGGATCTTTGCCGACTGGTGTCCGGTCTGTCACTCCGAGTTCAATGACCTCATCAATATGAAAGAGGAGTTCGTGGCAGCGAACGCGACGGTCGCTACGATTGAATGTCATGACCTCTACCGCTGCCGACTGATGGTGGGCAAAGAAATTGATGCCAAGTACTGGTTTGCCAAAGAATCTTTTCAGCAGAAGTACAAGAAAGGCATTTGGTGGCCGCACTTGAGCGACCCTGCAGGCAAAGTAGGCGCAAGCTATGGCGTCGATCCAATGGCATTTGCGGTGCATGCCGAG